>JBDTMZ010000088.1:0-49157 GCA_039934035.1 Candidatus Solibacter sp. | reverse complement strand
AGGAGAGTAAGTAATGCCATTGATTAATATTGTTGTCGCGCTGGTGGTAGTCGGCGTTATATTGTGGCTCATCAATAATTTCATTCCCATGGCGTCCAGCATCAAGACTATTTTGAACGTAGTCGTGGTGGTGGCCGTGGTGATCTGGGTTCTGCAGGCGCTCGGTTTGTGGGGCCGCGTATCCGGTTACAAAATGAATCTGTGAGCGGGTTGAAGCGATGAATATGAGCCTCGCGATGTCGCGTAATCGCGCTCGCGCCGCCCGCGGCCTCGACTGCGCCGACAGGCGCGCCCCGAATGAATGAGCCCCTGCGGGCGCTGCCTGATAACATTAGAGAATACATGGCGCGGTATTCATTGTCGGGCCGGGTTCTCATCGTAGATGACGAACCGCGTCAACGCACTGTTCTGGCGGCGATGTTGGCCGATAGCGGCTTCGAGATCAAGTTCGCCGGCGACGGGCAGGAAGCGCTGGAGCGGCTCGCCACCTTTAGCGCCGACGTGATTGTCGCGGATTTAGTCATGCCGCGCATGGATGGCTTCGAGTTGCTGCGCCACTTGAAGGAACGCGGCGATCTGACGCCGGCGATCGCCCTCACCGGTTTCGGCAGTATCGAAAAGGCCATGTCCGCCGTTCATGACCTCAAGGCGTTTTGGTTCCTCGAAAAACCGGTGGAACCGCGCGCGTTCAAGGCCCTTGTGGAACGCGCCATCGCATATACGAGAAGCCTGAAGAAGGCGGACGAACTGCAGCGCGACCTGAGCCGCCGCGGGGTGGTGGGCGACCTGGTGGGCAAGTCCGCGCCGATGCTGAAGATCTTCTCGCTGATCCGCCAGGTGGCGCCTACGTCCGCGGCGGTATTGATCTGCGGAGAGAGCGGTACCGGCAAGGAGCTGGTCGCGAGGGAACTCCACAATCAAAGCCCACGCGCCAGCAAACCCTTCGTCGCCATCAATGCGGCCGCCTTACCCGAGGCGCTGATTGAGAGCGAGTTGTTTGGCCACGAGAAGGGTGCCTTTACCGGGGCCATGGAACGTTCAGCCGGCTGCTTCGAGCAGGCCCAGGGTGGCACGTTGTTTCTCGACGAGATTGGCGAGATGCCCCAGTCTACGCAACCTAAGCTCCTGCGGGTTCTGGAGGACTTGCGCGTGCGGCGCCTTGGTGGCAAGCACGAAATCGCGGTCGACGCGCGCGTGCTGGCCGCTACCAGCCAGGACCTGGCAACGCATGTACGGGAGGAACTGTATTACCGGTTGAGCGTGTTCCAGATCGTGGTTCCCCCGCTGCGCGAACGGAAAGAAGATATTCCGCTGATCGCGGAGGTGATGCTTCAAAATCTCAACACGAAGCACGGCACGCGCGTCTCCGGACTCGAAGGCGAGGTGCTGGACCTGATCCAGGGCTATGACTGGCCCGGCAACGTCCGGGAACTGCGCAATTTCCTGGAGCGCGCGGCCATCGTCACCGGCACGGGATTGATCCGGCTGACAGATCTCCCTTCGCCGACGTTCGGCGCGGGATCCGGCCGCAGTAATAAACCGTCACCGGACGATGCCAGCCTGAACTTCCTGCGCCCCGGCCAGCGCTTGAGCGGTCTCGAGGCAGCCTACATCAAACTCACACTCGAACACGTGAAGGGCAACCGAAAGCTCGCTTCCGAGATGTTGGGGATCAGTCTGCGGACGTTGCAGAATCGTATTACCGCTTTGCGCGAAGGCGCGAAGGCAGCAAGTCCCGGCGCGTAATGGCGATGGCGTCACGCGGTTAGGGCGCCAGCTCAGGTTATTGGCGGGATTCACTGGCAAAACGCACAGCGGCTCGGGATCGAGCCGTGACGACTCGATCCCTTCCTGCCGGCAATTCTCTAACTGCTACTTCTTACCCTTGTTCGCCTTGGCGGCAATGTTCTCGGCCTTCGCCGCGGAATGATTCTTGTTGTGGCGCGCCAAAGCCTTCGCAATCTGTTCTGCGGAGAGCTTGCTGTGATTCTCCGAATGCAAGACTTCGGTGAGCGGATTCGTATCGATGGCCATTCTGTAAGGACTCCTGATTTCCCAAGGCGGCATCACGGCGCGGGTGGTGAAGAGGCCGCGATGTCCATGCCTGTTGAAAGCTGTGAGGTGCTTCGCCGCGTAGGCTGGGAATTAGCCTTTTGGCCCGCGAGGCGGGATTGGGCATGCCGCAACTCGGACGAATCCTTCGCTGAACAGCAGCCCTTAGCTTCAATTGTACCGCCGGCCCGCTCGGCGGATTGGCTTTTCTACTGGCAGCTCCCTTGGTACCTTTAACACGGTCCAAAGCGGCGTTCGATGGCCACGTGCGCCTGCACAGGTGCAAGGCGTCCGCCTCCGATGAAGGCTAAGATGAAAAATCCCCTCTGTGCAAGCAGAGCGCCCATTTGAGGGGCCGCCGACATCGGCATCGCCAGTTGGAAATGTGATCGAGGGCTTTCGCAGGGGGGCGCTTGCGTCTGCCAGGATTGCGGGGAGGGGGTGACGGTTTAGCTGGTCAACTGATCCTGAGAGCAGCCCGCGTTCTCAGCCGGCCAATTCGCAACGATTGGCGCCGCTTTGTCCGCTGGTCGAGCCACATGCGGATGTGCGCGAAAAGCGAGGCAAGAGTGGAATCGGTTCCGGGGTTCATATCGGCGATTATGCACCTATCCGCTCCCAAATT
Source organism: Candidatus Solibacter sp. (assembly GCA_039934035.1). Taxonomy (GTDB): domain Bacteria; phylum Acidobacteriota; class Terriglobia; order Bryobacterales; family Bryobacteraceae; genus Solibacter. The sequence continues at coordinate 46,480 of JBDTMZ010000088.1, read as the reverse complement.
CATAGGGGGAGAAAGCGGTTGCACGTACTGGAACTCTCACCGCCCTGGTACTATCCCTGCACTGATCCCGCTTGCGCTGGATCATGAGCCCTCGGATAACAGACTACTTCTTCGCCGCTGCTTTTTTCGCCGCCCAGCGTGTCTTGAGCGCCGCCACGATGTTGGCTCGACCGGCGGCGCTGAGCTTCCGCTTCGGCGTCACGGCTTTCTTTGGGGGAACGCTTTCGCCACCCTTTTTGGCAGCCCACCGCTTGCGTTGGGCCGCGGCAATTGCCTTGCGTCCCGACGCGCTCATCTTCCGGCGTGGACGTGGGACTTCTGGCGCAGCCGGTTCGGTCGAGCGCGTGCGCATCGACCGCAGCTCGGAAATCTGTTCGTCAATCCGGCGCTTCTGCCCTTCAAATCCCTCAATGGCAGCGTCGATGATCTCGTTCGTAAATTTCTGTGGCATCACTCACATTCTGACATGATTCTGTTCCTACAGACAGCGCAAAAACGTCATCTACGCAGTTTCCACAGAATGCGTAGACCCTGCGTCCCCTTCAGTTTCGCTTACTCCGACCGTCCAACTTCGATGCTTCCCGGTACGCATCAAGCAGGGTGCTGGATACGCAATGCGCCACGAATGACCATGGCGTCAGCAGGCTGTTGCCGCCGCACTGCAAGCCAGGCCGAACCGTCACCCATTGGGCGAGTAGCTCAAGCCTCAGCGATAACCGTCAGCCTTTACTCTCTGAACGACATCGAGAATGTTGACCAGCGTGAGAGACTCTCCGGCTCCCAGGACTTCGTCGTCGACCGAATAATCGGATAGCCGGCACGTCATGACGATGACTTGGTGATCGTGATCGCGCACGCTGTTACGCACCTGCCTGCGGAACCACTCGATGCGTCCCGTGTCGCTGTGAACCAGTTGGTCGTCCAGCAGCACGGCGGTCTTGAGTTGCGCGGCAATGGCGAGTCGAATGATGGTGGCAAGCTGCTCTCGTGTGCCGACCGAAAGTTCTTCAACGCTGTGCTGTCCGCCGATGGCATCGAAGCCTTCCATGCGCAGATCGGGATCGAGACTCACGTGGGCGTATAGATCGCCGGCCATGGCCCGGAAGCGTTCTGTCACCGGAGCGGCCAGGGAGCGCCCCAGATGCGAGGAACGCCTCGCCTCCGCTGCCTCCAATAGCTCCCGCATGTGCCGGGTGGCCGCGTAATCCAACTCCAGATCTTCGGCATGCTCCCTGGCTCGTTGAACAGCCTCGCGCTCCTCTTCCAGCCGCTCGATCCCCACTTGTCCACCGACCAGATCGAGCTTGCCGCGCACTTCGTTGAGGCTACCTTCGCACGCCTTGAGTTCCGCCTCGCTGTTCTCAAGCGCCTGCCCGGCGTGCAGGAGCTGGTCCGCCGTCACCTCGGGTGCCGGAGGCAGGTCCGCGAGCGCCTGGCGAGCCTTCGCGAGGGCGTGTTCTGCTGCCTCGACATCCATCCCCAACAGCTGCCGCCCGGAGGCTTCGAGATCGCCTCGCGCGCGCTCCGCTCTCGCTCTCAATTCGTCGCGCCTGGCAGTCGCTGCCACGGCCAAGGTTCTGGTGCCGGTCAATTCCTGCCCGGCTCGTGCGGCGCCCAGTTCGGCATCCCGCAGTTCCTCCGCCGTATCGCTATTTGGCGCTGCCCCTTCACCCTCCGCAGCCGACAGGGCAGCATGGATCCGGCGCTCTTCCTGCTCAGCGCTTTCCAATTCCGTAGTGGCGCCCAACGGGAAAGCCGGGGCCAGCATCTCCGCTTTATGGCGCGCCGCGGGAAGCCGCGCGGACAACAAATCAACGGCCGCGGAGGCATTGGACAGCCGCTGCTTCGCCTGCTCGTGCCGGGCGCTGGCCGACGCCCGGTCGGAAGGGTCGTTTGCGGGATCCGCTGCAGCCTGCGCCGCGGTCAATCGCAGTTCGATATCCTCAAGACCGATCGCTTCCGCAGCGCCGCGCGCCAGATCCAAGCGGGCGCTGGCGTGCGCCAGGTGGTCAGCCGCCAACTGACGTTCGCGCCGCCTATCTTCCCATTCAAGCCCGGCCGCGGCGACCTGATTCCTGGCATCCGACACAGCGGTCTCAGACACCTCAGCCGCGGGCGCGAGCAGGGGATCTTTCAGTAGCTTACTTTCCTGGCGCAGCGACTCTAACTGCGCTTCGGCCTCGCGCAGTCGGGACTCGGCCTCGACGACAGCGGCACGCGGATCGACGCCCGGGCGAAGAGATTTATTCAGATCCGCGAGCGCGTTGTCCGCCTGGGCTCGCGCCGACGCACAAACCACCACCTGACGAACCTGTTGGGTCTGCAAATTACTGCGGGTGAGACGAGCGGCTTCCAGCCTCTCCCGCGCCCGCAGGTTCTTGTCGCGGAAATCTTCCTGGCTGGAAGTCAGGGGATCCGCCTGCGATGCCAGCGCCCCGTCAGCGTGGAGCGCCAGTTGTTCGACCACCGTTGCTAAATCCCGCCGCAGGGACGAAAGGCCCGCGGAACTGTTCAACATCGAATCGGCCTGACGGTCGAGCCCGGCGGCTTCCTGACGAGACCGCTCGGCCTCCGTGCGAAGCTCCTCGCATTGCTGGCGTCGCAGTTCAACCTGCTCTAACGCGGCAACCCCGGCTTCCCGCAGTACGGCGGCAGTCTCCGCGTCTAATTGGGACTCCAGCTTAGCGGTCTCAATTCCCCAGGATGCTTCGTCGCTGCTCCGTTGCCGGCGGGCGTTGCGGAGAGCGACGATCACTCCCACTGCAACGCCGAGGAGGAGCGCGGCGGTGACAGAGACGGCAAGGCCGGCCGAGACTGCAAACCGTGCGGCGGCGAAACCCACGGCGGCCGCAACGACGCCGGCCAAGAGCGGAAGCGCTGTGGCCCGCGAAGGCGCGCCAGGGCCAGCCGACTTGCGGCTCTGGATGGCGGCTTGCAGTGCTTGTAGCGAAGCAAGCTGCGGCGCGGAGGGGAAGCGAACGCCCGCTGCCTCTGCCTCCAGGCGGGTGGCGCGATCTCGCATTTCGACGGCACGCCGGCGCGATTCGCGGGCCTGGCTTTCTTGTGCGCTCAACTCGTCCACCTGCGAGGCGAGCGTACGCCGGCGCACTTCCAGCGCAAGCGCGGCGAGCAGGCGTAATTCTTCCTCACACTGAGCGATCTCGGTAGCATTGCGCGCGAGGCTCGCATCAATTTCGGCCGCGATTGTATCGGCGGCAGCGGCGGCTGCTTGGGCCTTCTCCGATAGACCAACTTGCAGCAGGGCAGTCCTGGCGCGCTCCACCTCTTGGCGTTGATCGCGAACCGCGGCCTCAGAGTGCAGGATTCGAGTGTCCAGCAGGCGGAGCTTCATGGTGCGCTCATCGCCGGCACTTCGCGCCTGTTGGTCCAGTTCGCGGGCACTTTCGAACGCCGCGTTCGCCGCCTTCAGAGCGGCCTCGGCCTCGGCGACTGTCGTTGCAGCCGCCAGTTCACGCCCGGTCAGTACGTCGTGTTCCGATAAGGCCGATGTAACGGCACCCGTGAGGACGCGGGCTTCCTGCATTTCCTGCCACACGATCGCGAGATTCAGTTGCGCCGAGGAACGGGCAACATCCTGCTCCGCCTGGTCAAGCGTCGTCGCCGCGGCCGCGAGTTGGGATTCAAGCGACTTCCACTCCGCTGCGGCAGCTAACGCGGCGTGCGCGGCAGTCTTCCGCGCCGTGGTCTTCTCCATTTGGACGCGGAGGTCCGACATGCGAGCGTCGCGCGCGCTGGCCGCAAGTTCGTGCGACGACTGGTGCAGCGAACGCGCGCGGGCGAGTCTCTCCCGGGCCGCCAGCGCCTCATCGTCGGCAACTTTCGCAGCATTGACTGCGCGTATATGTTGTTCCTCCGCGAGGGCCAGGTCCGCTTGTGCGGCTAAACACTCCGCGCGCGCCGCCTCGATCGCGTTTATGCCCGCGGTGGTGCGCTCAGATTCGCGGAGATGCTGGGCGACCTCGCGATCGAGCTGTTCCCTTTTGACGGCCGATGCCTGGTGGATCCGAAGCTGCTCAAGATGGGCGTGCGCCTGGTCGCGCAATTCCAGCGCGTTCTCACGCGCCTGCAACAGGTGAATGATCTGAGCCTCGATCTCAGCGCCTTTCCGCGCCGCTTCCTCAAGCGCGCGAACGCGGTCTTCGCGCTCCCTCAATTCAGCCTGCGCCTGGACAATGGGCGAATCTGCCGAGCGTTTCAATCCTCCATCTGCTCGATAGACTTTGTCGGTACGCTCTATGAGCCGCTTCAACAATTTCGTGACCAGGGGATCCTGGCCGAGCGCATCAAGAGCATTCGTGACCAGCGTTCTTCCGCTCTCATTTTGGTCGCTCTTGAAGCTCGCCTCAAAGATCGCGCTGACCTCGCCCTGTTTTCCCAGCAGGGCAGTGGTGAGAAAGGTCTCCGTACGCTGGCTGACGCCACGGCCTCCCGGCGCCGCCAGTCCCCACCGCAGCAATTCGCGGAGTTTGCCCTCCACATCGCGGCCCTGCGCATGCGGTTGGTAGCGGGTGCCGCCGTCGGTCGATTTCTCGAGACTGGCCTTCGCCCTGCTCCCCGGGGCGAAGATCTTCTCCAGCCTCCAGGTGGCGCCGTCGCATTCGAAGGTGATCGCAACCTTCGGAAACTGTCCCGGGGCCGCACCCCATGTGGCGAAGGAACGAGCTTCGGCAGAGCCGGGGGCGACGAGCAACACGGCGCGAATCGCCTCGGTCAGGGTCGATTTCCCGCGATCGTTCGGCCCATGGACGACATTCAGTCCCGGCCCAAAAGAGATCTTGGCCGATTGAATGGCGCGAAAGTGCTCGACCTCGAGAGAGAGCAGGCGCACCCTATCGCACCTCTTTCCACATGCGGTAGAGGGCCACCAGCGCGCGACGGGATTTTTCGCACCCAGCGGATTGATCCTTGAGTGCCGCCGCAACCTCGCGAACCGTGTCGGGCGCATCGTCGAAATTGGATTCCGCCAGACTGGCTTCGACGCGGAGCTTGCTACGGTCCTCGATGAGGGCGGCGGCACGGCCGTGCGACGCCAGGGTGCCGGCCAGGGAGCGCAGGATGCCGGTGATTTCCTCGTTCTCTCCGATTGAGGCCGTCATGTCCAGATGCAGCCTCAGGATGGTGGTAGCGAGATCCTCCGTGGCGAGCTTACGCAAGGCGACGATGTTGTTGACCGTTTCGTCACGCCAGGTCCAGCGAGCGACCCGTTCTTTTCTGATCCTGGGGGCGATACCGCGGCCGCGGAAGTGCACGATCGCCACGTGACCCGCGCCATGTTCCCTGAAATTCGTAGGCTCTGGCGCGCCGGGATAGACCATCGGGGCAATCGAATCTTCAGGGATCACCCGGAAGCCGTGCCAATCGCCGATGGCGAGATAATCCAAGCTCCGTTGCTGTGTGGCATCGCGGGCGATCGGGAAATTGGTTTGACAGCCGGGAAGATCGAAGGCGGAGCCATGCACCACTCCGATGCGAACGCGCTCGTCTCCCGCAATCCGGTCGGGCAGAGCAAGCGCGGGATCATCGGCGCCGGCAGTGGAGCGGCACGGCTTCGCGTAGAGCACGGCATCGGGTCCAAGCTCAAGCTCGAAATCGTCGCGGTCGACCACGTGAACCCAGGGCGGCAGCGTGCGTCGAAACGCGTGGCCGCGCTCATACACGGACTCGCGAATCAGAGGGTCGTGATTGCCGGGCAACAGGATCACAGGGCAATTCCAGCCGCTGTTGCGGGTGAAGGCCGCGGCCAAACCACGCCACCAATCCTGCTCTGGTTGTGCGGAATCGAAGATGTCTCCGGCGCACACAACCGCGCGCACATTGTACTGCTGCGCCAAACCGAGAATGGTGTCTACAGCCCCCAACCGCGCGCGGGCAAGCTTCCTGGCGGTCTCCGCATCGAACTGCCGGGAAATGTAGCCCAAATGCAGATCGGCAGTGTGAAGGATGGTCAGCACGACGGCGCGGCCTCGCCTTCAATGTCGAACTCCACCTCGAGAACGCGATACACCTCGGGTCTGCGGAAGCGACGTTCATGCAGACGATTGCGCCACAACTGATAGTCCGGATCGTCGCCGCTTTCGAGCTTCGTGATGCGGTCCTGCAGGTGGTTGATCTGATGCCGGTAGGCCATGATGGCCTGCTCTTCATTGGCACGCACCGCGGCGGTGAGTGCGCGATCCCTGCGGCGCTCGGCTTCTTCGATCTTCTCTGCAATGGCGGATTGCTTGCGGCGAACCAGCAGGGCCTGGTCCTCGATATAACGATCGAGCTGCCACAGCATGCGCTCGAAGCGCTCCCGATCGCTGACCGCGACGGCGGCCTGGTTCTCGAAGACCGCCTCGTCCACAGCCGCTTCGAGAGCGGGGGGAGGTGCATAGGGGCCGGACGCGTCTTGATCCGAGACCACCAGCGAAAGCAGGGTCTCCACGGTTTGGGAATCGAGCGGTTCAGTGCAGCCGTCGAGCAACGCAGTGGTCACCAGCTGATCGACCGATTCGATGCCGCGGTACGCTATTTTCGTCACCACCAAATGCCCGCGGCGACCCTTCAAGCTCGCCAGGGACTCCGGTAGGGGTGTATCGCCGCCGCCGAAGCGAACCTTGCGCGGCTTGCTGCAAGCGCGGCGCGCTTCGTCGATCGCGGCTTGGACCAGGGGATGCGCGTTGTGAAGAATATCGCCGTCACGCAGGTCTCTGGCATCGCCGATCATTACGTCTCCGCCCTGCCGGTACGCTTGCGGCAACTGCTCTGCGGGGGCGATATGAAGCACCACGCGGCCGGGCATTTCCAAGCGCTCAAACGGTGCGCCGATCGCGGTGAGAAAGCCGGCAACGATGTGTTCGATATCGGCGTCGAGCCCGGCGAGCTCACCCGGCAATTCATGCTCGTACTTACGGAACACGGCGCGCAAAGTGTCGTCCAGGCGTTCTTCCACAAGCTCCGCGGCGCGCGACTGTTCCGCATTGAACTCGTCCCGCTTGGCCTCGATTTTAGTTCTTAGACCTTGCAGTTCATGGGCGACATCCTCAACCGAACGGGCCTGGTCGTAGATGCGGCGGAGCTGCGCCTCGAAATCCACGGCGATGCCGGAGATGAGCGATTGCGGGGAGTTGCTCGCCGGCACATGCAGGATGGCGTCGGAGTTGTCCAGCACCTTGCCGAAGAGGTCGAGCTTTTGGCTCAGGATTTCGAAGGTGAGACGCTGCGCTTCGTTCCCACGCGCCAGGAAACTGATCACGGTCACGCCCCGGCGCTGTCCGTAACGATGGATGCGGCCGATACGCTGCTCGATCCGCTGCGGATTCCAAGGCAAATCGTAATTAATCAGTGTGTCGCAAAACTGAAGGTTCAGTCCCTTGGCGCCTGCCTCGGTGGAGATGAAGACCTTGGAGCTCTCCCGGAACTCGTGAACCAACGCCAGCCGGAGGGCCACTTCGCGGCTGGGCCGGTTGCCGGGAGGTAACGATGGAGCGACTTCCTTCTCCCAATGGTCGAGCGCCCGGTGCGCTTCGGGCGTCTCGTTGTCGCCGCGAAACAGAGTGATCTCCTCAGGGCTATAGCCGCTCTCCAACAGCAGATCGCGCAGATAGGCCTGGGTGGTGAGCGACTCGGTGAAAATGATGGCGCGTCCAGTGCCCTGCCCGCTGACGCCACGCTCACTTACTACGCGCAGGGCGTCCAACAGGCAGCGGGCTTTGCTGTCGTGGGGTAGGGCGGCGCTCCGTGTGGCGAACTGTTCGACCTGTTCGAGCTCCGCGCGCACGCGCTCGATATCCGGCGAAGATTCCGCCGGCGGTTCAGGCGGGACTTCGGACTCGGCGAGAGCTGTGGTATCGAACTCCGCGGCATCCTCTTCAAGGTCGTGGAAGAAGTCTTCGACGAGTAAGCGCTCGAAGGACTCCGAGCGTTGCACCCGGGTCAACTGCGCCCTCAATCGAAGCGCCACCTTTTCCAAACTCGCGGCCAGCGCGGCGAGGGAGGACGCCATGCGACGGTGAAAGCCGATGAGTAAGAGCCGTTGACTGCCCCTGAACGCACAGAGATCGGGCTTCATCAGCCATCTGGTGACGTCGTCGTAGAGCGACTTCTCCTGTGGGCTCATCGAATACTCGATGAGGCGGGTTTGCCGCTCCACGAACGGCACCTCCAGAAACTCCTGGGCCTGACGGCGCAGGGTGCGCTGCATGACCACCGTGAGACGCCTGCGCAGTTCCTGAATCTGCTCCGGCAGCACGGTGCGATCGGAGCCATCGCAAAACAGCTCGCGGAAGGTCGGCAGTTTCCCGAGCAGGGTTCCGGTGGGCTCAACGTATTGCACCAGCCCCCACAGTTCGGCTAACGAGTTCTGAATCGGGGTGGCGGTCAGAAGCAGGACCGGAGTGCCTCCACGCTTCACCAATTCCCGGACCCGGCCGGCGGTGACCGCCTGGCGGGACTCGTCGTTGTAGGTGCCCTCCTTGTCGAAGCGCTTGTAGACACCGGCGAAGATTTCGTGAGCCTCATCGACGACAATGAGCTCGAAGGGATCGACGGTCTTGAGAATGGAAGCGCCTTTGGAGCCGCCCGCGAGTTCCCGGTGGACCAGGAAGACGCCGGAGCCTTCGAACGAATCGGGGTCTTGCTGACCTTCACGGGCCTCGATGCCGAAGAGCGTGTAGAGTTCCGTTTGCCACTGGCCCAGGAGAGACTTGGGCACAATCAGCAGCACCCGCCGAATGCCTTCCGCCAGGAGTTGCGCAATCACGAGCCCGGCTTCGATGGTCTTCCCGAGCCCTACCTCATCCGCCAGGATGCAGCCGCCTTCGGGAATACGGCGGAGTGCAAAGACGACCGCGTCGATCTGGTGCGGGTTCGGGTCAATCCGTCCCCGGCGCTGAGCGGCTGCGTAGCGGCGGTGCTCATCCGAGCGGCGCAGGCGGGTAAGATCTTCGGCGAGCAGCCGACGATGAATGGGATGGTTGCCGTTCACGTTAGCTTTTGTTTTGCACCAATTATCTCGCCCGAGCGGCCACGGAGACTAAGCCTTCCGTTCACATCCGGAACCATATTTTAACAGCACTCGACGAAAGTGGACCGATCCTGCTCCTCTTCGTCCTCATCTTCGGACCAAGAGTGATGACCGGAAGCGGTCAGGCGTCCTTGCGAGAGATGCCGAGCTTAGCCATCATGGCGTTGAGGGTGGTTCGCGGCATGCCGAGCCGCGCGGCGGCCTTGCTGACCACCCAGCCAGTTTCACCGAGAATCCGGAGAAGGTGCGCCCGTTCCACAAACTCCAGAGTGCTGTCGCCAGGAGCCTCGGCTGCGTCGGGCCGGATCTCGGCCAGCGGGGCCCGTAGGCTGGAACCCTGCGTCAGGATCACCGCGCGTTCAATGAAATTTTCCAGTTCACGCACATTTCCCGGCCAGGACCACTTCACCAGTGCCTGAAGCGCATCGGTCGGAATCGTATCGATCTGTTTGCCCATCTCCCGGGCGTACTTTTGCACGAAGTGCCGGGCGAGTGTCGGGATGTCCTCGGGGTGATCGCGTAACGGGGAAGTTGTAATCGGGAAAACTTTCAGGCGGTAGTAGAGATCGCTTCTGAAAAGCTTGTCTCCCATCATCTGAGTCAGGTTGCGATTGGTGGCAGCTACCAGCCGGACGTCGATCGGAATCGTCTTCGTCCCACCCAACCTCTCAAACGCTTTCTCCTGTAACGCGCGGAGCAACTTCGGTTGCAGGTCCAGCGGAATATCCCCCACCTCGTCCAGAAACAGGGTTCCGCGATTCGCCATTTCAAAGCGCCCGATCTTTTGCGACAAGGCTCCCGTGAAGGCTCCCCGCTCGTAGCCGAACAACTCGCTTTCCAGCAGGCCGGTGGGAATCGCGGCACAGTTCAAGGTGACAAAAGGACGGTCGCGGCGGGGACTCATCTGGTGTACGGCGCGCGCCACCAGTTCCTTGCCGGTGCCGGTTTCGCCGAGGATCAATACTGTGGCATTGGTTGGAGAGACCAGTTCGATCTGACCGAGGACCCGGTTCATCGCCGCGCTGCGCCCGACGATTTCCACGAAGTCGTTCTTCAGTACGACTACTTCGTCCTCGGACTCACCCGTCTCTTCCCCGGCCAGTTGCCGGTCAAACGCGCTCAGTTCCTGAACGAAGGTGATCCAGCGAAAGGGCGAGAGTTTCAAAACCGCGCTTGCCACCAGGACTTGAACGCGGGACCCGTCCTTGCGGATCAATTCCTTTTCAAATGGCGTGCAGGCGCCGAATCTCAAGCCTTCTTCGTGTGCCAGTTCGTCGAGCGCAAAATATTCCGGTGGGGTGAGGTCAGACCACTGTAAGCGGCCTGCCAAGAGGTCTTCGCGGGTGTAGCCGACCAGTTCGAGGAACGCATCATTGGCCTCAGGAATGCGGTCGAACTCCCCGGAGACGATACCGGCAATCAAGGTGTCCGTAGATATGGGACGGAGGCGCGATCGCTTGGCGCGCAGTCTTTCATCACGCTCGCGGCGCTCGCTAAAATCGCGCACTACTCTGGCGAAGCCCTGCAACTTCCCGTTACCGTCCCTCAGTGCGACGGTGACAACATTGCCCCAGAATCGGTCCCCGTCCTGTCGCATGCACCAGCCTTCGTTACCGAAGTGGCCCTCGGCAATGGACCGGTTCAATTCCTCGGTGACGTAGGAGCGTTGCGCTTCATCGGCGGGGTAGAGCACCGAAATATGTTGGTTGAGCACCTCGGAGGCTGCGTAACCATAAATGCGTTCGGCGCCCGAATACCACGCGACCACGGTGCCGTCGACGTTCAAAAGAAATATGGCATAATCCTGCACCCAGGTGGGAATCTCTCCACGCGAGGATTGGGCGTCGCCGTGCTTGTCGTGGAGCAGCAGGAGGTGGCGCACCGGCAAGACATTGCCTTTTACCGTGTACCCCACCTGGCGCGATTTGCCATCGGGACCGACCAGGCTAAGCGTGCCCTCCTGCTTCCCCCGTTCCAAAAAGGCCTGCCAGAGTTCGGACATCTGGGGTCGAAAGGCCGGGTCGGCGAAATCGTCCAAGCTGCGGCCTATGATCTCTTCACGAGGCAGACCGAGCAGCTTTCCCGCTCCAGAGCTTGCATCCAGAGAGTGGCGATCATTGTCGGCGAGCAGAATGGGCGTCGAGGGATGATAGACAATCGCGCGCAACAGGGCTTCGAGTTCTCTAGGGCCGTTCTCAATGAGCCATGTGGTTTGTTGCTGTGAGGCCGCCGAGGGCATGCACTTTTCTCCAAAGGCCGCCGATGCGGGGAAACCCCACGCGGCCGGCGAGCACAGCGGCGTGTCGCGGAAACCTGTCGGAAGGCAAGACTGGCCGTATTTGATAATACCACCCCCAGTACTAGTTACTTAAACTTTGACCGCATTTGGTCACATACCGAAGCGCCCGCCAGGGTACGCATGTAAGCAAACGCACTAAGAACCCCGTCGACCGGACAGCAGGCGATGCGTCACTGCCGGTCGAGATAAGGAGGCTTCAAACACATGCTCTCGCCACTTCAGTAGGCTCCTGGCACACTGCATGAGCACCAATTGGGTCGGGATGGTCTCCAATGCCAGCCTTCGGTGCCAGCGATCGTAGCTGTGCTGATTCGTGCGATAAGATGCTGCGTGCGTTCTAATTCGGTTCTGAAGTTACACGCACGCCGTACCGATGGCGAATAATCAGGACTATGGCGCTGCGTAAACAGAGGCCGCTCGCGCGATGAATTTGAGTGGCGTGAAAACGAACCTCTCTGGGGAGGTCTATTTGAGTTGGTCTGCGCTTATTACTTAAATAGCGGATGTCCGCCCCGAGGTGGCGAACTGCTTACGGCGTTTAGCGTGCCTGAGGGCAAGGCCCAGAAAGCATGCACATGCCACGAGGGTCGCGGAGTCGGGCTCTGGAACCGCGCTGCCGGCGTTCACGCAGCCGCCCACATTCGTCCTGCCGGCGAGCGTGTTCGCGTTTTGCGCAAATACGCAGCCGTCGATGGTGCCCGCCAAAACCCCACTGCCGCCAGGATTGGCCGACATGGTGAAAGTGCTTCCCGCCAGGATGTTTCCATCGAAGTCGACCGCGCCCCCGCCCGAACTGATCGTAGCCGACCGGCCCACGACCCAATAGATATGATCCGCCCGCGCTCCGCGCTGCAGATCGAATGTCAACGGGCCGTTGATCGTCAGATCCCGGGCAATTTTGATGATAAATACGGCATTGCTGTCGTTTTGGGCATCAAAGGACAAGTTGATGTTAGCCGTGCTGACGACGTCGGTGAGCAGAAAGTAAAACACGTTATCCCCACGGAAAGTGCGGTCTGTGGTCAGATCCGTGACCAGCTGCGTGGTCGGAGTGGAGATGTCGCTGTAAGCCAGACTAAAGGCGGTTAGAAAGTCGGAATACGCTGCCGATACCGTTGGATCACTCGGCGCAGGATAGACGGTACCCGTTGCGGTGCCAGGAGGAAAGCCGGTAATGGTCGTAACCGCTCCCACGTCGCCGGTCACCAGCGAAGTACCCGTATTAGAGATGGTCCCGCCGAGGAGACCAAAAGGGAGCGCAGCGCCAAGGTCTGGCGCAACGACGTTCCCGAATGCAACCAGCGGTGTTACAGCCAGGATGATCAACAGCAGTTCTTTACGCACGAATTCCCTCCAGGGACACTCAACCTTACATTTCGTACACCACCTCACACTCTTTATAAAGTAAATGACAAGATATCTTTGATACGTGTCGAGCGAATTCCGACAATTGCCACGCGAGATTACAGGGCGTTTGATGCGGCGCCGCCGTAACTGAGGCGCTTCACTGATCCCATCCCGAGTAATTGACCGTATTTGGTCACATGACGATGCGCTGCCGAAGGCATGCTCTCAGAGTGTGGCAAACGCTCTGAGAACCCTGCCCACGCTCGACGGCCAGCAGCGTGCGTTACTCCCTGTCGAGATAAGGAGCTTCAAACCCGTGCTTTTCACCATCGCAATAATTCTGTTAGTCCTCTGGGCCCTCGGCATGACTACCGCTTACACAGCGGCAGGCTTGATCCACATACTTCTGGTGCTTGCGATCGTAGCGGTGCTGATTCGCGTGATGCAGGGGAGGCGGGCGCTATAAGTAAGTCGCCGGACACGCATGAATCGGTTCCCCGTGAGGCAATACGCGGCGCTCTTCAAAGCCACGGCATGCAATTGGAATGACGACAGGGCGCTCGGATGGGCGCTGGGGCCCCGCGGGACTGATTCTATCGACGCTCCTTACGGTGTGCGTGGTGGTGCTGGGACGCTTATGTCCCCAGTTCTGGCTTCGCCTTCGTGCTGGTGCCGCACCGGGAGCCAACCCATCGGAGCATGTTGACTGAGATCCTCGGCTTTCCTGCCAAAGCCATTCCGCCCAACCGATCTGGCGCGCGAAGTGCGCGAGGTTCTCGATTCGCCCGCCCGATCGCAGGCGCAGATCGGCGGACGATGAGACACCGCCGGGTGGCGGATCCGCGGGGTCTCGGAGGAACCGTTCCGAATTGTGCCAGCGAGAGAGGCCGCGCCCCGCGTCTCTTCGTGCGTGTTGTGCGATTTCGTCCCGGGTGCGGCCATGCCGCTGCGCCCTCCTGGATTCCAGGCTGCCTTGTTTAGGAGCGAAGGCACTCGAACCCCGGTCATCCTTGTGCAGCACCCCAACTATTGATTACGCGGTCCATCCGCGCACTAAAAGCTGCCTGACGTCACCTGCTCAAAGAAGAAAACTTGACCATATCCGGTCACACGACCTCCCTCGGTTAACGTCCGGCGGCTCGCGCTGCCCCGTTTTACTGGAAACGTTGCACTTAACAGCGACCGACAGGCGCCGGCCAAGGGTGTGTCACATGCACTAGTCAGTGTGTCGCAGGGCTTCCTCCGACAGAAAGAGAAAAACTATGAAATTCATTATGATTGCTGCTCTGGCCGTTGCTCCGCTCCTGGCCGTGGACAAAGAATCGGCGAAGCGGTTGGAGGAGTCTGCGGCGGTGTTCTCCGACGTCATGGCGGCGCCCGATAAGGGCATACCGCAGGAGATGCTCGAAAATGCGCACTGCATCGTGATTGTCCCGAGCCTCAAGACGGGGGCGTTTGTATTCGGCGGCAAGTACGGCAAGGGCTACCTGTCCTGCCGCAATAAGCGCGGGGCGGGCTGGTCGGCTCCGGCGACGATCCGCATCGAAGGCGGCAGCGTCGGTTTCCAGATTGGCGGTTCGCAGACGGACCTCATCATGTTGGTCATGAACGAACGCGGCGCGGATAAACTGCTCTCCAGCAAGTTCACCTTGGGTGCGGAGGGTTCCGTTGCGGCAGGCCCGGTCGGCCGCACGGCCACCGCCCAAACCGATGCGCAGATGCACGCGGAGATTCTTTCCTGGTCGCGTTCGCAGGGCCTGTTTGCCGGCCTCGCTCTGGAAGGCGCGACGCTACGCCAGGATCAGGACGACAACTTCAAACTCTACGGCCGAAAACTTGAGAACCGGGAGATCGTCACCTCGGGGATGGCGGCGCCCAAGTCCGCGGCGCGCCTCCTCAGCCTGCTCAATAAGTACTCGGCAAGTGAGCGCAAGGCCGCCTCTAGCGAAAGCCATTAAGCAAGACAGGAAGATTCGGATCACAATATGAAGAAGATTAGTGCATTTCTGCTCGCAGTGGGGATTCTATCGGCGCAGTCCACACAGGCGCCGAACCCCACTCAACAATCAACCGGGAACATAACAGCCGCGGGTTCGGTGCCGATCTATCGCGTGACCGTGGTGGCACGGAGCATGAAGGCGATCAACTATAACCACCGCAGCGGATCCACCGAGATCGGCTTCCGCGGCACGGCGTTGATGCCGGGCGCCACGGGCGAAGCCAAGGTCGAGAGCAAGCAAGGCGTCATCAAGATCAACGCCGACATGCAGAAGCTGCAACCGGCGACCCAGTTCGGCCCTGAATACCTCACCTATGTAATGTGGGCGATCACACCTGAAGGCCGCGCCACCAATGTCGGTGAAGTGCTGCTGAATGGCGGCAAGAGCAAGCTCGACGGCACGACGGAACTTCAGTCTTTCGGACTGATCGTCACGGCAGAGCCTTACTTCGCGGTGACTCAGCCGAGCGACGTTGTGGTGATGGAGAACTTCGTCAAGCGCGAGACCACGGGCACAATCGAAGAGCTCGACGCCAAGTTTGAGCTGCTGCAGCGGGGCCAGTACACGCTGAATGTGAATCCCGCCGAACTGAAGCCGCGCGTCCTGGATCCCAAAGTACCGCTGGAACTCTACGAGGCGCGCAACGCTGTACAAATCGCCCGCTGGACTGGCGCGGAGCGCTACGCGGCCGACACCTACCAGAAGGCCATGAACGGACTGATCAATGCCGAGGGCTACCTTAAAGGCAAGTCCGGCAGCAAGCCGATCGGGACGGTCGCACGGGAAGCTGTGCAGATGGCCGAAGACGCTCGCATCATCACGGTGAAGAAGATCGAGGCAGAGATTCTGGCCAATGAACGCCAGTCGGGCGTGGAACGGCAAGCGCGCTCCGATAGCGCACGCGCCGACGCGGAGCGCCAGACCAAACTCGTCGCGGAACAGGCTGCGAGGTCGCAGGCAGCGGCCCAGATGGATGCGGAGCGCGTCGCACGTGAACACCAGGCCCAAGCCGCTACCGCACAGGCAGAGGCAGACCGCGCGAAGCTCCAGAATGAAGCGCGTCTCGCCAGCGCCCGCAGCGAGACGGATCGCCTGAAGCGTGAGAGTGAGGCGCAGGCAACGGCCGCGCAAGCAGAGGCAGACCGCCTGAAGCGTCAGAATGAGGCGCAGGCAACGGCTGCGCTAGCAGAGACAGATCGCCTGAAGCGACAGAATGAGGCGCAGGCAACGGCCGCGCAAGCGGCGGCGGATCAGCTGAAGCGTCAGAATGAGGCGCAGGCGACGGCGGCACAGGCCGAGACGGATCGCCTGAAGGGCGAGAACGAAGCGCAGCGGCTTGCCGCCAAAGCTGCTTCCGACCGCGCCGCAGGCGACAAGGCCCAGGCCGAAACCGAGAAGACGAAGTTGCGGGCACAGCTCCTGCTGCAATTCAACACGATCCTGCAGACGCGCGATACGGCTCGCGGCCTGATCGTGAACATGTCCGACGTTCTGTTCGATACCGGCAAATACACGCTTCGCGCCGGAGCACGTGAGAAACTGGCGCGGGTTGCCGGAATTCTCGCGGGACATCCCGGCCTGCAAATGCAAGTGGAAGGCTTCACCGATAGCACGGGCAGCGACGCTTCTAACCAACAGCTCTCGGAACATCGCGCCACTTCGGTCCGCGACTACTTGACGAGCTCCGGAATTCCGGCAGCTTCCGTGACGGCGAAAGGTTTCGGCGAGACCCTGCCGGTAGCCACCAACGATACCGCCACCGGCCGCCAACAGAATCGACGCGTGGAACTGGTTGTGTCGGGCGACATCATCGGCGGCTTGGTACAGCCTGCGGCGAGCATGGCTGGTCAGTAAAGGAGAATGCCATGAACTGGGATCAAATTGAAGGCAAGTGGAAACAGCTTACCGGGTCTGCCCAAGAGCAATGGGGCAAGTTGACCCATGATGATCTGGCAACCCTGACCGGGCAAAAGGATCAACTGGTCGGGAAAATCCAGGAACGGTACGGGATCGCCAAAGGCGAAGCGGAAGAGCAGGCGGAAAAGTGGTCCCGGGCGCAGCAAGTGACAAAACACGAAAGCGCGCCAAGCCAGTTGTAGAAGAGCGATGCGAGGAGGCCCACCGTACCCGGTGGGCCTCCTCGCTTAAGAAGGAAGGGTGTACGAAATGTCGAGGACAGCCGTTAAGTGGATTTCGCTCCCCGTGCTACTCACCGGTTCCCTGTTTGCGCGCTTCGCCGGGAATTACGACATTGTCTTGAACCTCCTCGTCTGCGCCGGCGCCCTGGTGGTGGTCCAACGGGCCGCCTACATGCGGGAGTATCTCTGGGCTGCCGGCTTCGTGCCCGTCGCCATCGTGTTCAGCCCTTTGACGCTGATTATCAAAATCTTTCTCTTACTGAGTTTCACCTGCATCGGTGCTTTGGCCGGGGTCTACGCCGCGTGGAAGTCGCAACCGCTGAGGACGCTGTGAGGATGCCACTGGCCCTCGCGCTCGCGGGGGCGCTTCCCTTCCCCGGCATTTTGGAGCGCGAATTCTGGCCGGACATCCAGCGAAAGGTGTTCCGCAAGAAATGAGCTGCCCACATAAATTGCGCCTTTGGGTCTCTGCTCTCGGTCTATGGTTTCTGTTTTCATGTCAAAGCGCCTCTGCCTATTCGGTGCTGACGCACGAAGCCATCATCGACTCCACCTGGGACAGTGGAATCAAGCCGCTGCTGGTGAAGAGATTTCCCGCGTGCACGGCGGACGAACTGCGAGAGGCCCATGGGTACGCCTATGGCGGGAGCATCATTCAGGATCTGGGCTATTACCCCTTTGGCAGTGCATTCTACAGCGATTTGACCCATTATGTGCGGAGCGGCGACTTCATCGCCAACATGATTCGCGAGTCCCTGGATTTGAACGAGTACGCATTTGCCTTGGGTGCCCTGGCGCATTTCGCAACCGATAACAGCGGCCATCGTATTGCGACGAATGTCTCGGTCCCGCTGCTCTACCCGAAGCTCCGCCTCAAGTTCGGTAACTCCATCACGTATGCGGACGACCACATCTCGCACAGCAGGACCGAGTTTGCCTTTGATGTGTTTCAGGCCTCCAGGGGGCGCTATGCGTCGGAAGGCTACAAGGATTTTGTCGGCTTTCAGGTGTCGAAACGTGTGCTGGAACAGGGTTTTCTGGACACATACGGTATGAAGCTCGAGGCCGTTTTCCTGAGTGTGGATCTGGCGATCGGATCCTACCGGCGAGCTGTTGGTACCGTCCTTCCTGCCTTGACCAAAGTGGCGTGGCAAATCAAAAAGGATGAACTCCGCAGGGAAGTTCCCGGCATTACCCGCAAGAAGTTCCTCTATAACCTCTCTCGCTCCAGCTACGAAAAGAACTGGGGTTCGACGTACCAGCGGCCGGGTTTCTGGTCGAGGCTGCTGGCCACGTTATTTCGCATCGTGCCCCGGGCCGGACCCTTCAACGCACTTGCCTATCAGGCTCTCACTCCGGAGACGGAGAAGCTCTACATGGCAGGCTTCAACGCCTCTGTTGACCGCTACAGCGAACTGCTGGCGGCTGTGAATAGCGGGCGGCTCAAATTGCCGAACGACAATTTTGACGTTGGGGAACCCACCAAGGCTGGCAGCTACATCCTGACCGATGCGGCCTACGCCAAACTCATGCACATGCTCGACGGCCGTTACGCCGTACTGCCACCGGACCTGCGCACCAACATTCTGGGTTTCTATGAGGATCTCGGCCTTCCTATCGCGACCAAAAAAGACGCCGGCGACTGGACCCGGTTGAAGGACCAGTTGGATCGCCTGAGAGCGGCTGATCGGGAAGTGGTGGCGCATGTATCCGATAAGTAGTCCAGCAGGCTGCACGCAATAATCGAAAGGAACACATTATGTCATTCGGAATTTACGTCATCGGGTATTTGATTGTGATCTGCGGACTTGCATACGGCGCCGTACTCATGCACGTGCCCACGCATTGGATTGTCGCCGGAGGCATTGTGCTGACCGGGATTGCGTTGGTGAGCGGCGTTCAGGCGACCCGTCAAAAAGACTCGAACTAAACACTTGCTCGCCATGCTCATGGTGGGCTTTCTGGCGGCGCCCGGCCCCGCGCGCCGTAGCTTGCGGATTGAGCCAACGGAGGCGCTCAGAGAGCAATAGCACACCTCTGATGCGCCGCCTCGCCACACGCAGCCTCCGGACGCCAAACAGCAGTCCAACAGGCTGCAAGCAGTAATCGAAAGAAAGAAAATCACATTCGGACTATACGTCATCGGCTCTTTACTTGTGATTGGCGGACTTGCATACGGAGGTGGCACTGATGCACGCTCCCCACATTGGATTTTCGCCCGATGCATTGTGCCGACTGGGATTGCGTTGGTGAGCGGCGTTCAGGCGACACGTCAAAAGGACTCGAACTAAACATGCCCGCCGGTGAGGCCCATTAAATGAAAGGCCGCTTGGTCGTGGCGATTTTTCTGGTCCTGATGCACGGCCTCCCGGCGGAACTGGAGTCGTCCGGCGAGCAGATTTTGAGCCGGATGGAAAGCGAGAATGGCAGCCGCCACGATCTGTTGATACAGTATTCGGGTTCGCGGCAATACACCCTCAAGAATGCGCGCTTCGGCAAGCAAGCCGCGGTCGGTGTAGCAATGAAATACCGCCATCCCGACGGTGAGAAGTTCCTGGTCCTGTCGCAATCCGGATCGGACAGATTGATCGGCATCATCAATACCGTGCTCGAATCGGAGGCTCGCGCCAGTGTGCCCCCGGAACATGCCCGGCACCAGATCACTGCGGCGAATTATCGCGCGCGTCTGCTCGGGACGGAGGTCGTTGACGGCCGGAACTGCTACGTTCTCGCGCTTACGCCGAGGACCAAGAACCGTTATCTGATTGTGGGCAAGGTCTGGGTCGATGCGGAGAGCTTTGGCACGGTGCGGATCGACGGCCAGTTCGCGGCCAGCATTTCCCTGTTGCTAGGGGCGCCCCGCCTTCGCGAGGACTTCGTGGAAGTGAATGGCTTGTGGCTGCCCGGTCACGTCCATTCGGTCACCTCGAGCTTCCTGCTCGGCCCCACCGAGCTGGAAATAGTCTTCTCGAACTACCAGCTCGATACTGATTCGGCTTCCGCTTCCCGCCGCTAAACCGTTGACTTGACCACATGCGGTCGCATGACCCCACGCCGTCACCCGTGCGGCTGTCCTCTTTCCTCGCAAATGGTTCCAAAACCCACAATAAGCCCAATATTTTGCCTCTGTTTAGGATTTGATCGCGGATGGGCAACGGAGTGCCCTTATGACGGGCGAGTGAGATTTGCGCCGGGTCGATTCGGGCTCAGCGAGCAGCAACTCACCAAGGTTTTTGAAAATTCAAGGAGATTTATCAATGAAACTACTCGCAACAGCAACTACCGTAGTCGGCATAGCGCTTCTGGGAACCATCTACGCACCGGTGGCCCAAGCAGACGATTGGAATCGCAAGACCGTCGTGACTTTCAGTGGACCGGTGGAGATTCCGGGAGTCCACCTGAAGGGTTGGGGTGTGCTGCCCGCCGGGACCTACGTCTTCAAGATCCTGGATTCGCAGAGTGACCGCCACATCGTGCAGATCTTCAACAAAGACGAGACCACCGTCTACGCAACCATTCTCGCCATCCCGAACTACCGTCTCAAGGCCACCGACAAGACGGTGATCACCTTCCGCGAACGCGCCGCCGGCGAGCCTGAAGCGTTGCGCGCCTGGTTCTATCCCGGCCGCAATTGGGGCGAAGAATTCGTTTATCCCAAGGCGAAGGCGATGGAACTGGCCAAGAGCACGAACGTCCCGGTCCTGTACACTGAGAGCGAGATTCCGGTCGAAGTCGCGGACCCCATCAAGTCCGCCGACGCCGCGGTGGTCCTGGACCTAAAACGCGCGCCGATTATGGCCATCAGGCCCACGGGAGAAGCAATGCAACTCGCGCTTGCCGTGACTCCGCCGCCGGTCATGTCCGCAGCAGCCAGGCCCGCGAAGACGCTTCCCGGCACCGCCAGTCCGCTGCCAATGATCGCGATGTTCGGAATGCTGGCCCTCTTCGGCTCCTTCGCACTCCGTACGGCGGCCAAACGCCTGCAGTAATCCGTTTGTGATTTCTCGCGCGGCTCGCCTTTACCGGCGCGCCGCGCGAAGGCCCGTTTAAGGATCGATACAGCCATGCGACAGAGAGTGATACCAATTCTCGCCCACGTGACGAAGCGCCGCCAAATAGAGGGTCGCTTGTACCAAACCCAGTCTCGCGGGGCGGCGGTTCTTAATTCGCCAATCCTGAACAAGGGAACGGCCTTCACCGCCAAAGAGCGAAAAGCGTTGGGGCTGACGGGCCTCCTCCCACCGGAAATCAGCACGCTCGGCACCCAGGTCAGACTCGCCTACATCCAGTATGACCGCCTGCCGGATACACTGACCAAGAACACATACCTGACTACTTTGCACGCACGCAACGAAGTGCTGTTTTACCGCCTGTTCTCGGAACACTTGCGGGAAATGATTCCCGTGCTCGATGATGTCACGCTGAGCCTGGCGGCGCAGCGCAATCACCATGAATGCGGTCCGTTGCGAGGCGTGTACCTTTCGATCGACCACGCCGACGCCATGGAAGAAGCCTTGGCCAACCTGCGCGCGGGCGCAGGCGATATCGACCTGATCCTGACTACTGACGGCGAGCAGGTTCTGGGTATCGGCGATGGAGGAATGAGCGGTATTGAAAGGTCGATCGGCAAACTCGCGGTCTATACGGCAGCCGGCGGGATCGATCCGAACCGCGCAATTCCCGTGATGCTCGACGTCGGCACCGACTGTCGGAATCTCCTGGACGATCCCACCTACATCGGAAACCGGCACCCCCGAATCCGCGGGGAGCGCTACGAAGCGTTCCTTGACCTGTACGTGAATACCGTGACCAGGCTGTTTCCAAACGCACTGCTCCATTGGGAGAACTTCGCTCCCGGCAACGGGCGCCGTATCCTTGAGAAGTACCGCGGAAAGACATGCACGTTTAATGACGACATGCAGGGTACTGGAGCAATCACGCTGGCGGCGGCGATTTCCGCGGTCCGGATCTGCGGAATCCCGCTTCGCCACCAGCGCGTCGTCATTTTAGGCGCGGGAACCGCGGGCGTTGGCATCGCCGATCAGATCTGCGATGCCATGGTGCGTGAGGGGCTCTCCATGCAGGAGGCAGCCCGGCAGTTCTGGTTTGTGGACCGGCAGGGCTTGCTCACCAAACACATGGCGAGCCAACTTGGCGAGCATCAGGTGGCATACGCCCGGCCCGCCGCCGAGAGCAATGGCTGGAAGCGGGACATGCCGGCGGGGAGAATTGGATTGGGCGAGGTAGTGCGCCAGGTGAAGCCGACCATGTTGATCGGCGCTTCCTCGTGCTCGGGGGGGTTCACGGAGGCCATCATCAGGGAGATGGCGGAGCACACGGCCCGGCCGATCATCTTCGTGCTCTCCACTCCACGCGTGAGGGCAGAGGCGAACCCGGTGGACCTGATTGCGTGGACGGGCGCGCGGGCGCTGATCGCCACCGGCAGCCCGTTTGCCCCCGTCACCTACCGGGGCCTGACCTATGTGATCGCCCAATTGAACAACGCGATGCTTTATCCGGGCCTGGGTCTTGGCGCGATCGTGTCGCGCGCCAGCAGGATCAGCGACTCTATGTTTGAGGCGGCGGCCGGAGCGGTATCGAGCCTGGTGACGGTGCGCCATCCCGGGGCGTCGTTGCTGCCTCACATCGATGATCTGAGTAGCGTGTCGATGACGGTGGCCGCGGCGGTGGCCGAGGCGGCGGTGTCGGAGCGCCTGTCACGCGCGCCGATCGATGATATCGTGCAACAAGTGCAGGATGCGATGTGGCAGCCAGAGTATCATGAGATCCAGGCATCATGAAGGCATCATGAAGAACGCTGCGCAGCGCCTGCTCCTTTTCCTGTTCGTGGTTCCGCTTGTGGGGGGTACCGGTGCGCAGGACCCTCCAACTTACCAACTCTCCGTCAACGTGGACCTGGTGGTGTTGAACGCGACGGTGCGGGACCAGAAAGGCCGGGTGGCATCCGATCTGGGCCAACAGGATTTCGAGATTTTTGAGGACGGCGTCCAGCAAACCCTCAAACTATTTCGCCACGAAGACATTCCGGTTACGGTTGGACTGGTGATCGATCACAGCGGCAGCATGCGCCCGAAAATGGTCAGTGTGACCGCGGCAGCACGCACGTTCATCCAGTCCAGCAGCCCGGACGACCAGATGTTCGTCGTCAATTTCAACGAGAACGTAACCCGCGGCCTGCCGCCCGCCATCGCATTTACCAGCCGCCCCGAAGAACTAGCCAGAGCCATCTCAGACACACCGGCCACGGGCAAGACCGCGCTCTACGACGCGGTGTGGAAGGCGCGCGAATGGGTGGCGGGAGGCAGTCGTGACAAGAAGGTCTTGATCGTGATTAGCGATGGCGGGGACAACGCCAGCACTCATACTCTTGCCGACGTTTTGCAGGCCGCGCACCAATCCAACATCCAGGTGTATACCATCGGCATCTTCGACCCCGACGATCCCGACAAGAATCCCTCGGTGCTCAGGCAATTGGCGCTGGCAACCGGAGGTGAGGCTTTCGTACCTAACGAGTGGAGTGATGTCGTTTCGGTCTGCGAGAGCATCGCCAAGGACATTCGCACGCAATACACGCTCGGATATCTGTCGAGCGCGGCGACGAGGGCCGGCGCGTATCACTCCATCAAAGTACGGGCCCGAGGCGCGGGGAAGGCGAAGCTGAGTGTGCGAACCCGATCCGGATACGCGGGTGGTGGACGGTGAGACCGCTGGTCCGGGTGGCGGCGGTCAACGGAATTCTGAAGTGGAGCCGGCGATTGCTGTTGAGCGTGGGGCTCCTGTTGCTGGGGTACTGTGCATTCGTGATGCTGGACTCGTGGGCGTTTCAGCGGAGTGAACTCCGCGAGTTCAATCGCGTTGTGAGTGTCGGACCGCCCGTAGTCTTGCGTGAATCGGCTCCGCCGGTAGCGGATGCCCTGATCGGTCGCATTGAAGTCCCTCGCATAGGCCTTTCGGCGATGGTGGTGGAGGGGACCACGACGCTTGCCCTCCGGCGCGCGGCGGGCCACATTGCCAGCACCGGAATGCCCGGCGTTCCTGGCAATGTCGGCATTGCCGCTCACCGCGACACGTTCTTTCGGCCCCTGCGAAATATACGCATGAATGACGTCATCACGCTCACTACGGTGGAGGCTGAGTACCGCTATCGGGTGGTTTCCACGAAAGTGGTTGAGCCAGGCGACGTTTCCGTTCTGGATTCCAGCGGAGATGAGATCCTGACCCTGGTAACCTGCTATCCGTTCTTCTTCGTCGGTTCCGCCCCTGATCGTTTTATCGTCAGGGCTGCGCGGATCATCTAGCCTGACGCAAGACGAGCTTCACAGAATACGCGCGACACGGTAGAGGTCTGCCGTTCGCGTCTGCACCAGCCCACCATAAAACTCTCACACACATCGCTTTTTCAGGCAGACAATTCACAGGCCACCGGCGTCCCCCTCTGCCCTCGATCTGGAGCCCGCGAGTGTTATATACTGCCCTCGCCGCCTTGTGTCCGAGCAACCTGGTGCACCATACTGCGGCGTGAAAGGTACCCTTGGGAATGCTCCAACGAACGATGACCGCCGCGCTGCCGCCAATGATCCTGGCCTTCGCCGGCCTCTTGGCAGCCGCCGATTCCGACATCAAAGCGCTCAAGAATAGCGGCGTGCTGGACCGACTGGTGAAGCAGTCCGGCGTGTACAACACGTCCGCCACCGGCAAGACTCCGAATTTCGTCGTCGACCCCGCCTGGCCCCAGCCTCTTCCGAACCATTGGATTCTGGGCCAGATCGGCGGACTGTACGTCGACGCGCACGATCACGTCTGGATCTACAACCGCCCGCGCACGCTCACCAATGAAGAGGCGGGGCTCGACGGCCCCCTGCCCGGAGTCGCCGACGAGAGAGGCCAGCCCCTCAACGGCCTGGGACAAGCCCGCGTGCACGGCGCCGTCAACGATTGCTGTCATACCGCGCCATCCGTCATGGAGTTCGACGCTGCCGGCAAGCTGCTGCAGGCCTGGGGCGGTCCCGCCGATCCCGGTTTCCTCGGCGGAAAATGCAAGGCCGAAGTAGGCTGTATCTGGCCCAACAGCGAGCACGGCATCTACGTCGATCACAACGACAACGTGTACCTCTCGGGCAACGGCGCCGCCGCCACGCAACCTATTCCGTGGACCACCAATAAGGATGGCGGCGATGGCTTCATCTTAAAGTTCGATCGGAGCGGCAACTTCAAGATGAGGATCGGCGGGACGCCTAAGGGTCCCGCCAGCAATAACACCAGCGGCGGCGTGAAGGAAACCCCGCTGTTGTATCTGGCAGCCGACATGGCCGTCGACCCCGCCACCAACCGCCTGTACATTGCCGATGGCTATGGCAACCGCCGCGTGCTTATCGTGGACGCCGCCAGCGGTAAGTATCTCGGGCACTTCGGCGCCTACGGAAACAATCCCGTCGACGACGCGAGTGCGCGCGCGGCGGGAACCTGGATTGAGGATTCCACGAAAGGCAATCGCAAGCCCGCCTTCTTTCGCAATCCCGTGCATTGCGTGAAGATTGCCAATGACGGCAAGATCTATGTGTGCGATCGCGGCAACGATTGCCTGCAGGTATTCGACAAGACCGATCCCAAGCTCGGACAGCCGTGCAGCAACCCCGCCGGGGAGCCTGGCAAGTGCGGTTTCGTCGCGGAGCAGTTCGTCAGCAATCACACCAGCGTCATCGGCACGGCCGTTTCCATGAGCTTTTCAACCGACAAAGCGCAGAGCTGCCTCTATGTGGGCGACAACGCCAATATGACGATTTACATACTGAATCGCGGCAATCTCCAGGAACTCGGACGGCTCGGTCACAGCGGCCGTATGGCGGGAGATTTTCACTGGCTGCACCAGGTCAGCGTGGACACTCAGGGCAACATCTATACCGCCGAGGTCGACACCGGCAAGCGTATCCAGAAGTTTCTCCGCTACGGACCCACCGGCTGCAGCGGAACCGGCGCCGCAACCGTGGGCGCGCCCGTGCAGTAGCGCGCCTGGCGGCGCCTACGCCATCCACTCCGGATGCTGCGCCGTGCCGTCGAATCGCGTGGACGTCTTGAACAGTTCGAACTTGCCGGATAGCGCCGCCTCGCGAGTCCTCGAAACCAGCGTGGAAATCTGCGGCTCCGTGAGCTGCTTGAATGTGCGCGCCGCCTCGAAGGCCTGATCCAACCGCTCCAGGCTGTCGCACCCGTTAATGACCACGGAGGTGGGCAGGCTCAGTGCGAAGTGCAGGCACTCGATCGCACTGGCAATCTGATTCTGCGGAATCGCGCCCGATGCCAGCGGCTTCATCCCCAATACCCCCGTCCCCAGCGCCACCAGTTTGGGAACCACCTGCTGGCCAAAACTGCGGAAGCTCGCATCCAGAATATTGAGCGGCATTTGTGCGCTATCGAAGTGAAACTTGTTCTGCGCCGCCAGTTCCAGCATCCGCAAGTGCACGACCGGATCCTTGTGCCCGGTGAATCCGATGTAGCGGATCTTGCCGGCCTTCTTCGCTGCCAGAAGCGCTTCCAGCGGCCCGTCGGATGCGAAGAACCGGTCAGGATCCTCCATGCGAATGTTCTCGTGATACTGCATCAGGTCAATCACGTCCGTCTGCAGTCTCTGCAGCGATTCGTCAATCTGCCTGGCGGCCGACGCCTTGGTCCGCCCATCGAACTTCGTCATCAGAAACACTTTTTTGCGGTATCCGTCGCGCAACGCCTGGCCCATCCAGGTCTCGCACTTTCCTCCTGAGTAATCCCAGCAGTTGTCCAGGAAAGTGATGCCGCGATCGATGGCGGTACGAATGATCTTGACACCGTCCGCCTCTTCGCGCGGACGTCCGATATGCGCCCCGCCCAAGCCGATCGCCGACACGCGCTCGCCGGTCTTTCCGAGAGTGCGGTAGATCATATCACCCGATTTCGTCTGCCCTTCGAGTACTCCAGCCGCCGCGGCCGCCAGCATTCCTCCCAGGAACTCTCGACGTGCTTGGTCCATGCTCACCCCTCCTGTGCCGAATCTTATCACTCCGGCAGGGATTCCGCCGGAATGCTTGCATGCGGAGATGGGCGTTTGCCCACACCGGTCCAGGCCAGCAAAGTGGAACCCACCGCCGTATGTCCATTTGGCTGAACAGGCAAATGGCGCACGCCGCAGCGTGCGCCATCATGACCGCCCCTACTAATCGCCGAGGCCAGCAAAATTACTTCGCCAACCTTCTGCCGTTCCTACTAACTCCCCCAGACAGTGGATGCCTCAAGTCCAGCCGGAGGGGAGATACTTCCCAGAAAGCCGGGATCCATTTCAAGGAACCAGCCTGCCGCGTCTTCGATACAGCCGGGAGACGGGACCCCAATCAGGAAACAGGGTCCACCGCTCGCGTTCATCCCGCGCCAGGCGCAGGGAGGGATTGGAATTGGTTTCATGTGACTTGACATCTCCGCCAGACCGCCTACTTCTCACCTTTCAGCAGAAGTGTGTCCGCCTCCGATTTCGGCGCGGAATCGCCCCACACGATCGAATCACCCCAGACGATGCTGAACCCGGCGACAATACTGTCGCCCCACACGATCGAATCGCCCCACACGATGCTGGTTCCCGCCACGACGTTCGTCCCCCACACCATGTCGCGGCGCAGGCGAACGCTCTCCATTTCGCGATTGGACTGAATCAGGAAGCGTACCGAATCGAGGTAAGGTAGCTGGCGGCCCTTGGCATCCTTCTTCCAATAATGCGGATTGCGCTCCAGGAGGACGAACGCGCCGGCCTTGTATTCCTTGAGCGCGAAGGGACCCGCGACGGCGCGCTCTCCCTGATTCAGCGCACCTGCCTCCTGGGTATGTTGAACGTAGACGAAGACCCCAACGGACAGATGAATATCTGGCTCAGTTCGAGCGCCAACCATCCCTGGAATCCCTCGCAAAAATCGCCCGCCACCGCTTGGGAGGCGGAGCTCGACCGGCTGATGACCACACAGTCCGCTGCTCCCGACGAGCGTACGCGAATGCGCTTGTTCGCCCAGGTGCAACAACTGCTTCAAGATCAGGCGCCGGTTATCTACCTTGTCCATCCGCACGCGCTGGTGGCCTACAGCAGCGGTCTGCGCGATCTTCAGCCCGCGGCCGTTCGTCCGCATCTGTTCTGGAACATCGACCGTGTCAGCTTCGCCCCTTCGCCAGGATCCGCTCATGCCCCAGCCTCTGCTGCGAATTAAGCTCAGCGCCGGTTATCCCGGAAAACCCGGCGTCCTGACGGACCTGGAACTCGCGATCGACGAGGGCGAGATCGTCGGGCTCGTCGGGCAAAGCGGCTCTGGCAAGAGCACGCTCGGCATGGCCATCCCCCGTCTGCTCGACGCCGCGGCCCGGGTGGGCGGTGAGGTCCTCTTTCGGGGCGAGAACCTGCTGGCGTGCTCCGAAGCCCGCATGCGGAGCCTTCGCGGCAAGGATATCGGAGTCGTCTTCCAGGGCGCTTCGTCGGCCCTCAATCCGGCCCTGCGCATCGGCAGCCAACCGTATGTGACCGGCTTGCCATTCTGCGCGACGGCGGCATCGTGGAAACAGGTCCTACCGCGGCTCTCTTCGCTGCACCGCGCCATCCTTACACGCGCTCGCTGCTCGCCGCCATTCCGGCGAGCCTGTCATGCGCGCTCGCCCGATGACACGGTAAATCCCGCCTGATCTCCTCATTCTCCCCCATCCGATTGAGGTCCTCATCTCAAGGTCCACGAATTGGCGATGATCGCTAGCACCAAGTCCCGTCGCGCGGCGGGCATGGGCGCAGCGGAATGCCGGACTCCGTAATAGAAGGCGCCCTGACGCAGCAAGAGCCCCGGACAAACCGGGGCCCTTGCGTTGCTTAAGCTGCCCTTAGAATCGGAATCGCACCAGCAACTGGCCCTGCCGCGGATTGCCTCCGAGATTCGTAGGATTGTCAATCACCGAAGCGTTGCCCGGCGATTGCGAGTTGATAAAGCCGAAGCCCGCCGTCGGAACTCCCAGGCTGTTCCTCTGCTGAGCGCCCTGCGGATTCGTCGCCGTCGGGTCCGCCATCTGCGCGCGATTGAACACGTTGAAGAGTTCCATGCGCACTTCGAGCGACATGGCTTCGCGGATCGAAAACAGGCGGCCGATGCCGATCTGTTCGCGCGGATGGCGCTGGAAGCGGTAATCGTTATAGTACGCCGCGCCCACGCCCCATGTCCCCTGCGCCGGATCGGCCCACGCATCCTTGTTCAGAACGAAATCCTTGTTCGGATCGATGCAATGGCAATCGAGGCCCTTGAGGAACAACGGCACCCCAGCCACACGATTCTGCCGCGTGCTCTGGAAGAGGTAGTTGCTCAGGTTGTTATTGGCGGAAGGTGTCGGAATGGGCAGCCCGCTGGAGAAACGGAAGAAGCTGCCGATTGTCCATCCCCGAACCACGGCACGGACTACTTTGTGCGACGTCACCGCCGGCGTCTCGTACGACAGGCCGATCGCCAGGGCGAACGGCTGTGACGATCCCGAAATATTCTTGTTGTTCCGAATGTTGAACGAGTCGTTCGTAGGCCCGTTCCCCAGTTCCAACTCCTTCTGCCAGGTGAACGATGCCGACCCCGTCAAGCCATGCGAAAAGCGCTGCGTCAACTTCGACTGCAAGGCGTCATACCAGCTGTTGGCGCGCTGCTGACCGGTGGCGCCCAGATTGCCGAATTGCGGATACGGCCGCAGGGTTTGCGCTACGGTGAGTCCCGTTGGGTATCCCGCGTAGGGAGCCTTGATACCTCGTGCCTGGGCTGCCGTTGAATTCCACGGGCTGTTGAGGACCGTGCGGTCCGCCGCATTCGTGATATCGAAGCCCTTCGCCTTTAGGGCTTCGATCGTCAGTGCGTTGAACTGCGTCAGTCCACCGCTGATGTGCGATCCGCGGCTGCCGACGTAGGCCGCTTCGATGGTCAGGTCTTTCAGCACCTCACGTTGCAGGGAGACGTTCCACTGATTGATTCTGCCGGGACGGCCGGACGTGTCGTCCACCCAGTTCGGGGCGCTGGTGATGGTGCCGGGTTGCGGCTGGATTGCCGGATCGTAGCTGGCCACATACAACAGCGATGGATCGTAGACCATGCCGGTAGCGAAGGTCACAGCCGGATCGCCGTAGGTATTGGTGGTGAAGTTGAGCGTATTGAAACCGCTGCCTATGGTGGAGCCGCCGGTGTTAGTCGCCGTCGTGCGGCCGTACACAAAACCCCATCCCGCGCGGAGCACAGTCTTCGAATTGATCTGGAAAGCCACACCTACCCGCGGCGCGAAACCCTTGTTAAAGGTCGAACCAAAGAGGCAGTTGCACTTCTTCGGACCGTAGCCTTCATACATCGTGGCGCCGGGCAGCCCGCCGGCCGCTGCATTGGGAGCATAGCGGTCAAGCGACGCCGAGCGATCGTGCTGCTCGCGCGAGGCATCCTGCCGGTCGTAACGGATGCCGTAATCCAGTGTCAGCCGCCGCGTTACTTTCCAGGTGTCCTGAATATACACGCCGACGCCCGTCTTCCGCCGCAGCGTTTCCGAACGGTTGCGAATGCTCGAGGCGTTGGCGTTGCCGAGCAGGAAACTGGCGTACGGGAAGCCGACCGAACCGCCGCCGATCGACGTCGTTTGCAGATAGGGCAGACCGGTCTGCGCGCCCGAAAACGTATACGAGCCCGCCGTTACTCCGCTTTTCGAACCGTCGAAATCGCGCCACCATTCGCCGCCCGCCTTATACGTGTGATTGCCTCTCACCATCGAACCGTTCAGCACCGCGGTGGGGTGATCGTCCAGGCGGGGCAGCGTCGCGACCGTCCATCCCATCGTGGAGGCGATGCCCCCCTGCGGCGAACTCAGGCCGCCGATCGAGGGGAACCCCGTGGGGTTGCCCAGCCCGCCGATCAGACCCAGTTTGCCCACCGCGTCATAGGTGCGCGTCGCTTCCGGACCCGAATCGATATGCCAGTAGCGAATTTCACCGACGCCCGCGTGAATCAGAATGCGCGGCGTCACCGTGTAGTCCGCATTCAGGCGGAATGACGGAGTGTGGGTGCGGAATTCGCGCGCGTTGGAAATCGGCTCCGGCAGACCGTCGCCGGTGCTCTTCGCCGTGTAGTTGATCCAGTCGCCGAAGTAGAAATTGATCTTCAACTTCTCGTTCACCTGGTGATCGATCTTAAAACTGGGCAGAGTGGTCAGGGTGTACGTCTTATCGTTCAGCGCGAGGTTCTGCACCACACCAGGCAGCGAGGCGCGCGGAATCAGCGCCTGGATCTTCTGCGCTACCGGGCTGATCAGGTTCGCCGGAATCTTGTTGTCCGGGAACGGGTCGCGTACGATGCTTCCATTCGGCGCCGGCTTGTTGCTGCGCGGGTCGTAGATCGTGTTTTCCATGATCGCGCGGCCCAGTGGGTCGGTGCCCAACAGCCGGCCGGTCAGCGCGGCGCTGAAATCGCCCGTGCGGTACGCGTCCGTGGGCACCGTGAGTGCGGCGCCGGTCACGGTCGCACGTTGCAGAAACTGATCGATCGCGAAGAAGAAGAACGTGCGGTTCTTGCCGTTGTAGAGCTTGGGAAGCCACACGGGACCGCCCACTGTGAACCCGTAGTTGTTATTGCGCTGCCGCGGGCGGATCAGGTGGCCATTGCCATCGCTTGTGAACGGACGGCCCGCGTTGAGCGCCTCGTTCATCAGGTAATCGTAGCCGCCGCCGTGGAGACGGTTGGTGCCAGAGCGCGTCGTGAAACTCACCAGTCCGCCTTGCACCTGTCCGAACTCAGCGGCGAAGTTACTGCTCAACAGCGTGACTTCCTGCACCGCCTCGGTCGAAGGATGCGACTCGGAAAGATGCGACGACGCCATGCCCAGCAGCGAAATGTCCTGCCCGTCGAGCAGGAATTTTGCATTGTTGGTGACACCATTCACGCGGAACACGAAGTTGGTGCCGGTGGTATTGTTCGCGCCCGGCGCCAGGTCCAGCGCAGCCAGCGGATTGCGTGTACCGTACAAGCCGTTGCCGCCGGTGGTCAGCGGCAACCGGTTGATCTGATCGCCGGATACCGTCTGGCTCTGGTCGGCGCCCTCCGTCTTCAGCAACACCGCGTCCGCGGTCACCGTGACCCTGTCCGTCACCCCGCCGATCTGCAGCACGATATCGACACGCGCAGACTGCGATACCTGCACCGTGATGCCTTCCTGCACGTACTGGCTGAACCCTGGAGCCGAAGCCTTCAGGTTGTATCGGCCCGCCGGTAGCGAGGGAGCCGAATAGTTGCCGGTACTGGTTGCCACCGTCGAGTATTCCACTCCGGTCGCGGCATTGATGATGGTCACTGCTGCCGGCACGCTGGCGCCACTCGCGTCCAGCACGGTACCGGTGATGGTGCCGCGATCGCTCTGCGCCAAGGCAGTTGGATGCAGCGTGAGAAACAGGGCGGTCGCCAGAAGTGCGCCGCGGACTGAATACGCGAAGCGTATGCGCTTATCGTGCCGCATGTGAAAGTGTCCCCCTCTACTTGGAAGTCCCCTACGCAAGGCTGTTGCATAATATGCAATGGCCATTGCAACTTTGGGCAAAAATATATCAGGCACGCTTGGCGAAGTCAAGCAGAAATTTGGGAACTTTCTAGTTAGCGTTGACACCAGGAACCTTAGTGCCGTCCTCAAGTAAGTCCGGGGTTCTTAGCGCCGGTACAGGTAGAGTTTGTGGCTTCGCCCCTGCCCGTCGTCCGTAATCGTCTCCACCTTTTCCGGGGTCCAGGGAACCAAGGGCGTATTGTGCGACACCACACGGGCGCCGCGTTTCAGTTGTTTCTCGAAGATCGGAATGAGGCGTTGGTTGGCAATGGGCAACAGGTAGATAGTCAGTAAGTCGGCCGCTGAGTAATCCTGCTTCAGCAGATCTCCTTCGATGATTCTTGCCAGCGTGGAAATGCCCGCCTGCTTGATCAGTTCCAGGCTCTGTTTGACCAGCGCAGGGTCGAATTCCACGCCCGTCGCATCCGCTTTGTACTGGCGCGCCGCCAGAATCACAATGCGTCCATCGCCAGAGCCGAGATCGAACATCTTCTCGCCCGGCCTCAATTCGGCCATCGCCAGCATGCGGTCCGCCACCATCATCGGAGTCTCGGTAAAAGGCGCCAGGTTTTCAATGCGCGCATTCTGCGCCAAAAGAGCAAACGTAACGCCGCCCGCCAACACCAGCGCAATTCTCATCGCACCAACCCCTCGTGTATATTAGGGAAGACTTTCATGCGGTTGACAAGCATTTTCGCACTGGGGCCGGCGATTGTGTTGTCCCTGTGCGCCGCCAGCGATTTTTGGAACACGCGCGCGCCCGGCGACTGGTCCGCCGCCGAAATCAAGCAGATGGTGACCGCCTCACCCTGGGCAAAGCCAGCCACCGTTTCCGTGCACGACTCACCGTCCCGCCTGCCCGCGATTCTGGTGCGCTGGGACAGCGCGACTCCTGTGAGGGAAGCCTGTTCCGCGGGCGGCATGGAGCCCTACCTGTTCTCTTGTGCTTCGAAACTCCTGTATCTCACCGGACTCGGGGAGAAATTCGACGCGCTCCGCAAGAGTTTCTACATCGTCAGCGTGAGCGGTTATCCAAAACCACCGCGTGCCGAGGGCGACGCGCCCGAACACTCCGAGGCCGGCGATGCCGCTCTCGCGCAACTGGGCGGCAACATCCGGGAGACCACGTTTCTCAAGCGCGAGGGGAAGCCGCCAATCCAGGCCGGTCAGATCATCGTCCTGCCCGCCGGCGACGCACTGCTCCTGCTCGCGTTCTTTCCCCGTGCCGCGGAGTTAGCCACCGGCGACGGCGATGTCCTGTTCGAATCTGTGAACGGACCACTTACCCTGAAGGCCACCTTTCCACTGGGAAAGATGGCCTTCCGGGAATTACTCGATCTCTGAACGCCCCTACCGGTAAGTGGCCAGCAATACGCCGCCTACCATCACCAGCGCGCCCAGCATGTTCGTCAATGACACAGGCTGCACCGGCGATCCCAGCCATCCGAAGTGCGACATCACCATGCCGCCGATAATCTGGCCGGCGATCAGCGTGAGCATCATCGGGCCGGCGCCTACCTGAGGGATCAGCCAGGCAATCGCGAACACTAAACAAGCGCCGATCGCCCCCGCGGTCAACAGCACGGGACTCACGCTTTTCAAACCGTCGAGCGCGCCGCTCTGCCAACCCGTTGCGCCGATCACCAGCGCGCCGAGAGCGCCGATGCACCAGAACAGCGCGTTGCCCACGCGCGGGTTGTTGAGAACGGCACCCACCTTTCCGTTCATCGAAAGATGCACCGCTAGAATAACGCCGAGAAACATGCCGATAGCGTATTGGGGTAATTTCATTTTTTCGCTTTTCCTCTTCGTGCCTACTTCAGCAATTCCGCGGGTGGGCTGCACGATGCCCCGCCCTGCGGTACTTCGAGCTTCGCCGCCCACAAAACCCCATTCACGAGGATGCGGCGGTGCTGCTCGATCTCCATGTTCTTATGAAAATCCGAACCCGTGAAAACAAATCCGCGGCCGCCGCCCGGGCGCTCCACCGCCCACGATACGGTTTCGACGTCGCCGCCCGCCGGCCGCGTCACCTGCAGCAGCGGTGTGCGGCGCGGATCGGTGGGCATGGTTTCCTTAAAGAAAAACTCTTCCTGATCGTATGCCCACGGCGTGACCCCGCGCAGAATCGGATGGTCCGATTTGACGGGCGCCGCCGACCACTTCGCCACCAGCACCTTGGCACTGTCCTGGCCCCAGGGCGCCACGCCGCCCAACCAGTCGAGCCAATATTTGCCGCCCAGTTCGTTGTTGATCCACGTCGAATAGTGGATCGACACGATGCCCAGTCCGGCCTTCATCATTTCGTCGATCTGTTTCAGGCGGTCCGTCGTATAAGGGTCGTAGCTCTTGTGATCGGTCACCGCGTCCTGCGGCAGCAAGGGATGCGTCTCTTCCGGAGTGCGGTCGCCGCTGCCTTCCAACACAATCGCCGACGCGGTCTTGAGGAACCGCACATCCGGCGCCTTGCCGTTATAGAGCCGCGTCCGGACGTTCTTCAGACCCATATTATCGATGCAGTATTTCAGCACCAGCAGGTCTTTCTGGTATTCGTGCCGGTCGACGGCGCCATGGTCCTTTGGCCCGGCGACGAACAGAATCGTCTTCTGATCGGGCGACGCCGGTTGTGCCCCCGGTTGCGCCGATAGACTGCCAATCGCGAACGCGGTCAGTATGCCGCAAAGCGCCAGCGTTCTCATAAATTACCCCTCACTTCCTGTGATTGCATATGGCGCAACGCCTGTTGCGCTGGGACAGAATATTATCAACGGGACCACTCGAAGTCAAGAACGCGCACGGCCGGCTACTGAATCGTCCAGCCGCCGTCCACCATCAGGGTGTGTCCCACCACCATATCCGAAAGCGAACTCGACAGGAACAGCACGGCGCCCACCAGATCCTCCGGCTGATTCCAGCGCCCGATCGGCAGCATCTGCTGGGTGGCCCACTCTTTGTATCCGGGCCGCTCGAGGATCACTTTTCGCGACTCCGTCTCCGTGATACACGGCGCCACCACGTTGACCGTAACGCCCTGCCTCGCCCATTCCAGCGAGAGCGCGCGCGAAAGATGGTGCACGCCCGCCTTGGCTGCCGCGTACACAGACCGGCTCTTGAAGGCGATCACTCCGAAATTCGAACCGATGTTGATGATCTTTCCGCCGCCCTGCGGAATCATCACGCGCGCCGCCGCCTGGCATGCAAAGAACACGCTCTTCAACGACGCCGCCATGGTGGCATCGTATTCCTCTTCGGTGACGTCGATCGCCATCGAGTTGCCTGTCCACCCGGCGTTATTCACCAGAATGTCCACCCGCCCGAAGGCTTCTTTTGCCTGCTCGACCATGGCGTTCACGTCCGCCACCTTCGACACATCCGTGCGCGTAATCAGCGCCCTGCGCCCCAGGGCTTCGATTTCAGACTGGACCCCTTGGATCTCGGTTTCCCTGCCGCTGGGGTACTTCGCCAGCACGATGTGCGTTCCCGCCTGGGCCAGTCCCACTGCGATGGCGCGCCCTATTCCCTGGGACGCTCCGGTCACGATCGCGACCTTGTCCTGTAAGCCGAAGCTCGAATAGTCCATGTGTTAGATGAGTCCCCTGAGTGTGCCGCCCAGATCGAGATTGGCGCCCGTGATGAACTTCGCCAGGGGCGATGCCAGGAATACGGCCGCGTTGGCGACGTCCGCCGGTTCGCCGAAGCCGAGCGGCATGTAGCGGTCTTCCAGAAATTTCTTCACCGCGCCCTCGCGGTCCAAGCCGAACTGCGCGCCGATCTGATCGGCAATTCCACCGGGCCTGGAAAACAGCCCCGTCCACACCGGACCCGGCGAGACCGCATTCACCCGGACCTTCGGCGCGTACGCCTTCGCCAGCGACTTCGTCAGGTGCAGCACGCCGATCTTGAATAGTCCGTAATCGATCACTTCGGGCTCCGGCTGCTTGCCCAGATCGGAACCGATATTGACCACCGCGCCGCCGCCGTTCCCTGCCATCTTCGGCAGCAGACTGCGACAGGTACGCACCAGTCCCAACAGATTCACGTTCATCGACCGCATCCAGCCTTCGTCCGTGAGCTGTTCGAACGGTACCGGATCCGCCACGCCCAGATTGTTGATCAGGATGTCCGGCGCCCGGCCGAACTTTTCCAGCACGAACTCCACTGCGTCATCCACACCCTGTGGGGAGGAAAGATCCGCGGTGAACGTACCGTGCCATCCGTTTCCATTTTCCAGGAGCGTCTTCCCGTCGCAATCCGCAACGATCACGCGAGCCCCCTCCGCGGTAAGGAGATTCGCAATCGACGCCCCAATCCCGTTTGCGCCCGCCGTTACATAGGCCAGCTTCCCGTTTAGTTGATAATCCATTCCGCTCCCGTTACCACTGCGGCGCGAACGCAAGCATCACGTTGCCCGGCACGCCGTTTTGGAACCCGACGTAACCCGAACCTACAAATACCATGCCGTTGGCAACACTCGGACCGCCGGCGCCAATCGAGCCGCCTTTGGCCTGTACTCCGTTCACCGTCTTGAACTCCTGCGCCGTATCGAATTCCCAAATCGTGCTGCCGTCCACGGGAGACACGGCGCGCATGATGCCATCCATTCCGCCGGCGAAGAACACGCCGGGAATCACGCTGACCGCGGCCACCACGCCGCGATGCGTCGCCATGTTTTCGGGGTTCTTCAACGGCCGGAACCACTTCTCCACACCGGTTGCCAGATCCATCGCGACCAGCCCGTTGCCCAGGTGCAAACCGAAGTAGATCGTGTTCTGGTCTATCGCGCCGCCGAACACCGTCTCACCCCCGCCGCCGCCGATTCCGCGCGCGATGTCCTGCTCCCAGATCGTCGCGCCATTCTTATCCGGATCGAGCGCCCGCACCACCGCCTGCTTCGGCGAAGCGATAATCACCGTCTTGCCGTCCGGCATCGTCGCCAGATTCGGCGAGGCCGCATAGTCCCAGTCGGGACCCGTCTTTGTCACGCAGTTCTCCGGCGGATACGGAGGTTGATTGCCGCGCCCGCCACCAGCGCCCGGAGCACCACCGCCCGGTCCACGTCCCGCGGCACCCGGAGCACCAGGCGCGCCCGGCGCACCGCCGCCCGCACGGCCGCCTGCCGGACGTCCCGGCACTGTCTGCTGGCATCCGCCGTGCCATATGTCGTCCTTCATTGCCTGCTGCCACCACAGAATCTTGCCGGTGTCCAGACTCATCGCCATGATCGCGTCCGAGGTCGTCGCGGGTTCCGAAAACGAATTGCCCGTGCCAAAATACAGCGCGCGCCGCTTGGTGTCGACAATCGGCGTGGTCCACACGCCCGAGCCCGATGGCCCCATGTAGTCCACGCCCGCCGAATTGCGCTTGATGACCTTCGGCTCCTGCGGAATCGTGTAAGACTTCCAGACCTGCTTGCCGGTCTCCGAATCGAGCGCCACAATCGCCCCCCGGAACGTACAGCAGATGTGCGCCGGACTACGCGATTCATCCTCTTCCAGCGACGCCAGCGGCACATACAAGCGATTCTGGTAATACCGCGGATTCCCCGTCACGCGCGCCAGCGGATGACCGTCCGTTAATACCTTCCAGATCAGTTCCCCGGTGGACGCGTCCAGCGCAATCGCGTTGCCCCGTATGTCGCCGAAAAACGCCGCGATCCGGTTTGAACCTTCTTTCAAGGGCCCGATCGTGATGTTGCTGCGCACCACCGCCGGAGAATGATACGACCAGTGAATGCAACCCGAGTCGGCATCCAGCGAATATACATATCCCGCGTTGGTGCTGACGTAGACCCGTCCGTCAAACACGGTCTGTCCGTACAGCGCCGTCGCGCCGGGGAATCCGAAGGCCCATTTGAGCTTCAGCCGCGTCACCTTGCCGGCCGTCAGCCCCGCGTTCTTCGCGCCCTGGAACCGGGTGTTCGAGAGATCGCCCCAGCCGTTCCACATCGGCGCGTTCATGTCTTTCACCGCCGGGTGCGTCGAACAGGGATTGGGCATGTTCTTCATATCGCCGGCGTCTTCTTTGTCGAGTTTCCGCCCGCCCATGTACTCGGACAGCAACCGCTTCTCCGCATCGCTCAGCGCCGCCGCATTGGTCTTCATCGAACCTTCGGTGATCGCCGAGTAAATGCGCTCTGGCGGCATCTGCTTGATGGTCGCCTCGGTGGGTGCGTGCTCCGCCGGAGTGATGCCATGGCAGGCGGTGCAGTGGGTCTTGAACAGGTTGACACCGGTGCTCTCCGACAGGCGCGCCTGTGCGAACAGGGACGGCGCGGACAACAGCAGCAGTGGCAAGGAAACTCTGGTGATTCGATGGACGATGCTCATACGGACCTCGCGGCTGTAAATCTCAAGGGAGTCTATATAAACTGAACGCGGACTGTCAAATCCTAAAGGGCTTTTCCGCCGTCGCCCGTTGTGTAGTAGTCATAGGTGTAAGTCCAGGCCGTTTCTTTTCCCGGCTCCACCACCACATCGTGATACGGCTCCACCGCCAGCACGGTCTTGATGGACCAGTAACCGATGCGGGTCAGCGGCCGGTCGCCGGTGATATGCACTCCCGCCCCGGCCTTCTTGTTCTCAACTCGAATGTCGTAATCCTTGGCACTATCGCTGAAGCCGGTCACGCTGGTGCTCAAGCGGTCCTGTTTCTCCAGCGTCTTCACGTACGCAATCCGGTTCCCGCGGATTTCGCCCAGCTCTTTGTTGGGCTGCTGCCGGGCCTGCAACTGGAACGGGAAACTGATCTCGAAATCCGGCCCCGGCGCCTGCTTGTCCAGCACCAGGAAGTTATGGTTGTACACGTTGGTTTGAATCGCCTTCGTGCCGGTATTCCTGAGCGTATGCCCGATCGTCATTTGCGGCTTCCCCTTGGTCAGCCGCACCACCTTCGTGTAAACATAGCCGTAGCCACTCGCGGCGTCGTTGAGCGTCTGCGTGAATTCCACCGCATCGCCGCTCTTCTTCACGCTCCACTTGCCGCCATCCACGATTTCGTATGGCTTGGAGTGGCTGTACGGGGTATCGTCCACTCTGCGCAGCATTCCCACCCCGGGCTTCAGGAAGGTGCCACCCGCCTTCACATCGTTATAACCAATCACGCCGTACTCTTCGCCGGGACCCACCATCGCCGTGAAAGCGGCGGAAATTACATCGTCCCCTTCGTAGCCGAAATCGAACACGTCCGTGATCTTCGTGAACCACTGCCCGTAGTAGTTGTGGCCTTTGTATTCGAGGCTCCCGACCACGCCCGACCAGTCGAAACGGGTCGACCGGTAGAAGCCGGACTGCGCATCCGGAAGATAGATTTTGGCCTTGATCTGGCCGTTGCTGATTGTATGGGAGGGGAAGTCCGCCGCCTGCAATACGCTCGCGGCGATCCCCACAATCGCAATAGCAAGTGTCCGCTTCGGCATGCCTCCCCCCTCCCTGCAACGTTGCATAATGCGCAGCGCACATTGCGCAGTACTCTATCAAAGGAGTGTTCTGCAAGTCAACGCCCGGCACGCACCCGCCAGCAATGGCCGCGACGTCAACGCCCGGCACGCACCCGCCAGCAATGGCCGCGACGTCAACGCCCGGCACGCACCCGCCCGGCACGCACCCCGGCCGGTGCATGCCGGTAGAATAGCTGTGTGAAACTCGTTCTCTTCCTGCTCGCGGCCTGCTGCGCCTCCGCGCAGAACCGGCCCGACGGACTTTATGCCATCTTCCGCACCTCGTTCGGGGAATTTACCGCGCGTCTCTTCGAGAAGGAGACGCCCAATACCGTGTCCAATTTCGTCTCTCTCGCGATCGGCGCCACCGCCACGCGCAGCCCGGAAACCGGCCAGTTGGTAAAGCGCAATTTCTACGACAACATCACGTTCCACCGCGTGGTCCGCGACGAGATGATTCAGGCCGGCGACCCCACCGGCACCGGCCGCTTCAATTGCGGCTTTCGCATTCGCGACGAATTCCTCCCCGGCCTGACCTTTGATTCCTCGGGCAAACTCGCCATGGCCAATACCGGCGAGCCGGATTCGGGAGCCTGCCAGTTCTTCATCACCGTAGGCCCCATGCGCACGTGGAACGGCAAATACGCCATTTTTGGCACCGTCATCGAAGGCCAGGAAGTGGTCAACGCCATCAATCGGGCTCCCGCCCGCGGCGATAAACCGGTGGACCCGGTCAAACTGCAAAGCGTGATCGTCCAGCGCGTGGGCCCGCCACCCGTCAAGAAGCCCAAGAAGTAATCAGGCGGTGGCCGTGCGGACGAAATCCGCTGCCGGCGGCAATCGTGGTGCGCAACTGTGCACCAGCACGCAGACCTAGACCGCATGCTGCCAGAGAGCCGCCCCGCACAGGCACTGTCATACAATGAAATTTAGCCCTAACCAGCCCGTGCACTCACCGGAGTATTGGCCTGTCCAAAAAGAAATCCGCCGCGGACCGCGGCAGCCCACAACCCGTTTCCAAACCCGTGTCCGGGGCGCTCGCGCCCGGCATGTGGGAGACGCGCATCGAACCGGCGCTGGTCAAGCACGCCCACTGGTTTTTGCTCTTGATTCTGCTGCTCGGCGTGGCGCGCATTGTTTCCACCTATCACGTGTTCTCCACCACCGAAGACGAACCCGCGCACGTGGCTTGCGGCCTGCAATACCTGGCTAAGCACGTCTATTACTACGAGACGCAACATCCTCCGCTCACCCGCGCCATGATTGCCTTGCTGCCGTACCTCAGCGGCACGCGTCCGCAAAATAAGCCCCGCTTCACACAGGAAGGCTGGGCACTGCTTACGTATCAGAATCATCCGGAACAGACGGTCATGCTGATGCGCCTCGGCAATCTGCCGTTCTTCGTTTTGGGATGTCTCGTGGTGTATGTGTGGGGCCGCCGATATTTTGGGGCCGCCACCGGCGTGCTGGCGGCACTCTGCTACACGCTGATTCCCACCGTCCTGGCGCACGCGGGTCTGGCCACCACGGATATGGGACTCGCGTCAACGCTCGCCGCGGCCTTCCTTGCTATGCTGATCTGGGTCGAAGAGCCCACCCTGCTGCGCGGCGCCATCTTCGGATTTTGCCTGGCGCTCGCTATGCTCTCCAAATTCACCAGTCTCGGCTTCTTCCCCATGGCTGTCGCGATCGCGCTGGCCTATTACCTGGCGGCACGGCGTCCCGGAATGGCGGAGTTGGTCCGCCTGGCGAAAGCCCGCACCGCGAGCTTCGCGCTCGCCGCCGGCGTGTGCCTCTTCACCATCTGGGCAGCCTATTTTTTCTCTTTCGGGAAAGTACCCTTCTGGAATGTGAGCCTGCCCGCGTGGGGGTATTTCGACGGCATCCGCGTGGCGATGCTGCACAATACCGAAGGCCACCCCGCCTGGCTCCTGGGCGAGGCGCGCCGCTTCGGCTGGTGGTATTACTTCCCCGTTGCGCTCGCGGTCAAAACGCCGCTCGCTTTGCTCCTGCTGCTCGCCGTCGGCGTCGCCGTCTGCTGGCAGAATCACAGGCGCATCGCCTACCTGATGCCACTTGCCTTCATTGTCGGCGTTCTCTTGCCCGCCATGGCGGGCAGGATCAACATTGGGGTCCGCCATGTGTTGCCGGTCTATCTGGCGTTTTCCGTGATGGCAGCGATCGGCATCGTGCACCTCGCACGCGCCGCCAATCGCAAGCTATGGGCCGGTGCCGCCGCCGGCATCCTTATGGTATGGCTCGCCGCCACCGGCGCGATCCATCATCCGGATTACATTCCCTACTTCAACGAACTCGTTCAGGGCCCCCCCGACCGCATCCTCTGCGACTCCGATTTCGATTGGGGCCAGGATACCAAGCGGCTCGCCGCGCGGCTCAAGCAGTTGGGCGCGACGCAAGTGAATTTCGGAGCCATCTATGCCGGCGCCTCGGCCTTCCTCGAAGCGTATCCCGGACTTCCCAAAGTCACGCCCATTCACCCCATCGAACCCTCCGAGGGTTGGACTGCCATCAGCCCCACACTCGACCACGCAGCCCAGTACGGACTCAACTATCGCTACCCCAATCTCAAGCTCTGGTACTCGAACCTACCGGTATACGAACGCGTCGGTACCATCGACCTGATTTATCTACCGCCAGGCAGCGTCAGAAAACGTCTCTGAGTGCGGGCGCAAATCCGAAGCAGTTGCTATCCCATCCGCGCGCCCTCCCGCCTATACCGCCAATTCGCCGTGGTACAGCATCTCTTTCGGCACGAAGCTGGCCTTCACCAGCAAGCGTCCGAGTTGGGTGTGGAACAGGACCTCCGCGTCCTGCGCCCCAATGGTTAGCAACTCCCTGGAAAATCCGAACAGAAAGCTGTTGCCGATGCCGATCTGGCGCGCCGCGACACCCGCCTGCACCAACTCACGCCCCTTCACCTGCAAGCTGGTGAGCGCCTTGAGTTCCTCCAGATCCTCCAACTCCTTCTTGCGCCACACCGTCCCGTCCTCTTCCCCGCTGGAACTGGTGGAACGCCCGCCCAACAGCGGAATCCCGCTCACCCGAATGACGTACCGGCCCTCGAGTTCCTCCGAAAGCGGCGTCCTCATCGCGTCCAGCACCGGGCGAGCGCTGTCCCACCGCACCGTGCCTTCATACGGGGACGCCGCGCCGCCATTGCCGCGCGACCGGCCGCCCAGCCCCGGAATGCTCAGCCCTCCGATCCCAGGAATGCCGATCCCGCCCCCTGAACGGCCCGTCCCACCCGAGCTACCGCCGCCGGGGTAACCGCCTCCCGGATAGCTGCCCCCGGTAGGATACCGTCCGCTGCTACCGGTTCCCGTCCCGGTCCCGGGAGTCCCGGGATAATCGGTGGGAGTTGGAGGCCACCCGGCGGCATATTGCGCCTTCACCGGCTTCGCCCACGGCGATTTCGTGATCAGCCGGTCGATTTCGTCGTGGCTCCAGTCCGCCGGCACCTTCTTATTCCAGAATTCCCCGCCCGTGGCATGCAGACCGGTGGGCCAAACTGCCACCCCGGCGGCGGCCATTTGGAACACCTGGCGGCGCGAAATCCCGGTCCCTCGATCGACGGACATGGCTTGATTCCTCAACCACTTGGACGCGCTGCCAGGGCCCCCGCGTTTCGTCAATCCTCGCTCAAAGTTTTGACCAGCAAGAGCCCGTCCGCGCCATCCTCGTAATAGCCCGGAACTCGCCGTGTGCGCCGGAAGCCGTACTTGGCGTAAAACCCCAGCGCCCGCGCGTTCGTCAATTTCACCATCAGCCCCAATCGCTGCACCGAGCGCCGCCGCAACCGGCGAAGCGTACTGTCCATCAGCCCCGCCGCCGCCCCCTTCCCCAGGTACGCCGGATCTACCGCCACCGACACCAATTCCGCGCGCAGAGGCGCCTTCGCCTGGCGCAGCGCGGTAATCGAATACCCCACCACCCGGCGTCCCCGCTCCGCGACCAGAAACAGCCCCCCGCAAATGCGGGTGTATTCTGCAAACAACTTGCGATCGTACGCATCGGCCCCGAAACTTGCCGCTTCAATTT
Organism: Candidatus Solibacter sp.; assembly: GCA_039934035.1. GTDB lineage: Bacteria > Acidobacteriota > Terriglobia > Bryobacterales > Bryobacteraceae > Solibacter. The sequence goes on along the minus strand of JBDTMZ010000088.1, from coordinate 2,568 downwards.
CTTCGATCCGGTCCAGGTCGCGCTGCCGGACAGGCCGTATCACAAACCGCTTCTTCATTCTGTTATCCTTTATTTTGGCCTACTTGGAGCCTCGCCGGGAACCTAGGGTGAGAAAAAAGAAGAACAAGCACTTCCGCCCTATTGACAAGGATTTAAGACCGTCGCATACTGAAACCATGTTGCAACTGAGTAGCAACAACGCTCTGCTGGATGCGCCGTCCGCGTCTCTTACCGAGTTGCGCAAAGGCGATGCCGCGATCCTCGATTCCATCGATTTGCCGAGCGAAGATGCGCGCCGCCTGATGGAATTGGGCTTCGTCCCGGGCACCCTGATTACCGCCGGTTTTAGCGCCCCCGGCGGCGATCCGCGCGTCTTCCTGGTGGATGGCTCCGAGATCGCCCTCCGCCGCGACACTGCGCGCCGCCTCAAAGTTCGTCCCGAATCGCCTGTCAAGGCCAAAGGCACCCGCCGCCGCGCGGATTCCCATGAGTGAGTGCAGCGATTGCCATGGCTGCGGCAGTGCCGCGGTCGCCCAAATCGCACGCCCCGCGGCGGTTCGCGCCGTCGCACTCGTAGGTCCGCCTAACTCCGGCAAAACCACACTTTTCAATCGCCTCACCGGACTTCGCCAGAAGGTCGCGAATTTCCCCGGCGTCACCGTCGAACAACACACCGGCATCGCAGAACTCGCCGACGGCCGCTCCGTCGAAATCATCGACCTCCCCGGCATCTACAGCCTGAATCCACGCTCCGAAGATGAGCAGGTTGCCTACGATGTGCTGCACGGCAAACATCGCGGCACCGTCAGGCCGGAAGCCATCCTGCTGGTGCTCGATTCCACCAACCTCGCCCGCCACCTGATGCTGGCCGCGCCCATCCTCGCCCTCGGCCTGCCCACGTTGATCATCCTCAATATGGCGGACGACCTGCGCAGCCGCGAAGGCAAACTCGATCTGCGCAAACTGTCGCACGAGCTTGGCGCCCCCGTCAACCTGGTCAGCGCCCGCTCCGGTGAAGGCATCGAGGACGTCTTCGATTTTTTGGCGGGCGCCATGGCCAAACCTACGCCCACGCTGCTGCCGGTGCTGCACGACGTTCCCAAGTGCCGCGAGTGGGCCGGCGGCATCGGCAACAAGGCGGGCTATCGTCCGCCCATCGCGCCGAAATGGACGCGCCGCCTCGATGCCGTTTTTCTTCACCCGGTCGGCGGACCGCTGCTTTTCCTTCTGGTGGTCATCGGCGTCATCCGTACCATTTTCATGGCCGCCCTGCCGCTGTCGAACGCCGCGCAGGCAGCCATCACGTGGAGTGGTACAAGGATGACCTCCGTGCTGCCTCCGTCGCTACTCACCTCGCTCCTGATGGATGGAGTGTGGAAGGGCGTCGGCAGCGTACTGGTATTTCTGCCCCAGGTGCTGCTGCTGTTCCTCTTTATCGGCATTCTGGAAGATTCCGGCTATCTCGCCCGCGCCGCGCTGATTGCGGATCGTACGATGGCGCGCGTCGGTTTGCAGGGCAAGAGCTTCATCCCGCTGCTCTCCGCTTATGGCTGCGCCGTCCCCGCCATCCTGGCCACCCGCACCATCGAGAACAAGCGCGACCGCATCGCCACCATCCTGATTGCGCCCTTCATGACCTGTTCAGCGCGCCTCCCGGTGTATGCGCTGCTAATCGCGGCGTTTATCCCGGAACGCAATTTCATCGGCTCGATCATCACCGCCCAGGTGGCGGCTCTGCTCGGCCTCTACGCGCTGGGCTTCGTCGCCGCCGTGGTCACCGCCCGTTTGCTGAAATCCAGCATCCTGAAGAGCGCGCAGGCGCCGTTCCTGCTCGAAATGCCGAGCTATCGATGGCCGACGTTGCGGTCCCTGGCGCTGCTCTTGTTCGATCGCGCCAAGATATTCCTGCGCCGCGCCGGCACCATCATCCTGCTCGTCACCGTGGTTCTCTGGGTGATGGCGCATGTGCCCTACACCGGCGGCAAAGAGCCAATCGATCAGAGCCTCGCCGGCACCATTGGCCGCACCATCGAGCCCGTCATCAAACCGCTTGGTTTCAATTGGAAGATCGGCATCGGCCTGATCACTTCGCTGGCCGCGCGCGAGACCATCATCAGCACGCTCGGCATGATCTACGGCATGGATCCGGACTCCGAAGGCCTCGCGCTGCAGAACGCGTTGCGCCAGGACCTGACGCCGGGCGGCGCGGTGGCGCTGCTCATCTTCTTCGCCTTCGCGATGCAATGCATGTCGACTGTGGCCGTGGTCCGCCGCGAGACTGGCGGTTGGAAGTGGCCCATCCTGCAGTTCACCTACATGGGAGTGCTGGCGTACGTGGGCGCCTTCATCGCCAATCGCGTCATCAGCTAAAGGGACCGGTGCGCCCGAGCGGGCTGCGGGTGCTCCGCATTCAGAAATACTCCGCTCTCGCGTAGCGTTAACGCCGACGAACACGAGCCAGTTCTTATCGGCGTTCCTCCGCGTTTATCGGCGGCCACTGCCTTTTCCCCCGCCCTAACCTGTCTTTCGCAGTTGAAGGGGTTGGCGGCAGATAAGTCGTTCTGAATC
>JBDTMZ010000087.1:0-30313 GCA_039934035.1 Candidatus Solibacter sp. | reverse complement strand
GGCGACAGTAGCGGTCTCTGCTTCGACGTCCGCCACGGCTGCGAGCAAGCCGGCCCCGGCGATATCGGCTTCCGGTCCGGCAATAACGTCGGCCGCGACTTCGAGCAATACGGGCGCGAGGTCCTCTGCTTCGGTCGAGGCTTCCGCCACGTTTTGCGCCGGGTCTGGTAAGGCGACAGTAGCGGTCTCTGCTTCGACGTCCGCCACGGCTGCGAGCAAGCCGGCCGCGGCGATATCGGCTTCCGGTCCGGCAATAACGTCGGCCGCGACTTCCACCGCCGCTTCGGCCGGTTCAGGCGTGGCGACAGTAGCGGTCTCTGCTTCGACGTCCGCCACGGGTTCGAGCACCACGGGTGCAGTGATCTTGGCTTCCGGTACGATGCCTTCGCTTGCGGCTTCTACCGCCGCTTCGGCAGGTTCAGGCGTGGCGACAGCAGCAGCTTCTGCTTCGACGTCCGCCACCGCTTCGAGTACTGTGGGCGCGGCGAGCTGCACGGCCGCAATATCCGCCGACGCCTCCACGGCAGCCCCGGCGGTCGCCGCAGCCGCAACCTCCACCGCCGCTTCCCCCAGGGCGAGTTCGGCGATCACCTCAACCGCCCCCTCAGCCACCGCTCCACGTACATACGCCGCAATTGCGTCACAAAAATCGCCGGCACTCTGGAAGCGCTCGGCCCGTTCCTTCGCCAGCGCCCTCAATACCAGCGCGTCCAATTCCGTCGGCACTCGGGGATTCACCGAACTCGGCGCCGCCGGCATCTTATGCACGTGCGCCATCATCAGCTCAAACTGACTCCGCGACCCGAATGGCGGGCATCCGCACAGCATCTCGTATAACACAACCCCGAGCGAATAGAGGTCGCTGCGCGCATCCAGATTGCCCTCACCCTTCACCTGCTCTGGCGAAATGTATCGCGGATTTCCCGTGACGTTGCCGGATTCCGCCTGCTGAACCGGATCGATCGGCCGGGCGTGCGAGAAATCAGCCAGCTTGCAGAAGCCCTCGCCGAACAAAATATTCTCCGGAGTCACGTCCAGATGAACGAATGACTGCCGGTGCAGGCATTCGAACGCATCCAGCAACTGCCGGGTAATCTCCAGCGCTTCGCGCCAGGGCAGCGGACCCACTAGCAGACGGTCGGCCAGCGACTGCGAATCCGGCAATTCCGTGGTCATCGCCATACGTCCTTCGATCGGCACCGCCGTATAGAAAGTCAGTATGTGCGGGTGCGACAGGCGCGCGCGGATTCGTACTTCGCGGAGAAAACGTTCCGCGGCGTCGGGGTCTTCTACCGCTGCGCCCGTGAGCGTGCTCAGACTTTCCACACGTTGGGCCAGCGTGTTCTGCACGCGATACTGCACGGCGGAACGGGAACGCCGCACCACATCGAGAATCTTGTATCCGGAGTAGGTCTGCCCTAGCTCGAACTCCATCGATGGCCTCCTGGCCGATAGCTGTTCCTCAGGCAGAGTACGGCAATACTCTACCGAAGCTAGATTCTAGAGTCGTAGGTTGGTAATGGTCAATTTGCCAAACGATAGTATCGAGTTAGTAACCGTTCCCCATGTGGGTACGGGATAGGGGCGAAGTGCAATCTTTTCTGCGGTATCAATCCGAATCATGCGAGTCGCCCGGCCCCCTGCGGCCTCGGGGAATCAGGCCTTCCATGGAGCGGGATTTCGCGCGAGCACCGCCTGCTTCGCTGCGGCGCACGGATGACAGCGCTGATCTGCGTGTGGTAGACGCTGCGATGGGCCCTGCGGCCGGAGCGCTGCTTCTTCGCCGACGATTGGGACTGGCTCTACCGGGCGTTGCTGGTGCGGTGAGTGCGGGGGCGGCGCGCTGCGGTTCTACTGTGCGGCCATCCGCCGGTCGACTTCCGCGATGCCGTTCTGCGCCTCTTGCAGACGGCGCGCCGTATCCCCGGTCTGGGGACGCCAGTGCTTCCACCGGCTTACATTCTTCTGAAATGAGAGGCGTGCCCAGCCATAGTTTTTGTTCTCCAAAAGCATGGCGGCATACTGCGACTCGTTGTCCGACGCCGCTTCCATGGCCTCTAGCGGCGGCCTCGGCGCGGCCAGCAACTTTCCGCCGAGCGCCTGCCCCTTGGTGATGCGCTCCGCGGCGTCGTGCGCCTGGCCGGCCTTGGCCAGCCTTTCCGCCTCCCGATTCAGCCCCGCCAATTCCTGAATCGCGGGCGCGTACCAGCTTTCCGTCACCGGATCGACCGCGACCTTCGGAGGAGGCGGCGGTGGAGCGGCGCAGGCGGCCAGAAACAGAGCGGCGAGCGTGAGCAGATAGCGCATGCCTAGTGATAGATGCCCGGCGCTTCGTGTCCCAGGCTCCGCACGTATTCCACGTAGCTGCCGGGGTAAACGACAGGCTCCCGATCCGTTCCACTTTCCCCGCCGAGTTCCAGCACCCGCGAGCCCAGCCCGCGCAGAAACGTGCGGTCGTGCGACACGAAAATCATCGTGCCTTCAAAGCTCTTCAATGCCTCCACCAGCATTTCCTTCGTGGCCAGATCCAGGTGATTGGTGGGCTCGTCCAACACCAGAAAATTCGGCGGATTGAACAGCATCCGCGCCATCGCCAGCCGTGACTTCTCGCCGCCGGACAGGCTGCGAATTTTCTTATCGATATCGTCGCCCGAGAATTGAAACGCGCCGGCCAGAGTGCGTAGCGTGCCGAGCCCTTCCTGCGGGAAATCTTCCTGCAACTGGTCGATGATCGTCATGTCCGCATTGAGGATATCGAGCGATTGCTGGGCGAAGTAGCCCATCTGCAAGCTGGCGCCGAGACGCACGGAGCCGGAATCGGGCTGCAGCGTGCCGGCGATCATTTTGAGCAGTGTCGTCTTCCCCGCGCCATTGCGCCCCATCACCGCCCAGCGCTCGCCGCGGCGGATGGTGAGGCCGAAGCCGTCGTAGATCACCCGCTTGCCGTAGCTCTTGTGCACGTCTTCGATCACGGCCACCTGATCTCCGGAGCGCGGCGGCACGCGAAATTCGAATCTCACCACGCGGCGCGTCTTGGGCAGCTCGATCTTCTCGATCTTGTCCAGCGCTTTGATGCGGCTCTGCACCTGCGCGGCTTTCGCGGCATGCGTCTTGAAGCGTTCGATGAAGCGCTGCTCTTTGGCGAGCATGGCCTGCTGCCGCGCAAATGCCGCCTGCTGATTGCTCTCCCGAATGGTGCGCTCGCGCTCGTAAAAATCGTAATTGCCGCTGTAGACGTTGATCTCGCCGGCATCGATTTCCGCGATCTTCGACACGATGCGATTCATGAACTCGCGGTCGTGCGACGTCATCAACAGAGCGCCCGGATACTCCCTCAGAAACTGCTCCAGCCAGATGATGGATTCCAGATCGAGGTGGTTGGTGGGCTCGTCCATCAGGAGAACGTCCGGACGTCCCAACAGCACGCGCGCCAGCGCCACGCGCATCTTCCAGCCGCCGGAAAGTGCGCCGACATCGCCATCGATCTGATCGTTCTGAAACCCCAGTCCGTGCAGCACTTCGCGCGCCTGTGCTTCCAGCGTGTAGCCTCCCAGGTGTTCGTAAGCCTCCTGCACCTCGCCGAAGCGTTCCAGGATCGCGTCCATCCTGTCGAACTGCGCGGGGTCTTCCAGTGCATGCTGCAGCGCTTCGAGCTCGTGATGTAGATCTCCCACGCGCCCGCTGCCGGCAATCGCTTCGTCGAGGACAGAGCGGCCCGACATCTCCTCGACGTCCTGCCGGAAGTAGCCGATGGTGAGTTTCCTGGGAACGGAAATATCGCCTTCGTCCGCAACCTCTTCGTTGACGATCATGCGGAACAGGGTGGTCTTGCCCGCACCGTTAGGACCGACCAAACCCACCTTTTCGCTGGGATTGAGCTGGAAAGAAGCGTCGACGAAAATCAGCTGCTTGCCGTATTGTTTGTTTATGCCTGAGAACGAAATCATCGAATTCCTAAGGGTAACAGGGTCGCGCGCGGCAGGTCGCCCGGAAGTGGGATGGGCGGACCCAAGCGGAGACGCGACGGTGACGGAGCGTTCCACTCCATGCCGAATTCACGCTCGTAAGTCTCGTACGCGCTGACGCCAGGTTCTTCTCGACCGGGCGGACATTTCGTGCCTCCCCACGTTCAGCTCTCACACCCGTGCCAGGCGTGAACCTTCAGGAACTCGGTGGATGGCTGGCCTCGCAAAACGCGGCGTAATTCTCTTCAAGGTGCGCGGGCGATTTGGTCCCGCTCAAAATCGCGCCCCGAAATCGCCTCCGTAAGATGTAAGCGAAGGCGTCTCGCTTGGTGCACTCGCGATTCTCGTAGAGAATCCGGCCCATGCCGAACGGACGATTGACGGCAATGCGCATCCCGCGTTCCGCCGCCCGCTCCAGCGTTTCCGCGAACCCCGTTTGCGCCAGGTTGTAGGGGAATTGCAGCAGCGTAAGCCGCGGGTCCTCAATGGCGATCCCGCCCGACTCCAAATCGCTCACGCTCGCACCAAGCACGCTCACCCCGCAAGCGCGGGCATACTCCCAGGCGCGCTCTAAGTCGCGGCTGCGCAGCACCTCCGGCGTCGTCTTGTGGAGTTGCAGGCAATCGATGCGTCCCAGCCGTTCGAGGCTGCCATCGAGACTGCGCACCAGCGCGTCGTACGAATGGTCGACGTAGGGTTCCGCCGCCGCCGCATTCCAGTGTTCGCCGAATTTTGTGGCGATGCGCAGTGCCGCACGATCGGCGGGCAGCATCCCCGCGAGAAACTCACTGAGGCGCTGTTCGCTGATGCCGTAAGAAGGGGCTGTGTCGAAATAGCGTATGCCCAGCGCGAAGGCTCGCTGCAACAGTTCCATCGCCTGCTCTTCAGACGGCACCTCGGGCTTCGCGAAGCCCCAGGGTTTGCCGATGCCGATCAGGCCAAGCCCGAATTCTACCGGTTGTTCCGATACCATTCCAGCGTCAGTTTCATGCCCTCTTCGAAGGAAAATTGCGGCGCGTGTCCCAGGTCGCGCACGGCCAGCACGGTGTCCGCCTGCGAATCGCGCACATCGCCCCGGCGCGGCGGACCGTAGTTGGCCGGCAGCGTGACCCCTTCAAGGTTTTGCAGCAGCGTCCAGGCCTGGTTGAGCGTGATGCGGCCGCCATTGCCGCCGTTGTACACGTTGCCGGAAACGTTGGCAGCGCGGGCCGCCTTGAGGTTGAGCGTGGCCACATCTTCTACGAAGGTGAAGTCGCGCGAGTGCTCCCCGTCGCCGAAAATAGTGGGCGCCTGCCGTTCCAGAATCGCCTTCATGAAGAGCGAAAGCACGCCGGAGTACGCGCTCCCCGGGTCTTGCCGCGGACCGTAGACATTGAAATACCGGAGGCTGACAGTCTCCAGCCCGTAGACGCCGGAAAAGATATTGGCGTAATATTCGCCCAGCAGTTTCTGCAGCGCGTAGGGCGATTTGGGGCGCGGCGTCATGCTTTCGACTTTGGGCAGCACCTCCGTGTCGCCATACGCCGAACTCGATGCGGCGTACACCACGCGCCCCGCCTGGCCTTCTTTGGCGGCGCGCAGCACGTTGAACGTGCCATTGGCATTCACGTCGTGCGAAGGCACCGGGTCATCGATGGAACGCGGCACGGAAGGAATCGCGGCCTCGTGAAAGACCACCTTGGCCCCGCGAATCAGCGGCGCGATCTCCTCGTAATTGCGTATGTCAGCGTGCTCGAATTCGATGCGCGGGCGCACCTCGGCGAGGTTCGATTCCCGCCCCGTCAGCAGATTGTCGATGACGAGCACGCGCGCCGCCCCTGCGTCCAGCAGTTTGCGCACAATGGCGGACCCGATGAAGCCCGCCCCTCCGGTAACAACGTAGTGGCTCATGGTTTAGATTCGTGAGATTTGGTTTTCCAGATGACGCAGGCTCTCCGTGACCAGGCGTTCGGCGCCAGGCGTAAAATCGAACGCCTCCAGCGATACCCAGCCCCGATAGTCGAGCCGCCCCAGAGCGGCGAAGATCGGACGGAAATCGTAATCGCCTGCGCCGCAGTGTTTGCCGTCCAGTTCGTTGACGTGAACGTGCTCGATGTAGGGGAAGAAGCGTTCGATCAACGCATCGTGCGCTTCCGTCTCGTCGACGGCGTTGTGCACGTCGAACATACTGCGAATGCCCGGACTGCCAATCTCCTCGACAATCGACACCGCTTCCGCCAGCGTCTGCACGACGTCGGACTGATTGATGGGGAGCGCTTCCACCAGCAGGCGGACTCCCCGATCGGCCGAGTGAGACGCCACCGTCTTCAGTCCCTCGACGTAGTTGCGGGTAGCCTGCTCGCGAGTCAGTCCGCCGCTGCTTTTGCGCTGATTCGGGGAGCCGAACACCAGCACGCCGTTGGGGCCGAGGTCGGCGCAGAGATCGATCAGGTCGTCAATGTGCTTCCAACTGCGGGCGCGCAGGGCAGCGTCGGGCCCGGAAACGTTCAGGCCTTTCGGACTCATCATGATCCAATGCAGCCCCACGAATTCCAGACCTTCGCTGGCCATCATGCTCCGATACTCGGCGCGTTGCGCAGGGGTGATTTCCGCCGGAGTTTCGGCCAGCGTGAAGGGGGCGATTTCGATGCCGGTATACCCGGCCCTGCGGATGGCCCGGCAGGCCTCGGCAAAGGGCCAGTTTTCGAAGGCCTCATTGCAGGTGGAGTGGCGGAAGGGCATGAATTACCAGTGTACAAGCCGGACTTGAATTCAGGGAGTGCTGTCTGGCGGTTCCGGTACCGGGTCAGACCCGACAGAAGCGGCAGCCCCTGCGGTCGCTGCGCGGCAGTCGTCCGCCATCGACGCCCTGGCAGGCAAAGTTCTAAGGGGTTTCCCGCATATTTACAATTCATTTCAACTAGCGGCAAGCGCTCCGGTTGTTATCCACGACAACGTGGTGCTAAACTCCGAATAGGGCCGACCAGCCCCAGTAGACAGATGGTGAACCTACCGGTTCAGGAGAATATTTCCATGTTGAAGAGATTTGTACTGGCATTCGCAATTCTGGGCCTCGCCGTGGCGAGCGCTGCTACCTACCGCGTTACCTTGACGCAGCCCTCCAAGTTGAGCGGAAAGGTGTTCAAGGCAGGCGAGTACCGGCTCAATGTCGAGAGCTCGAAAGTCACGATTGTGAATGGCAAGGAATCGGTCGAGGTTCCGGTGAAGGTGGAGACCGTAGACTCGAAGTACGACACGACGGCCGTCCGTTATATGGGGACTGGCGACGCGGTCACAGTCACGGAAATCCGCATCGGCGGCACCAAGACGAAACTGGTGTTTGAAGATGGAGCATTCCGTCCCGGCACTTTCTAAACGTTATCGAAATCCCAGGAACGCGGGCGCGGCTGGTACCGGCTGCCGCCCGCGTTTTGCGTTCGCAACCCAATCCCAACCGCGGATGCTATAGTGCCAGCAGTCGCTTGAGACGCGCCACCAGCTCTGCGGGGCTGAATGGCTTCACCACATAGTCGGCGGCGCCCAATTGAAAGGCGAGATGCATTTCGCTTTCCTGATGCGGCGCGATCATCATCATGGTACGCACCGCCGGGTGATCCGCCCGCATCGCGGCCAGCACTTCGTACGCACTGCCGTCGGGAATACCGGCGCCCACTACCGCGGCGTGAGGGCGCGCTTCCCGGACTGCCTGCAGCGTTTTTGTCCCGGAGCTGGCCAACACCACGTCTATATCGTAGCTTCCGAGCGCCGCACCCAATTGTTCCAGCGCGCGCGGTTCGTCATCGGCCACTACCACCCGAACGCGTTCCGCGGGCCGGGCGGCTGGTGATAGCGCTTGCATTGTAAGGCGCGATACGGCCTGGCTGAGCCGGAGGAGTGCTTCGTCAGGCTGCCAGCTGTCGATCAGCAGACCGGCCGAGCGAGACAGCACTTCCGCGGGCAGCGCCAGGACATCCTCGCGATTCCCCACAAACACCGTGGGCGGCAGCGTTCCCGTCAATCCCGCGCCCAGCCACGCCGCTCCCGTAGCGCCGGCAGCGAGGTGCGCCGCGATGACGTCACATCCTGCGAGATCCACCGCACTCGCTGCCGCCTCCGATTCGAAGACTTTGGCACTGGCATGGGCGCGATCCACGGCGATGTTGAGCCGCTGCATCTCCGATTCCGGCAAGCCGACCATTCCCACGCAACGGCCGGACAGCGGCTTCAGAATCGCTTCCGGCATCGGTGTTTCGCGGGCTTCGCGCGGTGAGTGGAAGGCGAGCAGCAGATTGGTGAGTAACTCGCGCACCTGGGCGCCATCCACCGGGCGCTCGCGCAACAGATTCTCCACTTCCCGAGCTTGCCGCGAAAGCTCGGGATAGCCCAGCAAGCCGCCGGTGCCCACCCATTGGTGGACGGCGCGCGCCGACGCCGCGGCATCGAACATACCGTCCAGGTCCAGCAGAATCCGCCGTGCCGTGTCCTGGCCTTCCTGCAGGAAGCGACGGCGCAGCGTCTGCAACTCATCATCCGGAACCATCTCGGGCGCTCCGGCCTCGCTGACGGCGGAATCCGGCTGCGGATGGCGGGCGAGCCACTCGCGGATTCGAGCCCCCAGGGTGCGCGTGTCGATGGGTTTGGTGACGTAGCCATCGCAGCCGGCTTCAATCGCCCTCTGCTCGTCCGACTTCATCGCGAACGCGGTCACAGCGATGACGGCGATGCCGCGTGTGCGGTCGTCTGCTTTGATGAGGCGCGTCATCTCCAGCCCGTCCATTCCGGGAAGTTGGATATCGGCCAGGATCAGTCGCGGCAGCGGCCCCCGCAGCAGTTCCAGCGCCTCCTCGGCGCTGCCCGCCGTGACCACTTGGTAGCCTTCGTTGACCAAAAGAATGCGCGTGAGTTTCAGGTTGACAACGGTATCGTCAACGATCAGTATGCACTCTCCCGCCATGGCAGTTTCAAGTGTATACCAGCAAGAGTTAGTTCCGTTCCGTTTTGGGAACTATCGGCGGCTTGCTATCCAAAGGGATTATGGCGGAGAAAATGCTGCCGCGTCCGAGCTCGCTTTCCACCGCGACCGAACCTCCCTGCGCTTCCACGATGTGGCGCGTGAGCGCGAGCCCGAGGCCCGTTCCCTGGCCCGCCTGCCGGCTGTTCGGCAACTGCGCGAACTCCTGAAAGAGACGCGGAATCTCGGCGGCGGGAATGCCGATTCCGGAATCCTGCACGTCGATTCGTAAGTTGCTCTCTCCTTCGGCGGAGATGCGCAGCGCCACGCTGCCGCCCCTGGATGTGAACTTCACCGCGTTCGAGAGGTAATTGTAGAGCACCTGCTTGAAGCGGCCGGGGTCCAGATTGGCAGTCAACGCCGGCGCCACCTCCAGTGCAAGGTGCAAGCCCTTCTTGTCGGCCAGCGGTCGCACCACGTCGCGGACTTCGGCCGCGATGGCCCCAAGGTCGCACCGCTCCGGATGAAATTCCATGCGGCCGGCTTCCACCTTGGAAAGATCGAGAATGTCGTTGATCAGTTGCAGCAGATGCCGGGCGCTGGACAGAATATCTTCCAGCACGTCCACCTGTTGCTCGGCGACAGGCCCGAGTCTGCCATCGTGCAGCAACTCACTGAAACCGATGATGCCATTAAGCGGGGTGCGCAGTTCGTGAGACACGCTGGCCAGGAACCGGCTCTTGGCGACGGTGGCGGAACGGGCTGTGTCCAGCGCGCGCCCCAACTGCTCGTTCTTAATGCGCAGCTGTATGGCGTACTCCTGCACTTTGCGCGCGGCCATGTCCGCGACGTTGCGCTCCGTGACGTCGAGCAGTGAGCGCATGACGCCGGTGACTTCGCCATGCTCGTTGCGGATCAGATTCTCCCGGATCTCCAGAGTGAGGTGCGTGCCGTCATCCAGCACGCACTCCGCGATGAAGGGTTCGGGTGGCGTGCCCTCGCGCACGCAGCGGCGCAGGGCTGCCCTCGCTTCCTCTTGCCGCTCCGGCGACATAAAGTCCCACGCCATGTGGCCAAGCATCTGTTCGGGTTTGCACTTCAGAAGGCGGCACACGGCCGCATTGAAGCGCGTGATGCGGCCGTCGAGGTCTGTCTCTTCGAACGGAATGGGCGCCTGGTCGAACAGTTCGCGGTATCGCCGTTCGCTGATCCGCAGGTCGCGTTCCCGCGCTTGCAATAGATAGGCTGCATCCTCCAGTTGATTGCTCAATGAAGCGATTTCGTCAGACCCCGGCGGCACGGGCTGGAGCGGCAAACCATGGGCCAGTCGCCGTGCATTCTCTTCTACCGCCCCCAGCCGCCGCACCATGCGTCCCGCCAGCAGCAGATGGATGAACAGGGCGCCCAGCGGTCCGAGAATGCCGCACAGAATTACCGTGCGGAAGAGGCGGCCGCGCGACAGGTCGCGTTCGTAGCGCGCCTGGGTGAACAGGCGCTCCTGGCGGTCGCTAAGCAGGGCCACGCGCGCCTGTAGATCGCCCATGATGGAGCGTTCGCGTTCGCGGTCCGGCTCGGTCTCCTGGTGATGCGGGCCCTGGCGGCGCAATTTCTCGAGTATGCCGAGCTCCTCCGTGGCGAGCCGTCGAATTTCCGCCAGCGCCGCCTCGCCGTCAGGGTCGCCGCGTACCAGCGCTTCCGTGCGCGGCAGAATGGCATGGACCGCTTGGCTGGCGGAATCGTACAGCTCCGCATAATGAGGCTGGCTGGTAGCGAGGTAGCCCGACACCGCGCTTTGAGCGTCCAGCAGCGAACTGCGCAGATCCACCAGATTACCCCGCATGCCGTAGGCGAGGGTCACCGTACGATCCGCCTGGTTGACGGACTCTTCCATCCAATAGATGGAAAATAGCGCGGCGAAGAGCGCAGCCATGGGAACCACCAGCACCGCGATCCCTTGGGCGCGCAGCGATACCCGCCACCAGCGGGTCAGAATCGTGCGGGGAGCGGCGGGCCTGGTTTCCATATTGAATGCTCATTCTAATATGTGGCGGCGTAGGTCCCGGGCCGCGCGTGGCATAAGAAGAGTTTAGGAATTAGAAGTCCCAAACCCAGGGAACCTCCACGCTCCCTTTATTCGGGCCGGTCGGCATAGTGCTTGCGCGAGCAGACTGCACGCCTTTTATTCCGGTGAAAAGCCGGCGGATGCCGCCCTGCGGCAATGCCTGATTGCAGCTTGCGCGCAGCGAACCGGAAGTGCGCTCCTGGGTCGAAGGTGGCGCTGCTGCCGGGCTTGGGCGTGGGGCCGCGATGAGGCCCTGATGGCGGTCTCCGCGCAAGTCGCACGTCTTTTGCGGGAAGAGACGTCCTTAGAACCGTGGCAGCCCGTGGTAAAAGTCGCGTGAGCCGCGCAGGCGTGGAATTGCGCCCGCGAGCGAGGCGCGCAGAGGAAAGCGATGCGGGACATCGCTGACGAGGCGGAACCAAGCTCCCGGGCGCAAGTTCCGCCTGCCCAAGGGGTTGCAGCGGCGGCATGCCGCATGCCTCGTCCCGGCTCCTGACCGATGAACCCGCATCGCCGTTCCGCGCCTTCGGCCTGCCGGCGCTCGCAACGCGGCCGCGGGACTCTTACCACGGGCTGCTAAGCTATTCAGCCCATTGGGATTCCAACATCCGCGAATATTCGCCGGACGCGTACAGATCGAAACGGAAATTAGCCGCCGGTAGCGCCTGAAAAGGTTCCGATTCCATGAAGCAGCGGAACAGAAAATCGGGATAGCGATGATAATTGCGTAGGAATGATTCGTTCAACATGGTCAGACCGGGCGGCTCGGCGAACACAGCATTCAACCCGATGCCGCGCGAAAAGATGGACACGTAATCGGCCACCCCCCAACTTATGAGCTTTTGCCGGATTGCCTCCGGTGGCTCTTTCGTAAGCAGGCGGGCGAAACTCTGGGCGCGGATCTCCCAGCTGCCCAACTCCGGAACCCGCTGCGCCCAGTCCTGACATTGATCGATCCACCGGAAAATATCCTTCCCGAGAAAGAACAACATCCGTAATTCGCAGTAGCGCCCCACCAGCAGACGCCGTTTGAGTTCGTCCGGCTCCGACCCCTCGCTGGGAATCAGCCCGCTGAGCATGAGCGCGGCTTTCGAACTCTCCAGCAGGGAGGACGGCGCGATCTGTTCGTTGAACGGATGCAGGATGAGCGGTGGCAAATTCAATACCGCGTCTCCCAGAGCTTGATTGTCAGGTGACATTGGTCTCCCATTTTTACTATCGGTTGGAAGTCGCGATACTTTAGGGCAGACCTCACATTTCGTTGGGAAAATCGGCACCGGTCCCTATCGAAACGGTCCATATCGAAAGAGAGGATAGTCACCTCCTGTTACCGGACCTAGACTGAATTTTGGGCCTCGTATGGGTATGAATAAGCTACGCCGACTGCTATTGGACCTGGGCCGCGAGCAACGCGGGCAGGATCTCGCCGAGTATTGTTTACTCACCGCGGTGGTGGCACTGATCGGATTAGGTATCTTCGTCCACCTGTCAGGTGGAATGCACGCCTTGTGGGGTGGCGCCAACATCTCGCTCACCGCTGGAAACGCGGCAATTTCGGGCACGGCCAGCACGGGCGACGCTGCCACCCGCGCTCCCGCGCACTAAAAACCTTTGCGCTTCTTTCAGATGTGCAAGCCCAGGAAGCGGTGCGCGTTCCCGTAACAGATATTGCGCACCATTCCGCCCACCATCTCTTCGTTGTCCGGCAATTCTCCGTTCTCCATATCGCGCCCCAACATATCGCAGAGCACCCGCCGGAAATACTCGTGCCGCGGATAGCTCATGAAACTACGCGAATCGGTGAGCATGCCCAGGAAGCGGGAAAGCAGGCCGCAGTTCGACAAAGCGTTGATCTGCCACTGCATGGCCTCCTTCTGATCGAGAAACCACCAACCGCTGCCGAACTGCACCTTGCCCGCCGTGATGCCGTCCTGGAAATTGCCAACCATGGTGGCGAGCAAATAGTTATCGGCAGGATTCAGATTGTAGATTACGGTCTTGGGCAGGGAATTCTCCTGGTCCAGGCGGTCCAGGTAACACCCCAAGGCGTCGCCCTGCGCGTAGTCGCCAATCGAATCCCACCCGGTGTCCGCTCCCGACTCTTTGAACCGGCGCGTGTTGTTGTTCCTTCGCGCGCCCAGATGCAACTGCTTGGTCCACCCCTTTTCGGCATCGAAGCGGCCGAACATCAGCATCATGTGCGCCGCGAATTTGCCGTGCTCTTCGTGGCTGGCCGCGTGCCCGCCACGCGCCCGTCCGAAAATGGCCGCCGCCTCCGATTCCGCCGGGAAGTTGCCGTAAGCGTGCGTCAGGCCGTGGTCGCTCAGCCGTCCGCCCATCGCGTGGAAGAAATCGTGGCGCCGGCGCAGCGCGTCCACAAAATTGGCCAGGGTTGCAATCCCCACGCCGGCGGCTTCCGCCAGTTTGTCCACCCACGCGTTGAATTGCTCCGGCGCGTGTACATGTAACGCCTTATCGGGGCGGAACGTGGGAAACACTTTGGTGCCAAGCGGCGAGGCCGCAATCGACCGGTGCCAGGCCAGGTCGTCCACCGGATCGTCCGTTGTGCAGACCGCTTTCACGCGGAACTTGCCAAGGATACCGTGGGCGGAAAGTTCAGGCGTGGCCAGCAGCGCGTTGGCCTGTTCCCAAACCCGCGCGGCGCTGTTCTCATCCAGCAACTCATCGATGCCGAAGTAACGTTTCAGTTCCAGGTGCGTCCAGTGGTACAGCGGATTGCGCAGGGTGGCAGGCACGGTGCGCGCCCACGCCTGAAACTTCTCCTCCGGGGACGCATTGCCGGTACAGTGCGATTCGGCAATGCCATTCGCCCGCATCGCGCGCCACTTATAGTGATCGCCTTCCAGCCAGATTTCGAAGAGGTTCCGGAACTGGCGGTTTTCGGCGACGTCCTTGGGCGGCAGGTGGCAGTGATAGTCGAGAATCGGCTGATCTTCGGCGTAGCTGTGGTACAACCGCCGCGCGGTGGGCGTGTGCAACTGGAAATCTTCGTGGATAAACGACATATGGAAGCGCTAAAAGGTGATTGAAACACAATTTAGAGGGAACGGGGGTAAGCCCTGGCGAATCTGCGGAACTTCACCAGGATGTCAGGCGTATAGGATAAAGACGTAGGTATCTGATATGGCGATCGCAAAAAGACGTTCCAAGGCATGGTGGTTTCTGGCGGTGCTGCCGCTCCTGGGAGGCATCGCATTCTTTTCCGTGCGCGCTCTTAGCCGGACCCCGGCCAAAATCGATCCGGAAAAACTGGTGAAGGTGGAACGCCTGGACCTGGCGCGCTCGGTGGTGGCCACCGGCAAAATCGAGCCGACCACGAAAGTGGAGATCAAGAGCAAGGCCTCGGGGATTATCCTCAACCTACCGGTCAACGTGGGCGATCGCGTCAAGCCCGGCCAGGTGATCTGCGAACTCGATAAGAACGACCTGCTGCCGCGCTTGCGGCAGGCGCAGGCGTCGCTTGGGATGGCGGACGCCAGCTTGAATTCCGCCAAGGCGGAGCTCGAACGCGCCAAAGTAGAGGCGGAGGGTCCCGACCTGCCCTTCCTGAAGCGCGACATGGAACGGGCGCGCAATATGGTGAAAGAGAAAATCGCGCCCCTCACCATGCGTGACGATGCGGAGCGAAATTACGAGATCGCCAAGAACCGCCAGCAATCGGCCATTGTCGCGCTCGGCGTGTCCAACGCGGCGATTCGCAAAGCCGAAGCCCAGGTGGATCAGTCGCGCGCCCAACTGGCCACCGCCGAGGAAGACCTGCGCAATTCGACCATCGTTTCGCCCATCGACGGCGTGGTTTTGTCGCGCGACCGCGAGGTGGGCGACGCCGTGAGTTCGATTCTGACCATGGGCTCGGGCGCCACCCTGATTATGACCGTGGGCGATCTGCGCGAAGTGTATGTCAAAGGCAAAGTGGACGAGAGCGACATCGGCAAAGTGTTCCTCGGGCAGGGAGCGCGGATCACCGTGGAATCGTATAAAGACCAGAAGTTCAACGGCAAGGTGACGAAGATTTCGCCCATGGGAGTGGAGAAGGACAACGTGACCACCTTCGAAGTCCGCGTCTCCATCTCCAACGAGGCCGGCAAGTTGATGGCGACCATGACCGCCAACGCCGAAATCCTGCTCGAAGAGCGCAAAGGCGTGCTGGCGATTCCCGAAGGCGCGGTCATCTATGGCAAGGACAAAACCGTGCAGGTGGAAGTGCCGGACGCGGTTAGCGAGACCGGTCGCCGCCGCATCAACGTCGCCACCGGCATCAGCAACGGGTCGCGCACGCAGATTGTCAGCGGGCTGAGCGAAGGCCAGAAAGTCATTCTCCAGTAGGGCGCACCATGCTCTTCTTGAAGGAAATCTTCACCCACGTGATCTCCGCGCTCCTGCGCAACAAACTGCGCAGCGTCCTGACCATGGCCGGGATCGCGTGGGGCGTGGCGTCGATCGTCCTCATCGTGGCCATGGGCGACGGCTTCAAAGAAGGGCAGCGCGACCGTTTCAAGCAGTTGGGAGAAAACATCGTCATTCTCTTCCCGGGACGCACCGAGAAGCAGGCCGGCGGTTTGCGCGCCGGGCGCCGCGTCCGCCTGAACTACGACGACCTGCGAGACATACAGACGGAATGCTACCTGGTCAAGCACGTGATCGCCGAAATGCAGAACTCCGCGCGCACCACCAGTCGCTACAACGCCGGCACGTTTTCCGCTATGGGAGTGGAATCGCAGTATGCCAAAATCCGCACCATTCCCGTGAATCGCGGCCGTTTCCTCTCGCCCCGCGACGAGGCCGACGCCGCGCGCGTCGCAGTCATCGGCGACAACGTGCGCAAGGTGCTCTTCGGCGAACACACGGTGGAGCCCGGCGACACCTTCAACATCAATGGCCTGCCCTTCCGCATCGTGGGACTCATGCCGCCGAAGGACCAGAACAGCAGTTACAACGGCATGGACTCCGACAAGATCTACATCCCGTACGCCACCATGGTGCGCGATGTTCCGCCTGCGGACAGCAATTTCGTTCCCGGGATCGTCAGCGATCTCATCTACGTGCCGGCCGACCTCAAGACTTGGAAGGAAGCGCGCGCCCAGGTGATGCGCGTGCTCGCCCGCAACCACCAGTTTGACCCCACGGACCCGAGCGCGGTCGGCCACTGGGACACGGTGGAGAATGCCGAGCTCGTGGACAGTATGTTCACTTCGATGACCGCGTTCCTGGGTGCGATTGCGGTGGTCACCCTGACCCTCGGCGGCGTGGGCGTGATGAACATCATGCTGGTTTCGGTGACCGAGCGTACCCGCGAGATCGGCCTGCGCAAAGCGCTGGGCGCCACCCGCCGGCGCATTCTGGCGGACTTCCTGCTGGAAGGAATCGTATTGGCCGGTCTCAGCGGCCTAGCCGGTTGGGCGGGCGCCTTCGGTGTGGCCTCCGCTGTGAACACGCTGCCCAAACAAGAGATGTTCGCGGGCCTGCCCGTGGATGGCGGCACCACGGCCATCGCCTTCGGCGCGCTGGCGCTGATCGCCGTAGCGTCGGCGTTGTGGCCGGCGTGGCGCGCCGCGCGCCTGACTCCCGTGGAGGCGCTGAGTTATGAGCGCTAGCGCCGGCCCGCTGGCCATCTGCCGGGAGGCCGCCCAGGCGCTGCGCTTCAATCGCCAGCGCAGCATCCTGACTACGCTCAGCCTGGCCTGGGGCGTGGCCTGTTTCGTGATTCTGAACGGCTACGGCGATGGCTTCCACCGCGCGCTGCTCAAGGCGTTCCGCTCGCAGGGGCAGGACCTCGTGCTCGTGTTCGGCGGCCGCACCTCGACGCAGGCTGGCGGGGAGCGTGCCGGCCGGCGCATCCAACTGGAACGCACCGACGTCGAGGCCATCCGGGAGGCCGCTCCGATGATCGCCGCGATTTCGCCGGAAATGCAGATGCGCGGCATGACGGTGGTGCACGCTTACCGGCAGCAGACCATCAACGTGCGCGGCGTGAAGACAGAGTATGGCCGCGTGCGCAATCAGACCATCGCCGCCGGACGCTGGATCGTGCCCGAGGATGAGACGCAGAAGCAGCGCGTGGCCGTGCTGGGCGCAGCGGCGGCCGAAAAACTGTTCAGCGAAATGTCGCCGGTGGGAGAAGAGATCAGCATCAACGGCATGCGCTTCACGGTGATCGGCGTACTTCTCACCAAGACGCAGATCGCCAACTACGATACCCCGGACAACGAGTGCATCTTCATTCCGTACGAGACCAGTTCCCTGTACCGCGACCTGAAGTATCCCACTTACTTCGTCTGGACTCCGGTGAACCCGGAATTCCGCGAGCAGTGCCTGCGCCAGATGCGTGAGGTGATGGGGCGTCTGCATAACTGTTCGCCGCGCGACGAACGCGCCGTCCGCACCGTGGTCTTCAGTGAGTTCGAGAAGATGGTGGATACCATGGGCATCGCCTTGCGCCTGCTGCTCGGGTTTATCGGCAGCCTCACCCTCGCCATCGGCGGAGTCGGGCTGGCCAACATCATGCTGGTCAGCGTCACCCAGAGGACGCGCGAAATCGGCATTCTGAAAGCTATCGGCGCCACCCGCAGTTCCATCCTCTGGCAATTCCTGCTGGAAGCGATGGTGATCGTGACGGGCGGCGGCTTGCTGGGCGTCGCCACCGGCTGGGCCATCACGACCCTATTGGGCACGCTGCCGCTGCTTGGGCCGCTCTTCAAAGACACCAGCGGACAAGGCGACATCCACCTGCGTATCTCCATGGGTGCCGTGCTCACCTCGACGATACTGCTGGAAATGGTCGGCCTGATCGCCGGTTTGCTTCCCGCGATCAAAGCGTCGCGCCTGGACCCGATCGAAGCGCTCCGCTACGAGTAAGCCCGAGCGTTGCAGCCCATGCCGCATTTACGTTCGTGAGACTCGAACCCGCTTACGCTACAGCAGCCGGAAGTTGACCTCGATGCTGGCGGCCACCCTAACGGGCTTGCCATCCTTGCTCCCGGGCCGGAACTTCCATTTCTTTACGGCTTCGATGGCCTTCTCGTCGAGCCCCAGCCCGAGGCTGCTCACCACGCGCACGTTCTGCGCGCGCCCCTGCGGGTCAATCTCCACGTACAGCACGACTGTGCCCTGATACTTGGCCTTGCGCGCTTCCTCGGAATACTCCGGTTCCACCTTATAGAGCAGGGTAGGCGCACTGACGCCCCCGCCCACTTTGAAGATTCCGCCGCCGACTCCGCCGCCGCTGCCGTAGCCGCTCCCCGGACCGTAGCCTGCGCCCTTGCCGGACCCGACGCCCCCTCCACCGCCCGAGCCGATGCCGCCGCCGCTCCCCGGACCGTTAGAGACAACGCCGAACTTCGCCAGCGGATCGCCGTAATTCGCAGCCGTCGTCTCCGGCAGTCGGGCGTCCGGAGGCGCGATGATCGAAGGCTCCATCGACAGCTTCGGATCTGCATTCGCCACTACCGCCATGGGCGGAGTGAACTGCCGCAGCGCGGCTTTCGGCAAACGGCCCCGTGACGCCGGCAGCGCAGAACGATCGCCGCCGCCCCCGCCGCCTCCCGCATGCAACTCGCGCGCCGGCCGGATGGTCTCCTCGGGAAATGCGCCCGGCGCGATCAGCGGAATGAAGTGGCTGACTTTCTGTTGCACCGTCTTCGTGGACGCGGCGCTGAACAACAGCACCACCGCCGCCGATTGCAGCGCAAAGGACATCACCCACGATTTCTTTTGCCGCCCGTAGTCGTGCCAGATATCCCGCACCAGCACCGGCTTCGAAGTCAGGTCCGAAAGCGGTTCCTGCCGCGTGAACAGGTCGCGGAAGCCCCCCGCCACAGACCGGTGCCACGGCACCTCCAGCGACGCCGGCAAGAGCAGTCGCTCGAGGTGATCCGCCGCGGGAATCACCGTCCAGCGGAGTTCCGCCGCGCGATCTTTCGCCGTCGCGTTGCCCGTCCACGTGTGCATCGCTTCCCGGAAGTGCGAAAGCGGCAGGGACAGGGCGGCGATCTGACTCTGGCAGGCCGGGCATTCCGCGGTATGCTGCTGTTCTTCGACACTGGCGTCACCGATGAGGTACATGGAAACTCCTTTTTCCGAAAGGTGTGCGGTCGCTTTGCTGCTCATTGCTTTCCCTCCAGGCTGGCGCGCACTTTCCGCAGCGCCCGAAAGAGGTGTACTTTGACGGTGCCTTCCTTCATTCCAGTAACTTCGGCGATTTCCAGAAGTTCCATTTCCTCGACGAAGCGCAGCAGAAACACCGTCCTCTGCTTCCCCGGAAGCTCCGCCGCGGCCGTCCAGATCGCCTGTACCTGCTCCTGAATTACGGCCCGCGTCTCCGGAGAGAGTTCGCGAGCCGCAATCGCATTGGCGATATCCGCGACGTCCGCGCTGCTGTGCAGCATGCGCCGCCAGAACTTGAGGCGGCTGCTGGATTCGTGATCGCGCGCCAGGTTCACAGCAATCTGCATCAGCCACGTGGCCGTGCTGGATGCCCCGCGAAAGCCATCGCGAGCCTGATACGCCTTCACGAAACAGTCCTGCGTCAGATTCTCGGCGGTCTCGCGATCGCGCAGGCTCGCCAGCAGGAAGCGGAAGATCCGCGGCCGGTGTTGGCGCACCAGCGAATCGAAATCGCCCAGCTCGCAGGCGCAGGGTTCGTCCACTGCCCGTTCCGTTTGGCGGCCACGTTGCATTCGATTAGGTAGACCGAATTGCAGCTATTCGGGTTTACAGGCGGAGGAAGGAAATCGAAAAAGAGACGCGAAAAACGCAACTGGGCACGTCCGCAGCGCCCTGTCCGCCGTAAATGCGGTGTATTCCCGCGGGCGTGCGACGCACAGGTGGGCCTAATCGGAGACGCGACCGTCAGGAAGCGTTTCCCACACCCTGTTCCCGCCATACCGATGCCGCGCTCTCTGGCTTCGGCAATAATGGATAAACACGAGAATGGGGATGTCACTCCGTCGCGGGCACCACGAACTGGACTCGACCCGCTCCATCAGCATGCGCCTGGGCGCCGGATTGCTTTTGGGCCTGGCCGCGCTCGGAATCTACTCCGGCTTCACCATTACCGAACTGCGCGGTCTGCGCCGCCTGCAGACCGACATCATCGAGCGCAACCGCCGCGATTCGCTCCTCCTGGTCCGCATTCAGAACAACCTGAACTCGCTGGGCCTCGCCATGCGCGACATGCTGGACGAAAAAGACGGCTATCCGCTCACCGCCTGGCGCGCCCAGTTCCAACGCCTTCGCGCCGACCTGGAGGACGCCGTGGGCCGCGAGTCCGACGTGGCTCCCGCGCGCCGTACGCCCGAGCAGGCACAGCAACTGCAAGCCTCCATGGCGCAGTTCTGGGATGCGGTGGACCGCATGTTCCAGCACGCGGCCAGCAGCGAGGCGGACGCCCGCTCCGAAGTGCGCGTGTCTCTACAGGCGCGGCAGGCCGCGCTCAGCACCGTGGTCTCGCGCCTCCTGGTGCAAAATCACGAGAGCGACGAGCAGGCGCTGACCGGCACGCAGCAGATCTATTCGGCGGTGGAGCGCAATCTCTATCTCTTCCTCGCCGCCACCGTGCTGCTGCTCGCCGCCGGCAGCATCTACCTCATCCAATACAACCGTCGCGTCTTCGCTCAAGTCGCCACCCTCTCCGACCGCCGTAGCGAACTCGCCCAGCAACTGATTTCCATGCAGGAGAGCACCTTTCGCTCCATCTCCCGCGAACTGCACGACGAGTTCGGGCAGATCCTGACCGCCGTGGGCACCATGCTGCAACGCTCGGCGCGCCTCGCCACGACGAATCCCGAGGCCATGCGCGCGGAGATCCGCGAGGTCCACGAGATCGTTCAGTCCACGCTCGAAAAAGTGCGCGCGCTTTCGCAGGCGCTGCACCCCGTGGTGCTGGAAGAGGCGGGAGTGGAGAGCGCCATCGACGCGTACCTGCCCGTCTTCGAGCGGCGCACCGGAATCGCCGTGCGCTACACCCGGGCGGGCGATGCGTGGACCGTGGGACGCGAGCAATCCATCCATCTCTACCGCGTGCTGCAAGAGGCGCTGAACAACGTGGCGCGCCACTCCGGCGCGAAGCAGGCGGAGGTGCGCTTGGCGTTCACCGGCGAGCGATTGATTTTGGAAGTGGAAGACAACGGCTCGGGCTTCGGCATCCGGCGGCAGGACGGACTCGGACTGGTTTCCATGCGGGAGCGTGCCGAAATCGCCGGCGGGCGCATCGAATTCCTGAGCGGCGCGCAGGGCGGCGCACTCGTGCGCTTCACCGTTCCAGCGTCCCGGGAGGAGGCCCATGTCAGAGAAGCGTGAAGGCGTGATCCGCACGATTCTGGTGGACGATCACCTGCTGGTGCGCCGCGGATTTCGCCGCATGCTCGAAGACGATCCCGCCATCGCGATCGCCGGGGAGGCGGGCGATGGACAGGAAGCGGTGGACCTTGCCGAGCGCGTGCGTCCCGACGTGATCGTGATGGATTACGCGCTGCCCAGCATGAATGGCGCCACCGCGGCGCGCAAGATTCGCGCCAGTCTTCCCGACGCGGCCATCCTCATCCTCAGCATGCATTCGGAGCCTGCCTGCGTGCGCAATTGCATGGAGGCGGGGGTGCGCGGCTACCTCTTGAAAAACGCCATGGATTTGGAACTGGTCGCCGCGGTGAAGACGCTGGCGGCGGGCGGCAGCGTGGTCGATCCCCGCCTGGAGATTGCCCCCGGCCGCGATGGCGATCCGGCGGCCTCGCTCTCCACGCGCGAACTCGAGGTGCTCCAACTGATCGTCAACGGCAAATCGAATAAGGATATCGGCGTGATCCTCAGTATCAGCGCCAACACCGTCTCCGTGCATCGCGCCAACATCATGCAGGCGCTTGACCTGCACAACACGGCGGAACTGGTGGTCTATGCCATCCGCAACGGCCTGGTGACCATCGCGTGACCCGCCGCTCCCTGCTTCTCGCGCCTGCGCTGTTGCGCGCGCAAGCCGCGCCCGCCGTGCGCCTCACCGATGTCACCAAATCGGCCGGCCTCGGCTTCCAGCACAACAGCGGCGCGTTCGGCGCCAAATATCTGCCCGAAACCTTGGGCGCCGGCTGCGCCTTTCTCGACTACGATGGCGACGGCTGGCTCGATATCCTGCTGGTGAACGGCTGCGATTGGAGCGGCCACAAGCGCCGCCGCACCACGCTCAAGCTCTACCGGAACAACCGCAACGGAACCTTCACCGATGTGACGGAGGCCGCGGGGTTGGCCATCGAGATGTACGGCATGGGCGTCACCGTCGGCGACTACAACAACGATGGCTTTCCCGATCTCTTCATCACCGCCGTGGGGCAGAGCCGCCTCTTTCGCAACACCGGGAAAGGGACGTTCGTCGATGTCACGCGGCAGGCGGGTTTCGCCGGGCGAACCGGCTTCAGCACCTCTGCCATGTGGCTGGACTACGATCGCGACGGCCTGCTCGATCTATTTGTCTGCAATTACGTGCAGTGGGCCGAGCAGCACGACGTCTTCTGCAGCCTCGACGGCAAGAACAAGTCCTACTGCACGCCGGAAGCGTATCGCGGCGCGACGTGCTGGCTCTTCCGCAATCGCGGCGATGGCACCTTCGAAGACGTCACCGCCAAGAGCGGCATCTTCGACACCAGTTCGAAATCGCTGGGCGTCGCCATGATCGACGCCAACCGCGATGGCTGGCCCGACATTCTGGTCGCCAACGATACCCAGCCCAACAAGCTGTACCGCAATCGCGGCGACGGCACGTTCGAAGAGGCCGGCGTCAAGGCCGGAATTGCGTTCAGCGACGACGGACGTGCCCGTGCCGGAATGGGGATCGATGCGGCAGACTTTCTGAACTCTGGCGTCAGCGGACTCGCCATCACCAATTTCGATAACGAGATGCTGGCGCTTTACCAGGGCGCCGCGGCGGGCCAGTTTCGCGATGTGACCATCGCCTCGCAGGTGGGCCAGGCCTCGCGCAACTCGCTCGGCTTCGGCTGCTTCTTCGCGGACTTCGATCTCGATGGCCGCCTGGACCTGATCGCCGCCAACGGCCACATCGACGCGACCGTGCCCAATATCCGTTCCAATACCGGGTATGCGCAGGCGCCCCTCCTCTTCCTCAATCAGGGCAATGGCCGCTTTCGCGACGCTGCCGCCGAGGCCGGAGCGGATTTCGTCGCACCGAAAGTCGGACGCGGACTCGCCTGCGGGGATTTTGACAACGATGGCGATGTCGACCTGCTGGTCACCACCAATCAGGGGCCCGCCTATCTGTATCGCAACGACACGGCGAACGGGAATCAGTCGCTGCGCTTGCGCCTGACAGGCACGAAGTCGAATCGCGATGCGATCGGCGCCGTGGTCCGTGTGCGGACGGCGGAGGGCGCGCAGATGCAGACCGTGCGCAGCGGGTCGAGCTACCTCTCGCAGTCTGACCTCGCCCTGACGTTCGGCTTGGGCAAGCGAGATAGCGCGCAGACCGTGGTGGTGGAATGGCCGAGCGGGCAGACCCAGGACTTTCGCAACGTCAAGGCGGGGCGTTATGGGTTAGTGGAAAGTGCGAACCTGCGGCCCGCGCAAGCGTAACGATCACGAGTGCCAGCAACCATCAGCTTAGGCTGCGACCAGGGGATCCCGCGGAATCGGGTCACGCTACTGGGAGGGAACCTTCGCCTGGGCATCCACTCGCGACAGGGGAATCATGAACGGGGTGATTTCGAATGGCAGCTTGTCGCGGGCGGAGAGGAGCGAGACCGGTTTGGCCTGGAGCAGGGAGATGTGGTTGTTCCAGGGATCGACGCTGACGCGCGAGCCGAGAGGGAGGGCGGCGATCTGGTCCAGTTTGGCCTCGTCGAGGGCGGGGCCGGCTTCGGCCAGGGATTGCAGGCGCATGAGGCCTTCGCCGCTGGCGATCTGGTTACCGAGGTTGGCACGGATCAGATTGGGGTACACCGGGGCGCGGCTGGCTAACGCCTTGAGGAAGAGGCTGGCGTTGGCCATCTTGTCCTTGGTAGGGGGATTGGGCGAGCATGGCGAAAGTCTTTTCGGAGGCGGCGGCGATCTGTTCCGGGGGGCGCGCCAACTGGAGCCGGTTGAGCAGTTCCTCATCGGGGAGCATGGTGCGATCGAAGAACGCGAAATGGGTGTCGTTGCGCTGGCCGAGGGCTATGTGGGCAAGTTCGGCGGCCAGGGCCGTGGCAAGCGATGCCTCGTCGGGCAGGACGTCCAGGAGGCCTCGGCTGATGACGATGGTCTGGCCCACGGAAAAGGTTTCCAGCGGGGTGGTGAGGAGCACGCGGCACCTGGCTTCGATGCCGAGGGTGCCGCTGGCGATGAGATTGTTGACCACGGTGTTCAGCACGTCGTCCACGGGGCCGGGCATGGCGAGCAGGCCGGCTTTCTCGAGGCGGTCCAGGATGTTCATTTCGGCCTGCCGCTCCCAGGAGCGCTGGCTTTCGAGGGGGGTATTCACAGGGGCGGCGCTGCCCTTGAAGATGTAACCGGACGATCCGGCGGGGGAGAGCGGTGGTGGACAAACAAAGTGCAGGCGGACACGGCGCGCGTATTTGCGACGGCGCTGCCCCACGGTAGCGGCCCGGCGGGGTAGGTTGAGCAGAGCATGGCGGTTTCGCCGTCGCAATAAAAGTGGAGTAGCTTGATTCGTCTCGCGGTGGTCGCGTCAGAATAACGCATGAATTGGCTTCGGCGAGAGGAGGAGTGCAGTCAAAAGTTTTTAGCCGACACGGGTCATCTTCATCGTTCTAAAGGACCTATCCCTCCAGTTTTCCCGCGCCCACGAGCTCAGCCTCGCTGCGGGTGGCGAGCACGCCGCGTTATTATCGCGTTATTTGACGCGCAAATGCGCGTTTTGTCGCGGAGAAAACTATCGACTGAGCTGCCGAGGGCTTCTTCGTGAATCTCACCGCTGAGTCTCGGACACGCTCCGCGATAGCTCGCGGTGGATCTCGGGACCACCCAAGTGATGGAACGTCAGCGCGAACCGAGCAAGTGATAATGCATGTGATCGCTATTGTGAATCCGAAAAGGCTCAGTGCGTACGGTCTTTTCGAGGGGTTGGAAATCGGATCGGTTCATGGTGAGACTTCGCTTCTCCTCCGACGGTACAGGCGGCAGTAGGCCGGCAAGACCGGCCATGATTCGGTATGTTTTTAGATGCCACCGGGACGGGCAATCCATCGACGAACGCACTTCGGAAATCACGAATCTGTTGCGGGCTTGGGGCAACGGCGACGAAGCAGCCCGGGCGGTAACTTCCAGGCGGCCGAGGACACCGTGTCACCCGAACGCAGGAGCACGGACTGCGAGGACCCTGCTTACAGGCGGATCACCGCGTACCCACGTCAAACCCTTCGCTGCCTCCGTCTGCGCGTAGGCCCATTCGGCTGCCAAAGATCATCGGGCGAAGGGAGGAACGCGTCATTCCGTTGGCCGGATTTTAGGTGATCACGTATGGCCGGACTGGGGTGTTCACCGAGGAGCCGACACCCAAACCCGGAATTCCAGCATCCTGGATATGGCGCCCGATCGTCGGACCTAATGGCGACATTCTTGGTTTTCACGGTCCAGGAAGCTGCGGGTCACCTGCGTCCGAAGAACGCATTCGTATTGAGGCTGAGGAATGTGCGATGCACGTTGCTGGCTATCCCTCCTCGATCAAGCCACGGCGCCGATCCAAGACCAGCATCACCAAGAAATGAACTAACGTTTTGGGTGGTGGCGGATTTGAAATACTTCGGCTTGCGGATGTTGGGGTGATCGAGTGGCGGCCGCGGAGGCTGGGTTCGGCCTCCGGCAGAGTGTCAAGATTGCACTTCAGCATGGATTCGCTGTTCTTGTAGGAATAAGTCCCGTGCCGTAGCGCCCGCTGTGCAACGGCCCTCCAGTCGCTGGTGGCCGTACTCGTCGCCGAGGCGGATAACGCCCAGGCACGTGCGGAATCCTTGCTCGGGGTGCGGCGTTGCGTCATGTCGCTAAACTGCATCGGCGCGGGCTTAAGCCTCTAATCTCACGAGCGGATGGCGATTTGGCTGCCGACACGGAGTGTGGGCCCACAGCGGCGGCTTGTACGTCATGGCCGAAGAATTGGTGGCTTTCCGGATCCGGAGAACTTAAACGGCGGCCGCTACTGCCGCTGCCAGACCGGACTTCCTTAAGTGTTGATAATCACGTCGGGATCTTGCCTTGGCCTGTTGCAGGGATTCACAATACGTTCAAGTGAATACCAGACCGTGCCTAAAGGGGCGTCAGCCAGAAGCTGGTAGAGGCACGAAGGGTTCCCCTTCGTTACGGTAAAGCTGAGAGAACTCGCACAAGCGGGCTGACCGGGCGCCAACTCCCATGCGCTGGCCGGCAGGGTGATCTTATAATCGGCCTGTTTGTCGTCGTTCTGCCATCTTGCTTTGTTCGGTAGACCGTGACTGCCCGTCCGGGACATAGATTTGTGGTTTTCACTAACTGCACAGTTGTTGATGTGGATCGTCGTCATTTTCCGCATGAATCTCTCCTTGAACGAAATTGAGGTATCTAGATACAACCTCGCGGGGGCGCCACCGCCTTCATTTCAGAAGCGACCTGAAGGCTGCGTCCTGTTGGAGCTTGCGCAATTCGGGCGTTCGTTTAATCCTAGGAACACTATATCCGCGGGCCATGGCCTGCCGGATCAGGAGAGCGCTGCGCGGGCGACGAGACTTTGCGGCGCGAGGTCGAGTCGCTGATGCTCCACGATGAGAACGCCGGAGGCTTCATGCGCGTGCCCGCCACGCTGAAGCCCGTCGAAAAGGGACTCATGCGAAGCGCTCGGGTATGCACATCCCTACACCGGAGGGACACAAGCCATCGTCGTAATGTGGAGCCGGGTGCGGACGTCGAGCGACCCTTCCCCCAGGTCGGCTCCCGCGCTGCTGGCCGGCCGGAGTTCGGTTGTGATTCTTCCCAAAGGCGCTCGCTCCAGATGGGCCGCCTGGCTTGTGGCACTGCGTTCGCAATTCAGGCGTGCAATCGTCTTCTGATGGCCGAGGAGACATCCGTAAATGAGGATGTGTTGGATGCCATGGGCGAAGTGGCCAACATGATCATCGGAAATTTCAAAACTCTGGTTGAGGAGCACGCGGGGCCGCTTTGTCTGAGCATTCCGACCGTCATTCACGGCAGGAACTTCACCTCGCGCAGTCTCGGGAATAACTCCTGGGTGGTTCTTCCGTTCGAATGCAACGGCGATGTGATGCAGATCCGGGTGTGCCTGGCCGAATCCAAGAATACCGTTACGCCACGCGCCGGCTCCATACATCCCGTCGCAGTTCTCGCCTGAGGATGCCTTTGCTTCGCCGGCCGCCGGGCCGGCAAAGCCGATACGCACCAGGCGGAGGGTGCCCCTTCGGGCTCTACGGGGCTGTTCCGGTAGCAAGGCGGGTGTTCGTTCGCATAGGCGCGAAGCCGTGTCACGTTCCCGGGCCATGTTGGGGCTCCAACAGAATCAGCCGCGGAAGTCCTGAATGGACCGATAAGAAGATCTGAGGGCTCTCGACGTGGCGTGTGGGTGTGGGAAGTGTGACAAAATCGAGCGGAGCGGGCGGGCGGCCGAGAACACGCAACGGCGGCTCGCCGCGATTGTGGAAAGTTCGGAGGACGCCATCATCTCATCCACATCCGCGGGGGTCATCGTCACATGGAATCGCGGCGCGGAAGCGGCTTTCGGCTACCCCTCGCAGGAGGCGATCGGGAAGAACCTGTCCATGCTGATGGCGCCCACACGGCTGAAGGACCTTGCATATTTCACCGGGCAGGTGGCGCAAGGCCTCACTGTGAACCAATACGAGAGCCTGTGCAGGCGAAAGGATGGACGGGAATTCGATGTATCCGTTTCCGGCTCACCCATCACCAACTCCGCGGGTGAAGTGGTCGCGCTTTCTGCCGTTCTGCGCGATACCTCGGAACGGCGCGCAGCCGACCGGGCACGCGATTTGTTGGCGTCGCTCATGGAATCCTCAGCCGACGCAATTCACACAACAGACCTGGATGGGATCATCGTCAGTTGGAACCGGGGCGCCGCCGCAATGTTCGGCTACTCCAGCCAAGAAGTTGTCGGGAAGAGCGTTGCCATTCTGGCTCCGCCCGGCCGCGACAAGGAACTGCGGCGCCACCTTGCAGCTATAGCCGGTGGATACACCGTCGATTCGTTCGATACGGTGCTCCAGGCAAACGGTGGAGGCGAAATTCATGTCTCACTCTCGATCTCCCCAATCCGGAATCCGGCCGGAGAAGTAATCGGCGTCGCCGGCATCGCACGAGACATTCGCGAGCGCCTCGCCACCGAGCAGAAGCTCCGGCAAAGTGAAGAACTGTTCCATGGCGGATTCGAACACGCACCCTTCGGTATGTGCGTGACCGGCATGGACGGGAATATCATTCACGCGAATAGTGCCATTTCCCGGATGCTGGGTTATTCCCGAGAAGAACTGCTCCACATTGCGTGGGTGGCGCTGATTCACCCAGAGGATGTGGGCATTTCTTTACGGAACATGGAACGGTTGTTGGAGGATCCGAGTGGAGTCGTAGAGGCGGAACGCCGCTACGTTCACCGCAATGGAAATGTGGTGTTGGGCCACGTGAGGGTTTCGCTGATACGAGACTGCCTGGGGCGCCCGCAATATTTTGTAGCCCATGTGGAAGACATCACCGAGCGCAGGCGTGCCGAGGAAACGTTGAAAGAGAGCGAGGAGCGCTTCCGCGTTATGGCGGATGGTTGCCCGACGGTGATGTGGGTGACCAATGCAGAAGGCGGGATTCAGTTCATTAACCGGGCGTTCCAGGAATTCGTTGGTGCCATGTTCGAACAAATGGAGGGGCACAAATGGCAGTTGGCACTTAATCCCGAGGATTCGCCCGAGTATCTCGAGGCACTCCGGAGAGCGGTGCGGGAACATACGCCCTTTCGCGCCGAAACACGCGCCAGACGTGCTGACGGCGAGTGGAGGTGGTTTGCCTCCTATGCGGAACCGCGCTTTTCGGCGGATGGCGAATACCTGGGGCACGTCGGCCTCAGCCCCGACATCACTGAGCGCAAGCGGGCGGAAGAGGCCCTACGGACGGTCGACGCGCGACACCGCATGCTGGCGCACGCTTTCGCAAGCGCAGACGAGTGCATCAGCATCACTGATTGCGACGACCGCATCTTGTACGTCAATGGTGCATTTCTTCGGATCTATGGATATCGTGAAGACGAACTGATTGGCCAGCACATCGAGATCCTTCGCTCCGCGCGTACTCCCGAGAGATTGCAGCGTGAGATTCTTCCAGCTACGATCGCGGGCAATTGGAGCGGAGAGCTGTGGAATCGAGCCAAGGACGGGCGGGAGTTCCCGATTTCGTTGACCACTTCTGTGGTGTACGACGAGGGTGGGCGTAAGATTGCCTTGGCGGGCATCGCGCGCGACATCACCGAGCGGAAGTGTGCCGAGGCTCAACTGATGCAGGCCACAGACCGCCTGACGCTGGCGGCACGCGCAGGCGGCGTGGGCATCTGGGATTACGATGTTGTCAACAACCGGCTGGTCTGGGACGACCAGATGCTTCGCCTCTATGGAATAACACCGGAACAGTTTGGCGGGGCCTACGAGGCATGGCAGGCTGGGGTCCATCCGGAAGACAGACAGCGGGGCCACGAAGAAATCCAGCTCGCTCTGCAGGGAATGAAAGATTTCAACACTGAGTTCCGCGTACTCTGGCCGGACGGGAGCATTCATGCCATCCGTGCCCTCGCCCTCGTGCAGCGCGACGAATCTGGCCAACCTCTGCACCTGATCGGGACCAACTGGGACATCACCGCTCAGAAGCAGGCTGCAGATGAACTCCGGGAGAGTAACCGTCAATCGAGGGAAGCGACTGGCCTGGCCCAAAGGCTGGCCTCGGAGGCTGCCACTGCAAATGCCTCCAAAAGTGAGTTCCTCGCGAACATGAGCCACGAGATTCGAACACCGATGAATGGTGTGATCGGTATGACAGGACTTCTGCTTGATACCGACCTCACAGTCGAACAGCAAGGATATGCGGAGATTGTACGCTCAAGCGGCCAATCGCTGCTCACACTGATTAACGAAATCCTGGATTTCGCCAGGATCGAGGCGGGCAAGCTGGAACTGGAAATCCTGGATTTCGATTTGGCGACGGTGGTGAAGGAGACGACCCAGCTACTGGCGGTCAAGGCGCAGGAGAAGGGCCTGGAACTAGTCTCATTGATCGACCCGGGGGCACCTTCGAGTCTGCGGGGCGACGGCGGGCGCCTGCGGCAGGTGCTGCTCAATCTGGTCGGAAATGCCTTGAAGTTCACACTCG
>JBDTMZ010000086.1:0-80959 GCA_039934035.1 Candidatus Solibacter sp. | reverse complement strand
ATCAGAGCCGCGACGGTGTTTTAGGATTTTTGCGGGCGCCCGCTCAGCGCAGCGTCTCGAGGTAATCGCCGGTGGAGGCGTCAACCAGGACAGAGAAGTTGGAGGTCCCCACGGACTCGCCCCAAATGATGCGCCACGCGGGATCGGGATGCTTGGTGGTGCGCTCCAGCAAAATGGTGATGGGTTTGCCGGGGTTTTTCTTGTCGTAGTCCGCCGCTTTGCTTTGGGGCGTTTCCATCGCCGTCTTGTAGGCGGCATCGGTATCCACCTTGATGGCGGCCATCAGGAAGGAAGAGTTCATGCCACGGTTGCCGGCCCAACTCTCTTCCGGTCCGGCGAACGACCCTTTGTGCAGGTTGCCCTCGCCTTCCACGATGGAATACGTGTAGCCGCGCGATTTGCCTTTGGCTTCGGAGACGAACATGGCCTGCCACGCGGGCGCGGTGCCGGGAGGCGCATCCTTGACCTCTGTGAGGCGCATGCTCTGCATCTTCATGAGCTGCGCGTCGGGGGCCCAGGCGCGTGCCATCTGATACATCTTGAAGACCGCGGACTGTCCGGTGACCGGCTCGATTTTTTCAGGCTCCTTCTTCGCGGTGGTGGTGGTGGACGGAGTCTCCGAACAGGCCGTCAGCATCGCGAAAAGAGCGATTGCGGGATAGAGTGATGGCTTCAGCATGAGATACCTGCGTGTTCATTCTAGCAACCCGACACCGGGTGCCGTCTGTCGCGCTATTAACATTCGGCACCCTGCCGCAACTGGATTTTGGTGGGATAATGTGTGCACCAGCGGAGGTGTGTATGGCCTCGAAGTTACGGGTGAGGGTGATTACCGCGGCGGCTGCTGCCGGTTTATTGATTCCCACGGCCTTGATCGGCCAGTCAACAACGGGCGGGACCACTGCGCCCACAACCGGCACGAGCGGGTCCACCAGCGGCAGTACCGGCGGAACGACGGTCGGGACGGGGACCACCATCGGCCGCACTCCGACCCTCAACACCCCCACCACACCAACCACGACGCCACAGACAATTCAAAACCTTCCGCAGCCGATTTATGTGAGCGGTCGCGTCCTGCTGGAAGACGGCACGGCGCCCACCGACCCGGTGACCATCGAAACCGTCTGCAATGGCGCAGCGCACGCCGAGGGGTACGTCGATTCGAAGGGCTATTTTTCGGTGGAACTGGGCAGGCGCAGCGGCATGATTCAGGACGCGAGCGAAACCAATTCCTTCAATTCGCTGAGCACCATGAGCGTCTCCGGCGGAATGAGCAGTTCGACGGGAGCCAACATTCCGGCGGAACGCAAGTACATGGGTTGTGACCTGCAAGCCAGGCTTGCCGGGCACCGGTCGCAGAGCGTATCGCTGACCAACCGGCGGCCGATGGACAATCCGGACGTCGGCACGATTCTGCTTCACCGCCTGGGTGCGGCGGAAGAGGGCAAGACGGTGAGCGCGGTATCGCTGGCCGCGCCCAAGGATGCGCGCAAGGCATACGACAAAGGCATGGACGCGCTGAAGAAGCGGAAGTTCGCCGATGCCCAGGCGAGTTTCGAGAAGGCAGTGGAAGTCTACCCGAAATACGCCTCGGTCTGGTACGAGCTTGGCATGCTGCAGGCGGGACAGGGCCAGCCGGCTATGGCGCGCAAGTATTTTGACGTGGCGCTGGAGCACGACCCCAAGTTCGTAAAGCCGTACATGCAAATTGCCAACCTGGAAATGCAAGCTTCGCGGTGGCCGGCGCTGGCGGCTGTCACGGAAAAACTGGTAAAGCTGGATCCCTTCGACTATCCGCAGGCGTACTTCTTCAATTCCGTGGCGAACTTTAATATGCAGAAGTTCGACGCCGCCGAGAAGAGCGCGCTCGAAGCGGAACGTCTGGACACGCAGCACAAGCTGCCGCGAGTCAGCCAACTTCTGGGTTTGATTCTGGCGGTGAGGAAAGATTATCCGGCCGCCGCGGAACGTTTCAAGACTTATCTGAAACTCGACCCGAACGGCGATGATGCGCCCAAGGTGCGCAAGCAACTGGCCGAGATCGAGAAGGTCACGGCGGCGCGCGCCGCGGCTAAGGACTAGCGAGAGAAATTCGCATCAACACCGGCTCTTAGAGATCACCGCAGAGACCCGGAGAACACGAGGAAGCGCCGAGAAGAAGGCAGAACTGAAAAGACCGGGCGGCCCGTAACGGGTTCCCGGTCTTTTTGTTTTCCTAAATGACGGCTACTTGCCGGCAACGCCGAGGAGGCCGCGGCTGGCGAAATCCGACATCGTCAGCACCAACAGAATCGCGAGCCAGAGCATGCCGCCGACGACGATCAGTTTCGTCAGTTTGGAGCTGTGGCGAATGTGCATGAAGTACAACGCCACGAGCAGCATCTTGCAGGTCGCAATGCCGAGCGCCACTACGGTACTGAAGGCGCCGAGATCGATGGTGGCAACCCAGGTGGTCAGTCCGGTGGCGATCAATAGCGCCACCAGGATCTTGACGTAAGTTCCGACCGAATCGATGTGATTTTCTTGGGTATGGTCGCTCATTGATTATTTCCCCATGTGGCGGTCGATCAGATACAGCAGCGGGAACAGGAAGATCCAGATGACGTCGACGAAGTGCCAGTAAAGTCCGGCGACGTCCACCGGAGTGTAGTAACTGGCGGAGAACTTGCCGGCCTTCGCCTGGAAGATCAGGGTCAACAGAATAACCACGCCGATCACCATGTGCAGCGCGTGCAGGCCGGTCATGGCGAAGTAGATGGAGAAGAACAACTGGGCGTGTCCCTGCTCCGAAGGCGCGACGCCTTCCAGATGGAAGCCGGTCTGGCCCGGGATGTGATGCTCTTCCCATTTCTCATGCCACTCGTAGGCCTTCACTCCAAGGAAGATCCCGCCGAACAGCAGGGTGAGAATCAGAAAGATGATGATCATGTTGCGCTGGCCGAGTTGGCCGGCGCGCACCGCCATGACCATGGTGAAACTGGAGAGCAGCAGGACGCCGGTATTGATGGCGCCGATGATCTGGTTCAGGCTGCTGGAAGCGACGTTGAAAACGTCCGAATACCAGTTGCGATACACGGTGTAGACGGCGAACATACCGCCGAAGAACATGATTTCCGTGATCAGGAAGAGCCACATGCCGAGGGTCGAAGCGTCCTTCTGCTGCGCTTCGGTATCGAATTGCACGCGAAGAGCGAAGGTTTCGGCGTGGGCCGCATGTCCGCCATGCGCTCCGGGTACGTGCGCTCCGCCTACGTGCGCTGCGGGCACGCCTGGTTGCCGCACGTCTGTCTGAGGCACGCCGGTTTGAGGCAGATGATCAGCCAACTTCGACCTCCTCGCTGACCACCGCGGTGTAATCGTACGCGCCGCGGGTCACGATGGGCGTTTCGTCAAAATTGTGCACCGGCGGCGGAGAAGAAGTCTGCCATTCGAGTCCGGTGGCGCCCCAGGGATTCATGGGAGCGGGCTTGCCGTATTTCAGGGACCAGATGAAGTAGATCATCGGAATGAGGTAGCCGACGGCCAGAACACTTGCGCCGGCGGTGGAGAGCACGTTGAGCACCTGGAATTCCTCGGGGTAGACGTGGTAGCGGCGGGGCATGCCGACGTAGCCGAGGATGAACTGCGGGAAGAAGGTGAGGTTGAAGCCGAGGAAGATCACCAGGGCGGAGAGCTTGGCCCAGCCTTCGGGATACATGCGGCCGGTCATCTTCGGCCACCAGAAGTGCATGCCGCCGAGGTAGCCCATGAGCGCTCCGCCCACCATGATGTAGTGGAAGTGCGCGATCACGAAGTAGGTGTCGGTGACGTGAATGTCCATGCCGAGGGCGGCCAGGAAGAGTCCGGTGAGTCCGCCGATGGTGAACAGTCCGATGAAGCCGAAGGCATACAGCATCGGGGTTTGGAAGGTGATCGACCCCTTGTAAAGAGTCGCTGTCCAATTGAAGACTTTGATGGCCGAGGGGATGGCGACGAAGTAGCTCAGGAAGCTGAACACCATGCCGGCGTAGAGCGACTGTCCGCTGACGAAGAGGTGATGGCCCCAGACCAGGAACCCGATCACGGCGATGGAGACGCTGGAGAAGGCGACGAACGCGTAGCCGAAGACCGCCTTGCGCGAGAAGGTGCTGATCAGTTCACTGACCACGCCCATGGAGGGCAGCACCATGATGTACACCGCGGGGTGCGAGTAGAACCAGAAGAGGTGCTGGAAGAGCACGGGGTCGCCGCCGCGCGCCGGGTCGAAGATGCCGAGGTGGAAGACCTTCTCGACGAACAACAGCACGATGGTAACGGCCAGCACCGGAGTGCCGAGCACCTGGATGAGGCTGGTGGCGTAGTTGGCCCAGACGAACAGCGGCATGCGGAACCAGGTCATGCCGGGGGCGCGCATGCGGTGCACGGTGACGATGAAGTTCAGGCCGGTGAGAATCGAAGAGAAGCCCGCGATGAAGATGCCGAGCGCGGTGGCGATCACCCAGCTATTGCTGTAGGTGGTGCTGTAAGGCGTGTAAAAGGTCCAGCCCGTATCGACGCCGCCGGCGATCATGGCGAAGAGGCTGAAAGCGCCGCCGATCACCAACAGATACCAGCTCAACAGATTCAACTTGGGGAAGGCGAGATCTCGCGCGCCGATCATAATCGGCAGGAAGAAGTTCCCCAGCACCGCGGGAATCGAGGGGATCAGAAAGAAGAAGATCATCGCCACGGCGTGCATGGTGAAGAGCTTGTTGTAGGTCTCTGAACTGACCAGGTCGCCCTGCGGCGTCAGGAGTTCCACGCGAATCAACGTGGCGAAGGCGCCGCCTATAAAGAAGAACAGGGTGATGGTCGCGAGATACAGCAGGCCGATGCGTTTGTGGTCCTTGGTGAGGAGCCACGATTTCAGGCCGTAACTGGCGTTTAAGTAATGCTCGCGTTCTTGAGCCGCTGCGGTAATCATATGGTTCTAACGATTGGCGGGCGTGCTGCCCGCGGATCCCTTGGTTGCCGGCTTCTGACCTGTTTCCGTGGCCGGGCCGGTTCCCGGTTTCGGGCCTAACGATTTCACGTATTCCACGAGTTGCACTACCTGTTCTTCGCTCACCAGGCCCTGGAAGGTGGGCATCACCGGCTCAAAGCCGGCGACCACTTTGGCCTGCGGCTGCAGGATGGATTCGCGGATGTAAGACTCGTCCGCCTTGGCGGTGGCGCCGCCGGCGAGAGTGACCTGTTTGCCGTAGATCCCCACCAGAGAGGGACCGCGGCCGGAGTTGTCGTCCTTGTGGCAGTTGCTGCAGGCAAGCTGCTCGAAGAGCTTTTTGCCGTTCTCGGACATGGAGCCTTCGGAGGCGCCGCCGCTGAGCCAGTTCTGATAATCCTTAGGCTCCATCACGTAGACCCAACCGATCATGCCGGAGTGGTTGTTGCCGCAGAACTCGGCGCAGAACAGGTGGTACTTGCCGGCTTTGGTGGCGTTAAACCAGGT
The DNA here is from genome assembly GCA_039934035.1 of Candidatus Solibacter sp. Classification (GTDB taxonomy): domain Bacteria; phylum Acidobacteriota; class Terriglobia; order Bryobacterales; family Bryobacteraceae; genus Solibacter. Next base: position 75,492 of record JBDTMZ010000086.1, on the reverse strand, counting down.
GGTGGTGTAGCGTCCCGGCAGGACGTCCTGCTTGGTGCGGAAGGCGGGCACGAAGAAGCTGTGAATGACATCCTCGCTGGTCATGGTGAGACGCACCGGCGTGCCCACCGGGATGTGCAGTTCGTTAATTTCGCGTTGACCTTCGACATGCTCGAGCTTCCACATCCACTGCTTGCCGACGGCGTAAATCTGAATCGCATCGTTGGGCGGCCGGCTGGCGGTGAAGAAGATGCTGGCGCCCCAGGTGAATATCACCATGGTGAGACCGAAGGGAATCACGCTCCACAGAATTTCCAGCGTGTAGCCGGTGTGGACGACGTGCGGCAGTTCGTTCTCTGAACGGCGGCGGTAGCGGATCGCGAAATAGAAAATGCTGCAGAAGATGAGCAGCGTGAAGAACACCGTGATCGCGATCAGGAAGTACAGGAGGTGGTCCACCTCGGGAGCCAGTGTAGAGGCCTGTTCCGGAAATAATTGAAGTTTACCCATCGTGAGCTATCCAACCCGCCTGTCACGGCGCACATCGCGGCGCATAAAGATAAACAGGCACACGCCGCAAAAGAGCGTGAAACCTGCTCCGGCGAAACGCACCAGGTTCATCACCACGGCGCCGTACTTACCGGTGGCCGGGTCATAGTGGTAACAGAAGAGTAGAATCTGATCCACCGCGTTGCCAATTTTGTTTCTCGAAGCTTCCACCAGGCCCAGGCGAACGTCGGTGGGCGCATACTCCACCCCGTAGAAGTAGCGCGACAGGCGGCCTTCCGGCGTGATCACCATGATGCCGCTGGCGTGCGCAAACTGATCGGTCGCGGGGTCGTACTTATAGTGGTAGCCCACCGTGTCCATCAGGGTGGTGATATTGGCCTGATTGCCGGTGAGCAGATGCCAGCCGTTCGCCGTGTTGGCCCGACCGTAGCGTTTCAGGTAGACCTGCTTCTTGCTGAAGGCGGTTTCGGGCGTATCCTTGGGATCGAAACTGACGGCGAGGATTTCGAAATCCTTGCCCGGGTTCAGCGAGACGGCTTTGAGAGCGCTGGCGAGCCCGGTGAGGATCTGCGTGCAAAGCATGGGACAGCGGTAGTAGACCGGGGCGAGAATCACCGGCTTGCCGCGCTTGAAATAAGTGGAGAGCGGGACATCGCGTCCGGCTTCATCCTTGAACATCAGGTCCAGGGGAAGCTGATGGTCTAAGCGCTGATCGATGCCGACGTCTCGCAGGGCGGCGGGAAGCGCGGGTTTGAGATTACTGTCCTGCATGCGGGATTGTTGCGGAGGACCAAGCAGGTTGCCGGGCTGCGCGAAGGCGGCCGCGGCGGACGCCAGCGCCAAAACAACGCGAGCGGTACAAACCAGTTTCATTTCTTCGGCTCCTCAGCCGGGGTTGTATGGCTGCTTTCTTTCGCGGGAGCGGCGGGAGCAGCGTCGGGGGTTACGGTGGTGGGGGTTGCGGTGGTGGCGGGACGCGAAGGCAGACCGCGTTTGGCGAGCACGTCGATGGCGACGTCCACCGGAATGCGCACGATGCCTTTCTGCTGATCTACCCAGGCGTAGCCGTTCAACAATTTGTCTTCCTCGGCGCGAATTGCTTTGAGGTCGACGATGGGCGTCCTCTGCAAGCGAGGTTCGGGAAACACTTTCGAGGTATCCACGACGGTGCCCTTTTCGGTCTCTTCGCGGTTCTGGAAGAACTTGAAGAGACCGAACAACAGCACAAGGGAGAGGACGGTGATGACCACCAGGCCGATGGCGAATTTGCCGACTGCCCAGACGTTGACGTCGGTGGTTTCGTGCTGAATGCGCGGGTCGTCGTTGGGATGGTTGGGATGGGGATGGGGATTAGTGCCGGCCATGTTCCAATACCTCCTCCAGGTGCGGGGCGTTCCGGGGTATCAGCGGGCGCTTTTCCAACTGGGTCAGGAAGTAGGCCAGCCAGAGGCCGATCAGGCCCATCGGAATCGTGAAATCAAGAAAGCTGATGCCGAAGCCAGAGGTGCGGAAGCTCGGCGTAATCAGCCAGTAGAGATCGACCAGGCGCATTCCCAGAATGAAAACGGCGATGCTGGCGAGTAGTTTGAAATTGCGTTTCAGGTCGCGCGAGAGCAGCAGGGCGAAGGGCAGCGCGAAGTGTCCGAAGACCAGCAGCAGACCGACATACTGCCAGCCGCCGTTGAGGCGGGTCAAATACCAGGGAATTTCTTCGGGCAGGTTGCCGGCCCAGATGATGAGGAACTGGGAGAAAGAGAAGTACGCCCAGACCATGACGAGAGCGAGCAGGAACTTACCGAGATCGTGGAGATGGCGCGGCGTCAGCACATCGCTCATCGGCTTCTGCCGGGAGAGCAGCACCATGAGCGTGACCAAGAAGGCCATGGCGGTCAAGGCCTGGTTGGCGATGAAGAGCATGCCGAAGATGGTGGAGAACCATTTCGGATCGACCGAGAGAATCCAATCGACGGCCATGAAGGTGACGCTGAAGCCGTAGAACAGGAGGCCCGGGCCCGCCATCCCGGCGAGCTTGCCGTCCACCACGTCGTGACCTTCGGCATCTTCTTTCGTGGAGAGGCGGTTGTACCACCAGCTCAGGAACATCCAGCCCAGGAAGTAAAAAGCGGCGCGTCCCAGAAAGAACGGCGTATTGAGGTAAGGCGCCTTGTGGCGCAGCAGCTCGTCGGCCGCCACCTTACTGGCATCGGACCAGGGGTAGAGATTATTGATGCCGATGGCGACCGGCAGGAACATGACCAGCGTGAGCGGCAGGGTGCGTCCAGCGGCTTCGCAGGCGCGGCGGATGACGAGGCCCCAGGCGCCGCCGGTGACGAACTGGAGCATGAGCCAGCCCAGCGGGCCGATGGTCAGCGCAACGATAAAGATAAACGACCAGAGGTACGAGCGGTAGAACTGGTTGGGGCCGGCCATGAAGAAGCCGGCGGCAGAGATCGCGGTACCCAGCACACCTGCAATCAGAGCGCGCGTGCGCCAACTGCGGAGGTCGCTCTGCAATTGCGGGGTGATGCTGAAATCCGTTCCGCTGGCGGTCATTTCGCGCCTCCCAGTTGTCCGCGCGCCTCGGCGGGCACGTCGTTAATGGAGGCCTGCTGGCTCAGTTGCAGCGCGCGAATGTAGGCGACGATCGCCCAGCGATCCTGCGGCTGAACTTGTGCGGCGTAGTCGGGCATGGCGCCAAATCCGTTGGTAATCACGTCGTAGAGATATCCATTGGGCTGTTGCCGCAATTTGTCGCTGTGGTAGGTGGGCGGACGGCGATAGCCGCGGCGCACGATCATGCCGTTGCCGTTGCCGGTGCGGTCGTGGCAGGGGGTGCAGTAGATGTTATAGCGCTGCTCGCCACGCTGGATCAGTTGCTTGGTGACGGGCATGGGAAATTCTTTGGCAAACTTGCCGTCGGCGCCCTTGCCGGTGTAAAGCAGGGTGTCGTCGTTGAGCTGCCCGCGCGCCACCGTGCCCTCGACGAAGGGGCGGGCGGAGCGGCCATCGGCGAAGAAGGTGCTGGGCCGGAGCGGAATGTACTTCGGCTGGTCGTGCATGTCCTGGCGGCAGGCGGACAACAGCGTCAGGGAGAGCAGGAGCGCGCCGAGATTGAGTTTAGTGCGCAACTTCGGATACCTCTCTGGGCTCCAGCGATTCCAGGAACGCGGCGGTCTGGTCGTGCTCGAAGAGCGGGTCGGTCGATTCGATGCAAAGGAAGAAACGGTTGCGGCTCGCCATGGCGAAGCGCGGCACGTTGAAGGTGGGGTGGTACGGCTCAGGCAGGCCGCAAAGTCCGAGCAGCCCGAACACGGCGGTGAGCGCCGCGAACAGAATCGTCATCTCGAAGGTGATGATGATGTACGACGGCCAGCTATGCAGCGGGCGTCCCCCGACGTTGATGGGGTAGTAAATCACGGTGACGAAATACTGCAGCATGTAGCCCAAAGTGCCGCCGACGATGCCGCCGATCAGGACCAACAGAGGCAGCTTGTTCTTGTGCAGGTGCAGGGCGTCACTGAGTTCTTCAATCGGAAACGGGGTATACGCGTCGAGTTTGCGGAACCCTTTTTCGCGCGCGGCGCGTGCCGCCTTCACCAGCGCGGTGGGGTCATCGAACTCGGCCATCAAGCCGTAAATCGGCGGGTTCATCAGAGCGACTCCTTCTTGTCGACCTTCGCCTGCGGCAGGAGCGTGCGGACTTCAAAGATCGAAATCATAGGCAGAAGTCGAATGAACAGCATGAAGAGGAAGAGGAACAGCCCGATGGTGCCGAGGTAGGTGGCCCAATCCCAGCGAGTGGATTCGAAGACGCGCCAGGAGGACGGCAGGTTGTCCTGCGCCAGGCTGGCCACGATAATCACGAAGCGCTCCAGCCACATACCCAGCAGCACGATGAGGGACCAGATAAAGAGGATGATCGGGCTGCTGCGGACCTTCTTGAACCACAGCGCGTTGGGCGCGACCACGTTGCAGGTGATCAGAATCCAGTACTGCACGGCGTACGGACCGGTCATGCGATTCCAGATGGCGGCCTCTTCGTAAACGTTGCCGCTGTACCATCCGGCGAAGGCTTCCATGATGTACGAGTAGCCCACGATCAGGCCGGTGGCCATCATGACCTTGGCGGCATTGTCGAGGTGCTTATCGGTGATCAGGCCCTTCAAGCCGTAGAGGGAACGCAGCGGAATCGCCAGCGCCAGCACCATCGCGAAACCGGAGTAGATTGCGCCCGCTACGAAATAGGGCGGGAAGAAAGTGCTGTGCCAGCCGGGGACGATGCCGACGGTAAAGTCGAAGCTGACGACGGTGTGCACGGAGAGCACCAGCGGGGTGGCGAGTCCGGCGAGCAACAGAGAAGCCGTTTCATAAACCGCCCAGTGTCTTGCCGAACCGCGCCAGCCCATCGCCAGAATGCCGTAGGCGACCTTGAAGGCGGGATTCTGGGCGCGATCGCGCAGGGTGGCCAGATCGGGGATCAGGCCGACGAACCAGAAGAGAACGGAGACGGTGGCGTAGGTGGAAACCGCGAACACGTCCCACACCAGCGGACTGCGGAAGTTCGGCTCGATGCCCATCGTGTTGGGATAGGGGAAGAGCCAGTACATCAGCCACGGGCGTCCCAGGTGAAGGATGGGGAACATGCCGGCGCAGGCCACGGCGAAGATCGTCATGGCTTCGGCGAAGCGGTTGATCGAATTGCGCCATTGCTGATTGAGCAGCAGCAGAATGGCCGAAATCAGGGTGCCGGCGTGACCGATACCAACCCACCACACGAAGTTCGTAATGTCCCAGGCCCACATGGTGGGTCCGCGAAGACCCCATATCCCCAAGCCTTTGCCGAACAACAGACCGACGGCCAGCATGAAGGTCATGAGCAGACCCAGCGCCACGGTGAAGGTGCCGAGGACCGCGATCGGCGTCTGCTTGGTCAGGACCACGCTGGCGATCTGATCGGTGACGGTGCCGAACGTATAGTCCGGCGCGATGATCTTATTGCCTGACGGAGACTCGATGACTTCTAATTCATCCGCCATGGCTTAAGCCTCGATCTCCGGGTTGGGATTGCGCAGGGTCGCAAGATACGTCGTGCGCGGCCGCGTGTTGAGGTCGGCCAGAAGTGAGTAGTTCCGTTCATTGGCTTTCAGTTTGGACACGCGACTGTTCTTGTCGTTGATATCGCCGAAGACAATCGCTTCCGAGGGACAGGTGGCCTGGCAGGCGGTCTGAATTTCTCCATCGTGCAGCGGGCGATCCTGCTTCTCCGCGTCGATTTTGGCGCCGTTGATGCGCTGCACGCAGTAGGTGCATTTTTCCATCACGCCGCGGCTGCGCACCGAAACATCGGGGTTGCGCGCCAGCTTGAGGCTGGGGGTGTCGAAATCGCTGAAGAGGAAGAAATTGAAGCGGCGCACCTTATAGGGGCAGTTGTTGGAGCAGTAGCGGGTGCCCACGCAGCGGTTGTAGACCATGTCGTTCAGGCCTTCGGAGCTGTGGGTAGTGGCCTGCACGGGGCAGACCAGTTCGCAGGGTGCGTTCTCGCACTGCATGCACGGGACCGGCTGATTGTAGATGGCCGGATCGTTGGCATCGCCCTGGTAGTAGGAATCGACGCGCAGCCAGTTCATGTGGCGTCCGCGGCGCACCTGATCTTTGCCGACCACGGCGATGTTGTTTTCCGCCTGGCAGGCCACGACGCAGGCGCCGCAACCGGTGCAGGAATTGAGATCGATGGTCATGCCCCACGCGTGGCCTTCGTACTTCCACTCGGGGTACATCGTGAGTCCCTTGGGAGGCGTTTCGGCGCCTTCGTGCGGCGCTTCGGCGTTCTTGTGGAAGTCGGCGAGATCGGCCTTGTGAATGATGTGGCGGCGATCTGGCGTTTCCAGATTATGGAAGTTCTGGGTATCGGCGAATTCGTGATTGCCGGACACCTTCTCCGCATCCATCCCCGTGTCCTGCCACAGCGCTTTCGCGGTGCGCAGGCCGAAGGGATTGAAGCCCATCCCGTTGGCCGCGCGTCCACCGTGGGTGCGGCCGTAGCCGAGGTGCAGCGTGGCGGAGCCGTTGACGTGGCCGGGCTGAATGAAGACCGGCGCCTGCAGGGTGCGGCCTTCATAGGTGAGCTTCAGCATGTCGCCCTTTTGCACGCCGAGGCGGTGCGCGGTGGCGGGGCTGAGCATGACGGCGTTGTCCCAGGTCAGCTTGGTAACCGGCTTGGGCACTTCCTGCAGCCAGCCGTTGTTGGCGAAGCGTCCATCGTAAATCGTGGGATCGGGGCGGAAGACCACTTCCAGTTTGCCGCCGAGTTTCTTGCCTCCGGCGCGCGCGCTGAGCGCTTCGCCGCGGACCGCGGCAGTCTTGGCGGGCAGCGCGCTGCCGGCGACCAGGCCATCGTGCACGGCCTTGCGCCACCAGGCTTCGAAATCGCTGCCGGTGTGCTGCGAACTCCAGTAGCCTTTGACGATGTCGTACGGACTCTTTTCGGGCTGCTCGGTAAAGCTCTGTAGCACTTGCAGGGCAGAGCGGCCGCCATACAACGGTTGAATCAGCGGCTGCTGAATGGTGACCGTGCCGTCGAAGGCCCGGGCGTCGCCCCAGGTTTCGAGGAAATGCGTTTCGGGCACCTGCCACTGGCAGGCCGCGCTGGTTTCGTCGTCGTAGAGGCCAAGGCGAACGCGCAGTTTTGCCTTCTTCAAACGGCTGCCCAGCCCGAGTTCCACCGGGGCGTTGAAGACCGGGTTGCCGCCGAGAATGATCAACAGCTCGACCGCGCCCGCGTCCAGGTCTTTCACCAGATCTTGCAGCGAGGCCAACTGATCCACCGGATTGGCTTCCACGGGATCGGTATAGAACACCGTCTTGCCGACGTTGCCCAGCTTCTCATTCATCAGGGCCGCGATGGAGTGAACGATGGGGGGCTGATGTTCGCCCGCCACCACGACGCCTGCGCCTTTGTTGTTCTGCAGGTCGCGAGCGATGGGGCCGAGCCACTTGTAGATGTCGTTGTTCTCGCCGGTCTTGGGGCCTTCCGCCAGGCCGAGGGAGATGGCGAGCGCCCAGGCGAACTCTTCCACATCGCTGGCGCGCAGGGGCAGGCGATGGTCGGCCTTGGTGCCGGTCGGGGTAGGCATGGGCTCCACCACGTACAGGCGATTCATGGTGTCGTGGTGCTCTGCCATGCGGCGGCGCCGGGCGAACTGGCGCGCATAACGCAGGCTGGCGTGCCCGGAATTGAGGAAATCGGAATCCAGCGAGACGACGACGTTGGCTTCGGTGAAATCGTAGTAGGTGTTGAGCGGCTGTCCGAACGACTGCTGCGCCGCGGCACGCGCGCTATGCGGTCCCGCAGGTTCCCACTGATGCCACTTGGAGGCCGGGAACGACTGTTGAATGGTGCGCAACTGGCTGGCGATGGTCGGCGACGTTACGGTCTCGGTGAGAATGCGAATGCCCGCGCCGTTCTTGGCCTTCTGCTGCGCCAGCGTATCGCGGAGCGCGCCCGTGAACACGCCCCAGGAGCGAATCTCGCCATTGAAGGCGAGCGCCTGCGAGCGATCCGGATCGTAGAGCTGGAGCACCGCGGCCTGGGACATCGCATCGGCGGCGCCGAGCGATGCGGGGTGGCCTGGATTGCCTTCGATCTTGGTGGGACGGCCCTCGTGGCTCTCCACCAGCACGCCATTCGCGAAGCCATTGAGGGTGGTCGCGGTGGCGAAGAAGAGCGGGCGGCCCGGCACCAGATTCTCGGGCTGCCGCACGTAGGGCATGATGTGTTCGTCGGGTTGCCGCGTGCACGCAGTCATGCCGGCCAAGGCCAGCGAAGCACCCATCAGTTTGAGAAAATTGCGGCGGCCGGCGACGGGGTCTTCATCCTCGCTCCAACCAACGGCCTGTCTGGGAAACTCGCGCTCCAGCAGGTCCTGAAATTCGGGAGTGGCGGCCAGTTCGTCCAGGCTACGCCAGTAATCGCGCCCGCGAGCGCCTTCCAGCCGGGCCCAAAGGGCGCTACGTACCGCGGCCGGGTCGATATTCTTTTGTGGATCACTCATCGGTGGCAAGTGTTACAGCTAGTCAGCGTGTGCGCGTCCTGAATTTTGTATTCCGCCACCAGCTTGCGGCCGATCTCTTCCTGATCGCCGGCGGGCTCGTATCCCATGGTGGTGACGAATTCACGCGGTCTTACATATTTTTCGGGGTTGCGGTGGCAATTGAGGCACCACTCCATCTGCAGCGAAGCCGACTGGGACATGAGCGGCATCCGGTCCACCCGGCCGTGGCAGACTTCGCAGCCAACGCCTTTGTTGACATGGATGCTGTGGTTGAAATAAACGAAGTCGGGCAGGTCATGGACACGGGTCCAGCGAATCGACTGGTTGGTGCGGAAGCTTTCGCGCACCGGTTCAAGGGTCGGGCTGGTGGCCCAGATCTGCGAGTGGCAATTCATGCAGGTCTTGGTGGGCGGGATATTGGCGAAGCTCGAAGTTTCCACCGTGGTGTGGCAATAGCGGCAATCCACGCCGAGGCCGCCCACGTGGTGCGCATGGCTGAAGGGTACCGGCTGCTCACGGGATTGCGTGGCGCGCGTGTTGTAGTCCGACCGGCTCAGGCGGTCGACGGCCCAGAAGGCGAAGCCCAGAATGAACACGGCGCCGAAGAGCAAGACCCGTGTGAAGGTGTTAGTACTGTGGCGAAAGATCTGGGACATAGCTTACCCACGTCCCCGGCCGAGCGCTAGAAATGTATTGTTTCGCATCAGGAAAACAGACTGCCCAGTTTTTAAACCCAGTTTAGAACCCTGCTAGTGAAACTCAGCTAGTGAAACCCAGAGTCACTCCCCTGGCCGCATCGAACACATTGATAACTGATGCAGCAATGAGGAGTTTGTTTCATCTTATCGAATCGGCGGCACACCCCACAAGACAGGGGAGAGTCATCCCGCGCCGAAATTTTCCACAAAAAACACGTGCGTATTGATAGAGATACCGGATAAGCGTACCAGCGCTGGCTTCGCTTGTCTCCATAGCTTCGGTGGGGCCGTCGATGCCGGCGCTGGTGGCGTTAGCGGTGGCTGCTGCGACAGGCGCGGGAGACATCCACGAAGCTGCCTGCCGCGCCGTAGCGATCAGGGCAGCGCCCAGCCTTACTGTCGGACTGCTCGAATGATGAAGTTTCATGAAGCGTCAATTTCCGTCCGGCGCAGCGTGACAGCCACCCCACGGATCGAGCCCTGACGGAGCGCCTGATCACGAGAATTGTCATTATGTCATAGGCCAACCGGGAGGGAACACTCCGGTATCCCGAGTTGTCGCTTAACCGGATACGGGGGATGCCGAACGCTCCTCACGGTCGCACCTGTAAGGCTGTTGGAGCCCGCACCTGATACACTATGCCCCATGAGGGTCTTGACTGCCGGCTTCCTGTTTTTCGCGCTGTTCGCCGCTTCCGCGCAAAAGAAAGCGGACGTGCAGATTGTGGAAAGCAAAGCGGTGCGCGAAGGCGGGAAGATTTCGCTGGACGGCAAAGTGCACATCAGCGGCGGAAAGTCGCTGCGCGGCCTGGTCTTGTATTTCGATTTTCGCTCGCCCGAAAAAGAAGTAGTGACCAGCCAGAAAGCGGTGATCAGCGAAGACACGATGGAACCCGGCAGTGAAGGCACTTTCCACTCCGAAATGGCCGACTCCGCGCGTGCGGTACGCTACACCATCCGCGTCTTCGATAATCGCGAGAAGGAATTGACGATTAGAAATCCGGGACCCTATCCCGTGGAATAGGCAAGTCCTGGACAGCCCTTTTTACAAACTTTTTACAGGTTGACCATCACCTATCCGGCGCTCCCTCGTAGGATTACCTTATACGCCATTCAAGGAGGGCGCATGGGAATGCTTCAGGCAGGAAACAACCACGAAGTGATGCCGTACCGCGACGAGCACCTGACCATGGACTTCAACCAGCAAGCCGTGGTGCTCGATTCCGAACGGATGGTACTGACCCGTAAGGAATACGATTTGCTGGCAATACTGGTTCTGCACGCGGGAGAAATCATCCCCCGCGACGCGCTCCTGATGCAGGTCTGGGGCTATGGGATCGAGATCCGCACGCGGACCCTGGACGTCCATGTGCGCCGGCTGCGCAAGAAACTGGGTGGCTATGCGGACCAGTACATCGAGACCATTTTCGGCATCGGCTACCGCTTTCAGCCGTTTCACGCGCCGCGCTTCTTTCAACCGCAGCCAATGAAGCCGGCGATCGCCATCAGCGCGTAAGCAAATTGGCCTTGGCCAGCATAGAATAGCGGGATGCCCCTGCGGCGCAGCTTCGTTTTTCCAGCTCTCGCCGCCGTCATTTTCTGTTCGCTGGCCATTGCGACGCTGGCTCCGGCACCGGAGGCGCCGCAACACCCGCCGGGGAATCGCTGGGCGCAATATGAGCGGGAGATGCAGGACCCGATCAACGATCCGCCGGATGCCTGGGAGCCCACCGAATTCGCATTTGCCCGTTTGCGCTTTCGTTCTCCCCGGGACGGCTATTTCCGGCGCTTCGCCCGCTGGGGCACCGATGCCAACAAAGGCGACCGCCTCTTCATGCAGGCGATTCGCCGGCTCACGCGCGTGAATGTAAGGTCAGTTGAGGAGATCGTCGACGTAGACAGCGACGAGATTTTCAACTGGCCTTTTTTATATGCGGTTGGCGTTGGCGACTGGGTGTTCACCGACGCGCAGGCGGCGCGCATGCGCAAGTACTTCGAGCGCGGCGGCTTCCTGATGGTGGACGATTTCCATAATGAGCGGGAGTGGGCGAGTTTCATGGACGGCGTCCACAAGATTTTCCCGGGCCGGAGTGCGGTAGAGATCCCCGACGACCACCCGATCTTCAATATTGCCTTCGATACACGGCACCCGATTCACGTTCCCGGCTATCAGATCACGTACGGCCAGGAATGGGAGCGCGGCGGCGTGGGCGGGCATTACCGCGCCATCATGGACGACAACGGGAAGGTCCAGATTGCCATCTGTTTCAACATGGACCTGGGAGATGCCTGGGAATGGGCCGATGCGCCCGAATACCCGGAGAAATACTCCGGCCTGGCCTTCCGCCTGGGCATCAATTACGTGCTATACAACATGACTCATTGAGCGCGCGGTCCCCGAACGCTTCCGCGAACGCTCCCCGAACCCTTGCATTGACACCCCATTGCTGTGTTGTTAGCCTGAATCTTCATGTCAGCCGAGCCCGCCCTTCGCACCACACCCTTGAATTCCGTCCATCGCGCGCTAGGGGCGCGCATGGTGGACTTCGGCGGGTGGGATATGCCCGTGCAATATTCCGGCATCCTCGACGAGCACAATGCGGTGCGCCATGCGGTAGGCGTCTTCGACGTCAGCCACATGGGCGAGATCGAGGTGCGCGGGCGGGAAGCGGCGCAGCTTACCGATTACGTCACCACCAACGCGGTGCACAAATTGAAACTGGGGCAGGCGCACTACTCCGGACTGCTGTACGAGCACGGCGGTTTCGTGGACGACATCCTGGTGCATAAGGTGGCCGACGATCACTATTTCCTTTGTGTGAACGCGGGCAATCAGGATAAGGACTACGAACACATCGTGGCGCAGAATAAGTTCGATGCCACGGTGGAGAACGCCGGCCCGCGGTACGCACAGATCGCGATTCAGGGTCCGATGGCGAAGGCAACGCTGCAGAAACTCACTCCGGTGGAGCTGAGCGGCATTAAATATTACTGGTTCCAGGATGGCGAGGTGGCGGGCACGCCGGCGCGCATCGCGCACACCGGCTACACCGGCGAGGACGGCTTCGAGATTTACGTTCTGCCAACCGAAGCGGAGCGCATCTGGAAACTGGTGATGGACGCGGGGTCCGAATTCGGCATCAAGCCGTGCGGACTGGGCGCGCGCAACACGTTGCGCCTGGAAGCCAAGATGGCGCTCTACGGCCACGAAATCGACGCGTCGATTTCCCCGCTGGAAGCTGATTTGGGATGGATCGTGAAACTCGATAAGGGCGAATTCGTCGGACGCGGGGCGCTGCTGAAGCAGAAGGAAAGCGGCGTCAATCGCCTGCTCGCCGGGTTTGAAATGTGCGCGCGCGGTATCGGGCGCGATGGGTATGAAGTGCTGTTGGACGGCGCTCCGGCCGGTTGGGTGACCAGCGGCGGGCCGTCCCCGACGTTGAATAAGAACATTGGAATGTGTTACCTTCCGGCGGGGAAAGCCGCACCTGGAACCCGCATACAGATAATGATCCGCAACCTGCCTGTGGATGCGGTGACCGTGGAAACTCCGTTTTACAAACGAGCGAAATAAATCATGTATCCAGAAAACTTCCGGTATACGAAGGAACACGAGTGGGTGCTGGCCGAAGGCGGCACCGGCACGGTCGGCATCACCGACCATGCGCAGCACGAACTGGGCGACATCGTCTATGTGGATTTGCCCAAGGTGGGAACCCAGTTGGAAGCGGGCAAATCGCTGGGCTCGGTAGAGAGCGTCAAAGCGGTCTCCGACATTTACTCACCGGTCTCGGGCGAAATCATCGAGATCAACGAGAGCCTGGCGGATGCGCCGGAAAAGCTGAATTCCGACCCGCACGGCGCCGCATGGCTGGTCAAGATGCGGCTCAGCAATCCCGAAGAACTTCAGAATCTGATGTCGGCTGCCGACTATCAAAGCTATATAGGAGCCGAAAAGTAGTTGCGCTATCTCCCGAAGTCCGAATCCGAGCGACGGGCTATGCTCGAAGCTTGTGGCGTTAGCACGCCTGAAGAATTGTTCGCGCACCTTCCCGATGCGGTGCGCCTCAACCGGCCGCTCAATTTGGCGCCGGGCATTTCCGAATACGAAATCGTGCAGTATTTCCGCGATCGCGCGGCGGAGTGCGCCAATGGGTACGCCAGTTTTCTGGGCGCCGGGGTGTACCAGCACTTTCGTCCGGTGCTGGTGGACACGGTGGTGTCACGCGGCGAATTTCTGACGTCGTACACCCCGTATCAGGCGGAAATCGCGCAGGGCACGCTGACTACGATCTTCGAATTCCAGACCATGATCTGCCAGCTCACCGGCATGGATGTGGCCAACGCGTCGATGTACGACGGGTCCACCGCCGTGCCAGAGGCGGCCATGATGGCGGTGCGCGCGACGGGCAAGGGCCGGGTGCTGGTGGCGAAGAGCGTCCACCCCGAATATCGCGAGGTGCTGGCGACGTTCGCGAAGTATCAGGGCATGCCGGTGGCGGAATTCGGCTACGTGGCGGAAGCGGGCACTCTCGATCTGGAAGATCTGGAGCGCCAGATGGATGGCTTGACCGGCGCGGTGATCATTCAGACGCCGAACTTCTTCGGCATCGTGGAGCAGGTGAAGGCGGCGGCAGAGATCGCGCACAGGCATGGCGCGCTGTTGGTAGTGGTGTTCACCGAAGCGGTGTCGCTGGGCTTGCTGGAACCTCCCGCGGAGGCCGATATCGTGGCGGGGGAACTGCAATCGTTCGCGATTTCGCCGAGCTACGGCGGACCCTATGCGGGTATTATCGCGACGAAGGAAAAGTTCATCCGGCAGATGCCGGGACGCCTGGTGGGACAGACCACGGATTCGCGCGGCAACCGGGCCTTCTGCCTGACGCTTTCCACGCGCGAGCAGCATATCCGCCGCGAGAAAGCGACCTCCAACATCTGCACCAATCAGGCGCTGATCGCGCTGATGGCGACGGTCTTCATGACGGTGTACGGCAAGCAGGGCTTGCGCGAACTGGCGGAACAGAATCTGGCCAAGGCGCACTATCTGGCGGGCAAGGCCACGCCGCGCTTCAGCGGGAAGTTCTTCAACGAATTCGTGGTGCGCTCCCCAGGCAAATCTCCCGAAGAGATCAATAAAGCTTTGCTGAAAAAGAAAATCATCGGCGGCCTGCCGTTGGGCCGCTTCTACCCGGAACTGGCGGATTCCCTGCTGCTGTGCGCGACCGAGATGAGCAAGCGCGCGGATATGGATGCGGTGGCGGAGGTGCTGGCATGATCAAGAAAGTCACGACTCACCTTTCGCAAAATGAAGCGCTGCTGTTCGAACGCAGTTCGCCCGGCAAGAAGGCGTATCAGTTGCCGGAACTCGATGTGCCGGCGGTGGACGCCGCTGAAGCGCTGGGCGCGGAGAATGTCCGTCAGGAAATCGATGGCTTCCCCGAAGTGAGCGAGGTGGAAGCGATCCGCCACTTCACGCGCCTCTCCACGTGGAATTACGCCATCGATTACGGCATGTATCCGCTGGGCTCGTGCACCATGAAGTACAACCCGCGCATCAACGAAGTGGCGGCGCGTACCGAGGGGCTCGCGTGGGCGCATCCTTATCAACCGGAAGCGTTGTCGCAGGGCTGCATGCAGGTGATGGAAGCGCTGGAAGTGGCGCTGGCCGAGATCTGCGGCATGGACGCGGTGACGCTGCAACCCGCTGCCGGCGCGCACGGCGAACTGACGGGGATTCTGTTGATTCGCGCGCTGCTCGAAAAGCGCGGCAATCCGCGCAAGAAGATCCTGATTCCAGATTCGGCGCACGGCACCAATCCCGCGACCGCGGCGATTGCCGGCTACGCCGTGGAGAACATCAAATCGAGCGAGACCGGCGGGGTCGATCTCGGCGCGCTGGAACAGCTGGTCACCGGCGATGTGGCCGCGCTGATGGTGACCAATCCCAATACGCTCGGCGTGTTTGAGAACAACATCGTCCGCGTGGCCGAGATTCTGCACAAGAAAGGCGCCATGCTCTACATGGACGGCGCCAACATGAACGCGCTGGTCGGCATCGCGCGGCCGGGCGATTTCGGCGTCGATGTGATGCACCTCAACCTACACAAGACCTTTTCGACTCCGCATGGCGGCGGCGGCCCGGGGGCTGGTCCGGTGGCCGTTAAGAAGGTGCTGGAACCGTTCCTGCCGACGCCGCGCCTGAAGCGCTCCGGCAAGAAACTGACGTTCGACTACAAGCGCAAGCAGTCCATCGGACGCGTGAAGGCGTACTACGGCAATTTCGGAGTGCTGGTGCGCGCGCTGGCGTATATTCTGGCGCACGGCGGTCCCGGCTTGAAGAACGCGACGATGGATGCGGTGCTCAACGCGATCTACATCCGCAAGGAGCTGGAAGCTTATTACGACCTGCCCTACCAATCGCCCAGCATGCACGAGGTGGTATTCAGCGACGACCGCCAGGCGAAGCTCGGCGTGCGCACCGGCGACATCGCCAAACGCCTGATTGACTACGGATTCCATCCGTACACCGTGAGCTTCCCCATGATCGTCCACGGCGCGCTCATGATCGAGCCCACGGAAACCGAAGGCAAGCTGGAAATCGACTCCTTCGTGGACGCCATGATCTCGATTGCGAAGGAGATCGAGACCGATCCTCAGATGGTGAAGAACGCGCCTTACAATACCCGCACCAGCCGCGTGGATGAAGTGACCGCCGCGCGCAAGCCGGTGTTGCGATGGAAGCCAGCGTAGGGCGCCGGTCCCTGCTACTGTTACTGGGGCTGGTGCTGCTGCTCCGGCTCCCCTTCCTGAATCAGGCGATTCAGGGTGACGACCCTATTTATCTGACCGAAGCGCAGCACGCGCTGGTCGATCCGCTGCATCCCAATGACGTGAAGTACGTGTTTCTGGGGGATGAAGTGGACCTGCGCGGGCACTCGCACCCGCCGGGCAATGCGTGGCCGCTGGCGGGGCTGCTGTTGCTGTTCGGCGAGGTGAAGGAAATTCCGTTTCACGCGGCGTACCTGGTGTTTTCGCTGCTTGCGATGGGGGCGATGTGGTCGCTGGCGCGGCGGTTCTCGGAGCGTCCGCTGTGGGCGTGCCTGTTGTTTCTGGCGGTGCCCACGTTCGTGGTGAATGGCGGCTCGCTGGAGGCGGACCTGCCATTCCTGGCGTTCTGGATGGCGTCGATCGCGCTGTTTCTATCGGGGCGCGTTTGGCTGGCGGCGGCGGCGATGGCGGCGGCGGCGATGATGGCGTACCAGGCGGTGTTCCTGGTGCCGATTTTGTTTGCGGGCGTGAAGCTGGGGGTGGTGGGTGCTTCTCACGAGTGGCCGCACGGTGCCACGCCGCCGCCTGGAAAGGCGGCGAGCAGCCAGGAATGGCTGCCCCACAACGGTGGCTACTGGGTCGCGCTCACGCCGATCTTCGTGCTGGCGGCATGGCAGATCTTCACACGCCTGACCACCGGCACGATGCCTGCCGGGAAGCTTGCCGAGTACTTCTCGACTTACGCCTTTCAGGCGCTGGGTAACAAGCTGCAAAGCGCCTTGATGCTCTTCATCCACTCGTGGTGGATCGTCTTCCCTGCCCTGGTGCCAGCTGCGGCGATGGCCGCGTGGCGGAGACGGCACGAGCCCGAAACGCGCTTCCTGCTTGCGTGGATCCTGATCTTCTTTGCCGGTGCGCTGGCTATTTTCTTCTCGGGGTCGGCCCGCTATCTGCTGCCGATGGCCGCACCGGTCGTCATCCTCGCCTCCCGACTACCGGTGCGCTGGCTGGCGCCCGCCTTCGCGCTGCAACTGGCGATCGCGCTATCGCTGGCGTGGGTGAACTACGAGCATTGGGACGGCTACCGGGCCTTCGCTGCCGCCCTGCGCGGTCCCAGCGCCGGGCACCGCGTCTGGATCGATAACGACTGGGGACTGCGCTACTACCTGGAAGCCGACCACGGACTACCCGCGCGCAAAGGCCGGCAGGTGCGCCCCGGCGACATCATCGTGAGCAGCGAACTGGGGCACAATCTCGAATTCACCGTGCCGCTTTCGCACCTCGCCGATGCCGAAATCGCTGCCGTCCTGCCGCTGCGCCTGATCGGATTGAATTCCCACTCGGGCTACTCCACGGTGAGTGAAGGGTACTTGCCGTTCGGCTTTTCGAGCGGCCCGATCGATCGCGTCAGCGCGCGTCAGGTGATGGAACGGCAGGCGGTGCTCGAATACCTCACCATCAACGCGCCCGGCACCGCCGGCCAGGTAGTGAGCGGCGTTTTTCCGAACGACCGCTGGATGTCGAAATCGGCGATCGTGCTGCTGAAGACGCCGGCGGCGCCGAAAAAGCTGCGCGCCGAATTCTACATTCCACCCAACGCCAAGGCACGGCAGGTGACCCTAGTGCTGGATGGCCGGGAGGTGGCGAGCCGCGCTTTCACGGGCCCCGGCCCCTACACCATCACCACAGCCGAACCGCTACAGGGCGCCACGGTGGAGATCCGCGTGGACCAGACGTTCACCGCTCCAGGCGACCAGCGCGCTCTCGGCATGGTGCTGACCGGCGTAGGGTTCGTGCAACAGTAGTATCCTGAAGGAATGGGATGTGGAAGTGGTGGTAGCAATTTCAATCAGATCAGTAACGCCATCCGGCCGGGCGCGCGCAAGATCTTTTGTGTGAAGTTCCAGAAGGAAATGGAGGGCATGGACGAGGTGCCGTTCGAAGGCCATCCGCTGGGACAGAAGATTTTCGAGAACGTCTCCAAAGAAGCCTGGAAACTGTGGGTCGAGCATATGAAGATGCTCATGAACGAATACCGTTTGAACCTTGGCACCAGCCAGGCCCAGGAATTCCTGATCGAGCAGATGGACAAGTATTTCTTCGGCGAAGGCGCGGCCCTGCCTCCCGATTTCGTAGCGCCTAAGACGAAGGGCTAAACGTTTCGAGCGCGGTCGCAATGCGGAACTTCAGTTCCACGTGCGACCGCCGCAGCGCACGCTCCACGCCGTCCGGCGTTTCTCCGCGAGCGAAAATAAACCCCAGGTAACTCGACCCTTCCGGCAGCGGCACCAGCAGTTGCCCCTCGGCCGCCGTAATCATCACGTCTTCGATATCGGGCACGGACAGCGCCGCGTCCAGCCCCTCGACGCCTTGATAAATGCCCCCCTTGCCGGGAATCGGAATCATCATGACACCGGACGCGGGACCATCCACTTGTGCCATCCCGACGTTGCCGCCGAAGGCATGGACCAGGATCATCTCCTCGAGAGGAATGCCGTCGGCCATGCGGATGGCGCGCGCGCACAGGCCCCCGATGGGACGCGCATGGATCTCGAGAATCCACGCGCCCTGCTGGTTGAAGCGCAACTCCGCATGCACCGGACCGTGCCGCAAGCCGACGGCCGCGGCGGCTTGCGCCGTGGTGTCGATCAACGCCTGCTGCACGATGGCAGGTTCGCGCGAGGGCGTGACATAGAGGGTCTCCTCGAAGTACGGGCCCTCCAGGGGATCGGGTTTATCGAAGATGGCGATGGGTTGGAGTTTGCCCGCGGTGACCAGCCCTTCGACGGCAAATTCGCGGCCGGGAATGTAGCTCTCCACCTGTAGTTCGCGTTCGCCGATGCGCGCGATGCGACGGAAGGCGGCGACGAATTCGGCGGGATCGTTGGCGCGAATCACGCCGCGACTGGCCGAGAGGCCGAGCGGCTTGAGTACGCACGGGTAAGGAGCGCGCGCGGCGTGACCGGCGGGATCGTCATGCAGGCTGATGCGGTAGAACTCCGGCACGCGCATGCCGGCGGCCTGGAACAGGAGGCGCGATTGGTGCTTGTCGGTGCAGGCGAGCGCCGCCGCTTCGGGATGAAACGGCACGCCGAGCATCTCGGCGGCGGCGGCGGCCAGCACCGCCGGACGATCGCCCACGGCGGCCACGCCATCCACGCGCAAGGCGCGCAGGGCTTTCAGCGACTCCTCGATCTGGTCGAACTTCACGGCGATGGCGCGGTCGCCCCACGGGTCTTCCATGATGTGGCAGCGGTCGGTCGCCAGGGTCACGTCGATACCGAGACGCCGCGCCGCCTCGGCGAAGACGCGGATCTGGTATCCCGTGGTCGCTGCAAAAAGTAGTAGATGCTTTGCCACTGCCTTCATTGTAGAAGGAGGCAACGCATGAGGGCGTTGGCGGCGGGTTGGCGCTTCGAATCTCACGAACGCGAATTCGGCTTGGGGATGGAGCGCTCCCTGACGGTCGCGTCGCGGAGGGGGTTACAGCGCTCCGCACGCACGCTATGGCCGTCTTGGGGCGCCCACTATTCGCTGAATCCTACGCCGTATACTGGAATTTGTCCACAAGAAAACCAATTCGCTACCGCGACGCGGGCGTGAATATCGACGAGGCCGACCGCGCCGTTTCCTCCATTAAAAAGTTTGCGCGCCAGACATTCACCCCCGGAGTGCTGACCGAGATCGGCAGTTTCGGCGCCATGTTCCAACTGGCCGGATATAAGAAGCCCGTGCTGGTGAGTTCGGCCGACGGGGTGGGCACCAAGCTGAAAGTAGCGTTCCTGACCGGCCGTCATGGCACGGTAGGGGAAGACCTGGTCAACCACTGCGTGAACGACATCGCGGTGCAAGGCGCAAAGCCGCTGTTTTTCCTCGACTATTTTGCGGTGGGGCAACTCGATGCGGACGTGGCCGCCGCGGTGGTGAGCGGAATCGCGCGCGGCTGCCGCCAGAATCAATGCGCGCTGATTGGCGGCGAGACCGCGGAAATGCCGGGGCTATATCAGGCGGGCGAATACGATCTGGCCGGCTTTATTGTGGGCGGCGCGGAACGCAGCGAACTGCTCACCGGCAAGACGATCCGCGCGGGCGATGTACTGCTCGGGCTGCCCTCCACCGGCTTGCATACCAACGGGTACTCGCTGGCTCGCAAGCTTTTGTTCGAAGTGGCGGGCTACGGTCCGAAGACGCTGCTGCCCGAGGTGGGCGCGACGGTGGGCGACGCGCTGCTGGCCGTGCACCGCAGCTACCTGAAACCCATCCGCGCGCTGATGGACGCGAAGCTATTGAAGGCCGCGGCCCACATCACCGGCGGCGGTATCACCGACAATACTCCGCGCATGCTGCCCAAGGAATTCGGCGTCACCATCGATACGGCTGCCTGGAAGATTCCTGCCTTGTTCGAGGTGCTGCGCCGCATCGGCGATATCCCTGAAGACGATTACCGCCGGACGCTCAATCTCGGGGTGGGCATGATTCTCGCCGTGCCCGCGCGCGGCGCCGGAAAAGCGGAAGCGGTGCTGTCCAAGCTGGGAGAAACGCCTTTCCGCATGGGCAGCGTAGTGGAAGCCAGGCGCGGGCGTGAGCGCGTGGAGTACCGTTGAAGCGCCTGGGTATTCTCATCAGCGGGCGGGGCTCCAACTTCGAGGCCATCGCGCGCAATATTGAGTCCGGTACGCTGAGCGCTGAAATCGGCGTTGTGGTCTCTAACCGCGCCGATGCGCGCGGCCTGGAAACGGCTCGGGAGCGCGGCCTGCCGGCCGTGTGCCTGCCCTCGAAGGGTCTGGATCGCGAGGTCTACGACCGTCAACTGGTGGCCGAGTTGGAGAAGCATCAGGTGGACCTGGTCTGCCTGGCCGGCTTCATGCGATTGCTCAGCGCGTCTTTTATCCGTGCCTTTCCCAACCGGATCCTCAATATACATCCTTCGCTGCTGCCCGCGTTTCCGGGGCTGGACGCGCAGCACCAGGCACTGGCCCACGGCGTCAAACTGGCGGGCTGTACGGTGCACTTCGTGGATGAGGATCTGGACGCCGGCCCGATCGTATTGCAGGCCGCCGTGCCGGTCCGCGACGAGGATACCGGGGACACGCTGTCCGCCCGAATCCTGGCGGAAGAGCACCGCATTTATTCCGAGGCAATTGGCATCGTACTGGCGGGCAATTACCGGATTGAGGGACGCCGCGTGATTCTTACTGCGTAACGCCGCTGCGCCGTATTTCTCGCAACACCAGAAAATGAGAAAGCTTCATTGGGGGTCCGAGCCCGGTTTGCAGTTGGCGCTCTACGGCGCGCTGGTACTGACGCAGGATCTCGGTTCGCCGCCGTGAGGGAAGTTCGCAGACATCGAAATCCAGCAGGATCTCCATCTCCCACGGCGCAAAACTATTGCGCAGCAGTTGGCCGCGCAGCAATTCGCCCATCAGACGCCTGAAGCGATTGAGTTGTACCTCCCGCTCGAGATATTCGTCTTCCGTCACGACTGATTGATCGGCGGAAAGCGCTCGGGACTTTAGGGGGGCGGCGCGAGGCGGCGGTGGAAAGGGGGGCGGGGCGCGAGAGGCGCGAGGAGCGGGAGGAGACTGGCATTTTCGGCCGAAAGGGATTTAAAGGATTTTAGGGACTTGACGTATTTGTAGATTCTACTGTATTATGGGAAATAATGGCCTACGATCGAATTGAGAGCCAGTCAAGGCGAAAAGCCGGGCCGACTTTAGTTATTAGGGCTGAGGGCAAGTTGCGGTTGAGCGCCGAGGCTACATCACGATTTCGAGAAGCAAAGGCGACTCGTGTGTCGATACTCTGGGACAAACAGCGGCGAAAAATTGCGCTTCAGATCGCCGAGGATGATGATGGGACGGCCTTTCGTCTCAGCTACAGCAAAACCCAGACCTCAGCCGATATTGGAGCTAGAACATTCCTAACGACTATCGGATGGCCTCAAGATGCAGGCAGCATCGATGTTCCCCTCGAATGGAATGCTGAAGAGAACATGTTTGAGGGACGGTTGCCGAAGAAGATTGAGAGTGAGGCCGGTGCGTGAAAACAGTGTCTTTCCCCGTCGCTGGGAACTTCTTGGCCCTGTGACCCGTTTTGCTAACCCGCTTATCGAGTGGTCGGGCCGGGAATTGTAACCGCGATCTTGAGGAGGAAAAAGGAAAGGGAGAGCATTTCAGCCCTCCCTTATGAACCGTTGCTCTGGCCATTTACCCTCGCGGGCATGGATGGTTCCAGCAGCGTACGAATTCCATGGTACGCCAAAAACAGCGTAAACGCAAGGGGAATGAAGTAATTCCCTTTGCTTTCAATACGTTAATCCTCCGGTGTGGAGTCGACTAAAACTGGAATAGGACGCGGGTCTTGACGGAAAAATTGCAGAAGACGCTTTCGCGTGAGAGGTTAGGTCGCTACGTCCTGGCCGCGAAAGGCGACATCGACATTGCCCTTAAACTTTACGAAGTCAACATCCAACTTTCGCAGGTTCTCTACGGTGTTCTGCATGGATACGAGATTGTCCTGCGGAATGCGATGCACGATCAGTTGAAAGCATATTTTCGTCAAGAGAATTGGTATGACAAAGCTCCCCTCGAATCAACGCAACTTGACATGGTCAAGCGTGCCGAGCAGAACTGTGGCTCCGTTTACGTCCCAGTCGGAAAGGTCATTGCTGAATTGAGCCTTGGCTTTTGGACCGGCTTGGCGGCTGCAAGGTACGAACAATCGTTGTGGGTGCCTTGTTTACGGAAAGCATTCCCAAATGTGAAGCTGCCACGGCACAAAATGCATGCATTGCTGAATGACATCAAGAGCCTGCGAAATCGCATAGCCCACCATGAACGCATCCTCGCCGGCAATGGGAAACTGTACGCCGGGCTGCATCCAATTCGCCGCACAGAATTGGCGCTACCACCCGAAACGGTGCCCAACTGCATAGGTTGGATCTGTCAAGACACCGCCGAATGGGTTAAGACTGCCGCTGGCCTCCAAGGCTGTTTGGCGCTTCTCAACTGCCCTCTCGTCAAGAACGTGAAATTTTAAGGGCACATTCGCGGCGGGCCAGGCAACGCCCGCGCGCAGTAGATGTTGTTGGTGGCGTACGGTGCCTGCCGCCAAGCTTCGCTAATTGCCTTTTATCGGAGCCCAAGAAAGCCAAGCCATTGCTAAAACCGCGAAGAAGAAGCGGGCCGTCTTCACGACCGCCGCGCTTGAAAACTACTCCCTTAGGCTATATCGCCCCCAGCAACGCCTGCAGCTCCTGAGTTGAGAGCTGAGCGGGGGGCGAGGGGCGCGAGTTGCGGGGCGCGAAGAGCGGGAGGAGCGGGCGCGAGTTGCGGGGCGCGAGGAGCGGGCGCGAGTTGCGGGGCGCGAGGGGCGGGAGGAGCGGAGGAGCGGGGGTGCGAGGAGCGGGGCGCGAGGGCAACGGGGGGAGCGAGGCGCGAGGAGCGGGGCGCGCGAGGAGCGGGGGCGCGAGTTGCGGGGGCCGCCGGGAGTTGGGCGCAGCAGTCCGCGGCAAGGATCGCTCCCTCACGGTCGCGTGTCGGAGCGACGCTGCGTTAGGGATTGCGATACCAGACCGGGACTTCCACGGCGTAATACTTCAGGCCCACGCGCGCCAGGAGGTGCATGCGGTGACCCGGTTCGCAGTTGGCCTGGACGGCCGGCACGGAGATCAGCGCACCGCCGTCGCTGATGCGGATGGTGTTGTCCACGCACGGGTCGTTGGTAAAGAGCTCGGCGGCGCGCAGCGCGCCGGCATCCGGAAACAGCAGCGCGAAGCTCTCGCCCGGCGCGGCGTGCCCGTCGCGATTGCCTTCACCCAGGGGACGCGAGTAGGGCGCCAGGGTAACGCCATCGGCGATCCGCCAATCGACAAATTCCTCAGCGGCAGGGTAGACGGGAATGTCGATGGCGTAATCCACGGCTTCGCCGTTGGCCACAATGCGCACGCCGGCAATCGCCGGACGATCGATGGTAAACGTTACGGGAACGGTGATGCTCTCTCCTGGAGCCAGGCTACTGAGCCGGGCGGAAGCAGTCTGGAACATGACGCCTGGCACCGGACTCTCCCATTTCAGGAGCGCCGTGGGCGAACGCGCGCCGCCCTTATTCCAGAATTTCAGCCTCGCCTGCACGGGCTTGCCGGCGGAGGGCCAGGACGCGCCCACGATTTCGAAACTGGCCAGCGTCACACTGGCGGCGACGCCGACGCCCACCTCGTAGGCGTCGCCATCGAGGTCGAAACTCAAGCGCCCGCGGGCGTCCGGTTTCAGGCGCGCCTGCCGGGTCTTGCCGTCGCGCAGGCGGATGTACAGGACGGGGTAGACGGTGGCGGGCGTGTAGAGGGGCGGCGACGTAACGGAGAGCGTCACGTCCGGCAGGGCGGCTCCGCCCGGGAGCCACTCGCGGACTGTGGAGCGGAAGCCGGCGCTGGAGACATTTTCCAGTACGGTGAAGGCCGGACGGCGGCGGTCCGAGACCACTTCCCAATTCCAAATGCCGAAATTCGGGTAAGGGTCAAAGTGGCTGAAACTCGCCGGCTTGGGCGTGGGATGCGCGAAGGCGTCGAGATGGAAATCGAGGATCTCCGCCACCGGCGCCGCGGCAGTGGCCTGCTTGACGCGGACTGCGTCCAGGGCCGCCTGCAAGTCGGTCAGGGTGGCCTGTACTTCGAATTCGTCGGGCCCGGTTGGCGCTTCGGTAGGCCCGCCAAGGCTTGACGCGCTACCCACCAGGTCGGGCGATTTCGCGGCCTGCCAGATCGCCAGGTAGCCGCCGGCGCCGGAGCCTGTGACGCCGCGATGGGTGCGATCTGCCATCGTGCGCAGGGTCTTGTCCGCAAGTTCCACCAACTCCGGAAAATAGAGCGGATACTGACCGGTGGTGTCCGCCGGACCCGAATCCACCACAATCAGCGGATGCCTGGCCACGTACGCCGCAATCGCAGCATCCCGCTCCGGGTTCTCCGCCTCGTAGCCGTGCAGCCAATAGACCACGGGGTAGCGAACCGTTTTCGCCGTGGCGTACGACGGCGGCAGATAGACGCGATAGGCCCGCGCCGCGCCCATCACCTGGCTGCGATGGGTGAGATTCTGCACGATCGCCGCCGGTTGTGCGGCGGACGTGCCCGCGATCGCCATCAAGAGGTAGAGAATGCGCACTATTGAGTTCGTACCATGGGCGGAAGCACGGGCGCAACGGCGGTATTCTGGGGCTATGAAACTGGTGCTGGCATCCGATCACGCGGGAGTCGCGCTGAAGGCGCGCGTGATGGAGCAATTGCGTAAAGAGGGACACGACGTCACCGATCTGGGAACCAATACTACCGACGCGGTGGACTACCCGGATTACGCGAAAGCCGTGGCGCTGGCCGTACTGCATGGCGAGGCGGAGCGCGCCATCCTGATCTGCGGCAGCGGCGCGGGAGCGTGCGTGGCGGCCAACAAATTCAAAGGCATTCGCGCGGCCACCTGCCACGACAGCTTTTCGGCGCGGCAGTGCGTGGAAGACGATGATGTGAATGTGCTCTGCCTTGGCGCGCGCGTCATCGGGCCGGAGCTTGCGGTGGAAGTGGTACGCGACTACGTGGGCGCCCGCTTTTCCGGTGCGGAACGGCACCGCCGGAGGCTCGGCAAGGTGGCCGCGTTCGAGAGCGAATTCGGGCGATAGTTAGAATCGCTCCGTCACGGTTGCGGCTCGCTTCCCGTCCAGGTGGCCGGGAGGAGGTCCCCAAGCGCGGCGTACGCTACAGCAGCAGCGTGGTGGAGACTCCGGCAATCGTCAGGGTCAGGGTAGTGGCGCCGGCGGGGACGCGTACGTTGAGTTGGAAGATGCCGGTGGGCAGATAGGGCGCGGCTCCGAGGTAAAGGATCTCAGCGGGTTGGCCGTTGGCGGTGACGGTGACGGGTTCGTTGGGCGTGGGGTATGGGGTGGAGATGGTGAGATCCCCCCAGAGGAGTTGCGGGGTGGAGCCGCCTTCTCCGGTGCCGTAGAGCGTGAGGATATTGCCGGTGCGGGTGACGGTGGGGAAGAGGCCTGGGGCGGCCTTGGCGACCTGTACCGTGACGGGAGCGGAGGCTGCATCGTCGAGTTGGACGACCACGGCGACCGGCTCGCCCGCGGTGAACCAGCCAGGGACGAAGACATTGATCTGAGTGGGAGTAACAGCCGTGATCGCGCCGGGGTAGCCGTTGAAGTAGACCTTGAGTCGGCCGAGTCCCCAGGGATAGCGGTTGTTGACGGGCGCGGCCACTTGCAGCGCTCCGGTGGCGAAGCCGGAGCCGAAGATGGAGACGGCTTCACCGGGGGCGATGGGTCCGCCGGCGAAGGTGAAGGCATTGACGATGCCCCCTGCGGAGATCACGGGCGCCTTGGCGCGCGCGACGCCGGTGATTTTACGGACACGGTTGTTATCGAGCAGGTAGAGATCGCCGCTGGGGGCGAAGGCCAGGCCTTCGGTGTTGAAGCGGGCGAACTGCGCGGGGCCGCCATCGCCGGCATCGCCTCCATCCGAGATACCGATGCCGAGCTGGCCGCGGGTGTTGATCACGTAGAGCGCTCCGTTGGCCAGCCAGGCGTCGCCATTGGCGCCAATGGCGAGGGCGCGATCACCGAGCAGGTGGAGCGGGGCGGCGGTGCTGCCGTAGACCTGGGTGAAGCTGGCGTCGTCATTGACGCGGAAGATGTAGTCGGTTGGCGAGCCCAGGTAGGTGCCGGTGAAATAGACGTTGCCGGACGGGTCCGTGCCGGCCGCGCTGATTGACGTGGGGCCGAAACCCTGTGGAGGCACGCCGGGCTGGGAGGACTGTTGGACGATGACTTGCTGGGTTCCATCGGGTGAAATGCGAAGTCCCTGGCTGATGCTGAAGAGGTAGACGCGGTCTTTGGAATCGATAGCAATGCGGGCGTTGCCGAGGACGGGGTAAAAGCCGGTAGGGGCGAGTTTTCCGTCGGCGGAGATGATGTAGGAGTTGCCGAGAGTATCGAGCATGTAGAGGCGGCCGCGGGAATCCGCGGCGAGGCGGGCGGGGATGGGGAGATCGGGGCCGGTGGCGGGTTGCATGACGCGCGCTTCGGCGCAGGTGCCGGTGCCCGCGAAGGTGGTGAGGTCGCCGGTGGGAGAGATCTTGCGGATGAGACAGGCGCCGCTCTCGGCGATGAACAGATCGCCGGCGCGATCGATGGCAAGGGCGGTAGGAGAGAGGAACCAGGCGTCGCGCGCGGGCGTGCCGGCCGGGGCGGGTTTGGGCGCGCCGCCGGCGATGGTCTGCAAGCTGGATTGAGGAGTGAGCAGGCGGATGCGGCTGGCGAAAACGCCGTTCGGCGAATCCGGGAAGGCGACGTTGCCGGCGGGGTCCGCGGCGATCGAAGAGGTGCTAAGGGTGTCGGTTGGGGTGCCGGTGGCAAGGGTGTGGACGATGCCGCTGGAATCCACGTAGCGGATGCGGGGGCCCGGGGCATTGCGCGTGCCGGGCACGGACTCTTGAGTGAAGTAGACCCTGCCAGCGGCGGCGGCGAGTCCGGTGATGCGGTAGATGTATAGGCCGTTGGCTGGCTGGCCGTCATCGTTCGTGGGAGTGTTGGTGAAGGGGCCGTTGCCGGCGAACAGGGTGCGGTCGCCTGCGGGGGTGAAGCGGACGATGTCCGCGTAGTTAGAGGAGCCGCCTTCGGCGACGTAGAGGTTGTCTTCGGAATCGATGGCGAGGTAGTTAGGGCCGGTGGCGGGGCCAAACGTTGCGAGGCGGCCGGCGGGGGTGGCGCGGCGGATGACGGTGTAGTTGTCGACGAAATAGACGTTGCCGCGAGAATCGACGGCGAGGTCAGATACCAGACTGAGGGAGCGCTCGAAGGCGGGACCGTCGCGGTCCATGCCTTCGGTGTAGCGGATGCCGTCACCGGCGACGGTGGTGATGATGCCGCGGGTATCGATGCGGCGGATGCGGTAGTTGTAGGCGTCGGCGAAGTAGAGGTTGCCCTGGGAATCGAAGCGAGGGGAGCCGGGTGAGTTGAGGGTGGCGTCGAGGGCGGGACCGCCATCGCCGGAGAAGCCCGTGGTGCCGGTGCCTGCAAGGGTTTCGAGGATGCCGTCGGGGCGGATGCGGCGGATGAGATTGGCGGAGCGGTCGCAGAAGACGAGGTTGCCGGAGAAGTCCCAGGCGAGGCCGGTGATGAAGGAGAGGGAAACGTCTTGCGCGGGCACGCCCGTGCGCGGCTTGCCACCGGCGATGGTCTCGACGTTGAGTTGGGCGGAAAGTGGCAGGGCGGCCAGGAGTAAGATCGCGAGGCGGGTCATTAGCTGTTACTAAGACCCGCACGGGGGCAGAAACACTACAGGGAGTAACTGGGTCATCTGGCGCTTTCTTGACCGATGGCGCGCTGCTGGAGGGCTCCGGGCAGGCACTGGGTGGCGGGCGCACGGTGTTCACCGCGGGTGGGAAGTTGCGGCTGACGGACCAGCGCGCGTTCCCCGGGGGCAATGTCGTGGTCACGTATGCAGTCTAGACGAGCGCTGCGCGACTGCGGCGAGTGCACCGGGCGCAGGCTTGGAGGCGGAAGCAGGGACAACAAAAAAGGCCTCCCGCTGCCGGGAGGCCTTTTCGAAATAGAGAGACCGGCTGGTAGGCCTGGCCTATTCTTCTTTCGCGACGATGACGGTGACTTCCACCGTAACGTCACGATGGAGTTTCACCGGCACCTTGTATTCACCCAACTGGCGGATGGGATCTTCCAGCTGAATTCTGCGGCGATCGATGTTGTAGTTCTGGGCGGTGAGCGCGTCAGCGATATCCTTAACGGTCACCGAGCCGAACAACTGATCGTTTTCGCCGGCCTTCTGCGTGATCCTGACCGTCGTCCCCGTCATGATCTGAGCGAGCTGTTGGGCTTCGCCGACGGCCTTGGCTTCCTTGCGGAGGTGGGCCTGGCGTTCCTGCTCGACGATCTTCTTGTTGGACTCCGTGGCGGCAACAGCGAGGCGCTTGGGCAGCAGGAAATTGCGGGCGTAACCCGGAGCGACTTTGACTACCTCGCCGCGGGCCCCCAACTTATCGATGTCTTCTCTAAGAATGACTTCCATATTTCCTCCTGCTTAGAACGAGGCCGCGAAGGGCAGCAGCGCGATGTTGCGTGCCTTCTTGATCGCGTCCGTGAGGCGCCGCTGGTGCGGGGCGCAGACACCGGAGATGCGGCGGGGCACAATCTTGCCGCGCTCTGCCACGAAGGCGTGAAGCATCTTGGTGTCCTTATAATTGATATCGTCGATCTTCTCGACGCAGAACCGGCAGACTTTCTTGCGCCGGAAGTATTGCTTCTTTTGGGTGGCAACCGCCTTGTCGCCGCCGGTGGGGCGTTGCGACGCGCTGCCTGGTCTTCCTTTAGATTCAGCCATGTCTTATGCCTCCTTCGGCAGGCCCGGAAGGGGCGCGCCCGGTACCGCAACCGGCGGTTCGGTCATTTGTTGGGCCAGGGAAGGCTGCGCCGGAGCCGGCGAAGCCGGGGCATTGAGAGCGCGCTTGGCCGCCCGCTTGTCCCGTTCCTTCTTACGCTTGTCCAAACGTTTCAGGGTCTCGTCGATACGCACCGTGAGGAACTTCAGAACCAGGTCGGAAACGCGCAAACGGCGTTCGAATTCCCTCACCACGGTGGGTTCCGACGAGAACTGGAAGAGCACATAAGTGCCTTCGCGATATTTCTCAACGCGGTAAGCAAGCCTGCGCTTGCCCCACTTGTCAATTTTGTCTACGGTTGCCCCGGCGGCGGTCAATTGCGTGCGTAGGGTCTCTACGAACGCATCGACTTCTTCGTCCGGAGCATCCGGTTTTACAATGAACAGCTCTTCGTAAATCCGTATCATGCTTCCTCTGTAGTTAAGCCTGGGGCGCGACGATTAAATTTCGTCATGGCCTTTTCGACGCCTTCGGCGATTATCGAACGAACCGCATCGGCCGCTAAGCCGATGAAGTCGTCCAATTCCTTCATTTGCGAGCGCTTGAACGGCGCCAGCACAAATTCCGCGCCATCCTTAATCGGATGGCCCGGATGAATCCCTAAACGAACCCTGGCAATCTCGCTGGTCTTCAGGCTGCGGATGGCGGATTTCATTCCGTTGTGACCCGCTGCCGATCCCTTGGGTTTAATTCGTAACGTAGCCCAGGGCAGATCCAACTCGTCGTAGGCAACAACCAGTTGGCCCAGTTCGATCGAATGCTTTTCCATCAGCGGCGCGAGCGAAGTGCCGCTGAGATTCATAAACGTTTGCGGCTTGGCCAGCATCACTTCGCGCCCCTCGATTTCGCCCACGCCGACGAGCGCGTGAGAATCCTTGCGGGTGACGCGTATGCCATGCTGCTCCGCCAGGCGGTCCACGGTGAGAAACCCGAGGTTGTGCGGGGTGAGTGCGTATTCCTCCCCGGGGTTTCCCAGACCGGCCACCAGAAACATGGAGCCTTACTTCTTCTTGCCCTTCTCTTCGGCGGCGGGCTCTTCGTCCTTCTTGCCCTTCTTGGCGGCCACTTCGGGCTCGGGGACGGCAACGGCGTCCGGCGTGGCGGCGACTTCTTCGGCGCGCAGGGCGACGATGTGCGCAATCACGGTCTGCGGATCGCTGACCAGTTTCATCGAACCGGTGACGCCGGCATCGCTGGCGCGCTTGCTCTGGCCGATCATGAGTTCGGCGACATTGATGGTGAAGACGTCCGGGATCTCGTCCGGCAGGCACTCGATTTCCACGGAGCGGGAGATGATTTCCAGCAGTCCGCCCTGCACCTTGACGCCGACCGGTTCGCCGGAAACGACCACCGGGACGGTGACGCGAATGCGCTTGGTAAGATCGATGCGCTTCAGATCGGCATGCAGCAGGTGTCCCCTGATGGGGTCCACCTGGCGATCCACTACCATGACGGGAGTGTTTTCGCCGCCGGCAACGGCGAGGTTGAAGATTGTGTTCAACCCTGTGCCGGAACGGATGATCTTGCTAAGTTCTTTGGGGTTGACCGTCACGCTGACGGGATCCTGGAAGGCCCCGTACACGACGGCCGGGATGTTGCCGGCGACGCGGGTGCGGCGCGCTTCATTCTTACCGCGCGAAGTACGCACTTCGGCGGCTACGGTAATATCTTTTCTCAAGCTGCTATCTCCTCAGACGGGGTTCGAAGTCCGATTCGCCGTCCGTTGCCTTGCGGCTGACCGGCGCGGCTAGCGTGGGTTCGAGGGTCCCGTGAAATCTCTACACAAACAACGTACTGACCGAAGTCTCC
The DNA here is from genome assembly GCA_039934035.1 of Candidatus Solibacter sp. GTDB lineage: Bacteria > Acidobacteriota > Terriglobia > Bryobacterales > Bryobacteraceae > Solibacter. Next base: position 44,235 of record JBDTMZ010000086.1, on the reverse strand, counting down.
TCGTGGATCGACCGGATGGCGTCCGCCATCAGCTTCGCGATCGACAACGATATGATCCGGCTCGATTCCTGCGCCGCTTCGGAAAGCGGAATAGAATTCGTAAAAACCACTTCTTTAAGCCCGGATTCTTCAATCCGGCTCACCGCGGGTCCCGAAAGGACGGCGTGAGTGGCGCAGGCCGATACGCTGGCCGCCCCTTTCTCCCGCAATGCCTCGGCTCCCTTCACCAGGGTGCCCGCGGTATCGATCAGGTCATCCACCAGAAGGCAGTTTCGCCCTGCGACGTTACCCACTACGTTCATCACCTCGGCGACGTTAGCTTCCTCGCGCCGCTTATCGATGATGGCCAGCGGGGCTCCCAATCGCTTGGCAAACGCCCGCGCACGTTCCACACCGCCCGCATCCGGAGAGACCACAGTCAAGTCGGGAATCTCCTGCGAACGGAAATAATCGATCATCACCGGCATGGCGAACAGATGATCCACCGGGACATCGAAGAACCCCTGAATCTGCGCGGCGTGTAAATCGAGGGTCAGAAGCCGGTCGGCCCCGGCGCGTTCCATCAGCGAGGCTACGAGTTTCGCCGAAATCGGAACCCGGGGTTTATCCTTACGGTCCTGTCTTGCGTACCCATAATAGGGTAACACTGCGGTGATGCGCTCTGCAGAACTGCGCTTCAGGGCGTCGATCATCAGCAGCAGTTCCATGATGTTGCGGTCCACGGGGGTGCAGGTGGGCTGGATGACGAAAACGTCGGCGCCGCGAACATTTTCCTTGAGCTGGATGTAGATTTCGCCATCGGAGAACTGGCGCACCATGGCCCGGCTCTGCTGAATTTCGAGGGCAGCGCAGATTTCCGCCGCGAGGGCAGGGTTTGCATTGCCGGCAAAAACCTGGAGACGATCGTGGCTCATGCTGAGTACTTGCTTGGTAGCGGCCATAGTCCTGGGGTCGTATGCTCTTTCAATGCCCGCCGCCACAGCGCGCGAAATCGCGTACGGCCGACCAGCGAAATGGGAAACGTCTGAACTTCTTCCAACAACTTGGTTGCGCGATTAATTCCGTTACGATCCGGGAACAGTCCGAAGAGGGCGCTTCCGCTTCCCGTCATCAGAGCTGCGTCCGCACCCGCCGACAACAACTTCTTCTTGTACCGCGCCAGGTCCGGGTGCTGTTCGAAGACCACGCTTTCAAAATCATTGCGGGCCGCCGCCAGTCGTCCCGGTCCACCGCCGGCGCTTCCCCATGTAACTGCCTGGAAACTAAATATTTTATTTTGTTGTAATTCGGTTGTCAAACGGGGGCTAAGATCGCGATACGCCTGGGCGGTATCGACATGCACCCCGGGAGCCGCCAAAAGGCCCTGGCGAGAGGGCAAATCGGGCAGAGGAAAGAGTTCGCTGCCGCGCCCGATGCCGACGGCTGCGCCGCCCAGCAGAAAGAAAGGAACGTCACTGCCGAGTTGCTCGCCGATGGCACTCAACTTCGGCAGGTCCACGCTCCATCCGGCGAGCGCGGGCAGCGCCAGCAGAACCGCGGCGGCATCGCTCGAACCGCCGCCGAGTCCGGCTCCCATGGGAATCCGTTTGACCAGGCGCATCTCCACCCGTCCGGAGACGCCAATGCTTTCCATCAGCAGGCGGGCGGCGCGCACCACGAGGTTATCGGCGATCTGCAGGTCATCGTTCAGGGTGATCTCGGTCTGCCGCGACGCGGCGTAGGAGATCTCCAGCGTGTCGTACAGGGACACGGTCTGGAAGATGGTGCGTAGTTCGTGGAACCCGTCGGGACGTTTGCCGAGGACGCGCAGGTCGAGATTGATCTTGGCCAGCGCGCGGACCCTGGCGCGGCGGGTGACGCTCATTTGTCGTACTGCAGCAGCGAGAATACGTCGTAGCCTTCGAGGCGGCGGCGCCCGCCGAGGAAGGTAAGTTCGACGACGAAGCCGAGGCCTGCGACGATGCCGCCGGCCTCTTTCACCATGGTCGCCGCGGCTGCCGCGGTACCGCCGGTGGCCAGCAGATCGTCGACAATCAGCACGCGGTCACCGGGCCGCACGGCGTCCTTGTGCATCTCCAGGGTGTCTGTGCCGTATTCCAGATCGTAGGTGATGCGCACGCACTCGGCGGGAAGTTTCCTGGGCTTGCGGACGGGGACGAAGCCGGCGCCAAGCGCATAGCCGAGCGCGGGCGCGAAGATGAAGCCGCGCGCTTCGATGCCGAGGACAACGTCCACCTTGGTATCCGCATAGTGGGACTTGAGGCCGTCGATGACGCCGCGCAGTCCGGTGCGGTCCTTGAGTAGCGTGGTGATGTCGTAGAAGAGGATGCCGGCCTTGGGGAAGTCGGGCACCTCGCGGATAAGCGTTTTGAGTTCGGACATGGGGAAGGTCCATTGTCACACCTGCGCGGGCAGGGGTTCAAGCGCGGGGCGCGCCGCACGCCCGGTGGCGGCCCGCCTAACTCCGCGGGCGGTGCATGTAGTTGAAGCCAGCGACCACGCTATAGGCCGTGGTATAGCGTCCGACGTTGCGGACGCAGCCGCCGAAGACGTTGAACGAGTTCTTCACCTGGAAGAAGGGCGCGGCCACGATGCCGCCGTAGCCTTTGCCCGCAGTGGTCCAATAGGCCTGTACGGCACTACCCCACCGCCCATGCCAGCGGGTGAGGGCGCCGATAGCCGGGGTGTACTGGCGCACGTACGAGCCATCCTTCTGCTGCGACCACAGGGTGGCGAAGGTGCCGGTCCAGCGGGTGCGGCCGATCCCTTTATCGGCGTGCCAGGTGAGTTTGTGGTCGTAGCGGCCGGTGCCGAAGCCATCGCTGGCGGAGGGTACTTTCAGGCCGTAGGACACGGCGAGCAGAGGGCGCCAGCGGGCCTCGGTGGCGATCCGGAATTTGACTCCGGGACAGTTATCGCCGATCGCGATCTTGCCGTTGCGAATCAAGGGCTCGGTGGTAATGAGATAGACCGCCCAGCGAGGCGCCAGGGTGTATTCGAACAAAGTCGAAACTCCCTGCAAATGAGCGCCGGCCACGGGTTCGTCCAGGGAATAGCCGTAAGAGATCAGCGTGCCTCCCACCGGCGGAGTTCCGGCGATGGCGACCACGCCGGGACGAGTGATTTTAATGCCCACCGGACGGGGCTGGGGCTGCGCCGGCTGAGCCGGTTCCTGTGCAAAAGAGACGAGGACAAAAAGAAGGAAGATGAGAACCCTGGGTGACATATCGGATAATAAGACTTTATTAACTGATATTGTAGCACCCGGGCCGGCTTGCGCTCAATCGGGGCGAGCGCGGTGCGCCGGGCCAGCGAGTTACTGCTCGTGGACGTCTTCGAGGTACGTGTAGCCGTGCAGCCCTTCTTCGTAGAAGCGGCACAGCGCGCCGCTCTCTTCGTAGGTGAGGCGGCCTTCGCGGAGCGCCGCTTCGACATCGCGGCGGAGTTGCATGACCAGACTGTCGGCACTGAACTGCACGTAATTCAGCACCTCGCGCACGGTATCGCCCTTGATTACGGAATCCAGCATGACTTCGCCGGTTGGTCCGAGGCGGACGTGGACGGCGTTGGTATCGCCGAACAGATTGTGCATGTCGCCCAGGATTTCCTGGTAGGCGCCCAGCAGAAAGGCGCCGAGGTAGTAATTGCCGCCGCTAAAGGTATGGAGTTGGAGTGTGCGCTTCACGTCGCGCCGGTCGATGAAGGCATCGACCTTGCCGTCGGAATCACAGGTGATATCGCCGAGCACGGCCGGGCGCGTGGGCTGCTCTTCCAGGCGGTGAATCGGCATGATGGGGAAGAGTTGCTTGATCGCCCAGCTGTCCGGCATGCTCTGGAAGAGCGAGAAGTTGCAGAAATAGGTGTCGCTCATCATGGCGTCGATGCCTTCCAGTTCTTCGGGGAAGTAATCGAGTTCGCCGGCGAGGCGCTGAATCTTGCGGGAAATGCCCCAATACAGATTCTCGGCGACACAGCGCTGTTCGAGCGAAAGGTAGCCGAGGGAGAAGAGGTTGAGCGCCTGATCGAGCGCCTGCTGCGCGTCGTGATAGCTTTCGAGCAGCGTCTTGGCGGTGAGGCCGCGGTAGGTTTCGGCCAGATCGATGAGCGGCTGTTCCGCGTCGGCGGGCGGATCGGCGGGCACTTCAGCTTCGCCCATACCGGAAACCCCTACCACGTTGAAGACCAGCACGCTGTGATAGGCAGCGATGGCCCGGCCGCTTTCGGTAATGATGGTCGGGTGCGGAACTTCGACTTCATCGCACACATTTTGCACGTGATAGATGATGTCGTTGGCGTATTCCTGCAGGGTGTAATTGACGCTGGATTCGAAATCGGTCTGCGAGCCGTCGTAATCGATGCCCAGTCCGCCGCCGACATCGAGGTATTTCAGGCCGGCGCCGGCGCGGGCGAGATCGACGTAGACGCGCACCGCCTCGTTGACCGCCCCTTTGATCTGGCGGATGTTGGTAATCTGGCTGCCCAGGTGGAAGTGCAGGAGGTTGAGGCAATCGGACATGCCCAGCTCTTTGAGTTCCTGCAGCGCCCGCACCGCTTCCGTGGCCGAGAGCCCGAACTTGGAACGGAAGCCGCCGGAGGATTTCCAGCGTCCCGAGCCGCGGCTGGCGAGTTTGACGCGCAGGCCGATGGAGGGCCGCACTCCCACCCGCTGGCTGTACTTCAGAATCAGCTGGAGTTCGGTGTATTTTTCGACCACCGGGATGATCTTGCGGCCCAACTTCTGCGCCAGCATCGCCATCTCGATGTACTCGTCATCCTTGAAGCCGTTGCAGATGATGGGAGTTTCATTGTCGGCCAGGGCCATGACGGCCATCAGTTCGGGCTTCGAGCCGGCTTCCAGCCCGAATTTGAAGGGCTTGCCGAACTCGAGGACCTCTTCGACCACCTGGCGCTGCTGGTTGACCTTGATGGGATAGACGCAACAGTAACCGCCCTGATACTTATGTTCGTTAATGGCGGTTTCAAACGCATTGTGGATCTCGCCGAGGCGATGTTTCAGAATGTCGGCAAAGCGGATCAGAATGGGGAGGTTGATCCCGCGAAGAACCAGTGTGTCGACCAATTGTTTGAGGTCGATGGAGCGGGCGGCCTCTTTCTCGGGGTGCACCAGGACGTGCCCCTCCTCACTGACTGAGAAATAGCCCTTCCCCCAGCTTGCGACATCGTAGAGGTCGCTGGCCGATTGGGCCGTCCATCGTTCAGTCGGCTCCATGACCAGCGAGCCCTTGCGGCCATTTCTATCCAACGTGGTTGCGTCTCCTTAGACCTTCAGTTTCCTTAAAAATGCCGGGCAGGGCAAGAACTAATCCAAGGACGGAACCATGTCGCCCCGAAGAACCGGGCAAAATGGCCGGAAGCGTATGGCGGTTTACGAAACAATAACCGGATCCGTGTTTTAGTACCCAGTGCCGCCTGCCTCCCGGTACGACTATAAACCTTCGGTACTATTTTCCACCGCGCGAACTGCGCATACTGAACTCCAGCAGCGGGTTACGCCCCGCTGATGGAGACTGGAGATGATGATGAGTCCGCAATTCGCGCTGCTAGCGCTGGTGTACATGATGAGCTTTGTACTCGTCTTCGATCGATTGCGCTACAAGCACAAGTTGAGCGAGTGGCTATGCGGTTCCAACTTGCTGAACGGCGACGAGCTGAAACGGATCATGGCGATCTGGACAGCCTGCCAGGAATAGCTGGTCCGGCGCGAGTCCAGCCCGGTCGCGCACCCTCCTGGTTAGAGCTAAGCCGATTGTTTTCAAGCCCTCGGTGGCCGATTCGAGCCCGGCACCCGCCTAGAGACCAGGGTGCCGGGCTTCTTCTTTTTGCGTCTTCGCCCTCCATTCTCCCCAGCCCGGCACGCCTTTCGAACGCTTTTCGCACCCATTCGCCCCGGCTCTGCATCCATTAAATGAGTAATCTTGACTATAAAGTATAGATTGACGAAAATGGGTACGAGCCAACAGTTTAGGAGCAGAACCCGGTGAGCGATTCCACCAACACAATTGAAACTTTTGCGAATCAGGAATACAAGTGGGGCTTTGTCACCGACATTGAAGCCGACGCGATTCCGCGCGGCCTAAGTGAAGACATCGTCCGCCTGATTTCCGCCAAGAAGGAAGAGCCGGAATGGCTGCTGGAATGGCGCCTTAAAGCGTACCGCCACTGGCTGACCATGAAAGAGCCGGAATGGGCGAACGTCTCCTTCCCCAAGATCGATTACCAGAACATCATCTATTATTCTTCGCCGAAATCGAAGTCGGACGGTCCCAAGAGCCTGGACGACGTGGATCCGGAACTGCTGAAGACGTACGAGAAGCTCGGCATCCCGCTACACGAGCGGGCGGCGCTGGCGGGTGTGGCGGTGGACGCGGTATTCGACAGCGTCTCGGTGGCCACTACCTTTAAGGGCAAACTGCAGGAGCAGGGGATCATCTTCGGCTCGTTCTCGGAAGCGGTAAAAGAGCATCCGGAGCTGGTGAAGAAATACCTGGGCTCGGTGGTGCCGGCAAGCGACAACTTTTATGCGGCGTTGAACTCCGCGGTTTTCAGCGACGGCAGTTTTTGCTACATCCCTAAGGGCGTCAAGTGCCCGATGGAGCTTTCCACCTATTTCCGCATCAACGCCAAGGACACGGGACAGTTCGAGCGCACGCTGATCGTGGCGGACGACGGCGCCGCGGTGAGCTATCTGGAAGGCTGCACGGCCCCCATGCGCGATACCAATCAGCTGCATGCGGCGGTGGTGGAACTGGTGGCTCTGGACAACGCCCAGATTAAGTATTCCACGGTACAGAACTGGTATCCGGGGGATAAGGACGGCAAAGGCGGGATCTACAACTTCGTCACCAAGCGCGGCGCCTGCCGTGGGGTGAACTCGAAGATTTCCTGGACGCAAGTGGAGACCGGGTCGGCAATCACCTGGAAATACCCCAGCTGCCTGTTGATCGGCGACAACTCCGTGGGCGAGTTCTACAGCGTGGCGCTGACCAATAACTGGCAGCAGGCGGATACCGGGACGAAGATGATCCACATCGGGAAGAACACCACTTCCACGATCGTGAGCAAGGGCATCTCGGCCGGCCACGGACAGAATACGTATCGCGGCGGCGTCAAGATTTTGCAATCGGCCACCGGGGCGCGCAATTACTCGCAGTGCGATTCGCTGCTACTAGGCGATAAGTGCGGCGCGCACACGTTCCCCTATCTGGAAGTGCGCAATACGAGCGCCCAGGTAGAGCACGAAGCGTCCACCTCGAAGATCGGCGAAGACCAGATTTTCTACTGCCGGCAGCGCGGCATCTCCGCGGAAGATGCGGTGTCGATGATCGTGCACGGATTCTGTAAGGAAGTGTTCCGCGAACTCCCGATGGAGTTTGCGGTGGAAGCGCAAAAACTGCTCGGGGTGAGCCTCGAAGGAAGTGTTGGATAAGCATGGCATTACTGGAAATTAAAGATCTGCACGCCACAGTTGGCGATCGTGAAATTCTGAGGGGCATCAACCTCACGGTGAACGCCGGAGAAGTGCATGCCATTATGGGGCCGAACGGCAGCGGCAAGAGCACGCTGGCGCAGGTGCTGGCGGGCCGCGAACTGTACGCGGTGACCGAGGGCTCCATTACGTACGACGGCAAAGACCTGCTGGAGCTTTCGCCGGAAGACCGGGCGAGGGAAGGCGTATTCCTGGCCTTCCAGTATCCGGTGGAAATTCCCGGCGTCAGCAACATGTACTTTCTGAAGGCGGCGCTCAACACCATCCGCAAGCACCGCGGCATGGAAGAGTACGACGCGATGGATTTTCTGAATGTCGTTCGCGACAAGATGAAGATTATGAAGATGGACCAGACGCTGTTGAATCGTCCGGTCAATGCGGGCTTCTCGGGCGGGGAGAAGAAGCGCAACGAGATCTTCCAGATGGCGGTATTGGAGCCGAAACTGGCGGTGCTGGACGAGACCGATTCCGGCCTGGACATCGACGCGCTGCGCATTGTCAGCGCCGGCGTGAACGCGATGCGCGCGCCGGAGCGGGCCATGATCGTGGTGACCCATTACCAGCGACTGCTCAATGAAATTGTGCCGGATTACGTGCACGTGCTTGCCGAAGGCAAGATCGTGAAATCCGGTGGCAAGGAACTGGCTCTCGAACTCGAGGCGGAAGGTTACGCCGATCTCTACGACGAGACGGAGGCGGTTAGCCGAGTATGACGGCGGTATCCGAACAGACCGGCGCGTGGTTGGAACTCTTCACCAATCAACTGCCTGCGCCCGCGTGGCTGGCGCCATTGAAGAACGCGGCCTTCGCGCGTTTCAGTGAGTTGGGGTTCCCCACCACCAAGAACGAAGAGTGGCGTTTCACCAACGTGGCGCCGATTGCGCGCACTAAGTTTGCCGCCGGCCGGCAGGGCGTGAAGGCGGCGAAATTCGCCAAGGGTCCCATTCAACTGGCCTTCGCCAACGGGCATTTGGTATCACGTCCAGAGAGCCTGCCCAAGGGCTTGGAAGCGGGCAGCATTCTGGACGATTCGGCCGCCGCCATGCAGCACCTGGGCAAGCACGCGGGCTTCGACGAGAATGCCTTCGTGGCGCTGAATACGGCGATGCTGGCCGATGCCGCTTTTGTGCGTGTGGCGCGCGGCGCGGTGATCGAAGAGCCCATCGAAATTTTCTTCCTGACCACAGGCACCTCGCAGGCGACCGCGGTGCATCCGCGAGTGCTGGTGGTGGTAGGCGCGGATGCGCACTGCACCATCGTGGAGCGGTATGTGGGCACGGGCGAGGGCGTGTATTTCAATAACGCGGTGACGGAGATTGTGGCCGGCGACCGCGCCGTTGTGGATCACTACAAGGTGCAGCAGGAAACGGTCAACGCGTTCCACATTTCGACCTTGCAGGCAAACCTGGGGCAGAGCGCGACCTTCGCGTCGCATTCGATTTCCCTGGGCGGGGCGCTGGTGCGCAACGATGCCAATACCACGCTTTCCGAGGGCAGCGATGCGACCCTGAACGGGCTGTACATCGTCAATGGCACGCAGCACATCGACAACCACACCAAGATCGATCACGCCATGCCGCACGGCACCAGCCACGAAGTGTATAAGGGCATTCTGGACGGCAAGTCGCACGCCGTGTTCAACGGCAAGATCATCGTCCGCAAAGACGCCCAGAAGACCGATTCGAAGCAGACCAATAAGAACCTGGTGCTTTCCGATAACGCTGTGGTCGATACCAAGCCGGAACTGCAGATCTGGGCCGACGACGTGCGCTGCACCCATGGCGCAACCATCGGGCAGTTGGACGGGGAAGCGATGTTTTATCTGCAGTCGCGCGGCATCGGCAAGCGCGAAGCCCGCAGTCTGTTGACGTACGCGTTTGCGCAGGACATTGTGGACCGGGTGAAGGTGCCGGCGCTACGCGATTCGCTGGAGAAGATGCTGTTCGAGAAATTCCATGAGCACGATCAGTAAGCAGGTAACGGCAGGTTTCGACGTGGAGCGGTACCGGGAAGATTTCCCGGTGCTCAAACAAAATATCCACGGTAAGCCCCTGGTGTATCTGGATAGCGCCGCCACCGCCCAGAAACCGTTCGCGGTGATCGACGCCATCCGGCGCTTTTACGAAGTGGATTGCGCCAACATTCATCGCGGGGTGCACGAACTTTCGCAGCGCTCCACCGCCGCCTACGAGGAGACCCGCTCCAAGACGCGGCGCTTTCTGAATGCGCGCGCCGACGAGGAGTGTATCTTCGTCCGCGGCACCACGGAAGGCATCAACCTGGTGACGAGCACCTGGGGACGGCGGAATGTCAAAGCCGGAGACGAGATCATCATCTCGGCGATGGAGCATCACTCCAACATTGTTCCGTGGCAGATGCTGTGCGAGGAAACCGGAGCCACGCTGCGCGTGATTCCAATAAACGAGCGCGGCGAACTGCTGATGGAAGAGTATGCGAAGCTGCTCAATCCGCGTACGAAGATGGTGGCAGTGACGCACGTTTCCAACGCGCTCGGCACCATCAATCCGGTGAAGCAGATCATCGATATGGCCCACAGCGTGGGCGCACTGACGCTGATCGACGGGGCGCAGGCCGCACCGCACACGAAAGTGGATGTGCAGGCGCTGGATGCCGATTTCTACGCGTTCAGCGGTCACAAAGTTTTCGGGCCGACGGGCATCGGCATCCTGTACGGCAAGATGGCGCTGCTGAATGCCATGCCGCCGTATCAGGGCGGCGGCGACATGATTCGCGAGGTAACCTTCGCGAAGACTACCTACGCGCATTTGCCCTACAAGTTCGAAGCCGGAACCCCGAATATCGCGGGCGGCATCGGCCTGGGCGCCGCGCTGGATTACGCCGAAAAGCTGGGCGTCGAGAAGATCGCGGCCTACGAGCACTCACTGTTGGAATACGGTACGGAAGCTTTGAGTTCGATTCCCGGATTGCGGCTGATCGGTACCGCGCGCGAAAAGGCGAGCGTGCTTTCGTTTGTGATGGAAGGCATTCACCCGCACGATATCGGCACGGTGCTCGACCAGCAGGGCATCGCTGTACGAACCGGCCATCACTGTGCGCAGCCGGTGATGGATTTCTTCCAGGTACCGGCGACCACGCGTGCCTCACTGGCCTTTTACAACACCTTCGGGGAGATCGACGCGCTGGTAGCAGGACTCCAGAAGGTGAAGGAGGTGTTGGCGTAATGCTGGATGATCTCTATAACGAGCTGATCAAAGATCACGCAAATAATCCGCGCAACTGCCGCCTCATGGAGGATGCGACCAACCAGGCGCCGGGGTTCAACCGGACGTGTGGCGATAGTCTGATGCTCTATCTGAAGGTGGACAATGGCATCATTCAAGACGCCAGCTTCGTCGGCGAAGGCTGTCAGATCTTTAAGGCATCGGCATCGCTGATGACGGATCGCCTGAAAGGGAAGACCACTGCCGAGGCCGAAGCCCTGTTCGATACTTTTCATGAGGTGCTGACCACCGACGTTCCGCTGGCCGCCGAGTTGGGAAAACTCGCCGCTCTCGGAGGCGTGCGCAAGTTCCCCATGCGGGTAAAATGCGCCACCCTGGCGTGGCACACCATGAAAAACGCCTTGGGGGAATCGGGCACCGCGGCGAGTACGGAATGAATTTGAAAGACCAGATTATCGCGGCCTTCAAGAAGGTCTACGATCCGGAGATGCCGGTCAACATCTACGAACTGGGCCTGATCTACGGACTCGACGTGGATGGGGACGGAAACGTGCTGATCCGGATGACGCTGACGGCGCCGAATTGTCCGGTGGCCGGAATCCTGCCAGCGCAGGTGGAAGCGGCCGCGCGGGCGGTACCCGGCGTTTCGAAGGTAAAGCTCGAACTCACCTTCGATCCTCCGTGGACCAAGGACCGCATGTCGGAGGCGGCGAAGCTGACCATGGGAATCGAAGACATCATTCCGATTGCAAGGCTGCGTCGATGAAGCTTTCGGCGAATGAAGAATACGGACTGCGCTGCCTGGTGCGCATCGGCTATGCGGGTGAGGGCGGCAGCCTCACAATCCCGGAGATGAGCCAGGCGGAAGGCGTTTCGCCGTCTTACGCGGCAAAGATTCTGCGCGTGCTGCGGAAGGCGGGATTCGTGAAGGCGGCGCGCGGCAAAGACGGCGGCTACACGCTGGCGCGTCCGGCGGAGAAAATCGTAATCGGCGATGTGATGGACGTGCTGGGCGGACGGATTTTCGAAAGCAGTTTTTGCGACAGCCACGCGGGGCAGGCGGCGATCTGCACGCGTAGTGTGGATTGCTCGGTGCGCAGTTTGTGGCGCGCCGTACAAGTCGCGGTAGATCAGGTGCTCAGTACGGCAACGCTGCGCGATCTGCTGCAGAACGAAGAAGAGATGAATAGCTGGGTGCGCACCATTCCCCGCGCCAAAGACCTGCTCTCGATTCAGTAGACGGACCGGCGGCCTAGTACTACTTGTCTTCCCTCTCCAAAAGGGTGCGGCGCAGAACCGGCAGGACCGCCAGATCCTTCTCGCCGCCCAACTTCTCCTTCAACGCGATGACGGTCGGCAAGTCGAGGACGCGCACTCGCACTTCGCCTCCGAGCCGGATTTCTATCGTGTGGGGCAAGAGGTCTTCGTAGGCCAGCCCGGAAACGATCGTGCCGAGAACGTCGAGGGGTCCGCAGGTTGTGATCAGGTTGTGATGGCCCGGAGAACTCAAATGGCTGGGGCCGGGTTTGATCCGGCGCTCCGGCTGCATGCGGTAAACAGCATCCAGGCGGTCCAGCACTTGCACCAGGCGTGCAACATTCTCGGCATCTCGCGCCGGCACAATGTCGAGATCGAACGTGTTCACCGGTGCGCCATTCAGAACCGCGGCCACGCCCCCCACAACGATAAACCGCACGTCACCGTCAAGTAGGGCGCGGAGAGCAGCCCTGAAGTCAACTCCCGGCATTCAGCTCCCGAAGCGCAAGAATTGCGTTCACGTGCTGTTCCAGGAACGACAGGCGCTCATCCGGCGTCATGGACAGCATCCACCGGATCAGCGTCACGTCGACGCCGTCTTCGCTGTATCCGGTTGGCGGTGGCGGATCGGCTTCCTTCACAAATTCAGTGTACGCCCTGGTCCAAAACGTAGGAATCGTCACGTCGCTTCCCGGGATTTCGATGGCATCGCAAATGCTCCTGTCCCCGCCATGAGGGACAACCGAAAAGAATCACTCGCGAAACTGAACGCGCTATTGAAAGACGTGCGCACCTGCATGCTGACCAGCAAGGATCTGCGCGGAAATCTTCACGCGCGCCCCATGGCCCTGCAATCGGCGGAGAGCGATGGAGACCTTTGGTTCTTCACCGCGCGCCACTGCCACAAAGTCGACGAAGTGAAAGGCGACAATCGTGTGAACGTGTCCGTCATGGACGGCAGTACGTACCTTTCCATCGCCGGGGAAGCGTCCCTGGTCGACGATAAGAAGAAGGCGACGGAACTCTGGAATCCCTTGTACAAGGCCTGGTTCCCGAAAGGTCTGGAAGATCCGGAGCTACTGCTTCTGAAAGTGACGATTGAGCAGGCGGAGTATTGGGACAATCCCGGCGGAGTGGTCACCACGCTGATCGCCTACGTGGAAAGCCTGGCCACCGGCAAACAGGCAAGCCCAGGGGAACACGCCACGGTTCGCCTCTAGGTTTACAGGCACACGCAACCGCGGACCGCTCCCTGTCGCGTGTGCCGCTTCGCGGTATACTGAAGGTGGATGGTGGTCTGCAGCCCGTGCCAACGGGCAGTGACATTTTCGAACCCTTTCCACACAACCGCCGGAGTCTGTCGCTTTTTTTTCCCTGCTGGGAGGTATCCAACACCCCTTTGATGAAATCCACCGTACGCATCAGCCGAGGCGTGGAAAGCCTGTTCGGAACTCGCGATGAGAACATCCGGCTACTCGAAGCCGGTTTGGGCGTCCACACCCATTTACTTGAAAACAATCTGGAAATTGAGGGCGAGCCCGAGAGCGTCAACCGCGCCACCAGCATTCTGGAAGACTACAATACGCTGCTGCGCGAGGGGCACGTCTTCAACAACGGCGACCTGAACAGCTACCTGCGCGTGGTCACCAACGACCCCGAGGTATCCCTGCGCGCGCTGGTCAATAGCGGCAAGCAGCGCAATTTCGGCAAGAAGGTGCTAGCGCCCAAGACCGTCAATCAGCGGCGTTACCTGGAAGCCATCGAGCGCCACGACCTGGTCTTCGGCATCGGGCCGGCGGGTACCGGCAAAACGTACCTCGCGGTGGCGATGGCCGTCTCAGCCCTGATCAACAAGCAGGTCAGCCGGATCGTGCTGACGCGTCCCGCGGTGGAAGCCGGCGAGCGTCTGGGCTTCCTGCCCGGCACCCTGCAGGAAAAAGTGGACCCGTACCTGCGTCCGCTGTACGACGCGCTCTACGACATGCTGGACAGCGAGCGAGTGGAAAAGCTGTTGGAGCGCAACGTGATCGAGGTGGCCCCCATCGCGTTCATGCGCGGGCGCACGCTGAGCGACGCATTCATCATTCTCGACGAGGCGCAGAACTGTACGCCCGAGCAGATGAAGATGGTGCTGACGCGGCAGGGCTTCAACTCCAAAATGGTGGTCAACGGCGACGTCACCCAGATCGATTTGCCTAACGCCCGGCGCAGCGGCTTGCTGGAAGCGATCGACGTTCTGCGCGGTGTGCAGGGCATCACGTTCGTCGCATTCGACGACGTAGATGTGGTGCGCCACAGTCTGGTGCAGCGCATCGTCAGGGCGTACGAGAAATACAACCAGACGATTGGCGGAGGGCGACAACTCACGCTGGCGCTGGGCGAGAACGCAGTGGAGGCGGTCGCCGCGGAAGCGGCGAACCTCAATTCCGGCAACGGCGAAATCGGGGACATCAAAGTCGTCTTGGATCCCGGCGGGACGGCTTCACAGGCCTGAGGCTCGCCATGACATCACCCGACGGTAGTAGCGTCACCTTCCGGCGTCCCCCCGCCACTCTGCGCCAGCCCGCGATCATGAAGTTCGCGCGCCTGCTACAGCGTGAGGTGGCCAAGGGCCGCGCCTTTGACGCGCTGATCACCGGCGACTCCGAACTGCGCCGCCTGAATCGCGATTTCCGGGGCAAGGACTACGCGACTGACGTGCTCTCCTTCCCCTCCGGCGATGGCTCGCATCTTGGCGATATTGCGATCTCCCTTGGGCGTGCCCGGGCACAGGCGCGGGAATTCGGCCACGCTGTGGAAGACGAGGTCCGCATCCTGATGCTGCATGGCGTCCTGCACCTGCTGGGGCACGACCACGAAACCGATTCCGGCGCCATGGCGCGCGCCGAAAAGCGCTGGCGCGCCAAGCTGGGCCTGCCGAACGGCCTGATCGAGCGGATCCAGTTATGATTGCGGCCGTCATCCTGGCTATCGTCATCACCATCCCGCTGCTGGGGCTGACGACATTCGTCCAGGTACTCTATCTGGAAAGTCTTCGCTTGCGGACGCGCGATCTTCCTTCGTTGAAATACTTCAAGGAAACGCTGGAGGACAAGATCGGCCTGGGCACGGAGGACGGCGCGGGAGCGTTCTCGCTGGTCAAACACACGCTGCTCTCCATTCTCGGCATTCTCTTCTTCGCCTGGTTTGCCGACGGCGCGCCGTGGCATGCTGCCATATTCTGGCAGGCAGTGGGCGCGGTGGTGTTGAGCATGATCGTGGTTTCCTTCGCCCTGCCGCAATTGCTCTACCGGCGAACCGGCGCGCGCTGGCTACTGCCCCTGGTGCCGCTGCTGCGCCTCTTCGGGCTGATCGCGCGCCCCTTTGTCGCCATGCTGGCATTCTTCCAATCGCTGATCGATCTGACCGACGATGCCCACACGCAGGCCGACGAGCCCACCTCGGCGGAAAACATCGAGGCTCTGATTTCCGCAGGCACCGAAGAAGGCTTGATCGAAGAAGAAGACCGCAAACTGATTCAATCCGTGGTGGAGTTCGGCGATAAGGTGGTGCGCGAAGTGATGACGCCGCGCCCGAACATCGTGGCCATCGCTGCGGACGCCACGTTGGAACAGCTGCGGCAACTGGTGATCACCGAGCAGTTCTCGCGCATTCCGGTGTACGAGCAGAGCATCGATCAGACCATCGGATTTATCCACGTGCGCGATATGTTCGAACTGGAAGGCGAAGAGCGCCAGAACGGCACGGTCCGCAACCTGGTGCGCAATATCCGCCTGGTGCCCGAGACCAAGCCGGTCAGCGACCTGATGCGCCAGATGCAGCACGAGAACAGCCACATGGTTGTGGTGGTGGACGAGTACGGCAACACGGCCGGCATCGCCACGATGGAAGATCTGCTGGAAGTGATTATCGGAGAGATTCGGGACGAGCACGAACCGGAAAGCGATGTCACGGAAGACGGCAGCGGCGGCTTCATCGTGTCGGGCAGTTTCGACCTCGCCCGCATTTCCGACCTGGTGGCCGATTTCCATCGCCAGGAAGATATCGAATCGACCACGGTAGGCGGGCTGGTCAGCGAATGGCTGGGCCGCGTGCCGAAGGCTGGCGAGATCGTGGAGCGCGACGGCATCCGGCTGGAAGTGTTAGTCTCGGATGGGCTGCGCGTTGGACAGGTGCGCATTAGTAAATCGCAAACAGTCGCTCAATGAATACAGATTTGAATACAGAAACCAATACCGAAACCATGGCGGGCTTTAAGTCGGGATTCGTCTCGATCATCGGCCGCCCGAATGCCGGAAAAAGCACCCTGCTGAATGCCCTGGTGGGGCAGAAAGTCGCGATTGTGGCTGACAAGCCGCAGACTACGCGGACGTCGATTCAGGGAGTGGTCACCTTGCCCGAGGCGCAGATCGTTTTTATCGATACGCCAGGCATACACAAGGCCAATTCCCAGTTGAATAAGCGCTTGATGGATGCGGTGCGCAACGCGCTGGAAGAGCGCGATCTGCTGGTCTTCGTGGTCGATGCGGCACGCAAGTTCACAGAGCAGGACCAGCATGCGATCGACGTAGCGAAGCGCACCGACACGCCGTGCCTTCTGGCGTTGAACAAAGTCGATCTACTCAAGGACAAAGCGCTCCTGCTGCCGTTGATCGAGCAGTACAGAGCGATCTACGAGTTTGCCGATTATGTGCCGGTTTCGAGCGTGAAGCGGGGCGGCACGGCGGAACTGCTCAAGGTGATTTTGAAATACCTGCCCGAGGGGCCGCACTATTTCCCGGCGGACCACGTGACCGACCAACCGGAGCGCTTTCTGGCCGGCGAACTGATTCGTGAAAAGGTGCTGCGCGCGACCCATCAGGAAGTTCCGCACGCGGTCGCGGTCACGGTGGATCGTTGGGAGGAGTCTCCCCGGATCACCACCATTTATGCCACCATTCACCTGGAGCGCGACGGGCAGAAAGCGATTGTCATCGGCACAGGCGGGGCGATGCTGAAGCTGATCGGAACCCAGGCGCGACACGAAATGGAGCGTCTCTTCGGGCTCAAGATTTATCTGGATCTGCATGTTCGCGTGCAGCCGAACTGGCGCGAGAACCGCAGCTTCCTCAATGCCATGGACTGGCGTACAATGACCGGAGACGACGATGTATAAAACCCTGGCTTCTTTTCTGGCTCTCTTCCTGCTGCTGTTTGCCGGCGCTGCAATGGCGCAAAAGGGAACCGACGACGATTCCCTCTACGACGCGGTACGCGTGAAATTGGCGAGCGACCAGGTGATCGGCTCCGTGGCTTTCAATGTGGCGGTGGAGAAGGGCGTGGTGACGCTCTCCGGCATCGTGGAAAAAGAGAGCTACCGGGACCGCGCCCTGAGGATCGCCAAGAAGGTGAAGGGCGTCAAGCAGGTCGTCGATAAGGTCGAGATCAAGTCGCGTGTATCGGCCAAATGATCGGCCTGGTGCGTGCAGCCTGCCTGGCATGCGTGCTGTCCGTAGCGGTGGCCGCGCAGGCGTTCCCTGAATTTCGCTTTGAGCGGCTGGCAGCGGGCTATCGCTTCACGCAGGGTCCGGCCTGGAGCAAAGAGGGCGGCTACCTGATCTTCAGCGATACGCCGTCCGATCGGCTCCTGAAGTGGACTCCCGGCAGCGAAATCGCGGTGTTCCGCACCGGGGCGAACGGTCCGGCGGGCAATGCGTTCGACGCGCAGGGCAGGCTCTATACCTGCGAAACCCGCGCCCGGCGCGTGACCCGCACCGACAAGGCCGGAAAGATCGAAGTGCTGGCCGATTCGTTCGAGGGCAAGAAGCTGAACGCCCCCCTGCAGATTGCGGTCTCGCGCGCCGGCCATGCGTACTTTACCGACCCGGCGTTCGGCGAGCAGAGCGATCACCGTGAGCTGGATTTTTACGGCGTTTATCACATCCCGCCAAAGGGCGCGGCGACACTGGTGGCGAAGTCCGCCACGCGGCCGCGAGGCATCGCGGTCTCGCCGAACGGGCGCACGCTCTACGTCTCTAACGCCGACGACCATACCATCCGCGCCTGGGATCTCGATGGCAAAGGCGAGGCATCGAACGAGCGCGTGCTGGTCTCCAAAATCGAAGGCGCGCCCGGCGGGTTGAGCTGCGATGAAAAGGGCGACCTCTGGCTGGCTGCCAAAGACATCCAGGCTTACAGTCCCGAGGGCAAGCGCATCCACACACTGGAGATGAAAGATGTGGTGTCCGCACTTGCCTGGGGCGAGCCCGATATGAAGACGCTGTTTCTGGCGGCACGCGCGCTGGTCTTCCGGGCCCGTCCGGAAGTGCAGTGACCGATGACCGCCGCTATCCCCAGCGGCCGATTGTCGGCGTCGGCGCGCTGATTTTCCAGCGGGGACGCATTCTGATGGCCCAGCGCGGCAAGGAGCCTCTGAAGGGCTGGTGGTCGCTGCCGGGCGGTGCGCTCGAACTCGGAGAGAGCCTGGCAGCGGGCGTTCAGCGCGAGGTGCGGGAAGAAACCGGCCTCGAGATCGAACCCCGCCGCATCTTCGAGATCTTCGAGCGCATCATGCGCGACAGCGAGGGCCGGCCGGAGTATCACTACGTGCTGGTGGATTACCTGTGCCGCGTCACCGGCGGCACGCTCGCGGCCGGCGACGACGTGTGCGCGGTAGCTTGGCTGACCCTGCCTGAACTCAAGGAACTGCAAATCACCGAAGGTACGCTGGGCGTGATTGAAAAGGCATTCCGAAAACGTCGAAGATAGAAGGATGGCGCGGCGCCAGATGCCCGCGTATGTGGTTTGAAGGAAGCACCGGATTGAAGACAAGCGCGGAAGTCCTGGAATTCGAAGCCCTGAGGCAGTTGCTGGGGCGCTATATCGCGAGCCCGTTGGGAAAGCGCGAACTGGAGGCAGTGAGCCCCATTGCGGATCGCGCCGCTCTCGACACGGCGCTAGCGGAAGCGGCGGAAGCGATTCAGTATCTGCACACCGCACAGCATCCGCAGGCCGGAGCGCGGGGAGCCGCCCTGCGGATCGAATTCGGCGGCCTGCCCGACGTGGAGCAGGCGGTCCACAAGCTGCGCATTGAAGGCGCGGGGCTGGAGCCGAAAGAGATCTTCGGCATTTTCACCCTGCTGGACGTCGCGGCGGAAGCCAAGAGCCATCTGGCCGCGTCGGCGGAGCGCTTTCCGCTGCTCGGCCGGCGGGCGGCGGCGATTGGGGAATTCCGCACGCTGCTACGTGAGCTCGACGGCAAGATCCTGCCTGATGGCAGCGTGGCCGACCATGCGAGCGTCGCGCTGGCGCGCCTGCGCCGCGATATCGAGCGGCAGAAGAAATCGATTCACGATTCGCTGGAACGCTTTCTGCGCGCCCACCGCGAGGAAGGCGTCTTGCAGGAGGAGTTCGTCACCATCCGCAACGAGCGCTTCGTCGTGCCCGTGATCGCCGGGCAGCGGCGGCGCATCGAGGGCGTGATTCATGCCGCCAGTTCCAGCGGGCATACGCTCTTTGTCGAACCGCTCGAAACCATCGACCTCAATAATGAGCTGGTGCGCCTCACCGAAGAGGAAATGCGCGAAGTGCACCGCGTGCTGCAGGAGATGACCAGCCGTCTGCGCGCCTATAGCGATTCGATCCGGCAGACGCTCCAAACCATCGCGGAGTTGGAACTAATCTTCGGGAAGGCGCGTTTCGCCAACGAGTTCGATTGCGCCATCCCACGCTTTGGCGAACGCCTGTATTTAAAAGACGCGCGCCATCCGCTGCTGATGGATGTGATGCGCCGCCGCCGCAAATCGCCGGTTCCCATCTCGTTCGAACTCACACCCGCGCGCCGTACCCTGTTGATCAGCGGTCCCAATACCGGCGGCAAGACGGTGACCTTGAAGACGGTGGGACTGCTCAGCCTGATGGCGCAGGCGGGGCTGCCGGTGCCTGCGGCGGAGGCGGAATTTCCAGTTTTCAGCGCGGTGCTCGCCGACATCGGCGACTACCAGTCCATCCAGGAGAACCTCAGCACGTTCTCGGCGCACGTGTCGAATATTCGCGAGATGGCGCTCGATGTGACGCCCGACGCCCTGGTGCTGCTCGACGAACTGGGCTCGGCGACGGACCCCGAGGAGGGCGGAGCGCTGGGCGTCGCGCTAGTCGAACATTTTCGCGCCGCCGGAGCCTACACATTGGTTTCTACCCACCTGATGGCCTTGAAGATTTATGGCGCGGCTACCGAGGGCGTGGTCAACGGCTCGATGGGTTTCGACGAGGACACCTTGGAGCCCACGTACCAGTTGCAACTCGGGCTGCCCGGGAAATCGGCGGGGCTGGAGATTGCCACCCGGCTCGGTATGCCCGGGGACATCATGCGCCGCGCGCGCCTTTCGATGAGCGACCGCGAGCGCGACGTGACGCGCTTCTTGAGCGAGTTGCACCATCGCATCGAGGAGACGCAGGCGCTCGAAATCACGCTGCGCGAGAAAATCATTGAGTACGAGCGCCGCGAGAAGGAACTGGCGCGGGAGTGGGAAAAGCGCGAGACCGCCAAGATCAAAGAGCTGGAGCGGCGAACCGACGAAGCGCTGGCGCGCTTCGAAGATCAGGCGCAGGACGCCATCGGCAAGATTGCCGGCAGCGTCGACCGCCGCAAGGCGGACCAGGACGCGCAGCGCCGGATCGCGAAGACGAAGCGCGAACTGCGCGAAGATTTCCAGACCACCGTGCTCTCCACCCAGGACGATGCGCGGCAGGACCGCATCCAGCCGCTCGCCATACAGGAGGGCACTCGGGTGCGCGTGAAAGACGTGCGCGAACCTGCCCGGGTCCGCCGCGTGCTGGCCAACGGCCGCTTCGAAGTGGAAGTGGGCTTCATGAAAATGCAGATCTCGATTGACGACGTGATCGAGGTGTTGCCCGAAGGCGGCGGAGTCAAACTGCCGAAGAATGTGACTTACCGCCCCGCGCCGGAACTCGCGCCCGTGCACCAGGAGATCAATGTGATCGGACAGCGCGCGGAAGAGGCGCGCGACGCGATCGACGATTTTCTGGATCGTGCCGTGATGGCCACCGCGAGCCGCGTACGTATCGTACATGGGCATGGGATGGGAGTGTTGAAGCGCATGGTGGCGGAGATGTTGGGCAAGCACCCCCATGTAGCGCGCTTCTACCCGGCAACGCAGAGTGAAGGCGGCGCCGGCGCTACCATTGCTGAATTGCGGGAATAGCGTGGACAGGCGGACTGTCCAATCCGAGTGAAGCTCGGACGAGGGCGAGCTGCTCGGACGAGGGCGAGCTGCTCGGATGGCGAAGGCAGAGCCTTATCCTGGCGAAGGCAGAGCCTTATGCCACCTGCTCGCGCTTCGAAGCGGGGAGGACGGGCCACAAAAAACGATGGCCCATCCCACCAGGAATTGCAGTTGCATGGGGGCATTCCTGCCCAATGCTGCTTACATAGGCGGCGCGTCGCTTGAGTGATGCCTGCCAAAGTGTGCGCTGCTTGTGCAGGCGAGCGACGCTTCGAAGCTCGGACAACTGTAGGACAGACCATCGTCGTTTGTGGTCTGTCCTTTTCCGCCGCGTGGTTCGCTTCCAACTCGGAGTTCCCTTACAACTGGTTACGCGCAGGGGAACGCGCAAGGGACGCACAGAAAATCCCCCGGTAACCTAACGATGGTTAGCTGGTGGCTATAACCATTTCCAGTCTTGCCACACCCCACCCGACGAACTAAAGTCTGAGCTGTAGCTATGCGATCAATTTGGATATCGGTATGCGTGGCGGGCCTCGGTGTCGCGATTGCCGGCGCGCAGCAGGTGTCGCGCAAAGAACCCGCCCGTTATGCCGGAACGGAACGTGCATCCCGTACGGAGGTGCGTCCGCCGGGTATGCGGCTCGGCCTGCGCAAGCCTCGTGAATTCGCCCTCAGTCCGCTCAGCGAATCGGAGCTTTTGCGCCTGACGGAGCCGGATACCCGGTTCAGACTGGGCATACGGCGTACGCTGCCTGCCGAATCCATGGCCACCGGTGCTTGGGAAACCACGGCGGACGGCGGCCGAATCTGGCGGATCGCTTTACGTTCACCCGCGTCGCGCGGCATGCGCGTGGAGTTCGACAGGTTCTGGGTCGGAGCGGGTAAGGTGTGGCTGCACGACGGCACGAACTCGGAGGGCCCTTACAGCGGCGAGGGTTTGTATGGAGACGGGCACTTCTGGAGCGCCGCGATTGAGTCCGGTACCGTCATCGTGGAATACGAGCCGGCTGCCGGTACGCCGCCCGAACTCGAGCCCCCCTTCGTCATTCGCGCCATTTCCCACCAGACGCGCACCGCGCTTGACGCCATGGCGGGAGCGAAAGACCCCGCCGACTATTGCGAACTGGACGCCAACTGTTACCCGGAGTGGCAGGGAACGCTGAGCAGCGTTGGCCAGATCTCGTTCGTCGATCAGGGGGTGGAAATCCTCTGTTCCGGCTCGCTGCTGGCGACTCGCGACAATAGCTTCAAGCCTTACTTTCTGACCGCCGGCCACTGCATCAATAACGAAGCCGCGGCGCGCACTGTGGAAGCCTACTGGGCCTATCAGACTCCATCCTGCGGCGGCGCGACGCCCACCTCGCGCGGCAGCCTGAAATCCGCCGTCGGCTCGCATTTGATCTACAACGCAGCGTTTTCCGAGGGCGATTTCAGCTTGATTCTATTGCAGGATGCCCCGGCAGGCACCACTTTCTCCGGTTGGGACATCGCCGCTCCGACGGTGTCATCCCCGGTGACCGGCATCCACCACCCCTCCGGTTCCTGGAAACGTATCTCGTTCGGAGAACGCGTGGGCGACGCCACCAATGAGGTGGAAGGCAACACTGCCACAGGGGACTATTTCCTGCAAGTGGCGTGGGCGAAGGGCCGCGTGGAACACGGGTCGTCCGGTTCTCCGCTGTTTACAGCGCCAGGTGTTGTGGTCGGGTCCTTGAGCTACGGTCCCATTCTAAGCGACGGCACCGTCTGCTCGATCAACCCGAGCGTGGCGGGTTATTCCCGCTTCTCGAACATCTATCCCCGGGTGAAAGACTATCTCGAAAACCTGCCTGCGGATCTGGTCACGCCGGCGAAGCCCACGGTCAGCTTTACCATGGCCAACCGGACGGCGCCCGCCGCACAGGGCGTCCAACTGGTCACGCAGGCCGCCGGCAACGTGACGTTCAAACTGCGCGCCGATGCCTCGTGGATCAAGCTCTCTTCCACTACGGGCGCGCTCTCGGCCAAGACACCGGCGACTGTGAATATTTCGGTCGATCCCGCGCAACTGCTGCAAGCGGGGAGTTATTCGAGCACGGTCACCATCCTGTCGGGCGCGGCCGAGCCGCAATTCCTGCGCGTCACGGCAGCGGTGCGGGTGGACCAGTCCAATGTGTCGGCGGTCATTTCGCCGAATCCGGTGGTGCAGTCGGGAAATGAGTGGGCCTTCCAGATCCGTCTATCGGAGACGGCGGGCGCTGCCACGCGCCTGACCGCGGTGAAATTCAATGGCAGCGACTATTCGTCGAACATCGGCGCCTGGTTCGGCACGGATCGCATACCGGCAAACGGTGCCATCCTGGCGCCCCTGCGCGGCGCGGGAACCTTTCCGCGCGGCGATCAGTATTTCGAATTCTGGGGCGTGGATGACGCGACCGGCCTGCCCTGGTACCGGGTCGCCACCGTCACCTTCCAGTAGGCGCCGCCAGCCAGCAGGCCCAGCCAATAGGCGCTGCCTGCCGCGCACGGCCGTTAGCGGTACGATAATCGCTAGAGAGCCATGCGTACCTGCCATGCCGTCTGCTGTCTTGCGTTCCTGTCCGCGATGGTCCCCTGTGCCGTCGCGCAGAAATATACCGGTCCTCCGCCCCCCGCTAACGACGTTCCGTACCTAAAGCACGCCGAAAATCTGATCCCGATCGAGGTCACGGAAGCCAAAGAGGAGAAGGGCAAGAAGGACGACATCACCTACGTCGTGGCCGGTGAGGCGTCCACTGTCCGGACTCCTCTGGCGTCGCCCATTTTGATTCTGGTCACCGATAAAGTGGAGGCCGCGAAGCTGGAACTCTACAAGTTCGAAGTGCGGAACGGGCGCCGGGAACTGACGGTATCGCCCAAGAAGCCGCCCAAAACCTACCGCGTGGAATTGACGCGTCTGAACACCGCTAAACTTTACCAGTTGGAAGTGGACGATAGCCTGGAACCGGGCGAGTATGGCCTCAGCGCCGAAGGCTCCAACCAGGTCTTTTGTTTCCAGGTCTTTTGAGGCTGCCGCGGTGGAACCGCCCCAATTTCATGGCCGGAGCGGTTCGCCCCGCCCGTTCCGGCCGGAAGCCTGATTTGACCCATTGCCGCCCGTCAAATTACACTGTTGGTTAGGGAAGTGTAAGTACTCAAGGGTCTATGAGAACCGACGCACCACTCAATTTCAGGTATCAGGACATTCTGACGTCGATTGTCCGCGCGTATATCGATACCGGGGAACCGGTGGGATCGCGTACAATTTCCAAGCTCCGCCACAATACGCTGAGCCCGGCGTCCATACGCAATGTGATGGCAGATCTCGCCGACGAAGGCTACCTCTCCCAGCCGCACACCTCAGCCGGGCGCGTCCCCACCGAAAAGGCTTTTCGTTTCTTTGCAGGCTCGCTGATTACCAACCGCGTGATCGCCGGCGAATCGGAGCGCATGACCAACGAATTCCGCGCTCTCGATACCGTCGGTGAGCGAGTGGAACGTTCCTCTTACATCCTGGTGGAACTGACGCGCAATGTGGGTATCGCCGCCGCCATTCCCGAATTCGCGCAGGAACTCGATCAGATTCAACTGGTGCCGCTCTCGGACCGGCGCGTGCTGATGGTCCTGGTCACGCGGGACCGTATGGTGCGCAACCGCGTCGTGACGCTGGACGAGCCCACTTCGCCCGAGGACCTCACCTCGATCTGCAATTACGTCAATCGCAATTTCAGCGGCTGGCAACTTGGTCAGGCGCGCCGCGAACTGGTCCGGCGCATCGAAACCGAACGCGAACTTTATCACGAAGCGCTTCACAAGCTGCAGATGCTCTCCCAAAAAGGACTACTTGACGTCGATACCTCGCCGCATATACACATGGAGGGCGCCAGCAACCTGCTGGGGCTCGACCTGCACCTCACCCGGGAGCGCATGCGCGAACTGTTTCACGCTTTGGAAGAAAAACAGCGCCTTATGGAACTTCTGGACCGCTTCCTCGAACAGAAACCCGGTGAACTCGCCGTGCGGATAGGACTGGAACAGGCTCACCCCGCCATGAAAGACCTCGCCCTGATCGGCATGACCATTCGCATGGCCAGCGGACTGCCGGCCAAAGTCGCCGTGCTCGGCCCGATGCGCATGAATTACGAACGCGTCATCGCCGCCGTGCTGCAAACCAGCCGGGCCTTGGAAAGTGCGCAATTTTAGTCTTTGGAACCGCCAAAAAAGAAAGCTAAGCGAAAAAGCAGTGGATACCGATAAGCCCCAAGCCGACAATCCGCAGGAGAATCCGTCACCCGAAGTCTTCGCCGAGGACGCCCCCGTCGAGTTCGAAGCGCAACTCGCTGCCGAGCGGGAGCAGTTCGCCGCCGAGAAGGCCGAACTGCAGGAGCGCCTTCTCCGCGCCCGCGCCGAATTCGATAACGCGCGGCGCCGCAATGATCGCGAACGCCAGGAATACCTGCAATACGCCGCGATGGATCTGGTGCGCGAAATCCTTCCGGTACTCGACGATTTCGAGCGCGCGCTCAAAGTGGAAACCGCCGACCGGAATTACGCCAAAGGCGTCGAGCTGATTTATCAACGCATGGCCGATACCCTTAAAAAGGTCGGCCTCGAACCCATCGAAACCGCCGGACAGGCGTTCGACCCCAATCTTCATCAGGCCGTCGAACGCGTGCAGACCGAGGAGGCCGAAGACCAGGCCATCCTGGGGGAATTCCAGCGAGGATATAATTTCAAAGGCAAACTTCTCAGACCCGCGATGGTAAAGGTCGCGGTCAGGCCGTAGCTCAGTGAACCCCGTGTCGAAAAGAGATTATTACGAAATTCTAGGTGTGGGAAAGGGCGCCGGCGACCCCGAAATCAAGGGTGCGTACCGCGAGCTGGCCAAGCGCTTCCATCCCGACCGCAATCCGGACGACCCCGGCGCCGAAGAGAAGTTCAAGGAAGCGAGCGAGGCCTACAGCATCCTGAGCGATGCGCAGAAGCGCGCCGCTTACGACCGGTTCGGCCACGCCGGCGTGCAGGGCGCCGCTGGTCCCGGCCCCGAGACCTTTGCCGATTTCGGCGATGTCCTGGGCGATTTCTTCGGCTTCGGCGACCTGTTCGGCAATGCCGGACGGGGAGGCGGGCGCCGCAACCGGGCCACCCGCGGCGAAGACGTCCGCTACGACCTGGAAATCAATTTCGAGGACGCCATGTTCGGCATGAGCGCCGACATACAAGTGCCTCGCATGGAACGCTGCGAGCGCTGCAAAGGCGCCGGCAGCGAGCCCGGCAGCGGGCCTACCAACTGCCCCACATGTCATGGGCGCGGCGAGATTCTCTACCAGCAGAGCTTCCTGTCGATCCGGCGCACCTGCAGTACCTGCAACGGCAGCGGGCAGATCATCCGCAACCCCTGCTCGGAGTGCAAGGGCCACGGCTACCGTCAGGTGCAGCGCAAACTCAAGGTCAACATTCCCGCCGGCGTCGACGATGGCAATCGCCTGCGCCTCGCCGGGGAAGGGCAGCCCGGCGCCAACGGCGGACCCGCCGGCGATCTTTACGTCTTCCTGAAGGTGAAGGAGCACCCCTTCTTCGAGCGCCAGGAAAACGATCTGCATTGCACTATCCCGATCAACATCGCGCAGGCGTCGCTGGGCTGCGAAATCGAAGTGCCCACGCTCGGCCAGCCCCACAAACTTAAAATTCCCGAGGGCACGCAGAACGGCGCCCAGTTCAAAATCCGTCACCAGGGAGTGGCGATTCTGAATAGCGGGTCGCGTGGCGATCTTTACGTGCACGTCAACGTCAAGATACCTACCAAATTGAGTCGCGAACAGCGCAAACTACTCGAGCAACTGCGCGACACCCTGCCGGTGGACAATCAGCCCGCCGAAAAGGGGCTCTTCGACAAAGTCAAAAACTACTTCATGTAGAATCTGCGGAGCTGCGCGGGCCCCTCTGAAGCCGCCCGACATGCGTGCGGCGGCGGTGGCCGGCCCGCGCGGACTCCCCCTCACACCAGCTTCAACGCCTTCACCCGGTCGCGCAATTGCGCCGCCTTTTCGAACTCGAACTTGCGCGCCGCATCGCGCATGCGCTCTTCCAACTCCCCGATGAAGCGCTGCCGCTGCTCGGGTGTCAGGCCTTCCACTTCCGGATCCTCTTCCAGTTCCACCGTCACGTAATCGCCCTCCGCCACCGCGACCAGCGACATGTCGAGCGGCTTGATAATCGATTGCGGCGTGATGTGGTTGCGCTCGTTGTATTCCGACTGCGTCTGCCGCCTGCGCTCCGTCTCCGAGATGGCGCGCCGCATACTATCCGTCATCACATCGGCATACAGAATCGCGTGGCCCTCCACGTGGCGCGCCGCGCGTCCGATAGTCTGAATCAGCGCGCCCCACGAACGCAGAAAGCCCTCTTTATCCGCGTCCAGAATCGCCACCAGCGATACCTCCGGCAGGTCGAGTCCCTCGCGCAATAGATTGATGCCAACCAGAACGTCGTACTCGCCGCGACGCAGGTCACGCAGAATCCGGATGCGATCCAGCGTGGTAATTTCGGAGTGCAGGTAGCGGCAGCGCACGCCCACTTCGGAATAGTATTCCGCCAGGTCCTCCGCCATCCGCTTGGTCAGCGTGGTAACCAGGACGCGCTGGTTGTTCTCCACCCGCTCCCGAATCTGTCCGAGCAGATCGTCCACCTGTCCCTTCACCGGCCGGATCTCCACCGTGGGGTCCAACAGGCCGGTGGGCCGGATAATCTGTTCGACCACCGCGCCCGCCGTCTTCGTCAATTCGTAAGGCCCCGGAGTGGCCGACACGTAAATCAATTGATTGACGCGGTGTTCGAATTCCTCAAACGTCAACGGCCGGTTGTCGAGCGCGCTCGGCATGCGGAAACCATGGGCCACCAGCACCTCTTTGCGCGACCGGTCGCCATGATACATGCCGTGCAGTTGCGGCACCGTTTGATGGCTCTCGTCCAGAAACATCAGCGCGTCGCCCGGCAGGTAATCGAGCAGGGTGGGCGGCGCTTCGCCCGGCAGCCGTCCGGAAAAATGGCGCGAGTAGTTTTCGATTCCGTGACAGTAGCCGATCTCCTTCATCATTTCCAGATCGAACATGGTGCGCTGATGCAGGCGCTGCGCTTCGATCATCTTGCCCTGCTTCTGCAGTTCGCCGCGCCACCATTCCAGCTCGTTGCGAATGCTGGTCATGGCGCTTTCCTTGGTCTCCGTGGACATCACGTAGTGGGTCTTGGGATAGATCGGCAGGCGCTGGTACGTCTGCTTGACCGTGCCGAGCAGCGGGTCGATCTGCGAGAGTCCCTCCACCTCGTCGCCCCACAGTTCGATGCGGTACGCGTCGTCATCGTACGTCGGGAACACTTCGATCACATCGCCGCGCACGCGAAACGTCCCGCGTTTGAAATCCGTATCGTTGCGCTCGTACAGAATCTCCACCAGCCTGGTGACAATCTGATTGCGCGAAATGGTCTGCCCCTTCTCCAGCATGAGCAGCATGCCGTAATAGGCTTCGGGCGAGCCCAGGCCGTAAATGCAGCTTACGCTCGAGACAATCACGCAATCCCGCCGCTCGAACAGGCTTTTGGTGGCGGCCAGGCGGAGCTTATCCAACTCGTCGTTGACGGTGGCGTCCTTCTCGATATATACGTCGCTCGACGGAATGTAAGCTTCGGGCTGGTAGTAATCGTAATAGCTCACGAAGTACTCCACCGCGGCATCGGGGAAGAACGATCGGAACTCGTGGTAGAGCTGTGCGGCCAGCGTCTTATTGTGCGCCAGCACCAGCGCCGGACGGTTCACCGCCTCGATCACCTTGGCCATGGTGAACGTTTTGCCGCTGCCGGTCACACCCAGCAGCACCTGGTGCGTCTCGGCCTCCCGCACTCCGCGCACCAGTTCGGCAATGGCGTTGACCTGATCCCCGCGTGGCTGGTAGTTCACTGCCAGTCGAAATCCCATTCCTCCAGGGTAGGACAGGCATCTCTGCCTGTCCATTTCCCGGGGAACTGAATTTCCTACGGCAGCGCCGTCTCTTTCGCCGAACCCGAGTACAAACTGTTGAACAGCAGCTTGAAAGTTCCGTGCGGCTGATCGCGGAAATTGACCTCTGGCCCCAGCAGGTACACCTTGCCCTCGCCAACCGTCGCCTCGGCAAAGGCCGCGCCGCCGTCCAGATATTGCTGGCCCCACGCCCAGCCGCTTTGCAGCGCGTCGCCGCTGAACCAGCCGACGGCGTGCGTCTTCTTGATCGCCGCAGTGGGCTCCAGCCGGAACACCGGACTGTTGTCGTAGAACACCGTTACTTCGCTGTCCATGCCGTACGCCAGCGGATTGGTGTTGTCGAGTTGCGCCTTGAGCAGCGATCCGGGAATATAAAACTTCTCGGCCGGCAAACTCCGGTCGCGCCCGTCCGCGCCCTTTTCGACCAGGTGATTCCTCACCGGAATCCCGAACACCTCGGCGACGCTCGTGGAACTGCCGATCGTGACCACGCTGCCGCCGGACTCCACAAACTGTTTGAGCGCCGGGATGGTCTTTTCGTCGGAAATGCGGCCCAGCATGGGCTGGAATTCCGCCGGTACGCTGCCGGCGTCCGCCGTGCCGCCGCCTCCCCCGCCGCGTCCGCCCGCGTTGCCACGCCGGATCGCGCCATCGGTAAACACCAGGACATCGAACCTGCTCTTCAGATTGCCCGCGTCCAGCGTCTGGGGATACACGACCTCGAACGGAAATTCGAACTGCTCGAACAGCCAGCGCGTCCAGCCCGAGGGCATCGACCCGCCATACTGGTCGTACAAACCGATGCGCACCGGCTTCAGCTTCATCGCCTCACCGCCGGGCGCCTTGGCCACCGCGTGCACCGTCACACCGAGCTCTTTCGCGCTCTTTTCGAGCACCGGCCTGGCCGCCGCCGAGTAGGGCACCCAAATCGCGCCCGTGCCCAGGTCCTCGCCGTCCACCTTGCCGGCGGACTTCAACCAGTACGCCTCGCCTCCCGCCTTCATCAGCCGGTTGAGCAACGTGAACGAGTTGTTGATACGGTGGCTGATCAAATAGCCAGCCGGGTTCGCCGGACCCACTATGGACATCGCCGGCGGCGGCTGTAGCCCGTTGACCTTGGCGAACGGACCGTCGAACCCGTCGAACACCCGCTCGTAGCGCACGCCCATCTGCATTGCCAGCGTCCACCCCGTGATGTCGTAGGGACGCTTCGGCGGACCGCCCGGATAGGCGAAATCGTTGGGGTGGTCCTGCGGTTCGAACATGTCCATCACGTGCGGGCGAAACGCCTGCGCCGCCTTCACCACGAACGACCCCGCCGGATAGGTCTTGCCCGCCACCTGGAATGCCGCCGTGGCCCGGTGAATGGCGATGCCATTCTTGATCAACGCGTTGATGAACGCTGTGGCAGTCGCAAAATCCGCCTGGTCGGAGGGGATGATGTAGCCGCGCGGATCGCGCAAATTGGGATCGTGCAGCACGCTATCGTACAACTCCGCCGGGATGGCGCGCGTCGTGCCGCCGAACGATCCGCCGCCCGCCGGCACGTCTCCGCCTGCCGGGCTCGCGACAGTCGCCGCACCTCCGCGTCCACCGCGCCCTCCGCGTCCCGCAGTTGCGCCTGTCGGCCCGCCCGCGGCAGCCGCCGCTTCCAGCGCCGCGATCCGCTTCGGCGTCACGGTCCAATGATCCTGACTGCCGTTCCTAATCGAGTTGGCGCCCATCTGCCAGATGTTGAACAACCACGTCTCGCGATACCGCGAGGCCAGATCGACCATGGCGCGATTCTGCGTGATCTCGTACTCGATCGACTGCCGGTAGTGCCATTCCTGCGGTACCACCGGCAGCGGCCAATCGCCCTGCGGCAACTGCTTGTCGGCGATTACCGGAATGCGCATCGGCGTCGGATTGCCGATGATCTCGGTGAGGATGCCGATCATGTTATGGAAGTACGTGACCGTGCGCAGGCCCCCGTTCCACCACGTGGAATAGTTCGCGCCCGTACGCATCGCGCTGCCGCCCTTCCCCTCCGCCACCAGCCGGCTGTGCATTGCCGTGCCCACCATCTCGATCCCCAGCGGCACCAGCGGATGGAAATTGTAGTTGAACGGATCGCGGAACGGCGGAATGAACACCACCGCGCCGGCCGGACCCGTCTGGTGGTGGTTGTACATCATCTGCGGAAACCACTCGATGAACAACTGCCGGTTCATGTTGGTGGTCTCCTTCATGTTCGACATGTAAAAATCGCGATTGTCGTCGTGGCCCACATACTTCGCGTAGAGCCGCGGCAGTCCGCTCATGGTGCGCTTTAGCGGATCTTTCTCGCGCATGTACCAGTCGGCCACCAGTTCCTGGCCGTCCGGGTTCGCCTGCACGTTGAGCACAATCGTGTCGTTGAGGAAGCGCAGGGTCTCCTCGTCGTTGCGGCTCACCATCTGGTACACCCACTCCATCAATTGCTGCGAGCCCACCGTCTCGGTGGCATGCAGGCCGCCATCGATCCATACGATGGCCTTGCCTTCCCTGGCGAGCGCCCTCGCCTCCGGCTCGCTCACGCCCTCGGCATGAGCCAGTTTGCCGGCAATCTCCTTGTAGCGCGCCAGCTTCTTCATGTTCTCGGGAGACGTGACGATGGCCATCCATTGCTCGCGGCCCTCTTCCGTCTTGCCGATGCTCTCCAACTTCATGCGCGGGCTTTCCGTGGCCAGCTTTTTCCAGTAGGCTTCGAGTTGCGTGTAGTTGGCGACGTGGTAGTCGTCGCCGATATTGAACCCAAGCTGTTCCTTGGGCGTGGTGATTTTGGAAGCCGTTTGTGCGGGAAGCAGGGAAGCGGACAGGGCTGCTACAACCACGAACGCGGCGAGTCGTCGTGAGTTCATAGGTGTGAGTGTACTCTGCTTGCAAACCCTGGCGCACTATGGCCCGGTCAATCCTTAGTTTTGAACGGTTCAAAGTAGAGACTAATCGTCAAATTGGTGGAGACCATCCGCGAAGCGGCCTGAGCCTTAGACTACGCGCGGCAGACGCTGTTTTCGTGTCGCCCATTCGTCGCTGCGGAACACCCGCGGGCCAATCTGAATCATGCGCGGCAACAGGGTGAAGAGCGCCGAGGGAGTCCACGGCTTGGCATCGCGGGTGGTATATCCGCGGCGGTTCAACTCCTCCGCGATCTGCGACAGCGGCCGGTCGTCCACCATCATGTCCAGGGCCGTGATGATGATCTGCCGTTCGGAAAGAGATTCCACCAGTCCGGTGCAATCGTCGGAAACGCGCAGGCCGTAAGGGATCTCTTCCGCCGTGGGCGGGACGGCCGCATCGCCGGCGCCGGCCGCTTCGCGCTCCCATTCGATCGCCACCGGCTTCCACCCGGCGTCGATCCGTTCCACCAGATATTCCAGCGTAGGTAAACTGCTCAGCGATTCCCGGATGCGTTCGCGATTTGCCATAGGTGGCCTCCGGGCGAGTTGCCACGCAAATCGATTGCCGCGCGGCGCCTTTGAATCTAAAGGGGCCGTTCCGCCGCCACTGTTCGCAATTGGGAAACGCGTGTTCGGTGGCACTAGAGGCAGCGGCCGACCACAGCCCGCCTGTCCCCGGTCCTACGTCTTCACTGGGCGGTCCGACGCCTTCCAGTGCTTCTCGTCCCAGTACATCACCTTGCCCTCGCGATAGCTCTGCGCGGCCAGGTTGATCACCACCACCGCCTTCGCCCCGGTCTCCACGTCGAGGTGCGGTTTCTCCCGCGTGCGCATGCAGCTCAGGAAGTTGCCGATATGCAATTCCATCATGTCGGTCTGATCGATCGGGATGCGGATGTCCTTCACGCCGAACTTCTGCTCGTACGCCGCTCCACCGATCGCCTTGCCGTTCAGCACCTGCGGCTGCACCGTGATGTAGGGGACGTTGCGCTCGAACTGGCCGTGATCCACCATAATGATTGTGCCTTCATGCCCGCGAATCATGCCGGGAATGTGGGTGTCATTCGCCATCGACGAACTCAGCACCAGCGAGTGCCCCTTGGCATATTCCGCCAGCAGGTGGAAGGTGTCCGGCACTTCGCGGTCAGGCCTGCCGTCCGGCAGTTTCTTGAACACGTAGATCCCGCCGGTGGCCATCACCTTGGTCGGAAATTGCGGTTCGTCCCAGCAGATATTGAGCGGGGCGATCACGTGATAGAACAGATCGCTCGCGATTCCCAGCGAGTAGTCCCAATACTTGCGGAAGCGGAAGAAGCGGTCGGCATCCCAGGGCCGTTTCGGAGCCAGCTTGAAGGGCCCGCCCAGCCACATGTTCCAGTCGATGTAATCGTCGCCTTTGCCTTCCGGCCCGGCCTTGGGGTCAATCGGCCAGTTCCACTCGCCCTCGGTCCCGTTGCGGTGATACGATCCCTGGCTCTCGATCATCTGCCCGATCATGCCGTCCGCGATCGCCTTCTTGGCCTTCCACCAGATGTCGGCGGACGTGGTCTGCGAGCCCACCTGCAGCACGCGTCCGGTCTCTTTCACCGCTTCCACCACCTGCCGCGCCTCTTCGTTGGTGTGGACCATCGGCTTCTCCAGGTACACGTCCTTGCCGGCGTCCATCGCATCCATTGCCATCTTGCCGTGCCAGTGGTCGGGCGTGGCAACGATCACCGCGTCCACATCGCCCCGGTTGAGCAACTCGCGATAGTCGAGGTAGCCCTTCACCGTGTACTTGCCGGCCACCTGGTTCTTACGCTTCTCGTAGACATCGCAGGCGGCGACAATCTGGCAGGCGTTATTGTGCTTCTGGGCGAACGCTGCGAACGCGTCCACTACATAGCGGCCGCGGCCTCCGCTGCCGATCAAGCCGACATTGATGCGGTCGTTGGCGCCGATCACGCGTCCCTTCACGGTCGCGGCCATCGCGGACGTGGCGGCGGTCAGCGCCGCGCCGGTGGACTTCAGGAAATCACGGCGATCCAGGGGTTCGTTGGTCGACATGCGGCCTCCTCTGCGTATCTACTAAATCGCCATTCATCGCCGATTGCAAGGCGGTGCCCCCGATTGCGTGATTTCAGGCCCGATCCGCTGCCCCCCGTTTCATGCCCCGTCTTACGCCCAATGCTATGATGCGGGACACCGATGATTGTTGGCGTTGACATTGGCGGCACCAAGGTCGCCGCCGGACTGGTGGATTCCACCGGCGAGATCACGCACAAGACCCGCGTCCCCATGGTCCCCGCGCGCGACCCCGCGACCGGCTTCGCCGCCGTCGTCAGCGCCATAGAGGCCATCTTCGCCGCAGCCCCCGAAACGCGCGCCCAGGTCACCGGCATCGGACTGTGTGCCCCTGGTCCGCTCGACCCGAAGACCGGGGTCATCCTCAATCCCCCCAACCTGCCCTGCTGGCGAGGCTTTCCCCTGGCCGCCGAGACCGAGCGCGCTTTCGGTGTGCCCGCCAAGGTCGACAACGACGCCAACGCCGCGGGACTGGCCGAATATCTCTGGGGCGCGGGCCAGGGCTGCGCCGACCTCTTCTACGCCACGCTCGGCACCGGCATCGGAGCCGGCATCATCCTCAACGGCCGTATCCACCACGGAAGCACAGGCAGCGCCGCCGAAGGCGGGCACCTCAGCATCGACTATCGCGGCCCGCGCTGCGCGTGCGGGAAATACGGCTGCATCGAAGCGCTCGCCGCCGGTCCCGCCATCGCCCAGCGTGCACAAGGCAAAATCGCCGATGGCCAGCCGTCCCGCATTGCCGAACTGGCAGGCGGCGCCGACGAAATTCGCGCCGAGCACGTGGGCCTCGCCTTTCTGGAAGGCGATGCCGTTGCCCGCCAGGTGTTGCACGAAACGGCCTTCCTGCTCACCGTCTGGCTGGGCAACATCATCGACCTGTTGGACCCGGAATGCATCGTGGTGGGCGGTGGCGTCGCCCGCATGATGCAGCTGTTCTTCGCGGACATAACGGCCAACCTGCCGAAATGGTCGATCAATCCGCGCGCCGTGGACGTCGCCCTGGTCCCCGCCCGGTACGGCGAAGACGCCGGCATCGCCGGAGCCGCCGCCCTCCTGCCGGCCGGACCACTTCCATAGCCAAACCACCACTTCCCGGAAGTGCGCTATACTAGAGCCTACTGAAGTAGATCTGCTCCCCTCCCTTTCCGTTTTCCTGGCAGTGGCACGCTGATTCCCTTCTCAAACGACTAGATGAAAAATTTCTCAGATTTCCCCCTTTCTGCTCAATTGAAGAGCAACCTCGCGAAGTTGAACTTCACCGAGCCAACCGCCATTCAGGCACAGACCATCGAGCCGGCATTGTCCGGCCGGGACCTCGTCGCCACCGCACAGACCGGAACCGGAAAGACCCTGGCATTCGTCCTCCCCATTATTCAGATCCTGAGTGAGCAAGGCCCGCAGCCGGGCATTCGCTGCGTCATCCTGACGCCCACTCGTGAGCTCGCCCTGCAAATCACCGAGGCCATCGGCACGGTGGCCCATGGCACTGGCATCCGCGCCGCTGTCGCCGTCGGCGGCATGAACGAAAAGGTCCAACTCCGCCAAATCCGCGCCGGCGCTTCGATTGTCGTCGCCACGCCTGGCCGTTTCTGCGATTTCCTGGACCGCCGTTTGATCGAACTCAGCAAAGTCAAAGTGCTGGTGTTGGATGAAGCCGACCGCATGCTGGACATGGGCTTCCTGCCCTCCATCAAGCGCATCATGTCGATCATGCCCGCCGAACGCCAGACCATGTTCTTCTCGGCCACCATCGAAACCTCGGTTAAGAAACTGGTCGAAACCCAGGTGCGCAACCCCGTCCGCATCGAACTCGGCTCCATCAGCAAACCCTCCGAACAAGTGGACCTGTTCTTCTACGAAGTGGATCAGGATCGCAAACTGGGCCTGCTGGAAATGATGCTCACCGAAGAGCAGGGCTCGTTCCTGGTCTTCTCGCGCACCAAGCACGGCGCCGAGAAACTCGCCAAGAAGCTCTCCGTGGCCGGCTTCAAGTGCGCCGCCATTCACGGCGACCGCAGCCAGAACCAGCGCAATCAGGCCCTCAAGGGCTTCCAGGATGGCTTTTACCGCGTGCTCGTGGCTACCGACGTCGCCGCCCGCGGCATTCACGTGGACAACGTGGCTCACGTGGTCAATTTCGATCTGCCCCAGGTGCCCGAGGACTTCATCCATCGCGTGGGCCGCACCGGCCGCGCCGGAGCCCGCGGTATTGCCTCCACGTTTGCTTCCCGCAGCGAGCGCTCCGAAGTGGCTCGCATCGAACGCTCGCTTTCCATCAAGCTGAAGCGCAAGGACGTCCCCTCCAACATTCCCCAGACTCCGCGCCGGGAAGCCGGTCCGGTCATCGTCATGCCTCAGACCGAATACCGCCAGCACCAGGCGAAACCGTTCCGCTCGGGCAGCAAAAGCGGCTCCTCGTTCAAATCGGGCCGCCGCCCCGTACGCCGCGCCGTTTAACTCCGCTCTACAAAGGAAAGCAGCCCAGGGATTCGAAAATCCCTGGGCTGCTTTTGTATTTCGGAAGCGCTGACTCTTAGTTGTCGAGCGTCTCGGTGGGTGCGCCCTCGGCGGGTGCGTCCTCGGCGGATTCGTCATCGGCGGGGTCGTGCA
This sequence comes from Candidatus Solibacter sp., assembly GCA_039934035.1. GTDB lineage: Bacteria > Acidobacteriota > Terriglobia > Bryobacterales > Bryobacteraceae > Solibacter. The sequence continues at coordinate 7,432 of JBDTMZ010000086.1, read as the reverse complement.
AAAGGATCGGCGCGCCATCCTCGCCCAGTATCGGCAAGCCATCCTCACCCAACAAGTATTCGCTCTCTTCGTCTACGCCGGGATTTAATTTGCGCTGCACCCGTTTAGCAGCTTTGTCGCGCTGCTTCTCCATGCGGGCGATTTCCTTTTGACGTTTCTGAAATGATGTGCGCGAACGAGTAGCCATGACTTAGACTCCTATCCATCGACGGCCGGATCTAAGTGCCGGCCGCCGTCCTGCTTTTGGGACGCGCGCTACCAGCGAGGTTCGCGGCGCGGACCACGTCCACCGCCACCACCACCACCACCCTCGGTTTTCGGTCGAGCCTCGTTAATGTTGAGCGTACGGCCGTCGAGATCTGTGCCGTTTAGCGCCGCAATGGCGCGATCCGCTTCGTCTCCGTTGGCCATTTCGACAAACGCGAAGCCGCGCGAACGGCCGGTTTCCCGATCTGTGACCACGTTGACTCGGTCCACTTGCCCGTAAGGCTCAAAGAGCGAACGGACTGAAGATTCATTTGCTGAGAAAGATAAGTTGCCTACGAAGATGTTTTTCATACCGTCGGTTGTCTTTTCAATCGTGCGGGCTCGACTAGGCAGATGAGTTCTGAGCCAAGTGTCGCAGGACTTTCAAAAGGCACTACCAGTATAGCAGCACCCCCGCCGGAACGAGACCGCTCAGCTCCCGGTCACGCTATGATGGGTACCGTTGCATTACAAAGGTACAGTGTGAACATCGCACAATTTAGGGTCAAGATCTTCGCCGATGGAGCCGATAAACGCAGTATTCTCGACCTCTACAAGAATCCTGCGATTCAGGGATTTACCACCAACCCGACCCTCATGCGGCAGGTGGGAATCTCCGATTATCTGGCCTTTGCGCGCGAGATCCTGGCCGAAATCCCCGACCGCCCGTTCTCCCTCGAAGTCTTCTCCGATGACTTTCCCGAGATGGGACGCCAGGCCCGCAAACTTGCCGCCCTCGCGCCCAATGTGTACGTAAAAATTCCGATTACCAACACCCGCGGCGAAGCGTCCGCCCCACTCGTGCGCGAACTGACACGGGAAGGCATCCAGCTCAATGTGACCGCGCTGATGACCCTGGAACAGGTCCGCACGACTGCTGAAGCACTCTCCGGCAGTCCCAGCGCCTATATCTCGATCTTTGCCGGACGCGTTGCCGATGCCGGAATCGATCCGCTGCCCATCATGATCAAAGCGCTCGAAATCATGAGCCCGCAGCCGCAGCTGGAACTGATCTGGGCCAGCCCGCGCGAGATCTTCAACCTCGTGCAGGCGCACCAGATCGGCTGCCACATCATCACCATCACGCACGATCTGCTGAAAAAGCTGCCCAACCTCGGCAAAGACCTGACCGAGTTCTCGCTCGACACGGTCAAGATGTTCCACCGCGACGCCCAAGCCGCGGGCTTCGAACTATAGCCAGGTATTTGAACCGGTTCAGGTTCCGTGGAGGGTGGTCGTTCCAGTTCCCTTGTTCGTCTCTTGAAGGGCAAAGTCAGGCGGCGGGAACGTGTTCGACGAGGTCAGAAATTCTTATCGGCGTGCATCGGCGTGCATCGGCGTTCATGGGCGGCCCATATTTTCTCTTCTCTTTCACGTCCGCCCTGCAACTTCGCCGGCGCTAAACTGCCGCCACAGTGCGCGCCGCTTCCACCTGCGACGCGATCCACGCGTACGTCTTTTCCATCCCCTCGCGCAGCGGACGCGACGGCTCCCAACCCAGCTTTTCGCGAATCAGGTGATTGTCCGAATTGCGCCCGCGCACGCCCAACGGACCCGCAATGTGACGGATCGAAAGCTTCTTGCCCGCAATCGACATAGCCATCTGCGCCAGTTGATTGATAGTCACCATCTCCTCGGACCCGATGTTCACCGGACCCTCGAAATCCGATTCCACCAGCCGCCGTACGGCCTCCAGGCATTCGTCCACATACAGGAACGAGCGCGTCTGTTCGCCGTCTCCCCAAATCTCAATCTCGCCGCCTTCGGGCGCCTCGGACACCTTTCGGCACATCGCCGCCGGAGCCTTCTCTTTCCCACCGCACCATGTGCCCTGGGGTCCGAAGATGTTGTGGAAGCGCGCCACCCGCACCTGCACGCCGTGATTCCGTGCGTAGGCAAAATACAGCCGCTCACTGAACAACTTCTCCCACCCGTATTCGCTGTCCGGCGCCGCCGGATAGGCCGAATCTTCCGAGCACTTCGGATTCTGCGGATCGCGCTGGTTGTGCTCGGGATAAATGCACGCCGACGACGAGTAGAAGAAACGTTTCACCCCGGCAGGGACGCCGAAGTCCAGCGTGTTTAGATTGATCGTCGCCGAATTGTGCATCACTGCGGCGTCGTGATCGCCGGTGAAAATGTAGCCCGCCCCGCCCATATCCGCAGCCAGTTGATACACGTCGTCGATCCCTTGCACGACACTCTTCACCACGGCCGCGTCGCGCAGATCGCCCAGCACGAATTCGTCCGCCGGGACCTTGCTGTATTCGTGCTCCTTGATGTCGACCGCACGCACCCAGTGTCCTTCGTCCTTCAAGCGCTTCACCAGGTGTCCGCCGATGAAGCCGCCGGCGCCGTTTACCAGAATCTTTTTCTGCATAACCAATCCAGAAACCCTCACACCCCTCAAATTCCAGAGTATATCAGGCTGCACTTTCCTGGCCTCGCTGTCTCACCGTGGGTGCTTCACCGAGCCCCGCTTCCCGCGGCACACCAAAAAAAAGCCGCCGGTGTGACTAGCACCGGCGGCATGAAAATCACTCAAGGAGCGAACACGACAACGCTGTGCGGTCCCGTCCTCCATTCGTAAACGACAAGTGCCTTCGCCGAACGCGGGACCGCAAAAACATCATCTCCCGATTCGCGCTGGATTAACAGGTTCAACTGTAATAGTCCGGTTCCAGGACTTTCGTTTCAGTTAACGCCGTCGCTCAGTACTTTTGTACCCAATTAGGGATTGTCGCGCAGTGCGCTGGACGATAGTGCGGACACGCGCGGACGCACCGCCGCTTTGCGTTTGCTCAACCACACCGCAGCCCGGTACAGCAACAGCACTCCGACGAAGGCGCCATACATTGCCGGCAGGCGAATGTCGCTCTTCACCAGCCACCAGTAGTGCGTCACGCCGGCGATGCCGCTGAAGTACACCAGCCGGTGCAGCGACTGCCAGCGTTTTCCGCCCATGCGCCGGATCCAGCCCGCCGTCGACGTGATCGCCAGCGGGAGCATCAGGACGAACGCTGTAAACCCCGCCGTGATGAAGGGCCGCTTGGCGATGTCCTTCCACATGTCCGCCAGGTCGAAGAATTTATCCAGCCAGATGTAGGTAATGAAATGCAGCGTGCCATAGAAGAATGCATACAGCCCGATCATGCGCCGGAACCGGATCAGGTCCGGCAGCCCCAGCAGTTTGCGCAGCGGCGTGACCGCCAGCGTGATCACGATGAACCGGATCGTCCAATCGCCGGTGTAGCGCGTGATGAACTCAATCGGGTTGGCGGTCAGGTTCTGCTGCCAGGCGCGCCAGCAGAGCCAGAAAATCGGCGCCAGGCAGGCCACGAAAACCAGAACCTTAGTCCATCGCTGCTTCAGCATGTCAGTAAAACTTCTTGAGGTCCATCCCGTTGTACAGGCTCGCCACCTGGTCGCCGTAGCCGTTGAACATCAGCGTGGGGCGTTTGCGGAATTCGCCCAGCCGGCGCTCCGTCGCCTGGCTCCAGCGCGGATGGTCCACATGCGGATTCACGTTGGAAAAGAAGCCGTACTCCGGCGCGTTGGACAGGTTCCACGAGGTCGGCGGCTGGCCGCCCACCAGTCGGATTTTCACGATGGATTTGATGCTCTTGAAGCCGTACTTCCAGGGCACGGTCAGCCGCACCGGCGCGCCGTCCTGCGGCGGCAGTTCTTCGCCGTACATTCCCGTAGTCAGCATGGTCAAGGGATGCATCGCTTCGTCCATGCGCAGACCTTCCACGTAGGGGAAATTCAGACCGGCGGCGTGCGGCATCTGCTTGCGATCGAAGAATGTCTCGAATGCCACGAATTTGGCGCTCGGGTTCGGTTCCACCTTCGCCAGCAGCGCGCTCAACGAATAGCCCACCCACGGCACCACAATCGACCACGCTTCCACGCAGCGATGCCGGTAGACGCGCTCTTCGAGCGGCGCCAAGGCCAGGATTTCCTCCATCGTGAACTTGCGCGGTTTGGCGCACTGCCCCTCGACGCTCACCGTCCAAGGCGACGTCTTGAAGTTCCGGGCGTATACGTTCGGCTCGTCCTTATCCGTCCCGAACTCGTAGTAATTGTTGTAGGTGGAGACTTCCTGGTAGGTATTCTGCTTCTCGTCCACCGTGTATTTGCTCTTCTGGACGTTGGGCAATTTCGTGCCGGCCAGCGCCTGCCGTTCCGGCGACAGCAGTTCGCGCGCGCCCAGGAACGCGGCGGGCAATCCCGCCAGGAACTTGCGCCGGTTCAGATAGAGATCCTTCGGGGTGATCTCGGAATAGCGAATGTCGTCGGGCCTCTTGATCAGCATCTTCTTCCCTCCACTCTATCCATTTAGGATGGCACTTTATTCCCAGCGGTTACATTTTGATCCAAAGCGTCCTCACCGCCGCACCTCTGTTTACATTTAGACTACGCCGCCCGCAACCCCGGCGGATTGCCCGCCACCCCCTACGGGCGCAGAATCACCTTCATGAGATTCGGTTCGTGATTGTAAAGGCGTTCGAACCAGGACGCACCCTCTTCGAGCGGCGCCACCGCGCTGATCAGCGAATCCACCTCGATCGCGCCCCGCGCCATCATCTCGATGCACGCCGGAATCTCCCCGTTCGAAGCGCACGACCCCTGCAGCCGGATCTGCCGCGATACCACCGATTGCAGCGGCACCTCGATCTTCGGCGTCACGTTGCCCACCAGCGTGACCGCGCCGCCCTTCTTGACCCCTTCAATGGCAGTCAAAATCGGCTCGGTCGCGCCCACGCACTCCAGCGCCACGTCCGCGCCCGTCCCGCCCGTCATCTGGCGAATCGCTTCCACCGCATTTACAGCCTTGGGATTCACTGTGTCGGTCGCGCCCGCCTTCAACCCGCGCTCCAGGCGCGCTTGATCGGGGTCCACCACGATGATCCGGCTGCACCCCGCGTGTTTCGCAGCCTGAATGGTCAAAATCCCGATCATCCCGCAGCCGACCACAATCGCGGTATCGCCCAGCTTGATCGGCGTCAGATTCACGGCGTGCACCGCCACCGATACCGCCTCGATCATCGCCGCCTGTTCGTAGGTCAGATTGTCGGGCAGCCGGTACATAATCCGCCGCGGAACCGACACGAATTCCGCGAACGCCCCGTGCCGCCGGTAGGGCCCCGGTGAGACTCCCAGCACCTCACGGTTGTCGCACAAATTCTGTTCGCCGCGCGCACAGAAGACGCAACGCCCGCAGGACACGGTCGAATCGAACGTCACCCGGTCGCCGGCCTTCATGTCGGTCACGTTCGCGCCCGTCTCCACCACTTCACCCGACGCTTCGTGCCCCATCACCAGCGGTGGAATCCGCCGCCCCGTGCTCCCGTCCAGCCCGTGCACGTCGCTGCCGCAGATTCCGCATGCCCGAACCCGCACCAGCACATCGTCCGCGCCGATCGCCGGCACAGGCATCTCCACCATCTCCAGTTGCTTATACTGCTTAAGTAAGAGTGCGTTCATGGTTTCGAGAAATATCATCTCACGAACCCAACGGGAATTTCGTCGGCCATCGCGACGTCCTTTCCCCCGGAGACTCTATGCCGCTGCTGGATGACCGGACCCCTCAGGACTGGCGCCAGCGCGCTGTCCCTGCGCTCCAGGTCGCCGGCCTCCTCTTCACCGGCTGGATCATGTGGCGCTCCGCCAACGGGCTCCAATGGGTCCGCGTCCCTGTTCCCTGGCTGATTCTGCGCGCCACCATATATGTTCTCCTCGCGTGCCTGGCCGGCGCTTTCATCACGCTCGTACTTTTCTTCGCCGCTGCAGAATGGGAGCCCGAGGACGCCATTCGCGCCACCTTCCGCGCTTCTTCGGCCGCCGTATGGTTCGCGCCCTGCGTGATCCTATTGACCCAACTCTCGCCGGCGGCCGTCCTCCCCGCCATCGTCCTCGTGGTCAACGCCACCCACATGCTCTACATACAGTGGCGTATCCAGCAGCCCGCGATCGAGACCTCTCACGACACGTCGCTCTTCGCCAGCGCCCAACTGCCCGCACGCCGTTTCCTGCACGATTTCGGCCCCGGACTCGCCGTCTCCACCGTCATTCAGGCCGGCATCTGCGCCGTCCTCCTCCAGCACCCCGCCCTTGCCGGACTCTGCCTCGCCTGCGGCGTCTCACTGGCCACCCTGCTTGCCCTCGCCTCCCGCGCCGTCCAGCCCGCGAAGCGCCCCAGCATGCCGCGCGCCATCATGGGCCTCGCCCTCACCGTCCTGCTCGCCATCGGGATGACGCTCGGCGGCACCCTGATGCAACGCGAAGGCAGCGGGGGCGATTCGTTTTCCTGGTCCCCGAAGCCGGCCGGCCCTCCCGGCATGCCCGGCAGCGGCCGTCCCGACCTCCCCGACGCTATGAGCGGCACACTCGCCGACAACGGCTTCCCCGGTGTCATCCTCTGGCCCGAAATCAAACCCATTCCCACCCTGATTGCGCCCATGCCGCAGACCACCGGCGACGGCAGTCCCGTGGTCATGCAGCATCCGCTCAGCATCCCTTTCTCGGGCGAGTATTGGATGTATCGCTGGCCGTATGCGCGCCCGCCCAAAACGTCCTTCTTCCAGCGCGGCACCCCGTCCGCTCTCTCGTTCAGCAGCACCGACCATCGCCCGCTCATGATGGAGGCCCGTCACAAGCTCGATCAGACGGTGTCCCTTTCCTGCTGCCGCGCTGTCCGCCTGGAAATCCGCAATGCGGACCGCTATCCGGACACCATCACGCTCGATCTGGTGTTGATCGACAATGAACTGCCGGGTGCGCCGCAAATCACCATCGGCCACGCCAACGTGACTTCCCGCCCCGATACCGGCGCCGACCTCGTCAAGCCCGTCAACGAAACCCTGGAATTCCCCATGCCCCCGAATCCCACGCCCGATGCCTTCGACGAATTCCGGGTCGTCTTTCAGCGTGCCCGCAGCCGGGCCGATAAAAGCGCCAAAGTCTCCATCGAGCGCTTCATTTTAGTTCCGTAGGAGTGTAGGCATCTCGGCCCGTCCAGCAGGAGCAAGGCTCGGCAAAGCATCTCATAATTGCTAAGCGTTCTTCGCCATAGTCCAAACCGTCCGGCAGGGATCGCTGAGCGATGCAAAAACAATGGGCCGCCGATAAACGCCGATAAGAAAATGCAGATAAAAACGGCGGTGTTTTCATCGGCGTTCATCGG
>JBDTMZ010000085.1:0-35592 GCA_039934035.1 Candidatus Solibacter sp. | reverse complement strand
CCTACTTCTGGTTTGCAGGCGTGCTGCTCAAAACCGGCCTGCAATATTTCGGCAAAGACGTGCTGCGCGCCGACGATAACGGCGTCTCCCTGCTCTGGGCCTTCCTCGCCATCGGCATCGGCGCCGGCAACATGCTGGCCGGCCGCCTCTCCGGCGATAAGGTGGAACTCGGACTGGTACCGCTGGGCGCGGCCTTCATGGGCCTCTTCGCCCTCCTCCTGGTGGCCGTGCGCCACAGTTTCCCGCTCGCCGTCTTCGCCGTGGTCTGCCTCGCCCTGGCCAGCGGACTCTTCGTCGTGCCGCTCTACTCCTACATTCAGCAGCGCAGCGATGCCCGGGAGAAAGGCCGCGTCGTCGCCGCTAACAATTTCTACCAGACCATCGGCATGCTGATCGCCAGCGCCGCCATGTGGCTTTGCTACACCCGCCTCCATCTCAGCGCTACCGCCATCATGGCCGGCTTTGGCGTATCGCTGCTCTTGGTCACCGCCTACATCGTCACCATCGTGCCCGATTACCTGGTGCGCTTCGTCCTCTGGCTGCTCACCCACACCCTGTTCCGCATTCGCATCCACGGACAGGAGAACGTGCCCTTCGAAGGCCCGGCGCTGCTGGTGGCCAACCACACTTCGCATGTCGATGGTCTCCTGATCGGCGCCTGCGTGCAGCGCTTCATTCGCTTCATGGTGTGGAAGCCTTATTACGAAGCGCGCGCCTTTCACTGGCTGCTGCGCCGCATGTATGCCATTCCGGTCGGCACCGCCAGCCCGCGCGACGCGGTGGAATCCATCCGCGCCGCCCGCCGCGAACTCGCCGCCGGACACATCGTCTGCATCTTCGCCGAAGGCGCTATCACCCGCACCGGCAACATGCTGCCCTTCAAACGCGGCATGGAAAAAATTGCCGACGGCTCCGGCATCCCCATCATTCCCGTCCACCTCGATCGTCTCTGGGGCAGCATTTTCAGCTTCGCGGGTGGCAAGTTTTTCTGGAAAATGCCGCTGCGCATTCCGTACCCGGTCACCGTCACCTTCGGCCAGCCGCTGCCCGCCGGCAGCAGCGCGCAGACCGTCCGCCAGGCCATCCAGGAGCTCGCCGCCGACGCCACCGCGCATCGCCGGCAGCCCGGCGACCTGTTGGACCGCCGCCTCATCCACACCGCGCGCCGCGATTGGACGCGCTTCGCCATGGCCGACACCACCGGCCGCACCCTCACTTATGGCGAAATGCTCACCGGCGCCGTGCTGCTCGGCGAAGCCCTCAAGCCCTACACCGATAACGCCATGGTGGGCGTCCTGCTGCCCTCTTCGGTGGGCGGCGCGCTCGTCAATGTCGGCCTCACCCTGAAAGGCGTCGTCCCCGTCAACCTCAACTTCACCGCCGGACCCGAAGCCATGCAATCGGCCGTCGAGCAGTGCGCCATCCGCACCGTCATTTCCTCGCGGGCCTTCCTGGCGAAAGCAAAATTGCAGCCCCTGCCCGGCACCGTCTATCTGGAAGATCTGCTGAAAGCCGCCTCGGCGGGCGCGAAACTGCGCGCCTGGTTCACTGCCCGCTTCGTCCCCGCCGCGCTGTTCTCCCGCGGACGCCGCTCCCCCGATTCGCTGGCCGCCGTCATCTTCTCCAGCGGCTCTACCGGCGTTCCCAAAGGTGTCATGCTCTCGCACTTCAACCTGATCGCCAATATCGAAGCCATCGCGCAACTCTTTTGGATCTCCCCGGCAGACCGCATCGCCGGCGTGCTCCCATTCTTCCACTCCTTCGGCTTCACCGTCACCATCTGGTTCCCCCTGCTCTCCGGCTGCGGCGTGGTCTACCACCCCAATCCCACCGACGCGCGCGCCATCGGCGAACTGGTCCAGAAGCACCAGGCCACCCTGCTCCTGACCACCCCCACCTTCTGCGCCACCTACACGCGCAAATGCACGCCCGAGGAATTCGCCAGCCTGCGCTACGTACTGGTGGGCGCCGAGACGCTCCGCCGCAATGTGGCCGATGCCTTCCGCGAAAAGTTCGGCCTGGAGTTGCTCGAAGGCTATGGCTGCACCGAAATGTCGCCCGTGGTCGCCGTCAACTCGCCCAACTTCGAAGCCGGCCGCCATTCCCAGGCCGCCAGCAAACCGGGCAGCGTGGGCCATCCCCTGCCGGGCGTCGCCGCCCGCATCGTAGACCCCGTTACGTTCGAGCCACTGCCGCCCAATACCGAGGGCCTGCTGCTGGTCAAGGGTTCCAGCCGCATGCTTGGTTACCTGCACCAGCCCGAACGGACCGCCACAGTCCTGCACGACGGATGGTACATTACGGGCGACATCGCCCGGCTCGATGACGAAGGCTTCCTGCACATCACAGACCGGCTCTCGCGCTTCAGCAAGATCGGCGGCGAAATGGTGCCGCATCTCAAAGTCGAGGAAGCCATCGTGAACCTCTGCGACGGCCTGCAGGCGGCCGTCACCGGCATTCCCGATAATACCCGCGGCGAACGCCTGGTGGCGCTTTACGTCCACCCCGCTCTTTCGCCGGCCGAATTGTACGAACGCCTCTCCGCCGGCGATCTCCCCCGCCTCTGGCTTCCCAAACGGGAGAATTTCTACCCAGTCGACGCCCTGCCCCAGCTCGGCACCGGCAAGCTCGATCTGCGAGGCGTACGTTTACTCGCCATGGAGATGGCCGGCGTGGTCGCCTGAGCTTTCACAAACCCGTCATCCTGAAAGAGTCATTCGTTAAGGAGTGTTCTCATGGAAGGTCTTCTGATTACCATCGTCATGATTGTGGTGATCATCCGCTGGGTCTACCTTCGCGACCGTATGAACGCGATGGAAGGACGCCTGCTCGTGCTCGAGCGGGCTTCTATGAATTGGGCCCGGAGCGGATTCCCCGCCGCTGCGCCGCCGCCCGAAGCAGTACGGCCCGCGCCTCCCATCACACCGACGGCGCCAATCGTCCCACCACCGACCGCCACTCCCGACTCGCTCACCACACCCGACGCGGACCCTTCTCCCGCCCACGCCGTCGCGTCCTCACTCGCAACTCCCGACTCTTTCGCCACGCCTGAAGCGGAGCTTCCTCCTGCGCAGGCCATCCCGCCGCCTCCCCAACCCAACCTGGCGCCCGTGCACCGTACCAGCGAAGAATGGGAAGCCGTGATCGGCGGCAACTGGGTAAACAAGATCGGCGTCTTCATTGCCGTCGTCGGCATTGCCCTGCTGCTCAATTACGCATACACGCAGCTTGGCGCCGCCGGGCGTGTGGCCCTCAGCCTCGGTGCCAGCTTCGCCATGCTCGCCGCCGGAGTCGTCTTCGAGCGCCGCGAAACCTACCGCGTCTTCTCCTATGGATTAATCGGCGGCGGTTGGGCCGCGCTCTACACTACCGTCTATGCGATGTACGCCATCCCCGCAGCGAAAGTCCTGGAGAGCCCTTTCCTGGCCACCGTGCTGCTGCTCGCCGTCGCCGCAGGGATCATCGCGCATTCGCTGAAGTACCGCTCGCAGACCGTCACCGGACTCGCCTACTTCCTCGCCTTCGTCACCCTGGCCATCGCCGAAGTCACCACTTTCAGCGTGCTGATGCTGATTCCCCTCGCCGCGTCGCTGCTCTACATTGCCTGGCGCAACCAGTGGCAGCATATGGCCGTCCTCGGCCTGTTTGCGACCTACCTGACTTGCGGCTTGCATAAAGATTCCGGCTCGCCGCTCTGGCAGACCCAGGCCCTGTTCCTCGTCTACTGGCTGATCTTCGAAGGCTTCGACCTGATCCGCCCCGACCTACGTTTGTTGCCCCTCAACGCGCTCGGCTTCCTCGCCCTGTCCGCGGGCAAGTGGGGACACGCCGCACCGTCGGATATTTGGCAACTCGCGGCCGGCGCCGCCGCACTCTATCTCGCCAGCACCCTGGTGCGCGCCCGCGCCGGACGCTGGCGGCCCGCCGTGCTGTTCAACGCCGCGCTCGCCACCACCGCAATCCTGCTTCACCTCCACGGTCAGTGGGCGCCCTTCGCGCTCGCCCTCGAAGGCGAACTCTACTACCTGGCCGGCGTCCACTTCCGTTCGCGCTTCCTGCGCAATCTCGCCGGAATAGTCTTCCTGCTGCAACTCGGCGACCTCTGCGCGCTGGTCGCCGGCGGAGTGGCGCCGCGCACCTGGGAATGGGTTGCCGCGCTCACCGCCGCGATGTTCTATCTCAATCGCGCGCTCCAGGCGCAGGAAGTCTGGTATGGCTATGTCGGCGGCGCAGTGGCCGCGCTGGTGGCCGGCTTTGAAGCCACCAACGAATCCCGCGGCCGCGTCTGGACCCTCATGGCCGCCGCCCCCTTCGCCCTCGGCTGGTGGCGTCGCCTGTTCGATTTCCGCGTGCAAGGGTATGCCCTCGCTTTCCTCGGCGGAGTCGCCACCGCGGCGTATTATCCGCCGCCCGCGCTGTCGCTCGCCGTCGGCGCGGCTCTCGCCTATGGGTTCGTGCACGCCACCTTGTGGAGCGGACCCGGCCGGTTCGGCGATCGCGAGCGCGATGCCGCGCGCGTGCTTGCTGCCGGAGCCACCACCCTCGGTCTCTGCACCCTGGTCTGGCGTCTCGTGCCCGGTGAGTATCTCGGCATCGCGTGGCTCGCCACCGCGCTCGTGCTGCTCGAAGCCGGCCTGCGCGGCTGGCCCGCCGAGTTCCGCTATCTGGCGCTCTCCGTCGCCATCCTCGGCTGCACCCGGGTGGCGGCCTTCGAACTTTCCAACTGGCTTAATCTGGTCTCAGCCGCCTTGGTCTACGCCTTTGGGCCCCGCGCCCGTGAGGAAGCGCGCGGCCGCGTTCTCGACGTCGCCATCTGGCCCGCCACCCTTTTCCTCATTACCGGGCTCTCGGCGCTATTGCCATCGTGGGCGCTCACTCCCGCATGGGCGCTGGTCACGCTCGGCTTCGCCGAGTTCCAGCGCCGCAGTCCCCGCGCCCTCGCCATCGCCGTCAGCGCCCTGGTGGCCGCTCATATCCTCGCCGCCGACCTGAACGCCGGACGGGCGCTGACCTCCGTCGCCCCAGGCATCGCCATCGTCTATGCCGCCATGCTGCGCCGCGAACTCGCCAGTTGGCTGCGCCTGTACTTCTCGCTGCTCGGTACCCTGCTGCTCGCCGCGCTCATCTTCCACCAGGTGAGCGGCTCCATGCTCACCATTGCCTGGGGTGCGGAAGCCATCGTGCTATTGGCCGCGGGCTTCGCCTTACGCGACCGCGTGCTTCGCATCTCGGGACTCGCCCTCTTCCTGGTCTGCACAGTGAAGCTCTTCTTCTGGGATCTGCGCAATCTCGAAACCCTGCCGCGTATCATGAGCTTCATCGTGCTCGGCGTACTACTGGTCGCGGTGAGTTGGGTCTACACCCGCTTCCGCGCGCAGGTGAACAAGTTCCTGTAAGCGCATCGTTTCACGAGGCGGGTGGAACAGGCCTAGTACAGGCATGAACAGGCCATCGTTTTGTGTGGTCTGTTGTCTAGGGGGGTTCAGCCCGCAGAACCTTAATTGAAGACGCCCCAAGCCGAGCCGCGACCGTCAAGGGAGCGACCCTTTCGACACTGTCCTCGCTTTCGAAGCTGTCTTGCAGTTGTGGCATATGGCTCCCCCTGGTGCAGGCGAGTGGGGCTCGCCCATCCGAACTTCGCCCGGATCGACAAGGCACAGCCTGATCTCACTCTACTGGCATGCGTGGGTTTCGAAGCTGCGAGGACGGACGACAAAAAACGATCGTCCGTCCCACCCCGTGGCGAACTCCTAAGCCCGTTGCCCCACGGGGATGACGAATTTTAGCGCCGTCTGCGTCGTGGAAAACGATGAGATCTTCACGTCCTTCAGACCCGCAGCACGTCCCGCTGTGATCACTTCCGTCTCACGAATCGCCGCCACGCCCTTTGGGTACACCACCCACAAGGCCCCCTCCGGCATGAGCCACGCGGCGCACTTCGTCACCTGCGCCAGTCCCGCGCGATCCGCGACCGCCACGAATACCAGGTCCGCCTTACCCCGCACGGTTTTCAGCTCGCCCAACTCCGCCAGAAAGTCCGCCGCAAACGTCCCCGCCACCCGTACCGTGAGGCCGCTCTTGATGCCCAACTTGCTCGCCCGCGACGGCGGGTTCAGAATCTTCCGCGCCCACTTCTCCGCGACCGCACCCATCTCGAAGCTCGCCGGGCCGCCCGGAAATTCGAGTACCAGCACCCCGTCCTCCGCGCGCACCGACTGCAGATCTTTCGTCCAGATCTTCAGCCTCCCCTCGCCGCGAAACAAAACGTGATCGCCCTCAAGATACGCCTTGCCCGCCAGCGTCCGGCCCCCGTGCTGCATCCGGCATTCGACTTCCTGTCCCATATCCACTCCTACGGTTCAATCACCGCCAACTCACCGAATCGATGCCCCAGATCGCGCAGGTAGCCTTCAATCGTCGCAGTGTACCCGAAGACGAACCTCGCCATGAACCGGAAGATCACGTTGTACACCTGCCCATCCTCCGTGATCCGCACCAGACTGCCTTCCGGCGAAGGCGAGATATCCACCGTCCAGGTGCCGCCGAATGGCAATCCCTTCCCGGTGATCCGGGTGACGCGCCGCGACGGCATCACGTCTTCCACCAGTTCGTACGTGACCTTGTTGCCGTGGCTGTCCTGCTCCCACCAACGCTTGCGGCCATTCTCAGCGGGCAGCGCGCCGGACGCCTTAATGTCGCTGCGCCAGTCCACAGGACCCGCCAGCGTAAAGTAGATCGCCTCCGGCTTCTGCCGGAAACGCGCCTGCCGCGTCGCGCGATGGTCGCGCGGCAGCATGGCGCCCACCATCGCCACGACCGCTACCAGTACGACCAGCGCTCCACCAATCAGCCAAACCCACTTCATGCCGCACCTCTCTTCAAGAACCGATTCAACTCTCCCGAAGCGATCATTTCGCGCGACGCCTCCGCCAACAGTTCGAGCCCTCGCAATGCCTGCTTCCGCTTGCGCTCGTCCAACCGCGCAAGCACTGCCGCTACCAGTTCCGGTTCCAGGACTTTCTTCTGCTTCTTGATGCGGACTCCCGCCTCCGTCAAGCGGAGGTCCACCCGCCGCCGGTCCTCGGTGGAGCGCTCGCGCTGCACGTACCCTCCGCGCTGCAGCCGGTCGACGGTCAGCGACATGGTGGATGCCGTTACGCCCATATGCCGCGCCAGGTCGAACAGCGCCGTGGCCTGCACGTCGTCCAGGTGATCCAGCACGGAGGCCTGATGACCGCTCAGTACCGCGCCGGAGTCCGTATCCCGCACGTGCCGCTTGTGGCACGCAAAGTAGATCTGGGGATAACAGCGCAGTACGGTTTGCACATCCGCCTGAGACATCCCGGCTAGAATATGCGATTTCATTTGATTCGTCAAATCAAATTAAATAGGGGTTGCCACGGGCTGCGGGGGGACGGGCCATCGTGTTTGGTGTCCTTGCCGGACGTTGGGCCCGCGAAACTTTGATGAAAGACGGCCCAAGCAGAGCCGCGACCGGGAGCGACCGTCTTTCGACTATGTCCCTGGCGGGGCGAGGACGCAAATCCCAAGCCGGCCGCCTGGCGCCAAAATGTCGAACTCCAGGGGACAGGCATTGTCCGTCCATCGCAGGTAGTTTGACCAACTACGCAAACCGGAGGCGCGCATCCCTGGCGTCGTTGGCATGCCCAGAGCGGCGAGTCCGTCCGGTCCGTCCAACGAAAGCCGAATTCGCAGAATCCGTTATACTCCACCTCATGCGCAGTACCCATGCCCGCGCTGTCGTCCTCTCCCAGCCTCGCGGACCCGTTGCCATCGAATCGCTGCACTTTTCCGAGCCTGGCCCTGGCGAAGTACTCCTTCGTCTGGAAGCCTGCGGACTCTGCCACTCCGATCTATTCGTCGCCGGCCTGGAAAAACTCCCACTCGCCCCCGTGACCCTCGGGCACGAAGGCATCGGGCGCGTAGCCGCTGCCGGACCCGGTGTCACCGAATGGGCCCCAGGTGACCACGCCGGCATTACATTCCTCGGCTCTACCTGCGGCGTTTGCGAATTCTGCACCTCGGGGCGCGAGCGCTTTTGCCCCAAACAGACCAACTTCGGCTATACCATCCAGGGCGTGCTCGGTGAGTACGCCTTCGCCCCCGCCGCCACTCTCGTCCGTGTCCCCGAACGCCTCTCCGCCACGGAGGCCGCCCCCCTTTGCTGTGCTGGATGGACCGCGTACGGCGCACTCCGCGAGGCCGCTCTCCAACCCGGCCAATCCGTCGTCCTCTTCGGCTTCGGCGGCCTGGGCCACCTCGCCCTCCAGCTCGCCCGGCACCAGGGCTTGCAGGCCACCGTCTCCGACCCGGCGCCCGCGAAACTCGCCGCCGCCGAAGCCGCCGGCGCCAGCATCGCTCCTCCACGCGGGATGGACGCCACCATCGTGTTGACCGCAGCTGCCGCTGCCATTCCGCAAGCCTTCAAATCGCTGCGCCGCAACGGCACGCTCATCCTCGTCGGACTCGCCGTCACCAGCTATGAACTGCCGCTCGTCGATACCGTCCTCAAAGGGATCACCATCCGCGGCAGTTATCTCGGCACGCGAGAAGACCTCGCCCGCGTATTCGCCCTCGCCGGCGAAGGCATTCTGCGTCCCGACGTCCACACCCACGCCCTCGACGAAACCCCGGCCCTCCTCGACCGCATGCGCCAAGGCGAACTCGCAGGCCGCGCAGTGATCGTGTTCTAGAGTGTAGAAAACCAGTTTTCAGTAATCAGTTTTCAGTTATCAGTTATCGGTCCGCGGCGGTGTACCGATTGCGTAGTGGGACCTAAGCCGTTGTGGGGCCAGGCATTCCTGCCTGCCGCCGCCTTCAGGCGGCGCGAACTCACACTACGGCTCCGTTCCCCCTGATCCGCGAAAGAGATCGGGCGCAAGCCGGAGGCGCCAGCCCGCACTCAGCTTGGCAAGCGGGCAACTGAAGGCTGATCGTTCAAAGACGCACGCTCAAGTCAATGGGCCCACCCGTTGCTGATGACTGAGCACTGAAAACTGATGACTGATGACTGAGAACTGATGACTGAGAACTGATGACTGAGAACGGCAGCCGAAGGCTGCGTTTCGTGACTGTTTACTGCAGCCGAAGGCTGCCCACTCTACACCACCGGATTTGTCAGCACGCCCGCGTGTTCCAATTCCACTTCCAGAACATCGCCCGCCGACATCTTGCGCGTATTCCCGGGAGTGCCGGTATAAATAATGTCGCCAGGATTCAGGGTCACCCAACCGCTGACCCAACTCAGCACAGCCGCCAGATTAAAGATGAGGTCGCTGGTGTACTGCTTCTGGATGGTCTCGCCATTCATGCGGGTCTCCAGCAGCAGATTGCCGTAGTCCACGCCGGTGACGATCGCCGGACCCAGCGGCGCGAACGTGTCCGACCCCTTGGCCCGCCACCACTGCAAATCTTTGCCGGCGCCGTGCTGCCACTGGCGGTCGCTCACATCATTCCCGGCCGTGACGCCGAAAACCGCGTCCGCCGCTTCGGCTTCGGACGCCCGGCACAGCCGCTTGCCCACCACCATCACCATCTCGCCCTCGGAATGCACATCGGCCGCGCCTTGCGGAATCACGATCGGGTCCGACGGATTCTGCAGCGCGCTCACCGGTTTGTAGAACATTTCCGGACTCGCCGGCTGCGGACGCGTCCCCAGATGGCTCTTGTAGTTCAGGCCAACGGCCAAGATTTTACCGGGCTCGCAAGGATAAAGCAGTTTCACGCTGGAAAGCTCATGCGTGGCGCCGGTGCGCTGGTGGCCGTCGAAAAGCCCGCCCGCGATTTGGTGCACCGTTTCGCCCTCGATAATCCCATAGGAGGTGCCGGAAGTATTTTGATAGCGGATGAATTTGGTCACGTCTCCGCTATTGTATCTTCCTCCCGCCGCCCCGGGCCGAATGCCATGTTCAGCAGCGGGGGGGCCACCAGGGTGGTCGCCACCGAAAGGAACACGATGATCCCGTACGTGGTGTGGCCCACCACATTCAAGCTCAAGCCAAGCTGCGCCACCACCATGCCGACTTCGCCGCGCGGCACCATGCCCGCGCCGATCCGCAGCGCATCCTCGCGCCCCAGGTGAAGCGCCGCCAGGCCGCATCCCAACATTTTAGAGAGCACCGCGGCCACAAACAGAAGCGCCGCCAGAATCATGGTCGACCGGCCGGAAAACGCCGTGACGTCGAAGTGCAGGCCGATGCCCACCAGGAAGAAGGGCTCCAACAACTCCGCCACGCCGTGCGTGAGGTCCGCGATGCGGCCCGTTCCGCTTTCCGACAGCGCCATGCCCGCCAGAAACGCGCCGATAATGGCCGCGACGCCGGCATATTCCGCCAGCACCGCCAGGGCGAAAAGCAGCGTCATGGCGAGCGCGAACTCGCTCTCTACCAAACGGAGACTGGCATTCATCTTCGGCATCACGCGCTTCACCGTGCGCGTGCCGAAGCGTGCGACCAGAAACGTGAAGCCGAGCGCCAGCAAACCCGTCAGCGCGATGTCGAGATAGTTGACGTCGCCCTGCGCCATGCCGCTGACCAGCGCGAGCACCACCAGTCCGAGGACGTCGTCCACCACCGCCGCGGCCAGAATAATGCGGCTGGCGCGCAGATCCAGCAGCCCCTTCGACGCCAGCACTTGCGCCGTGATGCCGACGCTGGTGGCCACCATGGCCGCGCCCGTGAAGATGCTCTCGATCCGCGGCTCGCCCCATGACGCGCAAATCCCCCAGCCCATGAAGAACGGAACCACCACGCCACCCACAGCCACCGCCATGGCGCTTCCGCCCACCTTCATCAGTTCCGACGCCTTCACCTCCAGCCCGACCCGGAACAGCAGGAACATCACACCGAGTTCCGAGAGGGTGGTCAGAAGTTCGGTGGGCGCCAGCCAGCCAAGCACGTGGGGACCAATCAGCACGCCGGCGAGAATTTCGCCCACGATTGCCGGCTGACCCAACCGCTCGAAAATTTCCGAGAAGAGCTTCGCTGAAGCAAACACCAGCAGCATCGCCAGCGGAATTTCCACGGCATGAGGCATGAGGATATTATGGAGCGTCCATTCTGGAGTCTTCAGTAATCAGTTGTCAGTTCAGGCATCAGCTTTCAGCTATCAGCTTTCAGGCGGCGCGGTCCGCACTTTCCGTGGAACGCTGCTCCCTGAATCGCCGCTTTGTGGGGCGGGCATTCTTGCCGGGCATTCTTGCCTGCCGCCGCCTTTAAGGCGGCGCGACGTCCCATCTTGCCAAGCCAGCCCCGCCGGAGGCCGGTGAACGCGAGAGCCACCCAACAGCCCGCACTCCGCTTCCAAAGGTCACCAGCTATTCAATCCGGTGGCGCCGGAGGCAGGGCTGAAAGCTGATAGCTCCCTCACTGCAGTCCCAAACGAATCGGCGCCGCAAAGAGCGGCGTCGATGTCGGCTGGTCGGCGCCCGCTTCGTCTTCCAGCGTCACCGCGACCGCGCCTGTGTTTTCCGCCGCGCCGCGCTGAATGTGCATCGCCGTGCCGTCGGCCCCTGTCTGGAACATTCCCGCCGCCCGCGCCTTACCGTCCTTGATGATCCACATCTCGTACGCTTTGCCACGCGGCGCCGGTGGCAGATTGCCCGCGATCAACAACACGCCCTGCGAGGGGCTCACGAAGACTTTGCCTTTCGGCGTCGGCTGACCCTCTCCGAACGTCGAGACCACCGTATCCTGCCCCGTCAGAATCTGGAATGCCTGATTGATGCCCGCCAATTGGATGGTCTGCTGCCGGTTCATTTCCCGGACGCGCGCCAGTTCGTTGGCCAAGTCGCGCTCGCGTCCGCCAAAGTATACAGCGGCAAAAAGCGACAGCGCCAGTGCCGCCGCCAGGAAGGGCGCCCAGCCGAAACGGCTCTGCCCTCCGCCGACACTGGCCAGAATGCGGCGCCGCAATGCGGGCGAAGGCGCCGCTGCCGGCGCCGTACCGCCAAGCAGCGCCAGCATCTGGCGCGTCCGTTTCATCTCTTGCATGCAGACCTCGCATTGAGCGTTCAGGTGTGCGCGAATCTCGCTGTACTCGGGCTCATCGGCCAGCCCCATCGCATACAACTCGTAATGTTCGCGCAGTTCATTGCAGTTCATGCCGTCACCACCGCGCCCAGGTCGTCGCGTAAGGTTTTCAACGCCGCGCGCACCCAGGTCTTGACCGTGCCCAGCGGCTGACCCATGCGCTCCGCCATTTCCGTCTGAGACAACCCCTCGAAATAGGCCAGCTCGATCACCTGCCGGTGATTCGGAGTGAGCTTCTCCACCGCCGACTTCACTCTCCGCACCTTGTCCGAGGTCAGCAGTTCCTTCTCCACGTCGCAATACAGCGCGGGGTGCACCGCCTCTTCGAATTCCAGCGCGTTGCGCTCCCGTCCGCCCGCCGACCGCAGGTAATCGATCGCGCGATTGCGCGCCACCGCCAACAGCCAGGGCCCAATCGAGCCCTTCATCGCGTCGAAACCGTGCACCCGGTTCCAGACGCGCAGGAACGTTTCCTGTACCAGGTCTTCCGCGGTCGCCGCATCGCGCACAATGCGCACGATCAGCGAAAACGTGATGCGCCCGTAGCGATCGTACAGTTCGGCGAGCGCGTTCGGATCGCGCCGCTGCATGCGCGCGACGAGGTTGCTATCGTCATCGCCGCTTTGCACGGCCATCAGAATGGGAAGCAGCATCATTCGTTGTCTGCGCACGCCTTTCGTGCGTCTCATTGTATATACGCATCGCGGACGCGATCAAGATTTGGGTGCCGCGTGATTTTCTTTGCACCATCGCGAGGCATGTGCATCGCCAAAGAGATCGCTGGATGCGCTCTCTGCATTTTTTTCTTGACTTTATTTCTGAAGCACCTTATATATGAAACACATTGCGATTTTCGAGTCGCAAAATTTGATGTTAGGGAGAATCAATCGATGAAGAGCGCAACCAAGAAAGCCGCCCCGAAAAAGAAGGCTGCTCCGAAGAAAAAGAAGTAGTCTGGGCGCGCCCTGAAGAAGGGCTGCAACTAGGTTATGACTGCCAGGCCCCGATTTTCGGGGCCTTTTTCTTTTGGTGGACACTCTCCGCGCCGCTACTCCCCGTCCTTCCCCAACGCGATTTTCTTCTGCAGCAGCACCTGGAACGTCTCTCCCATTCCGAACAACAGTGTCTTGAGCTGCATGCGCCGCCGCAGTTCTTCCGCGCTGCCCGGCGTTCCCAACGCGCCGGCGAATTGGTCCGCTTCCCCCGCCGCCAGCAGCGTCTGCGCGAGAGTCTCGAAGCGCTCACTCGCCAGACCGCAGGCCGCGCCCGTCTCCTGGAGCGCCGTGAAGTTTACGTGCGCGGTGATGTCGCGCAGCCCCGCTTCGGACAAGACGTCTTCGCGCGCCGTATGCCTGCGATACCCCATCAGCGTGCCTGCGGGAAATCGTACGCTCTGCGCGCGCGTGAAACCATAGTCAATGCTCAACATGTAGCCTTTAGTTAATGACTCCGCCGCGCGCCGCAGCCACAACAGCGCTTCCAGATTCACTTCGTACCGCCAGCCTTCTTCCGGCGGCAGGAAGTAGCGGCGCAGATAATCTTCCGACGCCTCGCCCACGCGATCGCCCGTTTCCCACCGGAACGCGCCGCCCTCCCGCGCCACCAACTGCTCCCGGTACGCGCCATCCTGGTACACCACGGCGTCCACCGGCAGCGCATCGAAGAACTCGTTGGAGAACACGACACCCGTAACCCCGGCCGGCATCGTGTTGGAATCGACATCAAGCGGCACGTACTTCCACTCGCTGAACGCTTCGGTCATTTCGCACCGCCCGGCGCCCAGCTCGATCACCGTAAACTCGCGCGGCTCGCCCATCTCGCGAAACAACTGGCGGATCCGCGCCGCCATCAGAATTCCGAATACCGGTTGGATCTGTTCCGCCGTGAAGAAGTCGCCCTCCTTCCCGAAGGGATCGCGCGCCCGCCGGTAGTAGCCAACCTCGGCGTGATACAGCGCCACATCCATAAATCGCCGGAACGGAATTGGGCCGCTGCGCCGGATTTCGTCAGCCAGGATCTCCTCGGCCGGCGTCACGGCCGCTGCTCCCGGCTCTGCGGCGTGTGCAGGAACATCTCCACCAGGTAATCGTGCATGCAATCGTAGAGGTACCGTTGGAAGGTCCAGGGAAACTGCGGGTGCTCGATGTCGCGGGCGTGCACCGGCGCATAGTACGTGTGTAGTCCCAGCGACGGGTCCTTCAGCCGTATGATCAGTTCCACTTCGCCATTCTCCCGCCGCGCCGAAAATTCCAGCAGCGCGTGCTGGTAGCGTCGCGTTTCGGCCAGCACTTTTTCCAGCGCGGCATTCGCCATCGCGTCCTGAAGGGTCACGGACTTATGCTAGCGTGAAAAACGATGGCGCTGCCCCCCACTGTGCGCGTGAAGCTGAGTAGCGAAGCCGCCGAATCCATCTCGATCACTCCCGTCGTCGTGCAGGAAATGCCGGTGCGCGACCTGGTCGAGTATATGCTGGGCGTCGCCGGCAAGGACGACGCGCGCATCCGCGAATTCCTGCTCCGCGGCACCCTGGTGAGCGGCGCTTCGCGCTTCCGCTGGACCGGCTGGGACGCTGCGGGCGAAGACGTGCGCGCCCTACTCGCCACCTTCCCCGATCCCGACCCGGCGCTCGCCTTTCACGCCCCGCGCTGCACCCGCGCCACCCTGCGCGGCGGACGCCAGGCCATCGAAATTCTGCGTCAGGCCGGCGAACGCAAGTCATTCTTTCAGCGCGAAAGCTTTTGGGATGCACTCATGAAGGTGACCGCCGCCGCCGCGCCCGTCTATGCCGGGTATTCCTACCGGGAACGTGGCGATCGGTACATCCGCGAATTCACCACCGTGGAACTCGCGGCCATTCGTGCCGTCGGCGGCCTGATCCGCTACACCACGCTCAGCGAACAGGTCCGCACACAAAGTTTCACCCAGGCCGAACTCCTCGTGACCAGATAGGACGGGCGCGTCTGCGGCGGAGGGAGCGCCGCGAACCACACAAGCCATTCCCATTCGGGTCTTCCTCCGCGCTTCCTCTGCGTTCTTTGCGTCTCTGCGTTGAAAGCTCTCGCTCCGCAAGCGCTAATCCTCCGGCATATCTCCGGTATCCTCGGCGCGATTCTCGAACTTCGTTTGTGCGTGCAGGAATACCAGATTGACCGTACCAATGGGGCCATTGCGCTGCTTGGCGATGATCAACTCCGCCAACCCCTTCAAATCCTCGCGGTCCCGATTGTACACTTCCTCGCGGAAAACAAACCCCACCACGTCCGCGTCCTGCTCAATCGATCCCGATTCTCTCAGATCGCTCAACTGCGGTCGGTGATCGCCCTGCCGCGTTTCCACCGCGCGGCTTAACTGCGACAGCACCATCATCGGGACGTTCAGTTCCTTGGCCAGCAGCTTCAACCCGCGCGAAAGCGCACTCACTTCCTGATTGCGATTCTCCGTTCGCCCGCGCGAGCTCATCAACTGCAGGTAGTCCACCACCACCAGCCCGAGATGCTTGCGCTCCGCCTTCAAACGCCGCAGCTTGGCGTGCATATCCATCAGGTGCAGACCCGCCGTGTCATCGATATACAAGGGCGATTCCACCAGGTCCTGCAGCGCCTGATTCAGCTTCCGCCGTTCCTCCTGCGAGAGGTACCCGGTGCGGAATCGCTGGCTGTCCACCCGCGCCGCCGCGCACAACATACGGGTCAGGAGGCTCTCCTTCGACATTTCGAGCGAGAACACCGCCACCGTCTGCTTGTTGCGCAGCGCCACATGCTGGGCGATATTTAACGCAAATGCGGTCTTCCCCATCGACGGCCTGCCCGCCAGAATGAACAGGTCGCCGCCGTGCATGCCGCCCGTGTACTCGTCCAGCTTGATGAACCCGGTACTGGTTCCCTTGACCCGCTTGCTGGGATCCAGAAACGCGCTGATGCCGCCATCGTACGCTTGCAGAATCTCGTCCGGATTCTGCAACCCGCTCTTGACCTGCGCCTCGCCCAGCTTGAGTAGCGTTTCTTCCGCTCCCGCCAGAATTTCGTCCGGCGTCTCCTCCGCCATCATGCAGCGATTGATCATGTGCTGCGACGCGAAGATGATGCCACGCAAAATCGCCTTGTCCTTCACCAGCCGGATATAGGCGTCGACATTCGGAATCTGCGGCAGCCCGTCGTCCAGTGAGACCAGGTAGCTTAAACCGTCGCAGCTTTCCAGTTCGCCGAACTTCATCAGTTCGTTGGCCACCGTGATGCGATCGATCTTTTCGCCGCGTTCGTGCACATCGCCCATCCGCTTGAAGATGCGGCGATGTTTCTCCAGGCTGAAATCGTTCACTTCCAGCGTGCCGGCAGCCTGTATGTAGAGACTATCGTCCAGCAGAACGCTCCCGAGCACGAACCGCTCGGCATCCACATTCGTTGGCAGTCCTTTTTCGGCGCTTTGGGTGGACATCGTGAATTCCTAAGGGTACTCGCTCGCAGCCGGGTCCCTCAATACCCCACAGCGTTTTCTCAACCACATATCTGTGGATAGCAAACCCCGCTGCAATCAGCGCTTCCCTCGGCATGCGCCCGGGATATGCACAGGGGTCATCAGCTTTTCCACAGGTTTTGCCACCCGTGCCGCAGCCCTCACCCGTGCCGAAACACAGCCCCTCCATTCTGTTTTAGCATGTGAAGAGGATTTCGTCTGAGGAGAGCATCATATGCCTGAATGGCTGGCGTCGCCCAAAATGTGGAGCGACATTTTTGACGTAGGCGTGCCGGTCGCAGAAAAAATCCTGCGCCCCGCAGCGGTTTACGCCTTCCTGGTGATCGCGCTGCGCGTATTCGGCAAGCGCGAACTCGCCCAACTCAACCCCTTCGATCTGGTGGTGCTGCTGTCTCTTTCCAATACCGTGCAGAACGCCATTATCGGCAACGACAATTCACTGTCCGGCGGCATCATCGGCGCTCTCACCCTGCTGCTGATCAACTACACCGTCGTGCGCTTTCTCTTCGGTCATCGCCGACTCGACCAAATCTTCGAAGGCAAGCCCATTACCTTGATCGAACGCGGCTGTATTGACCAGCAGGCGCTGGCCAAAGAACTGCTCACCACCGCCGAACTCATGACCGTGCTCCACCGCCAAGGCTTCGAAAACGTCGAAGGCGTGGAATGCTGCGTCCTGGAACCGGGCGGCACCTTCGACATCAAAGGCGTCAAACCGTCGGAAGACCAGCGCACCCATGACGAAGTCATGCAGGCCCTTCGCGAACTGACCCTCAAGGTCGACGCGCTGGCCAAATCCCGCGGCCCAGCCTGACCTTTATATAATGTAGGTGCCGGAGGGATGGGTGAGTGGTTGATACCGGCGGTCTTGAAAACCGTTAACGGGGAAACTCGTTCGGGGGTTCGAATCCCTCTCCCTCCGCCACACCGCTCGGGTTAATGTTAATGGCCCGCCGAAGCTTCGTCCTTCCCCAACCGCTCCAGCAGCGTCTTCATATCGTCGGCGTGCTCTTCTTCCTTGGAAAGAATCAGCTCCATGGCATGGCGCGTCGAAGGATCGTCATTCCCCAGATAGCGAATGATCTCGCTGTACGATTCCACCGCGATCCGCTCCGCCACCAGGTCTTCCTTCACCATATCGAGCAGTGACTGCCCTTCCACATACTGCGAATGACTGCGCATCGCCAAACCCTCGGGATTGAAATCCGGTTCGCCGCCTAGTTGCGTGATGCGTTCGGCCACCACATCCGCGTGAGTCTGTTCCTCTTTGGCGTGCTCCAGAAATTCCTCTGCCACGCCCTGCGCATGAATTCCCGACGCCATGTAATAGTGCCGCTTGTAGCGCAGCACGCAAACCAGTTCCGTGGCCAGCACTTCGTTCAGAATCCGCAACACCGTCTCGCGGTCCGCCTTATACCCGCTCGTGACCGCGCCCATATCCATATGCTGGCGCGCCCGTCGGCGGAGTTCCTCAATGTCGGTGAGAAATGGGCGCTTGGCGCTGCCCGAGGCGTCCTTTTCCTGAATGTTGTTCGCTTTCATACTGTCTTCTCCTCGCTCTGGATGGGATTCCCGTGAACGGCGCGCACGTGGAGTCGGGCGCCTGAGCTGCCCGAGCAACCAAGCGCCCAAAGTGAGGTATGACTCCGCCGCGCCGCACCCCGACCGGGCGATTTCGTCCCAACACGCTCATCGGTCCTCGCCGTGCTCTATTCACCGCAGGAATTAACGCTATGAGAAGTTTCAAGATGTCTCCACTGATACTGGTCCTGTTACTGGTGGTGGTGGCCGCCGTCGTCTTCGTCGTCGTCCGTAACGGGAGTGCACCCAAAACGGTCGACGTAAGTGCCAACGTGAGCCACGCGCTCAGCCAGGCCGGACTGAAAGACGTGACCACTTCACAGGACCGTGAGAAGGGCGTAGTGACGCTCGACGGTCACGTGACTGCCGACAACGACAAGATTCGCGCGGAATCCATCGCCCGCTCCCTCGCCGGGCAGCAGGTGGTGGCCAACCGGATCGAAGTGCTGCCTGCGGGCGTGGAAGCCGATGCCCGCAAGGTCAACGCCGCTATCGATAAAGGCATCTCCTCCAACCTGGAAGCCGCCGTCATCCAATACAATCTGCGCGACGTCAAATATGCCGTCAAGAATCACTTGGTGACGCTCACAGGGGACGTCGATACGCCCGAGGTGCGCAATAAAGCGGAAATGGTGGCGTCCGCCGTGCCTAACGTCCAACAGGTGGTCAACGAGATTCAGGTGCGCGTCCAAAAGGCCACCTCGACGCGATAGGCCGCCACTCTCGGAGGCGCGAACCAGAAATGCCCCCGCCGTCGGATTGAGGCAACTCCCGTCCGATCCACGCGCGGCGAGGCGCTGATCGGACGCCTCCCGCCGTGGCAACCTTCCGCTCTCAAGAGCGATTGCCGCACTATACGCACCCGGTCTTCGACAGGCTAAACTGGGCGCAGTGACGCCTCCATCAAAACAGCAGATCGCCGCCGCCTTCACGGCCGCCGCCGATCATCACGACGCGCCCGCCCTCCGTTTCTTCACCACCTTTGGCGAACGCACCGTGGCCCGCGCTGTGCTGCAACCAGGAGAGTACGTGCTCGATGTTTGCTCGGGCGCCGGCACCACCGCCATTCCCGCCGCCAGCGCTGTCGCGCCGTCCGGTCGCGTCATCGCGCTCGATCTCGCCGCGCCCCTACTCGATCTCGCGCGCGGCAAAGCCGTCGGGGCGGGCATCACCAACGTCGAATTCCGTCATGCCGATTTCGACCAGGTCTTCTTCCGCCCGCAGAGTTTCGACGCCATACTTTGCCAGTTCGGCATCTTCTTCTTCCCCGACATGCCCGCTACCCTGCAAAAAATGTGGCGCTTCCTTCGCCCCGGCGGCCGCCTCGTCGTGACCACCTGGGGCACGGGCGCCTTCGAACCCGCCGAGCCCCTCTTTGCCGAAGCCCTGCGCCGCGAACGTCCCGACCTGGCGAAATCCCTCAGCGCCCGCCGCGAGCTCAGCGACCCCGGCGCCGTCACCCAACTCTTTTCGGCTGCCGGCATCGAAGCCGACGAACATCCCGAAGATCACGATCACCCGCTCGAATCCGCCGAAGACTGGTGGACCATCTGCATGGGATCCAGCTATCGCGGCCGTCTCGACCAATTAACGGAAGAGCAGCGCGAGCGAGTGCACGCGGCCTGCCTGACCCTCAGCGCCCGCTCCATCCGCATCCCGGCGGTCTACACTATCGCGCAAAAATAGCGCCGGAAGATTAGAGCCACTTAGCTTAGGTCTTCCCATCTCCGATTCCCTCTTCTCTGCGCTTCCTCTGCGATCTCCGCGTCTCTGCGGTGATCTCTCAAGTCTCCGCCTCACGCGCCCGGTGCCCCTCCAACTCCGGAGGCCCTACATCTTCTCCATGCACGCCGGACCGCAGATCTGTTCCAGCACCGCCTTGAACTCCCGGTCGGGCCGCACCTTCACTGGCACATCCAGCAACACAGAGAAATCCCGTGGAGCTTCCAACCGCAGCCGCACCTGCGTCGTTCCCGGCTTCCGCTGGAACAGCTCATTCAACTTCGCCGCGCGCTCTTCGCCGCCGTCCCTTCCCAGCCACACCCGGATCGCAATCAGCCCCGGCATGTCGATCCGCGCATTATCCAGCGCCACGATATCCTGCACCGAAATCTTCGGCGTCGCATTTTCTTCCGGCAGCACCAGACCGCGAATCATGACGGCCGTATCTTCGATCACCTGGCTCGCTAGGCGCTCGTACGCCGTCGCAAACACCAGCGCTTCCAACCCGCCCGAGCGATCCTCCAGTTGCATCACGCACCAGGCCTTGCCTTCCTTATTCCGCTTGCGCACGATGGTCGTCAGCACGCCGCAGATCACCACCTCGGCATTCTTCGCCAGGCCCTCCAGATTCGAGCTGTCGTGCGTCGCCAGTTCCGCCACCTTGTCCATGTAGCGGTCCAACGGGTGCCCCGTCACCCAGAAACCGAGTAGCTCTTTTTCAAAGCCCAGCTTTTCTTTATCGGTCCAATCAGGCACATTGGGCAGCGGCGTGGCCCGCGATTCGCCCGCGTCCAGAATCTCTCCGAACAATCCCACCTGACCGCTCTCGCGATCGCGCTGCGCCCTCTGGCCACTCTCCATTGCGCCTTCGACCGCCGCGAACTGCTGGCTTCGCGTGCCCTCCAGCGAATCCATCGCGCCCGCCTTGATCAGGCTTTCAATCATCCGCCGGTTGATGCAGCCCAAATCCACCTTCTCGCAGAATTCGTGCAGCGACGTGAACTTCCCCACCTCCGCGCGCGCCTTGCTCAGCGCCTCCACCGCGGTCTGCCCCAGATTCTTCACCGCACCCAAGCCGAACCGTATGGCATCGCCATCCGGCGTGAAAGTCCATTCGCTGTGATTCACATCCGGGGGCAGTATCTTGATGCCCATTTCACGGCATTCGTTGATATACTTCACCACCTTCGCCGTGTTGCCGGTTTCCGAAGTCAGCAGCGCGGCCATGAAGTCCACCGGATAGTGGCCCTTCAAATAGGCAGTGACAAAAGCCAGGAAGGCATACGCGGCGGAGTGCGATTTGTTGAAGCCGTAACCCGCGAACTGCTCCATCAAGTCGAAGATCTTCTCCACCTTCTTCTGCGGGAAGTTCCGTTCCAGCGCGCCCTTGATGAAACGCTCGCGCTGCTTGGCCATCTCCTCGATCTTCTTCTTACCCATGGCGCGACGCAGCAGGTCGGCATCGCCCAGCGAGTAGCCGGCGATGCGGTTGGAAATCTGCATCACCTGCTCCTGGTACACAATCACGCCGTAGGTTTCTTCCAGCAACTCCTTCAGTTCCGGAAGGTCGTACACCACCTTATTGCGGCCCCACTTGCGCTCGATGAAATCGTCCACCATGCCGCCCTGAATCGGGCCCGGGCGGTAGAGCGCGTTCAGCGCGGTCAGGTCTTCCAACCGGCTCGGCTGATAGCGGCGCAGAATGTCGCGCATGCCGCCCGATTCGAACTGGAACACGCCGCTGGTGAAGCCCTTGCAGAACACCTCGTAGGTCACCGTGTCATCTAACGGCAGATCTTCCGGAACAATCGTCACACCGTGCCGCTTCTCGATCAGGCGCAGCGCGTCCTGAATCAGCGTCAGCGTGGTGAGCCCCAGGAAGTCCATCTTCAGGAGCTGCAGTTTCTCCAGTCCGCCCATGTCGAACTGGGTCACAATTTCGTCGCGGTTGGTCTTGTACAGTGGCACCAGGTCGCGCAGCGGCAACGGAGAAATCACCACCCCCGCGGCGTGCACTGAACAATTGCGCGAAAGCCCTTCCAGGCGTAGGGCAACCTTTAATACGTCGTCGATCCGCGGATCTTTCTTGGCCGCTTCCTTGAACCCGGGCTCCTGGTCGATCGCCTCCTGCAACGTGATATTCAAGGTGGCGGGCACCATCTTGGTCAGCCGCTCCACATCTGCAAACGGCACTTCCAGCACGCGGCCCACGTCTTTGATGGCCGCACGCGCGCCCAGCGTATTGAACGTGATGATCTGCGCCACCTGCTCGCGCCCGTATTTCTGCGTCACGTACTGAATCACTTCGCCGCGCCGGTTCATGCAGAAATCCACGTCCACGTCGGGGAAACTGACGCGTTCGGGATTCAAAAACCGTTCGAACAGCAACCCGTACTGCAGCGGATCGATGTCCGTGATCTGCATGGCGTAGCTGACCAGGCTGCCCGCCGCGCTGCCGCGTCCCGGACCCACCGGAATTCCCAGGTCCTTTGCGTACCGGATGAAGTCCCACACCACCAGGAAGTAGCCGCTGAACTTCATGTTCTGGATCATTTTGATTTCGCGATCCAGGCGCTCGGCATACTCCGCGGGATCGTGTTTCAGCGCGCCCTTGGCCTTCATCGCCTCCAACCGCGGCCGCCGCTTCTCAAAGCCCATGCGCGCGACATATTCGAAATAAGTGTCCGTGGTGTGTTCGGCGGGAATGTCGAAGCGCGGGAAGGGGTCCAGCACCTTCTCCAGCTTTACGTGGCAGCGCTGCGCGATATCCCAGGTGATGTCCAGCGCGGGCTCCAGTTCGCCGAACAGCTGCATCATTTCTTCGCGCGTCTTCATGTAGAAGTCCGGCGTGCTCCAGCGCATGCGGTTGGGATCGGTGAAATTCTTCCCCGTCTGGATGCACATCAGAATTTCGTGCGCGCGCGCGTCTTCCTTGCGCAGGTAATGGGAATCGTTGGTCGCGACCAGAGGGAATCCCGACTCGCTCGACAGCCGCACCAGTTGCGGCGTCAGCCGCTTGTCCTGCTCCAGGTGATGGTCCTGCACTTCCAGGAAGAAATTGTTCTTCCCGAAGATATCGCCATACTGGTACGCCATCCGCTTGGCGTCGTCGTATTTGTCGGAGAGAATCGTTTCCGGAATGTGCCCCCGCAGGCACGCCGACAGGCCGATCAAGCCCTTCGAGTGCTGCGCCAGCAGGTCGGTATCGATGCGCGGCTTATAGTAGAACCCCTCCAGATACGCGGTGGAGACCAGTTTGATGAGGTTCTTGTAGCCTTCCTGGTTTTCGCACAACAACACCAGGTGGTTGTAGCGGTCGGTATCGGTGCGGGTCTTGTGACCCTTTTGCGAAACGTACACCTCGCACCCGATCACCGGATGAATGCCCGCCGCCTTGGCCGAATTATAAAACTTCACGGCACCGAACAGATTGCCGTGATCGGTCATGGCCACGGCCGGCATCTTCTGCTCGGCCGTGATCTTCATCAACTGGTCGATATCGCAGGCGCCGTCCAGCAGGGAATAGTCGGTATGACAATGCAGGTGGACAAATGACATGCAAGAATCCGCTTCCTGGGGGAGGTGGGCGACTCTCTTATTTTAGCAGTGGAAGCGGGTCAGATTTGAGCTTTCAGCTCTCAGCTTTCAGCTTTCAGCCCCGCCTCCGGCAGGCCAGGTGGGACAGACGATCCTTTTTGTCGTCTGTCCGCAAAGTCCGGAGTGCGAGCGCGTTCGATTATGTCACCGGAATGTCTTCATCGGCGTTCATCGGCGGCCCACTTTTCTCTTCCCGGTCGACCAATGCCGCGCCACACCGTTCGAGTGTGCAGCCCTACTTGACCGGCACCCGCAACACCGTCAACGACTGTGCCGGCAGCGTGACCTCGACCGTCGACCCGTTCGCGTTCACCGTTCCCTCTACCGGCGCGATCTTCTTCGGTTCCTTCAAGCTGTTCTCCACCGCCAGGTCCGCGCTCGCCAGCGTCACCGTCTTCGCCGTGCCCTTCGCGCTCGCCCCGCCCAGCGAGAAACTCACCGGCGCCTCCGTCTTCCCCGCGTTCACCACCTTCAACACAACTTCGCCCGTCTTGTCATCCAGCGCCGCGCTGGCATACAGACCCTTCTGCCCGTTGTCCGTCGCGCCGCCGATCGTCACCGGCAGAATCCGGCTTCCCACATGATTCGCGAACAGCTTCTGCACGTAATAATTCGGCGTCCCGTACGATCGCAAATTGTCGTACCAGATCAAATCCGGCGTCCACTGCCAGCCCTCGACATGCGCGAATAGCGGCGCATAGCTCGCCATCCGCACCAGATCGGCATTGCGCTCCAACCCCGTCATGAACGCAGCTTCCGACATCGCCGCGCCCCAGGTGTTGCGATTCTCCGTGCTCACCACTTCCACCGTCTGCGCCCCGTACTCGCCGGCGAACACCTTCGGACCATTGCGGTCGTACTTGTTATACCGGTTGCTGTTGTCGAGGAACCACTGCGGCACCTTGTAGTAGTGCTCGTCCACAATGTCCGCCTTCATCTCGCGCATCTTGCCCCACAGGAAATCGAAATCCTTGCCGTCCGAGAACGGTCCCGCGCCCGTCACAATCATCATCTCCGGGTACTTGGACTTGATCGCCTTGGCGAACACCTGGTAGCGATCCACATAATCCTTCCCCCACTGCTCGTTGCCCACGCCGATCATCTTCAGCTGGAACGGTTCCGGATGCCCCATGCTGGCGCGCAATCCGCCCCACTTCGAGCTCGCCGCACCATTGGCAAATTCGATCAGATCGAGCGCGTCCTGCACATACGGATCCAGCTGATTCAAGGGCACCAGTTCGTTCGAATTGAACTGGCACGCCATCCCGCAGCTCAGTACCGGCAGCGGGCTCGCGCCAATATCCTCCGCCAACTGGAAGTACTCGTAGAAGCCCAGGCCGAACGACTGGAAATAGTCCGGCGTCGGCCGTGTCTCGCTAAACTCATCGTTCCATCGATTGATGATCGTCTTGCGTTCGCTGATATCACCCACCGTCTTCTTCCACTGGTAGCGCAGCGGCAGCCTTCGACCTTCCACAATGCAACCGCCCGGGAAGCGCAGAAATCCCGGCCTCATATCCGCCAGCAGTTGCACCAGGTCGGGCCGCAGGCCGTTCGGCCTGTTCTTGTAGGTGTTCTTCGGATACACCGACACCATATCGAGGTCCACGTCGCCCTTGTCGCCGAACGACAGATTGAGCAGCGCTTTCTCCTCGGTCCCGCTGCTCTTCAGCACCGTCTCGTAGCGCTTCCAGGTGCCGTTGAATCCCGTGAGCGAAGCCGTGCCCAGTTTGTTGCCCTTCGCGTCCACCAGCGCCGCGGACAAGGTCTGCGACCCGCCCGCCGGCAGCCGCACCCACGCGGAGAACGTGAACTCCGCGCCCGATTCCACACCCATCCCGCGCAGTCCGGTGTTCTTGATGCCGAACCCGTCCGTGTCTTCCACGTGCACCCGCAGATAGTGCGGATTGTTTTCGTTCAGCCCCTTATCGTCGCGGACGTACAACTGTCCCACGCCTTTGAAATTGTCTATCTTGCTCCATCCGGCCAGCGGTTCCGAAAATTCGAATGACCGGTTCTTCACGCGTTCCGGATAAATCCCGGAATCGGCGGCGAAATTAATATCTTCAAAGAAGATGCCGAACATGCCAGGCGAAATCGCCGCGCCGGGCTTATCCACCTGGACCGCGATCGTCTGAGAGGGAGCAGCGGCGGGCCTGGAGCACGACGGCAGCGTCAGGCACGCACACACTAGAGCGGCAACCGAGCCGAAACCAAATTGATACAAGCGCATAAGATGCTCGTATTCTATAGCACTTCACGCGCGCGCAAGGGGCATGCCTGCCTCAAGTCGAAGCGCGCACCGGTCTGCAGTGGAGTTTGACACTTGCGCGGACAGCGTCCCTAGCGCCTGGTTGCCCTTGCCACACTGAGGTGGGAAGGACGATCCTCTTTCGTCGTCCCTCCTGACTGCTTCGAAGCGCCATCACGATGGCCGGTGCCACCCGCGCCCCGCCTTCCCAGGCGCAAGCGCCACCCGAAGCCCCGCCTACCCTTACATCGCCTCCAGCGTCTGCCGGATGTCCGACTTCAACCACGCCGCACCCAACTCGCGCTTCACCTGCTCCCCATCCTTCTTCTGCGCCTGCAACGCCTGCAGCAAGCCAAACAGCAGCCAGCCATTTTTCGGCGAGCGCCGCAAGCCTTCGCGGAATACCTTTTCCGCATCCTCCGCCCGCCCGGCGCGCATCAGAGCCGAGCCCAGCGATTCGCGCACCGGATAGTACCAGGCCGGCGGCTCGTCGTAAATCAGCTTGTCCTGGATCGCCACCGCCTTCTCCAGATGCGCCACGGCTTCCGCCGGAGTCGCCGCGAACCGCCCGGCCAGCACCTCCGACGCCAGCGCCAGCACGTCGCCCGACGAGTTCAGCGTTCCCCAACCCCGGTCCGCGGGAACCTTCTGCCGCGCTGCCTCGAACGCCTTGCGCTCATTTTCCGCGCCGACGGGATACCCCTTGGCCAGCATCGCCATCGCCCGCGCATATCGCCAGAACGCCTTCTGCGCCGGCACTTTGTCCGCGGGCTCGGCCAGCTTCAAGATCTCGTCCCACGCCTGCACACGCACCAGCGTCAATTCCGCGATCGCCAGGAACGCGTCCGCCATTTCGGGCATGGCGTCCACCGCCGGCGCCGTCGCTTCCACCATGGCGTTCACCGCCTTGACCGCTTCCGCGCGATGGCCCTGCATGCTCCGCGCATACGCCACAAAGTGGAGATTGTGCACGTAGTACATGTTGTACGCGCCCATCACGTTGGACGCCGCGAAGTACTCGCGGTCCACCTCGCCGGCGCGTTGATTCACCGTCGCGGCCAGCTCATAATCGCCCAGCACCAGCCAGATGTGGGCCGGCATATGCACCATGTGCCCCGCCGACGGCACCACCCCCATCAGCCGCTGCGCGCTCGGTACCGCGCGCTCGGGCGTCGGCGAGCTCTCCACCGCGTGGATGTAATAGTGGTTCGCGCCCGGATGATCGGGCCACCGGCGCAGCACCTGTTCCAGTGTGCGCTCCGCTGCCGGCATGCCCGCCCCCGCCGTGCCGTCACTCCCATACCAGCGCCACCGGATCGGCACCATGATGCTTTCCGCGTACAGCGTGGCCGCGTCCAGATCGTCCGGATACTGCTCGCTCAGGCGCTTCATCGCCGCGATGTAGGCGTCGCCTTTGTACTCGGGACACCGCGTGTTCGCCGCCTCCAGGTACGCGCGCTCCCCCGCCGGCATCCCGGCGATCTTCAGGCCAGTCTCCAGCGCCTTGCACGCCGCCTTCGAATCCAGATCGCCATCGCCCTCTGTCCCCATGTTGACGTACGGGCCGGTCGCCATCGCCATGCCCCAGTACGCCATGGCCGCCGACGGGTCGAGCTCCGCCGCCTTGCGGAACGAGCGCAGCGCCTCGTACCGGTTGAAGCTGTAGAGCAGCGCCAGTCCCTGGTCGAAATATTGCTGCGCTTCCACGTTTTTGGTGGCGATCGGATGCCGCCAGACGCCAAGCCCCTTGTACAGCGTCACCGGCTTTTCCACCGCGGGCTTCATGTCCTGATGCTGCGCTCTGCCCGCCACGGCCTCCGCCATGGCACACAGCAGCATCGCCTTCCCTACGCGCATAGCTCCCTCCAGAAAGACTACGCGTCCGCGACCCGCAGCGGATCACCCGCTGCCCCCGCGCAGTCCTTTATTGAGCGAATCGTTTGAAAAACGAATCGTCCTTCCACTGCGGCCGCGCCGCGTTGTCCGCCACCCTTTGTAGCAGCCCTGCGATGATCCGGTTGAACTTCGCCGCCGCCGCCTTATCCACCGGCTGCTCCAAATCGTCCGACGGCTTGTGATACCGGTCCCTCACCCAATCGTGAAAAATCTTGTCCTCCGGCGTGCCGAATTCGTACCCGAACTTGAACGCCACAGCCGGTACGCCCAGGCGGATGAAACTGTATTGATCGCTGCGAACGAAACGATTCTGCTCCGGCTCCTTATCCGCCTGCAACTGAACTCCGTATTCCTTCGCCGCCTCGCGCACCGTATCGCCCAGCGTCGATTCCGCCAGCCCCTGCACCTCGATCGACTTCAGCTGGAACAAGGGCATGTACATATCGAGATTGATGTCCGCCACGATCTTCTTACGGTCCACCGTCGGCCTCATCGCGAAGTACAGCGACCCCAGTTCGCCCTTCTCTTCCGCCGCCACCGCCAGGAACAGAATCGACCGCTTCGGCCGCGCGCCGCTCTCCTTCAGGATGCGCGCAATCTCCAGAATCGACGCGATGCCTGATGCATCGTCCATCGCCCCGTTATAGATCGTGTCGCCGTTCACCGCGCGCCCCACACCCACATGATCCAGATGCGCCGACATGATCACGTATTCGTCCTTCAACCGGGCATCGCTGCCCGGCAGAACCCCGGCCACGTTGGGAGCTTCCAACATCTCGCGCTTCACCGCGGCCTTGCTGCGCAGCGCGCCCACCAGCGGGAACGTCGGCAGTGTGCGGTTTTCCGCGGCCAGTTTCCAGATCTCGTCCATCGTGTGCCCGCTGCCCGCCAGCAGTTTCTCCGCGCCGCGCCGCGTCAACGTCAGCGCCACTTTCTGCCCGGCCGATTCCTGCAAATCCGGATCGGCCAGCAGGAACGTCTTCTGCGGACCGCGTCCACCGCCCGCCCCCCCGCGTCCCGCCGCTGCATCCGCCGCCTCGCTGCCCGGTGCCGCCCCCGCACCGCGTCCACCGCCGGCGCCGCGTCCGCCTGCCGCTCCCGGACGCGCCACCGTCAGCGAGGCCGTGCCGATCGCGCCCGCCGCCTTCAGCCTCGCCCACCGTTCCGCCGCCGCGCCCACATGCGATCTCACCGGACCCGGCGCTTCCAGCGCGCTCGTGCTATTCACGTACACCGCGATCTTGCCGCGCAAATCCAGCCCTGCCAGATCATCGTACTTGACCTCCGGCACGCGCAGCCCATAACCCACGAACACCATGGGAGCTTCCACCATCGGAGCCGAGTCCGCCCGCCCGCCCTGTGTCGCGTCCAGCCGGTCCAGCACTTCCTCGCCGCTCTCGCGCACAATAGTGACGCTGCTTTCCTCTTCGATCAATTGGCGCGTCTCGAATTTCACCGCCTGCAGGTAGCCCGAGGTGCCCGCCGGCTTGAGGCCCAACGCCTCCATCTGGCCCGCGACATACTTCACCGCTTCCTGGTAGCCCTCGCTCCCCGTCTCCCGGCCCTGCAACTTGTCATCGGCCAGAAATTGGACGTGCGCCCACCACCGGTCGCCTTCCGCTACAAAATCGGCCGCGTAGAGCGCCACCGCGCCAGCCGCCAGAAGCAAGAGCCTGTGTATGTGCCGCATCGTTTCTAATAGGATTACCACGGCGCGGCCCCGGCACATGCTGGCACATGCTCACCAATCTGCCGCGCCGCCCGCGAAATGCTAAACT
Source organism: Candidatus Solibacter sp. (assembly GCA_039934035.1). GTDB lineage: Bacteria > Acidobacteriota > Terriglobia > Bryobacterales > Bryobacteraceae > Solibacter. Next base: position 6,244 of record JBDTMZ010000085.1, on the reverse strand, counting down.
GGATTTGGCCTCCGTGCCGGAGTGTCGGAATTGGCAGACGAACCGGACTCAAAATCCGGCGCACTTCACTGGGCGTGTGGGTTCAAGTCCCACCTCCGGCACCAACTCCCCCTTCCTCCTCCCGAAAAACAGGCTCTACGCCAACAAAACAGCTGCAATAACCAAAGCCGTTCCCTGGCGTCTACACAACATCCTTTGTAAGGGGGAACCATGGGCGCTTTTTTCGCAAAACGTTCGCTACGGACTCCGCATGCTGCGCAAGAATCCCGGCTTCACGCTCGCCGCCGTCCTCTGCCTCGCGCTCGGCATCGGCGCCACCACCGCCATCTTCAGCGTCGTGAATGCCGTACTGCTTCGCCAACTGCCTTACGCGCAGGCCGGCCGCCTGGTGCGCGTCTTTACCGAATTCCCCAATTTCCCCAACGGCGGCTTGCGCCACTTCTGGATGTCGCCCCCGGAGTTCCTCGAAATTAAGCGCGACGCCACCTCCCTGCAGACCGTCGAAGCGTGGTTTACCCAAGGGGCGAATCTCGCGGGCGCCAGCGAGCCCGTCCGCGCCACCGTTGGCTATGTCACCGGCGGCATGCTCCCCCTGTTGGGCGTGAACCCCGCCATGGGCCGCTTGCTGAACCCGCAGGATGATGCGCCCAACGCGCCCCAGACCGCCGTTATTTCCTATGCGCTCTGGCAGCGCTCTTTCGGCGGCGACTCTTCCGTGCTGGGCCGCGACATCCGCCTGAACGGCGCCGCCTGCACCGTGGTGGGCGTCATGCCCAAAGGCTTCGCCTTCCCGCCGGGGGAGCTCGATCCGCCGGAACTCTGGATCCCCATTCAGCTTGATCCGGCCAAACCCGGCGGCCGCGCCAGCCACTTCCTGAGCGTGCTGGCGCAGCTCAAGCCCGCGGTCCACACCGCCCAGGCGCAGAGCGAGATGGAACGCTTTGTCACCGAGTACGCCGCCTCCCATGGGCCCGGAACTCACCCGTTCCACCCCCGCAACCATCCCATCGTCCTGGCCGGCTTCCAGGACGAGATTGTCAAAGGCGTGCGCCGCGCCATGCTGGTGCTGCTCGGCGCGGTCGGCTTCGTCCTGCTGATTGCCTGCGTCAACGTGGCCAATCTCCTGCTGGCCCGCGCCGAAGCGCGGCGGCGCGAAATCGCGGTGCGCGCCGCCATCGGCGCCGGAATCGGCCGACTCCTGCAACAGTTCATCATCGAAGGCATCCTGCTCTCCCTGGCCGGCGCTGTCCTCGGCGTCGCACTCGCCTTCGCCGGCCTTCGACTGCTCGTGGCCACCAATGCCGGCAGCATCCCGCGCGTCTCCGAAATCGGCATCGATTCGCAGGTGCTGCTCTTCACCCTGGCTCTTAGCGTGGCCACCGGCGTGATCTTCGGCCTCGCCCCCGTATTTCATGTGCGCTCCGGCAACCTGCACGACACCTTGAAAGCCACCGTAGGCCGCGCCACCGGCGCCGTCGCCGCCAACCGCTTCCGCGCCCTCCTGGTCACTGGCGAACTGGCGCTCGCGCTCATTCTGCTGATCGGCTCTGGCCTGATGGTGAAGGCCTTCTGGAAACTGCAGGAAGTGGATGCCGGCATGAACCCTGATCGTCTCCTCACTCTGCGCCTCTCGCTGCCCGCCGTCACCTACCAGGACCCTCCTAGCGTGAACAGCTTTTACACTTCCCTGGCGGATCGCCTCAACACCCTGCCCGGTGTGGTCTCCGCATCCATCGCCAGCGGCCTGCCGCCCGCGCGCACTCTCAATGCCAACGACACCATGATCGAAGGCTTCGTCCCCGTGCCCGGCGGACCCATTCAAAATGTCGACTACTGGAACTCCGTCTCCGGCCGGTATTTCGAAACCATCGGCGCGCGCCTGCTCGAAGGCCGCTTCCTGACCGGGTCCGATGGGCCAAGCGCTCCCCTCACCGTCGTCGTCAATCACACCATGGCGCGCACCTTCTGGCCGCGGGAAAGCGCGTTGGGACACCGCGTCCGCACCAGCAATAACTCGCCTTGGCGCACCGTCGTCGGCGTAGTGGCCGACGTCAGGAACGCCGCGCTCGATCGCCCCGCAGGCACCGAACTCTACTTCCCCTTCGCGCAGGCGCCGCGCAATTTGAGCTGGGTGGTGCTGCGCACCCAGGGCGACCCGCTGCGCATGACCGGCGCCGTGCGCGAGGCCATTCGCCATCTGGATCGCGCGCTGCCCATCTCCAACATCGGCACCATGGAAGAGGTCATGGCCACCGCGCGCTCGCGTCCCCGCTTCCTGACGCTGCTCCTGACGCTCTTCTCGTCGCTTTCCCTGCTGCTGGCCGCGCTCGGCATTTACGGAGTGATTTCGTACGCCGTAGCGCAGCGCACCAATGAAATCGGCATTCGCATGGCGCTGGGCGCGCGCGGTGGCGATGTCATCCGCCTCATCGGTGCGAGCGGCGTACGCCTCGCCCTGGCCGGGACCCTGTTGGGCGCGGCCGGCGCCTTCGCGCTCACACGCTTCCTCAGCGGCCTGCTGTTCGGGGTAAGCTCGCTCGACCCGGTCACCTTCCTCGCCATGGCCGGCACCCTGATTGCCGTCACCCTGCTGGCCTGCTACGTGCCCGCCCGCCGGGCCAGCAAGGTCGATCCGCTGATCGCTCTACGCTACGAATAGAGCGTCATGTTTTTTTGTCTTGGTTGTGGCTCTGCCCAGTGGGATAAGGCTCTGCCTTGTCCATCCGGGCAGAGCTCGGACACGCATTCGTGCGGAAGGTAAGGCAAGAACGAGCAATACGATGGATCTGGTCATGGGGTTGCCTGCAAGTATTCGATAAGTATTGTCGATAAGTATGGGAAGTCCCGTGCGCTCATGCAACGGCTATTAACGGGGGGCTTGGCGTTTGTCTGCCGCCTGCCGAGGCGCTTACGCCGGTCGGTCCGGCGCTGGCACGCGCGGCCCGGAGCATTTCGTGCCCCTGCCAGCCCTTCCCTAACCACCCCCTGCTAACCCTATCCTGCTATCTAACGGTAAGTAGGAAGCCGCCGCGATTTCCCGTAAGATTCCGAATAGGATGACCGCCGCGCAAGCTCAACCCACCCTGCGTCAGGAATGCTGGCCCACCATACCAGACCGGCTGGAAGACCTGGGCATCCCGCGCTCGGTCGTGGCCGACCTCGTGCTCCGCTTCCTCTGGCTGCACGGCACCGGCACTCTCACCACGCTCAACGAGACCTTGAAGCTCTCCTTCCCCTTGCTGGAAACCATCTTCCATCAGTTCCGTAATCAGCAACTGTTGGAAGTGAAAGGTATGCTCGGCAACGACTACTCGTTCTCCCTCACCGCCGGCGGCCGCACCCAGGCCAGCGGACGCAATGAAGTCTGCCAGTACGTCGGACCGGCCCCGGTCTCCATCCAGCAGTATCAGAAAGTGGTGAAGGCGCAGGCCGCCCACATTCGCCTCAGCCGGGAAAGCCTGCGCTCCGCGTTCGAAGATCTGGTGCTTCCCGATGGCTTGCTCGACCAGTTGGGCCCGTCACTCATCGGGCACCAGTCGCTCTTCCTCTATGGCGGCACCGGGAACGGCAAAACCAGCATCGCCGAACGCATTCTGCGGATCTATCACGATGCGGTGGTCATTCCCTACGCGGTGGAAGTGGACGGCCACATCATCACGCTGTTCGACCCCGTGGTGCACAAACAACTGCCGTTTCACGACGACCAACTCGACCCGCGCTGGGCAGTCTGCCAGCGCCCCTGCATCACCGTGGGCGGCGAACTCTCTGGCGCCATGCTCGAATTGCGCCTCGACGAGTCCACCCGCGTCTTCATCTCCCCCTGCCAGATGAAGGCCAACAACGGCATCCTGATCATTGACGATTTTGGGCGTCAAATGCTGGCACCTCGCGACCTCTTGAATCGCTGGATCGTCCCACTCGACCGGCGCGTGGACTACCTCACTTTATCCTCCGGCATGAAGTTCCAGGTGCCCTTCGAATCCATGGTCGTATTCTCAACCAACCTGGATCCGCACGACCTTGCCGACGAAGCCTTCCTGCGCCGCATTCAGACCAAGGTGCGGGTGGACGATGTCAGCCCGGAAGTATTCGACGAGATTTTCCGCCGTGTGGTGCAAGGCCAGCAGGTTCCCGCCGAACCCGGCTGTGCCGAGTATCTCCGCCAGCGCTGTGAGGAATACGCCACCAAGGTGCTGCGCGCCTGCTATCCCATGGACATCTATCGCCTGGTGCGCGCCATCAGCGAATACGAAGGCCGCCCCGTACGCATGACGAAGGCCAACATCGATCGCGCCGTAGCTCTCTACTTCGCCAAAACCAAACCGGTCCAGGACTAGCACGTTCCCGCGGGCTCTAAATTTCAACGCAGAGGCGCAGAGAACGCAGAGGAAGCGCGGAGAAAACGAAGACGTAAAAGCCTGCTCGCCCGCACAAGTTTTATGTGGACGTCTTCTCTGCGCCTCTGCGCGCTTCCTCCGCGTCTCTGCGTTGAACCCTAAATCCCCGCGGCTCCGCGTCGCCGCCCCTGAGTAATCCCTTGAGCTTGGGTCTTCTCTGCGTCTTCCTCGGCGTCTTTGCGTCTCTGCGGTGAAAGCTTTGAATGCACGCCCTACTCAGCCCCTCCCTACTTCAAGATGCTGAACATATTCGAAAAATCGTCCGTCCAGGCACGGAACGGACGCGTCTGCTGCAACACTTCGGCATCGACTCTCAACTCCGGATGCGCCGCCGCGGTCGCCGGATCCATGATCAGCGCCCACGAGCATGAGAAGCACAGAATATCGTCATCCTCCGGGCTCCAGTGATAACTAATCGCCACCTTATCGAAAGCAGCCGCCGCCCGCTCCATCACCGGATCCAGCTCCAGATACGTATTGGATATGTTGAGCGCCAGAATGCCATCCTTCTTCAGGTGCTTGAAGTAAATGTCGAACGCCTCGCGCGTAATCAAGTGCACCGGGACGGAATCGCCCGAAAAGGCGTCCATCACGATAATGTCGAACAGTTGCGCGGCGTCCGTGGGCTCGCTTTCCAGCACCAACCGCCCGTCGCCAAGTGCCACCTCCACCTTCGCCTGCGTGTCCTTCAGATAAGTAAAATCCCGATTGGCGATCTCAAGCACCTGCGGATTGATTTCGAAGATGCGCAGTGTGTCGCCCGCCCGTCCGTAAGCGGCCAGCGTGCCGCAGCCGAGTCCCAGAATCCCGATGCGCCGCGGATGCCCTTCCAGCGCCTTCATGCCGCGGCCAATGCCGCTCTGGGGGCAGAAGTACGTTACCGGGAGCCGCCGGAATTCATCGCGCAGCATCTGCTGCCCGTGATTGATCACGCCATGGACCAGCATGCGCGCCGCTTTATCGTCGATGCGCGGATCGCCCTCGTCGATCACCCGCAGTTGCCCGTAGAAGTTCCTCGCCACTACGCGATACCCGTCCACCATACGAAGCATGATGCGCTGCAGGCAATAACCGTAGCACCCCAGCACCACCACCATTACCACCACGCCGGTCTGCATCCAGAAACGCGGCGCGGGGCGCAGCGCCAGTGTAAACCCAACTCCGCAAACCAACGCGCAGAAACCCAGCCCAATTGGAAATTCGTAATACGCGTGGAACACATTAGGCGCGAACAGACCCACGAAGAGCCCGCCCACCGCGCCGCCTAGCGACACGATCACGTAGAACCCCGTGAGGTAGCGCGGATGCGGTTTGAGGCGCGCCAACTCCCCGTGGCAAACCATGCAGCAGACAAACAGTGCCAGCGCGAACAGCCCAATCACGGGCCGCATCTCCATCTTGAAGTGGTCCGGCCAGAGTCGGTACGCCATGAAACCGAGCGAGGCGATCAGCAGCGGCACGAACAGCGCGCGATTGTACAGGCGCGGCGCTTCGAAACAAATGATGAAGCTCAGCAGGTAGACCGCCAGCGGCACGATCCACAGGAACGGAATGGGCGCCACATCCTGCGTGAGATGCGTCGTCACACCCAACAGCAGGATCGACGCCGACGCGGCCAATCCCAGCCACAGCAGCCGGTCGCTCCACGATGGCCCGGGCACCACTTCTTCCACTTCCCCTGCGGCGCGGGCCGCGGGCTGCGACCCTTCCGCGGAGGTGCGCCACGCCGTCAGTCCGCACAATAACGTAAACGCCGCAAACCCGGCGGACCACGCAATCCCCTGCGCGCGCGTTGGCAGGTTCGGCTCGATCAGGAACGGATAACTCAACAGCGCCAGCATCGAAGC
>JBDTMZ010000084.1:0-41921 GCA_039934035.1 Candidatus Solibacter sp. | reverse complement strand
CTCTGTACGACTCTTTCATTCGCTACTCCATGCCGGTTTATCCCGGCGCTATCCGAACGATCGCTGCGGGTAACCATCGTGGATCGATAGGGTGCGACGGAGCCTCAACAGGTACAACATTATGGAAACGATTATCGATTCGGGCCACCTGTAGTTGGCGGCCGTCTGCCTCTCGGTCATCACGCTGGCCGGCGGCGCCATCAACGTCTACGTCGGACTTCGCCTGGCAGCGCTTCAATCAAAGATGAAGGCCGACGCCTCCGGCCTGGAAGTCGTTCTCCTGAAGCAATTCGCGTTGTGGAATGACGAGGTGCTTTCGGCCATCAACGGCAAGTACGTCACCGCCGCACTGGTCGCGGAGATGCGCTCGAACTTCGGTCACGAGCTGCAGCAGATCGATAGGCGCCTGGAGCGGATCGAGGAGCGGTGCGCGGATCGGCTGGTCTGCGCGCTTCAACCGAAGCAGGAGTAACCCGTCCCAACGCAGCCGCCCGACGCGGATCTTGGTGGCTCATGCGATTCGCTGGGCGGGTTGGCAGTGGCCACATCGACGGATAGCGTTTCCCGTCAACTTGACTTGGAGCGGACTTCGTGGAAGCGATCCGGTGAGACTACCTCGAGCGCCGTTCCTGGGGAGTTCGCGATCGGTATTGGTGAGCCGTTCGCTGGATGGAGGCGATTCTCCCGTTGGCAACGTTGGGGAAGAGATGGTCGTTGCGTCCAGTAAGCAAAATCACCGGGTGAGATTGGCGCCGGAGAATCACACTCCGTCCCGATTCGCATATCCTGGTGCGGCTTATCAAGGCGAGCACCCGGGCGGTAGTGATCGGCAGGTTGCTTCCAGGGCCGCGCATGGTGCGCGAGGGCGGCCGAGAGCGCTTCGCTAATGATTCGTGCCCAATCTGGTAGACTGAAGCGCCCGTGACGCGGCAGAGGGGTGAGGAACGATGGCTAAGCTGCTTTGGACGCAAAAACAGGATATGGGACCGATGCCCCGCGAACAACACGCCATGGCTTACGACAGCGCGCGGATGCGCACAGTGATGTTCGGCGGATTCTCCGATTCCGGCGACCCACTCGGGGATACGTGGGAATGGAACGGCGAATTCTGGACGCAAGTGGCAGATATCGGTCCGGCCTCTCGCGGGTCACACGCGATGGCTTACGATGCCGCACGGGGGCAAACGATTCAATTCGGCGGAGAGTTCCTCCCGCTGGGAGAGGGAACGCCTAGCGGCGATACCTGGGCCTGGGACGGCCAGGCCTGGACGCAGGTGGCCGACACCGGGCCTGCGGCGCGAGGCGGTTGCAGCATGGCTTACGACAGTGGTCGCCAGCGAGTCGTGCTGTTCGGGGGGAAAGGCAACACGGACACGTGGGAATGGGACGGCAGCGATTGGACTCAAACCGCGAACGACGGTCCGTCCAGCCGGACGGCAGCCTCGATGGCGTACGACAACATTCGCGCGCGGATCGTCCTCTTCGGCGGAGCGGCGGATACCGTCACACTGTTCAACGAGACCTGGGAGTTCAATGGCGACGCGTGGACGCGCGTTGCAGACACCGGTCCCCAGCCCCGGGACGAGGCCGCGATGGTGTTTGCCGGGACTCGTACGATCCTGTTCGGAGGCTTTAACTTGTCCACAGCGAAAGCGCAGGCTACGCTAGGCACTCTGAAAGACACGTGGGAATGGAGCGGGAAGTTCTGGACGCAGCGACAGAACATTGGGCCGCGAGATCGCGGAGCGCACCAGATGGTCTACGATTTTGCGCGCGACCGGGTGGTGATGTTTGGCGGAGTATCTTTCATAACCGGACCTGCGCAGATCTCCGTCCGCTTGAACGACACGTGGGAGCTGCCGGGGAATTCCATAACGCTGACTGGACTTACCGTTCCGACGCCCCTCGTTGCTGAAGGCAAGGCTACGGTGTCGCTGAGCGGCCCGTCTCCGATTGGAGGGATCACGGTTTCCCTCAGCGCCAAGGGGCCTGTTGATGTTCCAGCGGCGGTCACCGTGACGGAGGGGAAAGAGAGCGCGGTCTTTCCGATCATTCCCAAATCTTTCGACCCTACGCAGTTCGTACCCGGGGTCCTGACAGCAACGCTCGGGACATCGACGGCGAGCGTGGAATTGCTCATCGGAGCGCCTTAGTTAGCCCGAAGCCTACTCAACCGGAACCCGGCCTGAGTCACGAAGAGGTCGTTGTGAAGACGGCGGGCGACTTCGGACGGGGAGGCGGTTTCGAAGAACAGCGTGAGCGCTTCGACGAGGTTGGTTCGCGCCTTTGGACTGTCCTCTCTTCCGAGTCGAATACTTCCGTCAGAATCCGCCGAGGATCGGCTATTGGGGCTCGCTTCCCGCATGCATTCCGATGGCGGCGCGCCAGGAGACAACCCGGAAGCGCGCGCCATGTCGAGTCTGGTGGCCCTGTTAGCGTTCCTCTCCCAAGGTCACACTCCCACGCACGGCGCATTCCGATCCCACGTAGCACGGCTGGTGAGGTTCCTCGAATCGCTGTCCGGCCTGTCCGACACCAGGCATGCGATCATCGCCGCGGCGATCGAGTGGGCCAGAAAGGACGGCAGGCCGCTGGCGGACTGGGTGGCCGCCGCCGACGCCCCCGGGCGATCACTGGAAGGAACTGGAACTGGCAGTGACGAGCAAGGTGGATGAGGAGTGATGATGCAGCTAATCGACAACATCCCGGTATGGGGATCTCCTGTTGACGAAGGAGCTCTCGCGCAGATCAAGAATTGCGCGCGCACCACGGATCGCGTCGCTATGATGGCCGACCACCATAAGGGATACGCCGTGCCGATCGGCGGTGTCGTGGCTTATCGCGATCGGATCAGCCGTTCAGGAGTCGGCTACGACATCGCCTGCGGCAACAAGGCCATGCTTACCGATGCCGACGCTGGCGAGGTGCGCCGGGATATTGCGGCCATCATGGACGACGTATTCCGGATCATCAGCTTCGGCATGGGGCGAAAGAACGACGAGCGCGTGGACCACGAGTTGTTCGATGATGCCACCTGGTCACTGCCGGCGGTGGCGCCCTTGAAAGAGATGGCGCGACAGCAGCTCGGGACCGTGGGATCCGGCAATCGCTACGTGAACATCTTCGCCGACGAAAAGGACCGCGTCTGGATTGGCGTGCACTTCGGGTCGCGCGGTCTCGGGCACAAGACCGCGACGCATTTCTTGCGCGCCTCGGGCGCGAAGGACGGTGCGATGGCGAAGAACCCGTACGCTGAAAACCCCACGGTGCGAAGATCGTAGCCTACGCACGGCGACAGCCAAGTGGACGAGCAATCCCTCTCGTTACAACCGATGCCTGACGAGAAATCGCTCAACTTCTTCGGGATGCGCGCTTTTCGTATTTTGTGTGTGCCGTCAAGCCAAGCAGCGCCTCCACTTGCCCGGCCGCACGAAGCACGTGGTAAATGTCGATCTGCTCGATCGTTGTGTTCTCCTTGACGAAGCTCGCCAGGTATCTCTCTGAAGCCGACACCACTCCATTCCGCTCGCACACAAGATACGCCACTGATTCAGCTTCAAGTTCCCGCTGAGCATGCTCCCCACGACTCCGTACCGGAACACTGAGCTTCTTGTCTGCTCCAAGGTGTCCCAGGAAGAGGTGCCCCAGTTCATGGGCCAGGGTCGTGAACTGGACGGCGGTCTCGTGATTGCGATTGATAGAGATGCGGTATCTCGTGGCCTCCTGGTCGTTAGATGCGTACTTGAGAACTCGGATTGACCCAGCGCGTTGGTCTCCGGCGTCGACCAGATACCACTCGATGTTCTTCCTATTCATCAGGGGGATGAACGAGCCCATCGACCCGGGATCAATGTGCCCGTGAGCGAAGAAGGACGCCACATCTCTCGGGAGTGGCCGTCCCTCGGTGTCCATGGAATCGTAAACCAGGGCCACTGGACCAAACGGCCAGAGAATCAGGAGCGGCCGTGCTCCCTCTTTGGGCTCACGGCCAAAACGCGTTTGCCAGTCATACGCAGATGCCGCATATCTGAGCCCGGGCTTCTGTACCTGCAGCAGCATGGCGTTGAACGGCGCGAAGTTGCGGAGCCGGATGACGAAGTCGAGCAAATCCTTGTAGTCCTGGCTTTGGGTGTAGAGCTGCGAGTCCTGTAGCAACTGGCCGAGCAGCGATCGAGCTGCGTCCGTCTCAAACTTCTCCAACATGCTTAATTGAGAGTCATCGCTCATAGCCAGCGCTTGAATGGAGTCGTTGCGTGCAAGCCACGACAGTTCAGCACCCACTGACCGCGCGACCGCTTAGACCCGCAAGCGCCCCCAAACGTAAATAGTCGTTGTTGGACTATTCCAATACAGCCTTTAGCGTAGTCCATTGCGGTCCGCCACGCAATGCAGAAGTCAATTCATTCGGCCCACTACGCTTCGTTCCTGAAGGCGCTCCGCCAAGCGAGACGGCGTGCGAGTCTCACGCAGATGGGCCTTGCAGCGCGCATTGGCGAGACCCAGAGCTTTGTGAGCAAGTGCGAGCGCGGGGAACGAAGGATCGACGTAATCGAGCTCCGAGAGTTCTGCGCGGCGTTTGGTATCTCCCTCAAACAGTTCGTGACCACGCTTGAGACCTCAGTCTTCGCGAAGGCTCGGAAGTAAAGCTGCGTCCCGCATTTGATCAAGAGATGGAAACTGGCTCCTGGGATAAGGCAGTGTCCCCAACCGTTCTACCCGGCGCGCACGCAGAATCCTTCGCGGACCAGCGTCGAGAAGAACTCGGCCGCCTGCCGACCCGTCGCTAATGAACGGGACCAGTACACCGACTTCGACATTCCGGTGCTGCGCAGCCTCCGTGAAGTTCGCCGACGATATGAACGTCTCCCGCTCGTCCGCGACGATGCACTTGGCGTGGAGCGCGACGGGACAGTCGGCAGTGGCGGCGAGGGCGCGTCTGTCGTAGCAAAGTTCCGGCAGCCGGCAGTCCGCCGGCCAGTTGTAAAGCTTGAAGCGGTGGAGGAAACCGGCGACCACCTCAGCGTCGCTGCCCATCTCGCCGGACTTCCTCGCCAGATTCAGGAAGACCCGCACATGCGGGCTCGGAAACACGTCCATCCGCCTGCCCAATTCCTCTAAGAGCCGGCTGCCCTGGTACACCGCGTAGCCCGCCACCGGGACACTGTGCGCCGCACGGCGAACAGATCCTGCACGACTACAGCCGTGTCCCGGTGGTAGGCTTGGCCTTCCGGTCCGGTCATCACCAATCGAACGCTTTCCTCCAGCGAAGGACGCGCCGTGGCGGCATCCGCGACGACCTCCAGGCATGAGGCCATTCCGGCCGGCGAGCAGCCCTCCAGCGAGAGGCACAGTAGCGCCTCGGCAACCTTAGCGGCAGTGGCAGCGCCTGTTATCCGTTGCACGGCAGTCATCCCGAACGGCGGCCCCAGCATCCGCGACCGGATCGCGGCAGCGAGCGCTCGCCGATCCGCCTGGCAGAGTCTGGCCGGGGCCGAGCATTCGAGTACGCATTATTCTCCGGGAAGAATGCCGTGCCTTCACTTTCAACCCGTGCGCACAAGCGGTGCCATCGCGGGGCGTTCTGCGGCTTGCCGCTCGTCTCCGTTAACAGCAGAAAGCCGTCGCAGAGTCGCGCACCCTGTAAAAAGCGGCATCAGTGCCGGCCTGCCGGTCTGGTCCTGGGGGCACAAACCAACTCGGAACGAAGCCTCTTGACTTTGTCGCCCCTTTGACATGAAGAGGGAGAAACCGAGGGGAAAGCTGAGTAGGACAAAGTAGTTGCTTGTCGATCTAACCCATTGATTTATTAACAATAATAGCCGTAAGTTGCTGATTCTTCGCTGAATGGAATTGCGACTCTTAATCAGTAGGTTGTAGGTTCGATTCCTACCGCGCTCACCATTCCATGCGGTACAAAATAAACCCCCGGCCTTATGGCGGAGGTTTGCTTCCATGCGTCGCCCCCCAGTTGGTCCCCAAAAGCCCTGATCAATTCGCGCTTCCCACTACGGGATTCCCACCAGTGGGCGTGATCTCAAGAGTCGTGATCTCGCTGCGAGCGGGTTGGCGGGCAGGACCTGAATCCACTCCGAGCGAGCCGCCCGCAGCACTCGCACCGGCTCGTCTCTCCTCGCGAGCGCGGCTGACGCAGTGATGACATAATCCAACGTATGGCATCTCCGAACACCGCCGCGGTTCATGAGATGGGCGAGGGGCCTAGCCTCTGGAGACCGCTTTCTTTGGCAGGAACGCTACGGAAGATCCCTCGTTCCAGACCGGCATGGATTCTGCTGATTTGCTGGCTGGCTGCCACGCTGCTTTGCATAGGGTTGGGCATTTACCAAGTGAACATGGGATGGAACGGGATACCGGTTCAGCTCGGTCCAATCCGGTTCTCGATGACCATATACCCCCCGTTGATTATCTGCGTGTGGATGGTATTTTGGCTCGGCTTCGAGTGGGCCTTTCTTGCCGCGTATCTAGCCACATGGACCTTGTCCATGTACGCGGGGATGCCGTTAAAGTCGGCTTGCATGTTTGCCCTGGTTGACCCTCTCGCCTTGGCGGTATACGCGCTCGCATACCGCACCACGCGCCTCCCGTTCGACTTGCACCATCCGAAGAGCGGTATGTGGTTCATTGTCGTGTCCTTTGTCGCAGCGGTAGCGGGTTCAACCGGTTCCTTCATCTGGAGCGAGGCGCACGGGCTTTCGGCTGCTGAAACGTTGGCGATCTGGCAGGGTTGGTGGATCGGCGCGCTGGCACAAGCCCTGGTGATAAACGCTCCGGTGCTGGCAATCCTGTCACGAAGGCTGGAGCGTTTGAAATGGCGGTATTTTCAGCCACCAGCGGTGGCTGAGCCAACCTGGCGCTGGATTGCAACCGCAATTGGGGCCGGCGGTCTTGTACTGGCGGGGTTCCTTGTGGTGAGTAGCGAACTCGCGAGTGTGCGGCTTGCGCAAGCTCTCGCCACGGACGTCTCCGCCGATGCGCGGCGAGCGATTCTAGATGCCTCGTACAGTTGGAAGCTCACGGCGTTGGCTGGCATGGCCCTGACCTTGGCTGGATCGGTTGGAGGCATCTTTTTAGCGTACGCATGGAATCGCACCCTGTTCCGTGAAGTCCGGATACGGACCGCCGAGTTTCAGGAAAGCGAGCAGCGATTCCGCTTGACCTTCGAGCAAGCAGCCGTGGGCATCGCGCATGTGGGGCTGGATGGGCAGTGGCTCCGGGTCAACCAGAAACTCTGCGATATCGTCGGCTACACCCGCGAGGAGCTGTCACACCTTACGTTTCAGGATATAACTTACACCGAGGATCTGGACGCCGATATGGCCCTGGTTCGTAAAGCACTTGCCGGAGAGCTTGCCACGTATGCCATGGAGAAGCGTTACATCCGCAAGGACGGCTCGTTGATCTGGATTCAGCTCACCGTTGCGGTGGCACGCGGGCTGAAGAACGAACCTCAGTACTTTATCTCCATCGTGGAAGACGTTGACGAGAGAAAGCACCTTGAAGAACAGCTTCGACAATCTCAGAAAATGGAAGCCGTCGGCAGGCTGGCGGGCGGCGTGGCGCACGATTTCAATAACCTGCTGACCGTGATCTCGGGTTATGGCGAGATGATCTTCAAAGCGACGACTGACCAGCCTTCCCTGCGATCTCAAGCGGAAGCCATTTGTACAGCGGCAAAACGGGCGGCTGTCCTTACCCATCAACTCCTGGCCTTCAGCCGCCGTCAGGTGGTACAACCACGCATCGTGGATCTCAACGATGTCGTTGCAAAGATGGAACAGATGCTGTATCGCCTGATTGGTGAAAGAATTGTGGTGACTGTCACCAAGCGCCGGGATCCGGCCCGAGTCAAGGTTGACCTCGGCCAAATCGAACAGGTCTTAGTCAACCTCGCCATTAATGCTCAGGACTCCATGCCGGACGGGGGAATACTCGCAATCGAGGTGGGTCAGGCGGAAACCGCAGACGGAGCGGCGGTTACGCTTGAGGTGCGAGACCAGGGGACGGGAATGACGGCAGATGTACTGGCGCACCTGTACGAGCCATTTTTTACAACAAAAGGGCCGGGCAAGGGCACGGGATTGGGACTCTCGATCGTTTACGGAATCATCAAGCAGGCGGGAGGGACGATTGATGTCGTCACGCACCTCGGTCGCGGCTCCACGTTTCGCATCTGTTTACCGGAAGTCACCGATGTCGAGTTCGAGCCCGCCGTTCCGAGCGCGCCGGTGCCGACCGTCCAGGGCTTTGAGACGGTGATGCTGGTGGAAGATGAGGACGCGCTGCGGGCTTTGGTCGCACAGGTGCTGCGAGCAAACGGCTACACAGTGCTGGAGGCGTCCACCGGTGAAGATGCCGAGAGGGCGTGTCGCGAATTTCAAGGCCATGTTGCCCTGCTGGTGACTGATGTGGTGATGCCGGGCATGAACGGGCCCGCGCTGGCGCAGCAGTTACAAGCGTCGCGACCCAGCATCCGGGTGCTTTACGTTTCGGGGTACACCGATACTATCCTGGACACGCAGCAGGACCTGGGGCCGGGAATCGATTTTTTGCAAAAACCGTTCCCACCTTCGGTCTTGGTGAGTCGGGTTCGCGAACTGCTGGACGCGCCCTGCTGAATCCCCGGAGAACTCGTCTGATCTACTGGCGATGTCGCAAACGTATCGATCCAGCTCGATTCCGTTGGCTAACATGCCAGGGTGATTGGCGGTGGCTTAGTTTTTGGGTCGCGCGGGGCTCGGCCCGCTCCGGGCGATAGGCCGGCATTACTGTAGCGTGATCCACGAGTACTGCCACCCGACGCTCAGGGTCCGGAAGGCTCCGCCCTTGGTGACATAAGCGCCCCGGCTATAGCTGACTTTTACGGATTGATTGCGGGTGATTGGCACCGATGAGGTAACGCCGGCACGGGAGTCGCGCTGCTGGTCCGGCTTCTCGATCTGGTTGACAGTTGAGCGGTTGCCAACCCAGAAGTTGCCATCCATCGAGACCCACAGACGCGGCCGCACATAGTAGCCCAGGTGTCCCTCGATTGCACCACTCGGTTTCTGGGTGCGGTGACTTTGTCCCGGAAAGAAGGCGTTGTTCGCGGTGAAAAACCAGGCCCCCGCGTAGCCATCGAGCACCCAGTGTCCCCAGCGGCGTGTGTAGCCCAGTTCGGGTTTGAAGCCCCAGCGGTTCGTTCCTGTGTTTACGACGCGGGCCGAGTCATACTGGCCTGTCGGGATGGATATGGTGAGGCTGGCGCCCAAGAGACGTTTCTCATTCCATTTGAGAAACTCGCGAATCCCCATCGCGGGGCCGCCCTTCAGGTTCACAGCAAAACGAACGCGCGTGTCGGCCAGGCCGGAGCGGTAAGCGTCGGTGAATGAGTCTTTCACAGTGCCGGAGAAAGTGCCGCGCGCGTAGGGAACGATGACGGTGAGATTCGACGAGCGCCCGAGCCAGCCGAACGACTGATAATAGCCGAGTACCTGCACTTGAAAACTTCCCTTTGCGTCCTCGATCGGCACGCTGGGATCGACCAGGACGTTGCCGCTGTTGAAGGACGAGGAGAGGATCACCGCGTGCGAACCGGTCGGTGTAATCAGGTAGGCGCGCGGGGACAGGTCCTGCGAGTGGAGGGTCAGGCAAGCTACAAGCACAGCCAGTGGGGCCGTCGATGTCCGGATCATGCTCCGGATGATGGTCCGGATCATGCGTCAGTCCGCCGCAGCCTTGGTCAGCAGAGACGTCAGCGATGAGCTGAATCCGTTCCACATGATCTGGACGCCCAGGGCCAGCAGCAGAAACGCCGAGAGGCGCACCAGAATGTTGGTCCCCGTGGGGCCCAGGAACCCCGCCAGTTTACTGGCATGCTGATAGCACAGCTTCAAAAGAACGGAAACCACGATCATGCCCGCGATGGCACCGGCCAGCGGCGCGATGAGGTCGGTGCGATCCACAGTACTTTGTTGGCGAATGTGCGCGCCGAACGCCACCGTGACCGAGATGCAGCCGGGCCCCACCGTGAGTGGCAGAGTCAGCGGATAGAAGGCGTGCTGCAGTGCGTCTTGCGCGGTGCCCGTCGTGTGCCCCTCCGCGGCACTGCTACTTTCCTGGTTGAGCATGGTCCACCCGGTATGCGCGATCACCAATCCCCCGGCGATCTGGACGATCGGCAGGGAAATGCCGAAGAACGAAAGCACCGACGACCCGATCACGAGGCTCCCTCCCAGCAGGAGGAACCCATAGAGCGCGATCCGGCCGGAGAGAACTTTCCGCACGGATTCCGGATAGGCTCTGGTGAGGTTGAGAAAGATGGGCGCGACGCCCAACGGATTGATGATGGGAAACAAGGTGGCAACGGTCAGCGTCATGGCTTTGACGCCCTCGAGAATCAGCTTGTTAGCCATCCATGGACGTGATTCCACCCTGACCGCTGGGGTTCAACATTTTTCTCCGGCCAATTTCGCCGAAATCGCGATTCAGTCGCTCTCCGTCTCGTCCTTACTGGTACCCATGGAAACCAGGCGGGCCATGAAGATCGCGATGTAGAGCATTCCAATCAGGGCTTCGAGCACAGCCAGAGTCCGCACCCCGCTGGTTCGGGGCGTGATATCGCCGTAGCCCAGCGTCGTCAGTGTGACGAAGCTGAAATACATCAGGTCGGGGGTATGGCCGGGAGGCTCGTTGGCAGCGGCGAAGCTTCCCGGCTCGAGGATATTGACCATATAGAACAGAACGCCGAAGGCGAAGCCGAACATGAGGTACATACAGATTCCGGCATCGATCTGATCGCGACTGATGAACCGGGCGCGCAGGACGTAGCGCAGGACGCACAAGGTGGAGAACAGGATCAGCACCACCTCAGCCGCCAAGGCGAGCGCGACGCCGGCCTGATAGGTGAAGCGCTCCTCCCGCTGAACCAGCGACGCCACGGTCAGTGCGACCTGAATGATGGCAAGCAGAATGGCGCGGCGGACGTGACGCGGTTCGGCATCGGCCACCACCACAGCTGTGACGAACACGCCGGTGAGCGGAATCACGAGCACCAGCGGCTTCGCCACACTCTCCAGGAACGGGAAGGCCACCAACAAGGCGACCAGCCCGCCCAACAGGAAGCGGCAGTTTCCTTTCGCTACGAGTCTACTGCCGCCGCTACTGCCAACCACCGCCAAGAGCCTTGTAGAGTTGCACCAGAGACGTGAGCACGTCTCTCTGGGATTGGGCAAGCTCCTGCTCTGCCGTCAGCCGCTGGCGCTCTGTGTCGAGCACCTCCAGATAACTGCTCACGCCACCGGTGTAGCGCGAGTTGGCCAGACGGGTCTGGTGGCGCAAGGTCTCGGTCAGGACCAACTGGTTGGCGCTGTACTCACGGGTTTTCTGATAGCCGATGAGCGCATCGGAGACGTCGCGGAAGGCGCCGTTGACAGCTTGCTCATAGGCGGTCGCGAACTCCTCGCGCTGCGCCAGGGCGACCTTGTAATTGCCTCTGCGCCTGCCGGCGTCAAAGATGGGAAGATCGACCATGCCGCCCATGCCGTAAGAGAATCCGGCACGCTGGACGAGACCGAGCAGGTCGGTCGATTGGTATCCGCCGGAGCCGGTGAGACTGATGCTGGGGTAGAAGGCGGCTTTGGCCACGCCCACACGGGCGTTGGCCGCGACCAGGCTCTCCTCGGCCACCCGCAAATCGGGTCGCCGTTCGAGGAGGGTCGAGGGCAGACCGGCGGGCACCTGCGGCGGCTGCGGCTGTTCGATGAGGCTTCTGCCGCGCGCGACGGGGCCCGGCGGCCGGCCCAGCAGGTAGCTGATCAGGTTCTCCATCTGCTCCTGGGAGCGCTCCAGCAGGGCGGCGTTGGCCTGAGCGGAAGCTACCAAGGTTTTGGCCTGATCGAGATCGAGTGCGTTAGAGACGCCACCCTGTACGCGCGAGTCTACCAGCCTGACGGAATCCTGCCGGGTCTTAATGGACTCGCGCAAGATTTCGAGTTCGTAGTCATACTCGCGAAGGTCGAAATAGGCGGACGCGACCTGCGCCACCAACACCTGCATCACGGCCTTCTGGTTCTCCTGGGCTGCCAGAAGATCGGCGCGCGCGGCCTCGGTGGCACGGCGCAGTTTCCCGAACAGATCGATTTCCCAGGACGCGACGCCGAACGCGCCTGCCCAGGATTGCAAGGGCGATTTCACGCCGGTCCGGCCGGCGTCGGCTTGCGCGCCGATTTGCGGAAAGATCGCGGAGCGGGTGGCCGTCAATTGGCCCTGGCCCTGGAGCACCCGCTGCGCGGCGATGCGGACATCGTAGTTGGATTTGACCGCCTCCTGGATGAGGCCGCGCAGAGTCTCGTCCTGGAAGAGGTCGAACCACTTGATCTCGCCCAGGGAGACCTGAGAAGGCTGGTTCTCGCCGCCGCGGAACTGCGGCGGCGCAACCACGGCAGGTCGCTTATAATTCGGGCCCACCGTACAGCTGGAAAGGACGATGGCAGTACAGGTGACGAGCAGTTTGGAGCGCATTAGTCGTGTCCTCCCGCCAGGGCAGGCACCGCCCCGACCGTACCCTGGATCGCCTTCTTGTTACCGCCGACAGCGTAAGCCGCGCTTTGAACCACCACGTACAACATCGGAATGAAGAAGAGGCCGACGGTGGAGGCAAAAAGCATACCGGCGAACACCGCGACACCGATGCTGACCCGCGCTCCTGCTCCGGCGCCAGTCGCCCTTACCAGCGGCAGCACGCCCAGAATGAACGCGAAGGCCGTCATCATGATGGGACGGAAGCGGAGTTTCGCGCCCTCGATGGCCGCTGCCGTCAGGGCCTGTCCTTTGCGCTCGTGGTTTTCCTTGGCGAACTCCACGATCAGAATCGCGTTTTTCGCCGCCAGGCCCATGAGCGCCACAATACCGATCTGGACATAGACGTTGTTTTCCAGGCCGGCGAGCTTAACGCCCAGGAAAGCGCCTAAGACGCAGATGGGCAGTCCCAGCAACACGCTGAAGGGCACCGCCCAACTCTCGTATTGCGCGGCCAGCACGAGGAACACGAAGACCATGGCCATACCGAAGATCGGTCCCTGCGACCCGCCGGCGGCTTTCTCCTGGTAGGCGATGCTGGTCCACTCATAGGAGTAGCCTTGCGGGAGTTCCTTCGCGGCCAGATCTTCCATGATGCCGAGAGCGGCTCCGGTCGAAATGCCGGGGCCGTTGGCGCCGTTGATCTCCGCCGTCCGGAACATGTTGTAGCGTTGCAGAATGTCGGGACCGGTGGTCATATCGATGCGGCTGACCGTGGACATCGGCACCATCGAATTGTCGTTGGAGCGGATGAAGATGTCGTTGATGCTCTCCGGGTTTTTGCGGAAGTCCTGCTCGGCCTGAAGCATCACCTTATAGGTTCGTCCGAAGAGGTTGAAGTCATTCACCTGGAGTCCGCCGAGGTAAATCTGCAGGCCCTGGAAGACGTTGCTGATCGGGATGTTCAAGGTGCGCACTTTGTCGCGGTCGATGTCCAGCTTGATCTGCGGCACGGTGGTGCTGTAGCCGGAGTAAAGGCCGGTAAGCTCGCTGCGCTTCGACATCGCCTGCATAAACTTGGCTTTGGTCTCCGCCAGCGCCTGCGGCGAACGGCCGACTCTGTCCTGCATTTCGAAGACGAAGCCCGAGGCGTTGCCGAGGCCGCTGATGGAGGGCGGAGGGAACACCAGCGAGAGTGCCTCCGGATACGCGGCAAATTTCTTCTGCGCCGCCGCAAGGATGGCTTTGAGCTGCTCTTCCTTACTCTTGCGATCCTCCCACGGTTTGAGCATGGTGATAATCGACGCATTGTTCGAGGTGTAGGCGTTGGTCAACAGGTTGAGACCGCCGGTGGTGAGCACTTCTTCCACTCCCGGAATGGTCTTCAGGTCTGCCTCGGCGCGTTTGGTCAACTGTTCCGTACGTTCCATGGAAGCGCCGTCGGGCAGGGTGAAGACGGCGAAGAAGTAGCCCTGATCTTCGATGGGGACGAAGCCGGTTGGCAGAGACATGAGCAGGCTGCCCGCTCCAAACCAGAGGCCCGCCAGGCAGGCGAGCCCGATCGCGACCTTCTGAATATAGAATCTCACGCCGACGATGTACCCGTCGGTCGTCTTGTTGAACAGCTTGTTGAACCAGCGCAGGAAAGCTCCCACAGGGCCGCGCATTTCCTTGCGCGGCCGAAGCATCATTTGACAGAGCGCGGGTGTCAGGGTGAGGGCGACGATTACCGATAGCATTACGGAGATCGAAAGCGTCATCGCGAACTGCCGGTACAACTGGCCCACGATGCCGCCCATGAAGGAGACAGGCACGAACACCGCGCAAAGCACGAGGCCGATTGCCACCACCGGTCCACTGACCTCTTCCATGGCTTTTTCGGTCGCCGCCATCGGGCTCAGACCGTGTTCGATGTGGTGTTCCACAGCCTCCACCACGACGATGGCGTCATCCACGACGATACCCACCGCCAGCACCAGGGCCAGCATAGTGAGGGTGTTGATGGAGAACCCGAGCATTGCGAAGGCGCCGAAGGTACCTACCAGGGAGACCGGCACCGCCAGCATCGGGATGAAGGTTGCACGGATATTCCCGAGGAAGATGAACACCACAATCAAAACCAGGACGACCGCCTCTACGAGAGCGTGGTATACCTGCTCGATGGCCACGGAGACAAATTTGGTGGTATCCAGGGATACGCGAAAATTCAGCCCGGCCGGCAGGTTCTTTTCAGCGCCATCGAGAAAGGTCCGGATGTTCTTCACAGTCTCGATGGCGTTGCCGCCGGGGAGCTGGTAGATGATCAGGACGGTTGCGGGAATGCCGTCTTTCTTGCCATAGCTGGTATAGCTTTTGCCGGACAGTTCCGCGCGCGCAACGTCCTTCATGCGGAGGATCGAGCCATCGGACTGGGTGCGCACGATCATGTCCTGAAACTCGTTGGGATCGGTCAGGCGGCCCTTGACATTGACCGTGTACTGGAATTGGGTTCCGGTCTTGGCCGGCGGCTGGCCCACCTGTCCCGCGGGCGCCACCAGGTTCTGTTCTTTGATGACGTTGGCCAGGTCGTTACCGGTCAGCCCCAGCTTGGCCAGCTTGTCGGGGCGCACCCAGAAGCGCATGGCATAGTCGCGCTGGCCCACAATCATGGTCGAGCCAACGCCGCTGATACGGGCGATCGGGTCCACGAGATTGATGGAAGTGTAGTTGGAGAGGAAGGTCTCGTCGTACGTGCTGTTCGGCGAGTAGATGGAAAGCGCCAGCAGAATATCGGGAGACTTCTTCTTCACCGAAATGCCGTAGTTGATGGCTTCCTGAGGCAGCTTGGCGGTCGCCTTGTTGACGCGGTTGTTGATGTCCACATTCGCCAGGTCGAGATTGGCGCCCACTTTGAAGGTGCAGGTGAGCACGTACCGGCCGTCGCTCGACGACTTCGAGGACATGTAGAGCATGTTCTCGGCGCCGTTAACTTCGGCCTCGACGTTGGTGGCAATCGACTGCTCGACAGTCTCCGCGTTGGCGCCGGGGTAGTTGATTTCCACCTCCACTGTGGGGGGAGAGATTGGCGGATACTGCGCGATCGGCAGGCTGGTGATGCTGACGCCGCCGGCGATCATGAGAATCAGAGAAATGACAATTGCAAAGACGGGCCGGTGAATGAAGAATTTAGCCATGACTATGCACCCCTTTTTACGGCGACTGTCTCTGCGCTAACGGGCTGTTCGGTGGGATTCACGGTATCGCCGGGGCGGGCTTTCTGTATGCCCTCGACGATAATCCGCTCTCCGGCCTTCACGCCGTCGGTGATGATGAAATCCTGCCCAACCCTGTCGCCGAGCGTGACGCTGCGCAGCGCCACCTTGTTGGCGGAATCCACCACGTACACCACTTTGGTGCTCTGAATCTCGGTAACGGCTTTCTGCGGCACGAGGAGAGCGTTCTCCGCGGTGCTGGCGGCCAGTCGGACGCGGCCGAATTGCCCGGGACGCAGCAGTGCGTTGGGGTTCGGGAACTCCGTCACGAAGCTCATGGTGCCGGTCTTGAGATCCACCGCGCGGTCAGCGATAATCACGCGCCCTTTCTGGGGGAACACGGAGCCGTCGGCGAGGATCAACTCCAGTTCGCCACCGCGGTTGCTGAGCTTGCCGTCCGCCTTCAACTTCGAATACATCAGGTATTCGCGCTCGCTGATGCTCACATAGACGCGCATCGGATTCATGTTGGAGACGGTGGTCAACAGGGTGGCCTCACCCTGCCCCACGAGGTTGCCGGGCGCCACAAGGCGCGTGCCGGCGATGCCGTCGATGGGCGAGGTGATGGTGCAGTATTCCAGGTTCAGGTCCGCCTGGCGAACCGCGGCGTTGGCTGCTTCAATCGCCGCCTTCGCCTGTTGGATGGACGCCGTCTGGTTCACCCTGGCGGTACTCACCGACGCCTCCTTCCCCGTGACGTCGGCCCGGGCGCCCTGCTGCGCTGCCAGCGCGTTGTCGTAGTCCTGTTGCGGGACGGCCTGCTGCTCGGCGAGTGGCTTGAGCCGCTTCACGTCGAGATCGGCCTTATTCAACTGCGCCTGCACGATCCCGAGGTTGGCCTGGGCGGTCTCGACCACGGTTCGGTCCTGGGCCTGGGCGAGGTCCGCCTCGGCCTTTGAAAGCTGCGCCTTGGCCTGCAAGAGCTGCGCCGCGTATTCGCGCTTGTCGAGGATGAAGAGCACCTGTCCGGCCTTCACCATGGTGCCTTCCGCATACTTCTGCTCCGTGAGAAAGGCCTTGACGCGGGCGCGGATTTCCACCGAATCATTGGCATCGGTGCGCGCAGTTAATTCCGTGAGCAGGGGCACGGTCTTTTGGACCACGGAAGTGACCACCACCGAAACGGTCGGGGGAGCCGCCTTCGCTGTGGCCTCCTCTTTCTTTTCGCCCCCGCATCCGACCTGCAGCATGGCTAAGGCCGCGCCAAGGGCAACGACTTTCAGGGGCCACATTGGCCGATTTGAATGGTTCTGGAATGACGAACTCATGTTCTCTTCTCCGTCCGCGGTAACGATGCCCCGGATAGCGGGTCAGATCCAGTTTTTCGCGAGGGAGAGGAAAGGAAAGTGGAGGCGGGAGGATTTCAAGGGCTGGATGCGGGAAGGGGTTAGGGGATCGACAACGACAAACGGAACGAATCGGCCGCACAGGATCGCGGCGCGATCCGGCCCACGCGGGTTGGCACAGTACGGCACCCGCGGGCCAGACGCGGCAGGTACGACTACGCGCCCTGCCGGCGATGTTCCGCTAAATCAGCCTGGGCTCAGCCCCGGCTTGCCGGCATCGTGGCTTCACCAAAGCTGCGTATGGCGGCCGCTTCGTCTTCGAAAACCTCGAATACCGTGAACAGCTTCGTGATCAGGAGTAGATCGCGGATCCGGGTCGACAGGTTCACGAGTTTGAGTTGGCCCCCATGGTGGGTGATCGAGGCAAACCCGGAAACGAGCACTCCCAGTCCCGAGCTGTCAATGGTGGTGGTCTCGGCCAGGTTGAGCAGGATTTTCTTGTATCCTTCCTTCCCCATGGTGCTCAGCGCCTCCCTCAGGCTGCTGGCGCCGTCACCGAGCGTGATCCGGCCAGTTACGTCCACGATGCTGACGTCATTTACCGTTCGATTATTTATAGTTAGGCTCATGGCAATCTCTCCCCGATGTTTGTGACAAACTCCACCCGCATCGGCTTTCGTCGCATGCATGTCGACTGCAGGCGTCCAGACCGATGATTCCCGGCAGGCGGTACTGGATCTACTTTTCTCGCACTGGCGCCGCAGGGTTATTCCCGCTCCCGCTTCACGACCACCACGGTGAGATCGTCCGCCTGTGGGACCGCACCGGCGAACTTCCGAACCGCCGCATGCAACTCCGAAATAATGGTCGATGAAGACTGATGCCGGTTCGCGCGGATGATGGCTTTGAGGCGGGCCGCGCCAAACTCTTCGTCGCTCGCGTTGGCCCACTCCGTAAACCCGTCGGTCACAAGCACGAGGATGTCTCCGGGAGTGAACGTCAACGTTTGAGGGCAGCCGTACCGGAAGTGAGGGATCAGGCCCAGGGGCAGTCCCTGGGCATCGTAACTACGGAAGCGGTCTTCCGCCGCGAGATAGAACAACAACGGGCCATGACCGGCCGAGATGAGCTCTAAGGCATCATTGTCTGGATCAAGCAGGCCCGCGGCCATGGTCACGAACCGTTCGGCGGGCAGATCCTGGTACAGAAGCTGATTCAGGTTATCCAGGAAGTCCCGGAGGCCGGGTGCTTCGGCAAACGTCGCACGTGCGTAGGCGCGGCACGACGCCATGCAAAGCGCGGGCCCGATGCCGTGGCCGGTCACGTCAGCTACGGTGATGGCGAGCTGTCCATCGGGCAGGGGCTGCCAATCGAAATAGTCGCCGCCGGTCTCGTCGGCGGGCAGATTCCAGCCCGCGATGTCCCAGCCTTCGATGTCCGCCGGCGCCTTGGGAAGGAGCCCTTGCTGAATCGTGCGCGCGACGCCAAGATCGTGTTCGATTCTGGCGCGGCCCTCCGCCTCTTGCAATGCGGACATGACATGCAGCCGGATCTGAGCGGCCACCGCTCCAGCGGCAAATCCGCCCAGAAGCAGTAAAACGACGCAGGAGAACGTGGTGGCGTAGGTCAACAATTGCTCTCTGCCGGCCGCGCCGGGGAAGCGCAGGAAGACGTAGAGGGCGGCCGTGGCGTAGCCGGCTGCCGAAAATCCGCCCGAAAGGCGGGACAGGCCGGGATCGAGGTGCAGGGTGGAAAGAATGATGAAGACGAAGTAAGCCAGAATGGCCGGAGACGTTAGCGCCCGCTGTGGCCCAACCAGCGGAGTATGGACCTGCAACCATATCGCAGCGGTCGGGGGGAGACACTCGATGAAGACGTTCGCCGTTCGCATTCCCCTCGGCACAGTCTGGGCAGTATCGATCGCCTGAAACACGTATCGGAGCCACCAAAACTCATAGCCCGTTATCAGGACCAGAAGAGTGACAAAGGGCCAGGCGTCGCCGACGCGGCCCTGGACCAGCGAGAAGATACCGCGAACCAGGACCAGCAGCAGCAGGGTTCCGAACACCCCCAACAGCGCCCTGACCCGGGTAGTCTCACTGCGTAATTCCGCGACCTGGAAAGATGGCGCTATTCTGTCGAAATCGTACATCATCTCCCCGGAGTTGTTCTGCGCAAGCACGGCAAAGAATCTGGCGATGCAACGATTCACGCCGGATGCCGCCGGATGCAGAGTATTCTTCCGATGAAAAAAAGAGACAGCCCATCCCCCCGCGCCATCTACCAGGCACGGCCGTCCCCGACCGGGGTGCCGGCTCCTGCTAAAGGTGTAGAACCGGCAAAACGATATGAAACAGACAATCGCAAAACAAACGCCCACGGCGGATGAAGCCTTGCAGCGGCTGATCGACGGCAACGCGCGTTTCCTCCGTGGCGAGGCACATCTTCCGTCGGCGCCGCAGGAGACCCTGGCGGATCTGGCGAAGGGGCAGCAGCCTTACGCGATGATTCTGGGCTGCGCCGACTCGCGGGTTCCGCCCGAGCTGATCTTCGGCGCGGGCCTCGGCGAATTGTTTGTGGTGCGGGTGGCTGGTAATGTGCTCTCGGCCGAAGTCGCCGGCAGCCTCCAATACGCCGGCGTTCATCTGCATACGCCGCTGGTGGTCGTCCTGGGGCATGAGGGCTGCGGGGCTGTAGCCGCCGCGCTCGAAACGAAGCATAACGGAGCGCGGCAGCACTCGCGGATTCAGTTGCTGGTGGATAGCGTGTTACCCGCGCTCGAAAACGTGGACCCTCAGGCAGACGCCCAGTCGCAACTCGCGCAGGCGGTGGAGGCGAATGTGCGCTGGACCGTCGCGCAGATTCTCGATACACCGGAAGGCCGGGCGCGACAGGCAGAGGGCTGGATGAAACTGGTGGGCGCTATCTATGAACTCGCCACCGGGCGGGTGCGATTCCTGGAGTAGGCCGGCAGACCAACGCTGCCCGGAAGACAAGGACGGATTGAAACGGCTCAGGCTACGGCTTGGGGGGCGGCAATCCGATTCAATATTGCGGGCAGGTTCTGTTTCAAGTCCGCAAAATTCTTGAATAGGTCTTCCTCGGCGACCACGTAGGGCACTACCCGGAAACTCCGTAGGACGTCGAGGTGCGCGATCGTGATCCCGACGATAATCAGGCGGACCCCAGCCTTCTTCAGAGTCAGTAGGGCCTCCTGGAGCGCGTAAATGCCACTCTGATCCATGTACGACACGCGATCCATGCGGAGCACCAGGAGTCGGCCGCCGGCCAGCTGGCGCGAAAGGTCGAGAAACTGGCTGGCAAACCCGAAAAAGAGCGGTCCATCCACGTGCTTGATGAAAAGGCTGTTTCGCAGCTCCTCCGGGATGCCCTCCTCGTCAAACCACGGCTGGTCCTGAAGCGGCGTCAGGGTGGTCTGCGTTTCGGTGATATCGCTGAGCTTCTTCATAAAGACGAACGACGCCAGGATGAGGCCGGTGGTGACCGCCAGAATCAGGCCGGCGAAAACCGTCAGCAGCAGGACCAGGAGCATCAGAAAAGCGTCCGTCCTGGGCACCTTCGGCATGTGCCCGATACCGCGGTAGTCGATGATGCCGATCGCGACGACCACCAGCAGGCCCGCCAGCACAGCGTTGGGAACGAACTTCACCAGGCTGGATCCGCCGAGCAGGACCGCCATCAAAAAGAGTCCGTGGATGACGCCGGCGAGCCGCGTACGCCCGCCGGCGTTGATGTTGACTACCGTTCGAGTGGTGGCGCCGGATCCGGGAATCCCGCCGAGCAGGGCGCCGGCGATATTTCCCAGTCCTTGCCCGATCAACTCCCGATTGCTGTTGTGCTGCGTTTTGGTGATGTTATCGGCGACCAGCGAAGTCAGCAGCGAATCGATGGCTCCCAGGAAGCCGAGCTGAATCGCGGGGCCGATCATCTTTCCCAGGCCGCCTAAAGTGAAGGAGGGCGTCACCAGGCCTGGAAATCCCGACGGGATGTCGCCGATCACGTGCACGTTCATCTTGAACAGGGCCGCCACCAGCGTGAGTACCATCAGCGCCACCAGCGACGACGGTATCGTTTTGGTGAACCGGGGCAGGATGTACGCAATCGCCACCGCCAGGGCGGCCAACCCGACGGCGCTCCAGTTTACGCTGCCGTGGAGCGGGTAGATCTGGTTGAGTATGGCGAACGGATCCGAAGCCGGCGCGACAACACCCATGAAAGGAAAAATCTGCTGGATGATGATGATCACGCCGATGCCGCTCATGAATCCCGAGATCACCGGGTACGGGATGTACCGGATGTAGGAACCCGCGCGAAAGACTCCCAGCAGGATCTGGAACAGACCTGTCAGCACGAAGATGCCGGCCATCAGCGGCAGATTGAAGCGGCCGTCGGGAGACGTGTTTGCGGCGACCAACCCGGCGACCACCAGTGTCATGGGGCCGGTCGGGCCGGTAATCTGGATGGGCGTGCCTCCGAAGATCGCCGCGACGATACCGGTGGCCATCGCACCGTAGAGACCGGCGGCCGGCCCGAGACCCGACGCAACACCAAAGGCCAAGGCCAAGGGCAGCGCGACTACTCCAGCGGCCAAACCTCCGAACAGGTCGTGACGGACGCTTTCAACGTCGATGCCCCTCAAGGATAGGCCCCCCGCGGTTGATTCCCGGGCCAGGCGGCCGGAGCTATTTTATTGATTACGATTCCGCGCCGGGAATCGGGCATGAATGTTCGCACGCGCGCTGCGCACCTTGGAGTCGATTGGCGTGAGGGGAATGGTAGTCCACGCTGCTGTTGCGAGGGCGTGCGCCTACAGGAGCAATGAGGGCACGCCTTGCGCGCAGAGTGCGGCAAGGCGTGCCCCTGGGTTGAGGAGGCTCGACTCTAGGAGCCGCCCTTCGAGGCTTCGTACGCCTGTCGATAGCTCCGGGCGATGGATCGCACGCCGCGACCGATATCGTCGTACACGTCATCTGGCAGGTTGGCGAGGGATACCCGCAACGACCAGTCGGGTGCGTCGAACCCGCCTCCATTCAACAGTACGATCCCATGGTCCTCGGCAAGCCGGAAGGCGAGATCGAGCGGGTGCACGTGCTTCTTCAAGTACGCGACAGCCTCCGCACCGATGTTCTTGTTGGCCCAGAACTCGAAATCGATCAAGCCGTAGTAGGCGTCGTAAAGCGGGTTCTCGCCGAGCTGGAGATCGAGGCCTTCGAGCAGCGCGCGGATGCGACGATACACGATTTCGCAGCACGCCTGCTGGTACTTCTTCTCGCTGTCCATCAGCTCGGCCAGGGAGAACATGGTCATCATGACCTGCTGCGGGAGCGAGAGACCGGCGGTGTGGTTAAGGGCAACGTCGCGGCTGTCGGCAACGATGCGGTCGATGAACTTGATCTTACGCGGCTCGAGGGTCAGCGTGCCGTAGCGCTTGTCGAGGGCCGCGAGCACGGTGCCTGAGTGCTCAGCGATCTTGCGGTCGAAGATGTTGTCCTCGTGGACCGCAATCACGCCGAGGCGCCAGCCCGTGCAGCCGAAATACTTGGAATACGAATATACGCCGATGGTATTCTGCGGCAGCTCGCCCATTAACGAACGGAACTCGGGGACGAAGGTCCCGTACACGTCATCGGTCAGAATCAGGAGGTCGGGGCGCTTCGTCTTCACCAGAGTCGCGATCTTGGAGATGGTTTCCTGACTCAGCGCGACGCCGGTCGGGTTGCCGGGATTGACGACGAAGAAGGCTTTGATCTTGGGATCTTCCAGTTTCTTGAGCTCTTCGTCGGTGAACTGGAAGCGGTTGGTTTGCGGCGCATCGATGTTGACTACCTTCAGGTCGAAATCTTCGAGATGGGTCATCTCGATATAAGGCGTGAAGATGGGCGTGCCCAGCGCGATGGTGTCGCCGGGATTCAGCAGGCGATTGGCTTTCAGCGATTTGAAGATGTAGCACATCGCCGCCGTGCCGCCTTCGACCGCGTAGAGGTCGAACTTGCCGGCCGGCTTCGGCTCGCCGCACATCGCCCACATCAGATACTCGTGCGTAATGCGCTCGTTGTGCACGAGCATGCGGTCGGGCACGGGATAGTTATCGCCGATGATGGAATCGACCAACTCGTGTACGAAAGCGTCGGCCTCGAACCCGTAGGACTTGACGGCGAATTGCACCATCTCCCCGAGCAGGGAGGCGCCCGGCATATCCGCATGCTGTCCCAGCCAAGCGGTGAGACGGCCCGCGATGCCCTGAGCCTGGGGCATCCCGCCGAGCCCGGCAGGGTGCTCCATCACGCGTTTGCTCTCGGTGATCGCAAACTGACCCAGCAGGAAGAAGCTTTCGCGCGGCGCGGTGGCGATCCAGTTGGGGTTGCCGCGGCCGGCATTCAGAAAGGCCGACTGCGTCCGTTGAGAACTCTTCTTGGCGAGCTTGATCAACTCGTCCTTTATCTCGAATGGTCCTAGCTTCTCAAAACTCTTTAGGTCGATTGGTTCCACGGTCATCTGATCAGTCCTTTCGGTAGTTAGTTAGCTCAGAAGCATGATTAGAACCATGCCCCAAATCGTAAGCAGCGTATTGCCCACGGCATAAGTGACGGTGTAGCCGAGGGCGGGCACCTGGCTGTGCCCCAGGTCGCAAAGCAGGCCCAGCGATGCCGTGGTCGTGCGGGCTCCCGAGACGGCCCCCAGAACGATGGCGTCGTGGAATTTGAAGAGGTACTTGGCAATGAACATGCCGATCACTAATGGCAGCGTAGTGGCCAGCGCGCCCCACAGGAACAAGCCGACGCCTTGCGTCTTCAGGCCGTTCACGAAACCGGGGCCGGCGGAGATGCCGACGATGGCAATGAAGATGTTCAGGCCGACCGAGTTCATGAACCAGACCGTCGACGGGGGGATGCGTCCGAATTTCGGCTTGACCGAGCGCAGCCAACCGAAGACAAGGCCCGCAAACAGAGCGCCGCCGGCGGTAGACAGCGTGATCGGCACCCCACCAACCTTCCAGACCAACGCGCCGACTAGCGCCCCGATGGTGATCGCTCCGCCAATGAAGGCGACGTCGGCGACATCGGTCGGACGGTCGGCAACGCCCAACATTTTGGCTGCGGCGGCGGTGTCCTGGGTACGGCCCACCAGGGTGAGGATATCGCCGC
This sequence comes from Candidatus Solibacter sp., assembly GCA_039934035.1. Classification (GTDB taxonomy): domain Bacteria; phylum Acidobacteriota; class Terriglobia; order Bryobacterales; family Bryobacteraceae; genus Solibacter. Next base: position 17,705 of record JBDTMZ010000084.1, on the reverse strand, counting down.
AGTTGATCGTCGTATCCGCCAGAATCGGAATTGAGGTGGCGACGGCGCCGCGAGTGATCTTGCGTAGGAATACGCCGCGCGACGCGGAGAGCTGTGCCACTTCCGCCAGGGTCTTTCCATCGACCGCTTTATTGGTCACGTAGACGTCCACGCCTTCAATCGGCATGTTGAGCAGTTCGGAATTTTCCACCTCTTCGGCGCCCTGCGCGGCCACCGACAACAGCGCCTCGCTGGTGCCGGCGACGGCGACAATGTCGTTCGCCTGCAGCACGGTGTCCGCACTCGCCTCTTCAATCTCGCTCTTACGCCAGACTCGCAGCACGAAAATGCGCGCGCCCGGGAGCATCGCTTCGGCTTCCACCGCACGGAGGCCGACAACCTTGCCGTTGGGCCGCACACGGAATGCCCGCACTACCCAGCGGTGCCACGCCGAACCCGCTCCGCCCAGTTCCTGGGATCGTCCGCCGTGTTTCTCTTCGTATTCCTTGCAGGCGGCAGGCAGATTGATGCGGAGCAGCCAGGGGCCGAGCACTGCGATAACAAGCGCCGAACCCACCGTCCCGAACAGATAGGTGACGGCGTAGGCGATGGGCATCGCATCCAACATTCGCTTGCTATCTTCCGCAGCCATTCCGAGCCGGTTGATGGCGTCGGTAGAAAGTCCCATGGCGGCGGAAATGGTCTGCGAGCCCGAGTAGAGTCCCGCCGCGTAGCCCAGGTCGTACCCGGCCAGCTTAACGATTGCGAAGGGGATGAACAACGAGAGTATGCATTGCACAACTGCAAAGATCGCTTGGGGCACTCCATCCTTGGCGATGCCGCGAACGAACTGCGGGCCGACTCCGTAGCCGACAGCGAATAGAAACAGGAGGAAGACCGTCGCCTTCAAGGGCTGTGAGATCGTAATTCCAATCTGTCCGATCACGACCGCGGCTAACAGCGTGGCGGTAACCGAGCCCAGGCCGATCCCCTTGAAGGTAAACTTGCCGAAGTAATACCCGAGCCCAAGGGCCATAAAAATGGCGATCTCCGGATATTGCTTCAGGGTCTCAACGAACCACTCAAACATTCAACTACCTCCTCAAGCAGGTTCAGGTTGCTCTCCCGAATACCGGAGAGTGCTGCCGACCTGATGCGGCACCTGCGAGACCCGATGTATAAAATGGGTTCGTTGCACTATTGACCGTCATCGTGACAGCAGAGTAACAATCACCGAACCCGAGATCGTGAGCAGAATATTTCCGACCGCGTACGGAACGGTGTAGCCGAGCACTGGCGTGCGGCTACCTGATTTTTCCTGCAACTCCGCCAATGCCGCGGTGACGGTCTGCGCGCCGGCACAGGCACCCAGCAGCAGGATCGGATTCAGCTTCAGTACGTAGCGCCCGAAGAGGACCGAGCATAGCAACGGAAACAGCGTGACCGCGACACCCCCCAGAAGTAAGGGCGCGCCTTGCGCTTTGAAAGCCTCCACAAAGTGCGAGCCAGCCTGCATTCCATTCATGCCGACGAACGCGGCCAGCCCCATCGAGATCATCAATGTGCTGGCAGCTTCCGGGACGCGGCCGAAAGACGGACGAATCGAATGCAGCCAACCTAAGACGATTCCCATCACCAGCACGCCTACCGCGGTACCCAGGCTCAAGCGGAATCCATGGACCACCACGAAGGGCACGCCGATCAGCCCTCCCACAAATACCGCCAGGCAGACCGCGGCCAGGTCGGTCGCGACGCCGGTTTGATGCGGCGTGCCGACCGTGGTGGCGAAGCGCTTGAGGGCGTCTTGGGTTCCCACAAGTTCCACCTCGTCGCCACGGTTGAGAGTGGCGCCGGGCAGGATGGGGATGTCCTGCCCGACGCGCCGGATCCGGCGGAGGAAGATCCCACGCGTTTCGCGCCACAGCGCCAGTTCCCCCAGGGGCTTGCCGATGACCGCAGGGTTCGCCACGGTGATGGTCCGGACGGCGCCGGGCATGTCCAACAGTTCCCGGTCGTCGACCTCTTCGCCCACGGCTTCTCCGGCTTGCATGACGGCGGCCCGGCGCCCGCTGAGCGTCAGGATGTCGCCCGGCTCCAGCACGGTGTCGGGAGTCGATTCCATGACGATCTCACCTCGCCGTAACTGCTCCACATAGAAACGCGCGCCGGGAAACAACTTTTCAAAATCGCCCGCCTTCGTGCCGGAAATGGCCGTACTGCGCAGGCGATAGGCGCGCAAGGCGAAGGGCTGGTAGGTCGAGAGCAAGCCCTCGCCCGACTTGTTGATCAGCAACTGGCTTTCGAGCTTTCTAGCCTCGCCGGCGAGATCGATGCGGAGCAACTTCGGAGCGATCAGACTCAGGAACCAGATGGTGCCGGCGGTGCCGAACAGGTAGGTAAGCGCGTCACCGATCGCTACGTGCGCGACGAGGAGAGTCCGCTGATCCAGGGGCAGAGGCAGCGCATTGATAGTTTCACTGGCGGTGCCGATCGCAGGGGACTGAGTGAGAGCTCCCGCGAGCAGGCCCGCCGCCATCCCGACATCCAGATGGAGCAGCCGGGAGATGATGACGGCGCCGGTAACTCCTACCGCACACTGAAATCCAGCAAGGGCGAGATAGCGGAGGCCTTCTCCGCGAAGAGAACGGAAGAACTGAGGTCCGATGGAATAGCCGTTGCCCAGCAGGAAAAGCAGAAAGAGAATCGCTTTAGCGGTTCCAGCGACAGGTATGTTTAGCTGCCCGATCAGCAGCCCCGCAAACAGGCTGCCGGTCACGGTCCCCAGGCTTAAGCTGCCCAGTTTGACCTTGCCGATCAGGGCGCCCAGCCCCAAGACCAGGAACACCGCCAGTTCCGGGTAGCGCCGGAGCGTATCTGCGAGCCAGATCATAGGGATTTTAGAAGGCGGGCGGTCCGAGCCGCCCGCCCCCACTCGGTGCTACATCCGCTCCAGCATCGAGTTCTTTAACAACTTCAACCCGAGTGTCGCGTTATAGCCATGGATCTCCTTCACGTCCAATTTGCGCATGAAGTCGATCGTGTCCGCGGTGATCACCTGGCCGGGCACCATGATGGGGAAGCCCGGCGGATACGGAATCACGAAGTTCGCCGACACCATTTCGGGACCGTCCTTCAGGCGCTGGTCGATGTCCGGGCTCGACAACCTGATGTGCTCGCAGTCCGCTTCGCGATACGCACAGAAGAACGCTGTACGCATGTCGCCTTCGCTGGTGATGCTCGAGGGAATCTCGCGGAAGCTCTTGTGGAAGTAGCTGAAGTTGGGCAGATCGGGAACGATCTCCATCAGCGACTTCACCCGGGCCGCGAAGGCCTGTTTTTCCGCATCGCCGCCACGCCTCAACCGCTCCTCGATGCCGCGGGAGATGTCGGCCAGCACCTTGATCAGGTTGGCCACGTCGCTGCGCGTGTTGTTGATGTTGGTCTGCAGCAGCACGCTGTTGCGCGATGTCTTGTTGAGCTGGATATCGTAATCCGCCGCCAGCATGCCCTTGAACTGGGTTCCGTCGAAACCAGCAAAGCCGCAAACCAGCGTCAGGCGCGTGACATCGAGCGCGATCTCGTCCTCGCGCAGGGCTTTAAGCGACGCTCCCCAGTCGTTGCCCGGCGACAGGTAGTCGACGAAACCGGAATTGCGGAACTCCCCCGGGATCATGTCGTCCGCGCCCAGCACCCGGAAGTATTTGGAGATCAGAGGATGGCCGTTCACCTCGCGGCGAATATCGAGCGCAAGCTGGATGGCACGATTCACCATTTCGTAGCCCTCGAGTTCCATCTGCCTGCGCGCGAGATCCAGCGACGCGATGATCTGCAGATTGGGCGAGGTGGAGGCGTGCGTAAAGATGGCCTCGTGGAACTGCTCCTCCACGCTGGCATAGTCCACGTCCTTCACCAGCACCATCGACCCCTGCCGCAGCGCCGACATCGATTTGTGCGTCGAGTTGGTCTGATACACCCGCAGGCGGACCTTATCGGGGTTTGCCAGCAGGCGCATGTCGAGCAGACTCTCGTCCGAAGGATCCAACTCTTCACCGAATGCCGCGGCTTGCGTCTCGTATGCCGCGCGATACTCCGGATCTTTAAACTTCTGCTCCAGCGTGGCCGCCGCACCCATGGCGGTCCGCCGGCGATAGTAGGGGCTGTAGCGCGCGAAGCCGAACCAAGCTTCGTCCCACAGGAAGATAAGGTCGGGCTTGATCGCCAGGCACTCTTCCATCACCCGCTCTACGTTGTAGATATGGCCGTCGAAAGTGCAGTTGGTGAGCACCAACATGCGAGCCCGGTCGAGCTTCCCCGCCCTCTTCAGATCGAGCAGTCCCTTTTTGATACTGCGCAGCGGCACCGCGCCGTACATCGAGTATTGGGTCAGTGGGAACGCCTCGATGTAAAGCGGCAGCGCGCCCGACAGAACTGCGCCGTAGTGGTGCGACTTATGGCAATTGCGATCGACCAGGACGATGTCGCCGGGACGCAGCAGCGCCTGCTCCACCATTTTGTTGGAAGTCGAGGTGCCGTTGGTCACGAAGAACACGTGGTCCGCGCCGAAGGCCCGCGCCGCCTTCTGCTGCGCGACCTTGATGTTGCCGGTGGGCTCCAGCAGGCTGTCCAACCCGCCCGAAGTGGCCGACGACTCGGCCAGGAACAGGTTAATTCCGTAGAACGTTCCCATGTCGCGGATCCAGTTGGATTTGAAAATGGATTTGCCGCGCGCAATGGGCAGGGCATGGAAAGTCCCAATCGGGCGCTGTGCATACTTCTGCAGGTTGTCGAAGTAGGGCGTCTCGTAGCGGTCCGCAATGCCATCGAGGATGCTGAGGTGAATCTCCAGGGGCTCCTCCACCTGGTAGAAGATGCGCCGCACACAGGTCGCCGCCGAGTCGCCCGCCGTCTTCTCGACGTCGCGATCGCTCAGCAGGAAAATGTCCAACTCCGGACGAATCAGCTTCAGCGCCTGGGCAAGCTTCAAACCGTAATCGTGTGTCCCCTTCTTGATCGCATCGGCGCCGAGGTGATTGACCAGCAGCTGGCGCAGCACAGGACTGCTGTGCGTGGTGGCGAAGGGAATGGAGTCGTAGATCACGACAGACTGGACGGAGCCGTTCAGGATCGCGCCCAGCATCGCGTCTTCAAAGCTGCCGACTACTACCGATTCGTAGGTGAAACGGTCCTGCTGGCGTCGCAGCTTGCGCAGTTCCTGCGCGGTCTGCGCGCGCGCCGCCGGACCACCGGGCGAGACGATCAGCACTTCGAAGTAGGGTTTGTAAGGCGCGCCATCCTGGCCGAGGCCCTTCACCACTTCGCGGACTACGTGCGTCGGATCGTCCTCCGCCTCCCAGTCGCCTGCATTCTCGCGGTAGGAATGAGAGGAGAGCGCGGCGCTGATCTGATTGATCAGCCTGGTTGCGCCGGTCGCATCTCCGCCGGAGATTCGCTCCTCCACCCTCTTCAGCAGCGTCGCGCCAGGATAGGCAAAGAAATCCTCCCACTGCTTGAGTTCGGCCAGCGACGATGCCACCGCTGCCCGGTCTTTCTCGCGCTCGGCCAGATGATCGGAGGCCGAGGCTTGCCATGTGTTCGCCGCGCTCACGAGCCGGCGCCAGCGGTCGGACCTTGCTTCCGCGACCGTGAAAAACGAATCTACCCGTGGAGTCTCAATCGTCTTTGTGCTCATGCTTTCAGGTTCCTTGTCTAAACTGCGTTAATCCAGGGACGGTAGTCCTCCGGACTCTTAGTCCGCTTTCTTTGCGAAATTCAAATCGTACTTAGCGCTGAACATGATTCGCGGCGCATTCGCCGACGAGTTGTCCTTGTACTTCACCCAGCCGTACAGGAATTCCCCACCGACGTTCAGCGTGCCAAACACATTCCAGATCAAATTGCCGCTCATGTAATTACTCTTGTGATAAGCCGAGGCCGACTGATAGGCGGTGTTACTCACCTGCGCGAAACCGTAGATCACGTTCGACCTTACCTTGTTCACCCAGTAGTGTTGATAGCCGAAGTAAGGCGCAACCACCGGAAGCGCGCGCAGATAAGGTTGATACGTGCTGACCACTGCTGCGTCGATTCCCAACCCGGACGTATCGTTCAAATAGCGTTCCATTCCGCGTCCGTACGCCACCTGGTACGTGAAGGTGTCCTTACCGACTACCTTCTGCGCACCTGCCATCATCACGCCCCAGCCGAAGACCGAGTCGCTATTGCCGTTAGGCAGATAGGCCGCAACGGCACGGAACAGGCCGGCGACCTGGATGTGCCCGCCGGTATACTCCTGGCGGAATTTCACGGTGCCGTCGGGGCCAGGGCTGTTCGGCAGCGCGCTGAACTCCGGCGTCTTGAAGGCTACGTCCGAGCTGGCCTTTTCCACGGAGAACGCGAAGCTGGTCTTCTTGGCCAGCGCCAGGGTGTAGCGAAGTTGCGGATTGCGGATCGACACTTGCGAGTTTGGACCCTGGAAGTCGAGGCCGTCGGGCCCGGCGTCCGGATCCTGGAAATTGGAGAAAGTCTGCCCGATCAGGAAATTCTTCGCCTGTGTATAAGCATGCCGCAACCGCGGGGTGGTGGAGTTAGACCCGAATAAGTCTGCCTCTACATAGAAGCGAACGTCTCCCAGCGCCTTCACCGGCACACGGAAGTCGAGGTTCATGCGAGTCGGACGGACCGACATGGTCGTGTTGTTCACGCCCGGCCGTCCCACGGGTATGCTGGACGGGATGAATCGCTCGACGTCGCCCGCGGGCTTGCCGTCATAGATGAAGTCGGTCTTGAAATAGCCGCCAACCTTGAGAAAGGTCTGGGTGCCGGGTATGCGGAAAAAGCCCGGATACTTGGGATCCAGCGGCGCATTATCGATGCGCGGAGCCGCTTCCGGGTCCAACGCAACAGTCACGTAGTTCGTGGTGGTCTCTCCAACCTGCTGCGTCGATACTGGCGGCGGTGTCGAAGACTGTTGGTCGGCAGCCGCAGCAGTCGCTGTGATGGTGGCCGGCGGCTTCTCCTTTTGGATCTCTTCGAGGCGCGCTTGCAGCGCGTTGATCAGCCTTGTCTGGTTGGCCATCTGGACCCTGAGTTCGTCCAACTGTCGCTTTACCTCGTCCGCGCTCAGGTTTGCCGTGGCTTGCTGCGCACGGGCCGGCGCGGAGAACAGAGCGATGCCAGCCAACAGAAGTGACACGGCACACCGATTCATTGTTCGTCTCCTCTTTGTGGTTAGTCGGCAAACGAAGCTATCGCCCGCTGACTAACGCGGCGAGATGATGCAACGCTGATTTCAGCCGATTCAGTTTTTGTCGGTGACCGGTGCGTCCAGCGGACGCAATTTACGCGTGGAACGGACCCGGTTGGATAACCCGCGCGCGATCGAATAGGGTAGCCCCATCAGCAGAGTGCCGACAATTACCGCGGTCAGCGGGCGGACGTACCCAAACATCAGGTACTGCACCAACGCGTCCGCCAGTGTCGCCAGGGCGATCGGCACTTGCAGCCTGCGGAGTGCGCCCTTGAGCGACGGCTTAAGGTGCTCCCTTTGGAACAGCAGGCCCCAGATGAATGGCGGCGACCCTGACCTCGCATCCGCGAGGCCGTCGCGCATACCGAGCAGTAACGCCATGGTCGGTTGTACGATCAGGCGGAACTGCATGGGACCCGAGGTGATGCGTGCGACCAGTTCCTCGAAGATCTTTGACAGGAAGTCCATGTCAGGCTCCCACTATCGCTGCGCCCAGACCTCCAGGCGTCCGATCCACGAGTCCTTTTGGGACGTGTAGTCCACCGCGACTCCGGTCAGCCGCCTGCCGCTGATTGTGATGAGCGCAAACGTGCCCAGTTTCTTCCACCCCGGCGCAGACCCATCCCAAGCCAGCCACCCAGCCATACCTCGATCAGATGATCACGTGCGGCCCGCGGTCTAAAACTTTCGCGCGGGGCTATTTGTGCCGCTTCGTGATGGGGCGGACGATATCCGGCAGGAACTCTTTCACGGCGCAGCTCAACGCGTTGTAGCCCATGGTGAACCCAAAGCTGACAGCGGCGTCACCGGGGGAATTCTGGCTTGGCGGCAGCCAGGCCCGGGACACGAAGGCTCCTGCCGCAAAACCGGAGATCAGCGAGACGGATGGGTACCGCTTCCCGTCGTCATGGCGCGCCAGAATGCTGCTGGAAAGGGCGTACCCGGTACGGCGCCAGAATCCCTTCTTTCCCGACCCGAAATAGCGGTTGTCTTCGTGCAAGAGACTCTCGGCGCCGAACGTCACCGTGCGTTGGACGGCGTACTGGCCCATAATGTTGCCGAAGCGCTTCCCGTACCCTGATGCGCCCTGTTCCCACTCTTGGGGCTTGTCATTCCACTGATCGATGGCGGCGGAAAAGGCCCCCTTCAGGTACCAGACCGGGTTGATCAGCGAACGCAGATAGATGCGGTTTCGTTCCGCCTGGCTCTGGGGTTTGAAGTCCTTTGCGGTGGAACTTCCCGCCATCGTCAGATACTCGAAAACCGCCTTTACGGCCTTCGGTGGCTCGTTGGCCTGCGCCGCCGCCCCGACTGCCGTGGTGAGCAACAGAACTAAGATTCGCACGTGACCTCGCGCCATACACTCGCGCCATACAGATGATGCCGACGGCGAGGAGTTGCAAGATTTCCAACCCCTTTGCCGCCGTCCGTGCATCGAAGCTGCGGATGTCCCGACTCAAGACGATCCGCCGCCGGCTCTTACTGTGTTCCGGATCGCTGCTCGTGCTCTCCGGTCTGGGCCTGATGGTGGCGCACACCAGCCTGGTGCGCCGATTCGCGCTGGTACAGATACAACTCCGCCTGGGCAATGCGCTCGGGGTCGCGATCCATGCGGATGACCTCGACTACAACCTCGTGGGAGGGTGGTTCGAGTTGAAGGGTGTGTCGGCCCGCGGCGCCGGCCTTACGGACTTGCCCGCGCCCTTCGAAGCCAAGCGCATCCAGCTTGTCCTTCCTGTCTGGCGCCTGATCACCGGATCTTTCGAAACGGCGCGAATTCAGATCGACGGACTCTCGGTTCGCTGGATCGCCGCGCGTGACGGCAGAGCCAACTGGCCGGCGATCGGCGGTGGCGGAGGTAGTAACAAATTAGCGCTGCCGGCCATCCTGATCACCAGCGGCATGATCGACCTACAGGACGACCGCAGCGGTCTGGTTGTGCATGCGCCGCTTCAATGGCTATCCGCGCGCTGGGATCCGGCCGCCCTCCGCTACGGCATCGCCTGTCAGAGCGCCCCGGGATGGCTGCGCTGGAACGGCTCGCAGACTCCGCTCGATAGCCTCCAATTGCGATCCGCGCTCTCTGCCGGCGGCATCTCGATCGATTCCCTGCACGTTGCATCCGGCAGTTCCACAGCAGAGATTCGCGGATCGGTTTCCGGTTCTCCTTCCCGCGTCGATGCGGCCGCCGATCTGAACCTCGACCTGGGCGCATTCAGCGAGACGCGCGGCCGCGTTCGGGCACGGGTCGTCGCCGCCGGCCCGTTGGTCGGGCTCCAAATCAATGGTGTCGTCGAAGGCGACAAACTTGTGGTTGGCGGCTTAGCGATCCGCCGCCCTTCCGTGGACGCGCAGTTCGACACCGCGACCGGCGAAATCGCGATTCGCCGTCTCGCCGCGGGGATTTTCGGCGGTCAATTGATCGCCAAGGGAAGGCTCCGCACGCAGGGAAGAAGTGAAATCGCCGCCACTCTCAACGGGGTGAAGATCGACGAGTCCGCTTCCGTATTGGGGCCAAGCGCCACGGTGCGTCTTGCCGCCGGGTTCCCTGCCCTCGATTGGCAGCGCGCCGCAGTATCGGGAACAGCGCGTTCACTTGGGGCGAACGTCAAATTTTCCGCTACCTCGCGGCCGGGCGCGATCCGCGCGACCTTCGACTCAACGCTGGCGGATAGCGCGACCTTGCACGGTGAGGTCGGGCTAGCATTGGCTGGACGAAAGTTGACCGGGACGCTGACCGGCGGTGTCGAGAGCCTCGCGCGGTTGAGCAGCGTATCGCCGCTGGACGGAGCCGCGCATTGGTCCGCGATCCTGGGGGGAACCACCGATCGCCCTACCGCTGCCGTCGAACTCTCCGCCGACGGACTCGCCATCGGCGATTGGACCGGCGCGGCAGTTCGGGTTAAGGCGAACTACGCGGACGGGCGGATCGGCGTCGGCGGCGCACGCGTGACCTGGGCCGGGCAGGAACTCGACGGCAAGGGCGAAATCGGCGGCCTCTCGGCTGACGCGCCGCTCCTGTTCGACGGCACGATTCATAGCGCGTCACTCGCGCCGGTGTTCGACCAATTCGGTGTGGCGCCGGCCGCCGAGGCTGCGTTCTCCGGAGGCTTTCGGATTTCGGGTACCGTCGACCAACCGGTGGCAGAGGCTGCACTGCACAGCGGTGAACTCACCGTTCTCGGCGAACGTTTCTCTCAGGCCGCGGTTGCCGCCAACTGGCAGAATGGCGAACTCACCGTGACCCAACTGATGGTGGAGCAGAAGGCCGAAGCGGGCGCGCCAGGTCGGGTTGAGGCGACTGGCCGCCTGGATCCGGTCTCCGGACATTATGTCGTCGATGCTGCCGGACGCAACCTCCATCAAGCCATGGCCGGGACTATCCGGTTCGACCTCCACGGCGGAGGCGCACTGGCCGAACCCGTCTTCAGCGCGCAGCTTGACGCGAGCGATGTCAAAGCCGGCGAAGTCCCCCTCGGCGAGGTACATGCGCAGATCGAAGCCGACGGGCGCAATGCCACAGCCGCCATCACCGTGCCCGCTCTCCACGCCACAGCCGCCTCGACCGTTACCATGGCAGGCGCCTGGCCCTTCGCCGTCACCCTGGATTCGCGCAACGCCCGCCTGACACAGGGCTCCTTCGACGCCGCAGTACGCGCCGACGGCACCCTCGCGCCCCTGAATGTCGAGCACGCGACGGCCGTGGTCGATAACCTGCGCCTCAAGGTTGAGGGACAGGAAATCGCAGGCGATGGAACCATCGACCTCTCTTACGGGGACGGCCGAATTCACATAGGAAACCTGGCGCTGAAGTCGGGCGGATCGGCCGTCCGGATCGCCGGCGAGATGCCGCTGGAAGACGGCGGGACGCCTGGCTCGCTCTCAGTCAAGGGTGCCGTCAAGCTGCGCACTTCCCTCATTGATGGGACAGCCGACCTCGACGCCGCCATCACGGGCAGCGCGCGCAACTGGCGACCGTCGGGCTCCGTCGCGATTCGCGAAGGCGCGCTGCATTGGCAGCCGCAGCCGGTGGAGAATATCGCCGGCACGCTTCACCTGGGCGACGGCGTAATCCGTACCGACAAGATCTCCGGCACAGCAGGCAAAGGAACGGTGCAGATCGCCGGTTCGATGCCATGGAACCTCATCGTGCCGGCCATTCCCGCACCGGCGGCCGACCCTGCCCAACCCGCAAAAATCTCTGCGCAGATCGACAACCTCGAATTCTCCGGCGGATCAGGCGAGCAGTTCGCCAAGCTCGCCGTCAGCGCGAAACTCGAGGCCGAGGCGTCCGCGCTTTCCCTGCCCGCCATTCGCGGCAGCGTGGAGTTCAGCCAGTTCGAGGCCGATTCGAGCAAGAGCCACCTCCGGCAGAACGGCACCACGCGCATCGCCGTCGCGGACGGCGTCGCGAGCCTCGACCATTTCGATTTCGGCGGCGCGGACGTGTCCCTAAAAGCCGCCGGCAACCTGGGTTTGACTGGCTCCTTCCCACTGCGGCTCGAAGCTACAGGCAAAACCGATCTCACCCTTCTCTCCGCCGTGGCCGCGCCCCTGAAGGCCGCCGGCACACTCCAACTCGAACTGCACACACGCGGCACTCTGAGCGATCCCAAAACCGCCGGTTTCGTCGAGCTCGAGCACGCCAGCGTGGTTGTGCCAGATCCGCCGATTCAAGTCGACGACATCAAACTCCATGCGGATCTCAATGAGGACCACGTCACCATCAAGGAATTCACCGGCACCGTCAACGGCGGCGCGTTCATCGGCGGCGGCGAACTGAAGGTGGGCGCGTCGGGTCTGCGCGACGTCAACCTTTTCCTCAAGGGAAGGGACACTTTCAACTCCTACCCATTCGCGATTAAGACGGTGTCGTCGCTCGACGTCACGTTCGCGTCCAAGGGTGGCCGCCTGGTCCTCGGCGGCCAGATCGACGTCCAGGAAGGCTACTACGAGTCGGCCCTCGACTTATTCGCGAACTCTAACAAGAGCGTGAATCTGGGCCTCGAGGGCACTTTGAAGAGCGCCTCCAGTCCGGTGGCGCTCGATCTCCGCATAACTACCAGGCGGCCTGTAGAGATGGACAACAACCTCGGCCGCATCGCCGCGACCGCCGACCTGCGGCTGGCCGGCAATGTCAAGAGCGTCGGCCTGGTCGGCGACCTCCAATTGGAGCAGGACGGCAAGCTCTATTTCGGAGACCGTACCTACTACATCGAACGCGGCACCGTGCGCTTCCGGGACGCATCGCGCGTCACCCCGATCCTGGACATCCGGGCCTACACGCGAACCGGCGACTACACCATTTATCTGGGCCTTTCCGGCCCCCCCGATCAGATCACCACTACTTTCACCTCCGATCCACCCTTGTCACGCGACGATGTCATCGCAGTCCTCCTCACCGGCAGGACGGTAGCCGATAACCGCGGCGTCGATCTGCGCGCGTTAGAGGCCACGGCCCTCGCCACGGGCGCCATGAACGCATCGTTGAGCAGCGAGTTGCACCGCACCCTCGGCATCAGCCGCGTCAGCATTCAGCCGGCGGCGGTCGCGGCGGAATCCAACCCGGGCGCGCGCATCACCGTGACTCAGGATTTCACCAACTCGCTGCGCCTGCTCTACTCGATGAATCTCTCCGACAGCAACGATCAGATCTGGGTCGGCGAGTACGACATTTCGCGCCACTTTACCACCCGCGCCGTGAAACAGAGCGACAACACCTACCGCGGCGAGTTCCGTCACGATATCCGCTTCGGCAGCGCTGCCTCAAAAGCGGAAGCCTCCACCGCCCCGGCGGTGAAACGCACGATCTCGGAGGTGAAGTTCACCGGAGGCGGTCCGTTCGGCGATGACGCCCTGGCGAAGGTGTTCAAGGTGAAACCCGGTCAACAGTACAAACCCATCAAGGTACGCAAGGGCGCCGATCGCCTGACAAAACTATTCGCGAAGAAGGGATACCTCGAATCGCGCGTACGCCTCGACCGCGACGAGAAGGCACAGACTATCGGCCTCACCGCGCGGATCGAACTGGGACCGGTGGTGCAACTCGCGTACGAGGGCGCCGGCCTTCCGAAGAAACAAAGATCGCGGCTGCGCAACGTCTGGCGGGCCGGCATCTCCGACCAGCAGCGTCCGCTGGCGGCGAAAGAAGCGATTCTTGCCTACTACGCGCTGAAAGGATATCCGCGCGCGCAAGCCGAAGTTAACGTGGCCAAAGAAGGAGATAAGAAAATCGTAACCTTCGACTTGAAGCCGGGCGAACAGTACCGCGGCATCAAAACAGTCCTGGAGGGCGTCGAGCCGCAGCGTTCCAAGGATCTCTTCCAGATTCTCGACCAGCGGACAATGAAGACGGCGCTCTATCGCAATCCCACCGCCGTCGTCGAACGGGTCACCCAGTACTATCAGCAGCGTGGTTTCCTGGCCGCAAAAGTCGCGCCTCCGATTCAGAAACTGGACGCCGCGCGGCGCACCGGTCAGATCGTCGTCACCATCAACGAAGGGCCGCAATTCCACGTGGGCGCGTTGCAGTTCGCCGGCAATCATGCGTTGTCCGCCGAGAGCCTGCGAACCGGTGCGCTGCTGGAAACTGGCGGCGTCTTCGAACCGGCCCGCCTGGATCCGGTGGTTTCAGCAATCAAACAAAAATACGGGAAGCTGGGGTACCGTGAAGCCGACGTCGAATTCGGGGTTCGCCGCGACGACGATCGCGCCCTGGTCGACGTCGACTTCGCCATCGTGGAGAACCGGCAGACCTCCATCGGGGACATCACAGTCGAAGGCAACCGCCACACCGGCGAACGCTTCGCGCGAAGGCAGGTGAAACTCGCCGAAGGCGAACTGGCGAATACGGAATTGATTCGTGACTCCGTGAAGAACCTGTCCCAGACCGGCGCCTATTCCGCGGCCGATATTCTGCTGCGGCCCGTCGCGCCCGCCGGTGCGAGCACGGATAAACCCATCCAGGTGGCCGATCTCATCGTCGCGGTTTCCGAGCCGAAGCCCTTCCGCCTTCTCTACGGCGGTCTGTACGATTCCGGCAATGGACCCGGCTTCATCGCCGATTTACAGAATCACAACCTCATCGGCTCGGGCCGCGTACTGGGGCTGCGCACTCGTTACGATTCGGAGACCAACGAAGCCCGTTTGTATATCACCCAGCCGACATGGAAGTCACGCAAGCTCTCCACCACGTTCGCCACCTACTTCACTCGCGAGACGGAATACCTGCAAACCACTCCCACCCAGAAACTCGGCGTCAGCATTCAGCAGGACGTGCAACTGCGCTCCCTGTGGTTTCTGTCCTACGGCTACCGCTACGAAAAGCAGCGCGGATTCATCCCCGACCCCGCGGCGCCGCTGATTCCGGAAACCGTCGTCGCCGTGGCGCCCCTCACGCTCACCTTCTCACGCGACTCTCGCGATTCCTTTCTAGACGCCAGCCGCGGCTCCTTCGTGTCTCACGGCTTCGAACTCGCGCCCCACTTCCTCGGTAGCGATTATCCGTACGCGCGCTACTACGTGCAGTACTTCAAGTATTTCGGCCTGACCCACCCTCGCCCTGTTCCGTACGGCGAGAAGGAGCAGCGCCCGCGCGTGATCTTTGCGACCGGCTCACGCGTTGGCGTGCAGAAGGGCTTCAACTCAACCGGCGCAGTGCTCACCGACCGCTTCTACGCGGGCGGTGGAACCACGGTTCGCGGCTTCCGCCAGGACGAGCTCGGACCCAAGCTCGCCAACGGCCAACCGGCAGGTGGCAACGCTGTCTTCGTGCTCAACGAAGAGCTGCGCTATCCGCTGGTCTGGATCTTCGATGCCGCGAGCTTCATCGACATCGGCAACGTCTTCCCGAGAGTCTCCGATTTCCGGGTGAAGGATCTTCGCGCCGCCTATGGTTTCGGATTGCGTATCCGGAATCCGTTCATCGTCCTGCGATTCGACTACGGCATCAAGTTCAATCGCCGCCCCGGCGAGAGCATCGGCGCCTTCTTCTTCAGCATCGGGCAGGCATTCTGACGCGTCCCGACCATTGGGAAGAAGTCGCGGTTTGGAGAGCAGCGCCTGAGTCTAAAACGCCTCCAGCACACCGATGCTCAGCGTGTGGCCGTCCTTGCCGAAGCCGCCATCTATGCGGAAATTGATCGGATACTTCTTCAAGATCCGGAAACGAAGTCCTCCACCACCGGCCGGCAGCAGGTCGCTGGCACCGATATCGGTAAACCTGTTCCCGATGGCGCCGACCCCGGCAAAGGCAACCACGCCGAATCTTCCCATAAACCCTTTCGCGGGAAACATCAGACGATACTCCGCCTGGGTAGCGAACATTCTGCGATCCTGGTAACGCCCACCGGGATAGCCGCGCAAATCGTTCATCGTGCCGAAGAGGCACAGATCGTAAATGGGAACACGGTCGCCAGCGGCGGCACAGCCAATGCCGCGGAAGGCCAGCACCTGATGTTCGCTCAGGTTGTTGTACTTATTAAAGCTGAACTTGTAATACTGATAACTCCATTTGCTGCCCAGACCGGTGGAGAAAAAGTCGCTCGCTACTTCCATGAGCAAACCGTGCTTCGGGTAGAAGACGCTATCCCGGGTGTCCCACTGAAAGCGCGGTCCCAGGGATACAGTCGTTTGATGCAGCAGTTGATTCCGGATCTGCTCGATGACGCCCGCGACCTGGTCCGGCGGTTCAGTGGTGATGTCGGATGACTCCGACCGATCCTGATTCAGCGACAGGGTCGCATTACGATACTGCCCGCGTGCCCCCACGTAGACATTTTTCCTGATTCTGTGAAGAAACTCGCCGATACCGGCTCGCCCGTCCACATTCAGGGGAACGAAGACGCCCTGCTTGCCGGCAGTCTCTCCGATGCCGTAGACATCGAAGTTTATACTCACGCTGGCGAACCCGGCGGCAACCCGATACTTGTCTTCCTTCATGTAAAGTTTGCCGCCGATCGCAATCCCACGGCTACCGTTATTTGTGAATATTCCCGCGACTCCGACAGTGGAAGGCGGTGATACTTCGTCTTTCTTGTTGAGCGGGAACACACGAGCCACCGCCCACTCCAAGCCGCTGCCAATAGCCGGGCTGCTGATCGGTATTGGTGCGAGAAGCCATTCCCCCTTCTTCTCGGAGCTCGTGGCAGCGCTCTTGTTGGCCTGGTCCTGTTCGGTCTTGGTGTCGACTTGTGGCGCGGTTTGCGGCTGCGGCGACTGTGGGCCGGCAGCCTCGCCCGTCGCGCGCAAGCCTTCCTGATTGCCTTCTGCCGGTTTGGCCTGCGCTGGCTGCGCCCGGCCGTCCTGACCGTAGGCCATCTCGGTCCCGGCATTCGCGGTTGCGCAATAGAGCCACGTGGCGAAAACGACGAAGCCAAGCGTGCCACGGCAGAAACGCTCGATGGCGCGAACAATACCGGCAAAACAGGCCGTGCGACTATTCAGTTTTGGAGATCGCATCGACGTCCAAGAAGTCCATTCAACGAGATCTCTGATCACAGCTGTTCCTCCCTACTCATGCTGTGACTAGATGTAGGCCGGAATACAGTAGGTGCAGGACATTTGCCGACCGCCGAATAGGACCCGTTCGAATGACTCGTGATTTGGGGGGAGCACGCAACGACCGGACTCCGCCCAATCGCCGTTTCAAAAAGGCCGAGGATTGACCGCGATGCTCGACCTAAGGGTAAAATAACGAATCGTGAACCGGAAAAATCACGTCACAGTTTTGCTTATATTGCTAACCGGCGTGGTAGTGCTGGTGGCGGCGCCTGGCCTGCTGAGTCTGTCTCAATACCCGAATCGGCAAGCTGCCTATCTGCGGAGGCAACTGGCTGCGGCGAAGGACCTTCCGTTCGACAAGCGTGCGCCGCTGGAAACGGCACTGCTACAGTATGAAACCGACAACCGCATCAAAATCTGGACCGCGATCGTACAGGCAGCGGGTGGCGCGGCACTGCTGATCGGACTTTTATTCACGGCGCGCAACCTGCAGGCGACCCAGGACAAGCTGGATATTGACCGCCAGGGACAGCTCACGAACCGTTTCATTCAGGCTACCGGGCAACTGGGCGCAGAGGTGAAAGATGGCAGTCCGAACATCGCAGTCCGTCTGGGCGGAATTTACGCACTGAACCGCATCTCGCGGGACTGGCCCAAGGATTACTGGCCTGTCGCGGAAGTACTCACCGCCTACGTGCGACACAACGCGAGGTGCAATCCGGCGGTCGCACAGGCATCCGACACAAAGCCCCGAACCGACATCCAGGCGATTCTGACCGTGCTGGGCCGCGATGAACCCCCGGAGTCATTCAGCGAACGCCATAAACTCGATCTTCGCCACACCGACCTTCGGGGAGCCGAATTCTGGGACGCTCGCCTGGAATGGACCGACTTCTGGGGCGCACACCTGGAAGAAGCGCAGTTCTGGGTGAGCTTTCGGCAGGCGTGCGTAAGGCAGAGGGGCCGACCTATTTCTGGG
>JBDTMZ010000083.1:0-6616 GCA_039934035.1 Candidatus Solibacter sp. | reverse complement strand
GGCTCGTCCTTCTTCGGATGAATGCAATCGACCGGGCAGGCGTCGACGCAGGCAGTATCTTTGGTTCCAACACAAGGTTCAGCGATTACGTATGCCATTAGCGTTTTTTCCCAGGTACCAATACATAACACAGCGGGCGGGGAAATACAATTCATTGGTTGCCAAACGCCCGATCTCTGCACCACACTGGGATTTATGCCAGCTAAAGTCCGCAAAGCCGTTTTCCCTGCCGCTGGCCTCGGCACCCGATTCCTGCCCGCTACCAAGGCGCAGCCCAAAGAGATGTTGCCGATCGTCGATAAGCCGATCATTCAGTACGGCGTGGAGGAGGCGATCCACTCCGGCATTCAGAACATCATCATCGTGACCGGACGTGGCAAAACGGCCATTGAAGATCACTTCGACGTGAGCTTCGAACTCGAATACCTGCTGGAGACGCGCAAAAAAAAGGATTTGCTGGCCATCGTGCGCAGCATTTCCGACATGATCGACGTCTCGTATGTGCGGCAGAAGGAAGCCCTGGGGTTGGGACACGCCGTGCTGCGCACCAAGGAACTGGTGGGGGACGAGCCGTTCAGCGTGGTGCTGGCAGACGACGTGATCGAGGCGGAGACGCCCTGCCTGCGCCAACTGCTGGACATCCACAGCTTCTTCGGGGCGCCGGTGCTGGCCGTTATGGAGGTGCCCCCGGAGAGCATCTCGGCCTATGGCTGCATCGATGCCGAGCCGGTGACGCATAACGGGCACAACGACCGGGTGTATCGCATACGCGATCTGGTGGAGAAGCCCAAACTGGGCGACGCTCCTTCCAATCTGGCGATCATCGGGCGCTACGTGCTGACGCCGGAGATTTTCGGCTCGCTGCAGGCGATCGATCCGGGCAGCGGGGGCGAAATCCAGCTTACCGACGCGTTGCGGCACATGCTGCGCAGCCGGCCCATCTACGCGTACCGGTTCGAAGGCACACGCTACGACGCCGGAGACAAGCTCGGTTTCCTGAAAGCGACTGTGGAATTCGCGCTCCGCCGCCACGATTTGGGCGGCCCGTTCCGCGAATATTTGAAGGGCTTAACGCTGTAGCGGTTCGCCCGGTGGGATAGCTCCAGCCTTTTTTGTCGCCAGGAACTCCGCCTTTCGCAGACGAGCGCCCGCGCCTTCCTGTCACTTCACTTTTTTGAGGATTATATTTACTCTGAATTGAAGCACTTACAAATTTGCCCGTGCGTAGCCCTTCCGCCCGAATGCTATTTCTATAAGTGAAAAGAGTTGCTCGCTCGCCAAGAAGCAACCCGATCGGTACTCTATGCGGGAGCCCACACACCTCGAGGGGGCCTTCGATAATCCCGAGCCCATAGTTTAAGCGTCGAATAGGCGGCCAACAGCGGCAGCTGTATCCTTCCCTTGAGGAGGGAAAAGGAATCGGTTCCTTTTGCTGTCCCGGCTCCACCGGGACACCATTTAGCAGTACCCCGTTCTTTGAAAATCAAACTGAGATGAGCCGTACCCAGTCCGAGACGCGACCCTTAAGGAAGCGTTCCCTTTCTCAGGGTCGCAGCCAATCCGCCACCATGGCGCCGCCTGAAGACGGCAGGAGTGCCTGCCCCACAAAATGGGCGCCCCGCCGCGTTATTCCGCGCGGTAGTTCGGAGCTTCCTTGGTAATAATCACGTCGTGGACGTGACTCTCGCGCAATCCCGCTGAGGAGACCCGGATGAAGCGCGCCTTCTCCTGCAGTTCCTGAATGGTGCGCGCGCCGCAGTAACCCATGCCGCTGCGCAAGCCGCCGACGAGCTGGTAGGTCAGGTCGCCCAGAGGCCCCTTCGCCGCCACACGGCCTTCGATGCCCTCTGGTACCAGCTTGCCGCCCGCATCCTGCGCGTAGCGTTCCGAGCTCCCCTGCGCCATCGCCCCCAGCGAACCCATGCCGCGATACGTCTTGAACGTGCGCCCCTGGAACAGGATGGTTTCGCCGGGACTCTCGTCGGTGCCCGCCAGCAGGCTGCCGATCATCACGCAATCGGCGCCCGCCGCGATCGCCTTGGTGACGTCGCCCGAATATTTGATGCCGCCATCGGCAATCAGCGGCACGCCCGCCGGCCGCGTGGCGCGCGAGCATTCGCTGATGGCGCGAATCTGCGGCACACCCGCGCCGCTCACCACACGCGTGGTGCAAATGGAGCCGGGACCAATGCCCACCTTGATGCCGTCCACGCCCAGCGAAATCAGGTCTCTCGCCGCCTCATACGTGGCCACGTTGCCGGTGAGCAGTTGCGCTTCCGGAAACTTCCTCTTGATGGCCTGCACGGCCTCCATGACCCGCGAACTGTGGCCGTGAGCCGTGTCGATGGCGATGACGTCCACCTTGCGCGCCAAGAGTTCCTGCGCTCGCTCCATGAAGTCCCCCGTGGCGCCGATGGCCGCGCCCACGCGCAACCGGCCCTGGCTGTCTTTGGCAGCATTGGGGTACTTCAGCTTCTTTTGAATATCCTTCACCGTGATCAGGCCCTTGAGCACGAAGTTGTCGTCCACCACCAGCAGTTTTTCCACCCGGTGCTTGTGTAGGATGGCCTCCGCCTGTTCGAGAGTGGTGCCCACGGAGACGGTCACCAGGTTCTCCTTGGTCATGACTTCCCGTATGGGCAGGTCGAAACGGTTTTCGAAGCGCAGGTCGCGGTTGGTCAGAATGCCGACCAGTTTGCCGTTCTTGGTGACCGGCACGCCCGAGATCCGGTAGCGCGTCATCAGCGCCAGCGCGTCGGAAATCGGCTGGTCGGGACCAATCGTAATCGGGTCCACAATCATGCCGCTTTCACTGCGCTTCACGCGATCCACTTCTTCCGCCTGGCGTTCGATCGTCATATTGCGGTGTACGATCCCGATGCCGCCCTGCTGCGCCAGCGCAATCGCCAGATGCGACTCCGTTACCGTGTCCATGGCTGCCGAAACAATCGGAATATTCAGTGCAATCTCGCGCGTCAGGCAGGTGCGAGTATCCACTTC
Source organism: Candidatus Solibacter sp. (assembly GCA_039934035.1). Classification (GTDB taxonomy): domain Bacteria; phylum Acidobacteriota; class Terriglobia; order Bryobacterales; family Bryobacteraceae; genus Solibacter. The sequence goes on along the minus strand of JBDTMZ010000083.1, from coordinate 3,616 downwards.
GGCCGGGACCACTTCGCTGTGGGCCGGTTCGAGGAGAACATCGTCGAAAGTCAGGCCCTCAGGGAGGATGTCTTGAATCATAGGATTTCATCCATAATAGCGTGAAGGTCCCACTCTTGTTCGTCCCACGTGCCCGGCGGAGCGCCGCAGGATGGCACTCGAATTTGGTATACTACGGTTTCGAACGATCTCAGGAGATTTCTGTCTTATGGCACAAGTTTGCGAAGTATGTGGCCGCGGGCCTCAGTTCGGCAACCGCATCAGCCACGCTCATAACGTCACCAAGCGGCGCTGGAATATCAATTTGCAGTCGGTGCGCGCGCTCGTGAAGGGCGCCGGTAAGCGCATGCGGGTTTGCACGTCGTGCATCCGCGACGGCAAAGTTCAGAAGGTCGCGTAGCTCGCCGCTTCTCCTCCGTCCCTTCCCCAATTTTTTTCGAATCTGGCATCCCGATTGCATCCTGCTCGGATATCCAGCCGGTCGATAATTCCTGTAACCGGTTGATGATACTCGAACTCTGAGGGGGGTCCGATGCCGCGATTGGAAGAGATATTGGGTGAAATGCCGCAAGCTCCGACGGGGGCTGCGCGGATTTCCGCTGGGTCAAGGGTCGCAGGGGCAAGCCGGCAGAAGCTGGAATCCAAAAAGATCGAGGCCGTCAGCAGACGTCCGCTCAGGGGCTGTACCTGCAAGAACTGCAAGGGCAGCGGGTGTGTATTTTACGGCAGGTCTTAGGCACAACGCGCGGCCGCATCAAGCGCGGCCACGCGGAGCTTCCGGACTCGACGGGCCTATCCCGCGATGGAATAGCGTTTCATCTTATTGATGAGGCCCTGGCGGCTCAGGCCCAGCACACGGGCGGCCTGCTGTTGATTGTTTCTGGTTTCCAACAGCGCCTCGGCGATCATACGCTGCTCCAGGTCGGACACCGCCCGTTTGAGCGACTCCAGTTTGACCGGCCGCATCGAAGGCTGATCGTCCCGCTCTGACCGCGGGAGTCCTTCCCACAGGTCTTCCTCTTGAATCACATTCAGCCGGGCGCAGGCGGCCAGGCGCATGACTTCGTTGCGTAGTTGGCGCACGTTGCCGGGCCACGGCGCGCTGACCAGTTTGCGCAGTACGGCCGCGGCGAATTCCATGCTCTCGCGGCCCGTCTCCCGGCAATACTCCTTCAGGAAATGGTTGGCCAGCAGCGGAATCTCCTCGCGCACCTGGCGCAGCGGCGGCATGTGAATGTGGATGACCTTGATGCGGTAGTAAAGGTCTTCCCGGAAATTGCCCTTGGCGATCTCAGCTTCCAGATCTTTGTTGGTCGCCGCCAGAATGCGCACGTCCACGGGAATGGTGCTGCGTCCGCCCACCCGCTCCAGCACGCGCTCTTGCAGGACGCGCAAAATCTTGGCTTGCGCGACCAGGCTGAGATCGCCGATTTCGTCCAGGAAGAGCGTGCCGCTGTCGGCCTTTTGGAACTGCCCGACGCGCGAATTCACGCCCGTCGCGACGCCCTTCTCGATACCGAAAAGCTCGCTTTCCAGCAGCGTCTCCGGCAGCGCCGCGCAATTCAGCGCCACAAACGGGCGGCGGGCGCGCGGACTGTTGTAGTGCAACGCCTTCGCCGCCAGTTCCTTGCCCGTGCCGCTTTCGCCCGTGATCAGGACGTTGACCGCGCTGTCGCGAATCCGTTCCACCAGGCGCACAATCTGCTGGATGCGCTGCCCGGTGCCGATGATGCCGTGCGTCGCGTAGCGATTCTCCACTTCGCGCCACAGGTGGGCGTTCTGCTCCGTCAACTCGTCCTGATTGCGGCGCAGTTCGCCAATCAGTTGCGCCGTTTCCACCGCCACCGCCGCGTGCGACGCCAGGGCAATCAGCGAATCCTCATCGCGCGGGCTGAACGTGCCGCTCCGCTTATTCAGGGCTTCGAACGCTCCGATGATTTCGCCGTGCTGGTTGCGCACCGCCACCGAGAGCACGGTGCGGGTGCGATAGCCGGTCTGATCGTCGATGGCGTTGTAGAAGCGCGGGTCGCTGTACGCCTCGCGTACATTGATGGTGTCGCCGGTGAGCGCGGTGTTGCCGGCGATTCCGTGACTGGCATCGAAGCGCAAAATTTCGTCGGAGCCGAGTGCAACCTTTGACCAGAGTTCGTTGCGCTCCCGGTCCAACAGGAAAATGCTGGCGCGGTCGCAATCCAGCAGGCTGGTGGCCTCGCGGGCAATCAGATCGAGCAACGCACTGAGATCGCGCTGCGAATTCATGCGCTGCGAAATCGCCAGAATGGCGGCAAGCCGTTCGTTCAGTTCGGGCTGGGGAGGCGCGCTCATGAGCGTTCCCAGCATACCGCAGCGCGGCCGGTGTGTCCACGAAGTAGACACACGCGTCCACCAACTGGACGGAACGTGATGTACACCTCGGAAAAATCCGACTGTCGATGGTTGATAACAGGCGGCTTAGTGGTCCGGATCTCTTTGGCGAGGCTCGTGCAATGAGAGAGCCGTGGTGGGGGGCCGGTCGGAGGCTGCTCGAAGGGCTTTCTCGGAGGAAGCCTTAGGGCATGCGGCAGGTGCCCCACCCATCTGCCAGCAAGCCCACAAACAGAGGGTGGCAACGGGCCAATGATCCCTCTGGTTACTACAGGCCCGTCCAGGAGTTCCCATGGACTGCGCCGCCGCGATGCTCCGGCGGCGCAGGCTCCGTCCGCCGTCGCGGGGTCGGACGTGGCAAGCTGGAAGCATGCCGCGCAAGCGCCAGCACGAGTATCGTGTGTCCACCACATGGACGGGAAATCTGGGGACCGGCACCTCGGCGTACACCGCCTACGGCCGGGATCACGAGAGCACGGCGCCCGGGAAAAGCCATCCTATCGCGGGGTCGAGCGATCCGGCGTTTCGCGGCAATCCGGCGAATTACTGTCCGGAAGAACTGCTGGTGGCGGCGGTCGCGAATTGTCATATGTTGTGGGTGCTGCATCTGTGCGCGGATGCCGGCATTGTGGTGACGGAGTACACGGATGACGCCTGGGGCGAAATGGTGGAACATCTGGACGGATCGGGCGAAATGACGCGCGTGATTCTGCGTCCGAGGCTGCGGATTACGGACGGTGGAAGGGCTTCGGATTTGCCGGCGATTCACAAGCGCGCGCACGAGGTGTGCTGCCTGGCGCGGAGTGTCCGCTTCGAGGTGACGCACGAGCCTGGCGTGGTAATCTGAGGAAGATCGGCATCGCCGCGCCGGCGTAGCTCAGTTGGTAGAGCATCTGATTTGTAATCAGAGGGTCGGGGGTTCAAATCCCTCCGCCGGCTCCAAGCATCTCCTGTCAATTCAATAGATCAGCGTGGGATTCTGAGTGTGCCCGTGGATCAACTGAACGATGAAGCTCCGGCCCCAGATCCGCCTAGCTAGGAGCGCAATGTCCGGTACCCCACTATCATTCCCAAGAACCGCGGCACCAGTCGGACCTGCCAATCCACGAGTAAGGCGTTTATCCGGGCAACTGAAAGGATCCCCGATCACAAGCCGACTATGGGGACGAATCCCGCCGTCAAGCCTTCGCCAGATTCCGCTGAGTTCGCTCATCTAATTTGGCCCACTTTGATCGTCTAATTTGGCCCACCC
>JBDTMZ010000082.1:0-42278 GCA_039934035.1 Candidatus Solibacter sp. | reverse complement strand
ACGCCGGTCTTCTACCTCTACATGGAGAAGGCGCGAGCGTTCGCCGGCAGGCGCAAGAAAGGCAGTGGCAAGGGCACTCGACTCGAAGCCGAAGCCAACCTGGCCTCCGCCAACGATTGACGGGGCTGTGTTCTGACACCCAAAACGAATGGGCCGCCGATGAACACCGATGTACACGAGCGAGTTCTTGTCTGTGTTTTATCGGCGTTTATCGGCGTTTATCGGCGGCCAAGATTGCTTTGCCTTCGCACCCTAGTGGCGCAGCGTCGCCAGGCGTTCGTTGTGATAGCTGGTGAGCGCCTGATTGGCCGAGGCGATGGTGTCGATCTCGGCGGCGATGCGTTCCAGATCGCTGCCGCGCAGGGTGACGTAGAGTTCGTCTTCGGCGAGCCCGGTGTATACGCGATTGCCCACGCAACCGGTGCTGGTCACGGTGCCATTGGCCAGCGTGGCGGGCAGTGCCATGCAGGTGGGACGTCCCAACAGCGGTAGCGACGACATCGCGCCGGCGCGTGCGGCTGCTTCGGCCAGCATCATCACGCGTCCGGGCGTGCCGCTGGCGAGCACCACGGAAGGCTCTAACGGGGCATCTCCCAGCGGCGCATACACCACGGCTTGGGGGCTCTCCTTCAACTGAAATACTCCAGGAATTTCCTCCATCCGGATGTAGCCGATCTGGCTCATCAAATTCAGAGTGTCATTCAACAGGGGCATGGTTTCAGGTTGCAGCAGATTGTGGGTGTACCCGCCGATCGGACAGTTCTGATGATCGGCCGCGGTGGTGTAGAAGGTGCGGCCTTCGGAGGCGAGACGCCAGTAACTGCAGGAGGAAGGTTCGCTGCCGCTGAACGGGGCCACGCCTTCGGGCACGGTCGTCGTGAACGTAATGGCCACGGGCCGGCGGCGCGATTGCAGCAGCCCTTGGAGCTTTTCTTCGAGTGCGGAGTAATTCATCCTTCTCATTATGACGTCACGTGTTTCCGCCGTGTACACTTTTAGCGGAGCGTCCATGGACATCGCCTGGATTCGCAAGTATTGCCTGAGCCTGCCTCACACGACGGAGACCCTACAGTGGGGCGACAACCTGGTAATGAAGATTGGCGGCAAGATGTACGCCCTCGTCAATACGGAGCCGGACGAACACTGGCTGGCATTCAAATGCAGCGAGGAAGATTTCGCGGAACTGTGCGAGCGGGAGGGCGTGGTGCCCGCCCCCTATCTGGCGCGCGCCCACTGGGTCGCGTTGGAGAGGGAAGACACCATTCCGCGCGTCGAACTGAAGCGCCTGGTCCGCAAAGGCTACGACCTGGTATTTGCCGGGCTGACGAAGAAGGCCCAGTCCGCGCTGCAAGTGGGATAAGGCTACAGCCTTGTCCAATTCGAGCGAAGCTCGGACTGGCGGACTGCGGTTGCCTTAGACAGACCACGTTACGCTATTCCTCCGGTGGTGGGATGAGCCATCGTTTTTTGTGGCCCGTCCTCTCAGCCTCGAAGCGCCGACAGGCGACTGCCTTCCACCGCAGCCCAGTGGCCCGCAGCGCGAGGTGCCAGATGTGCGGGGCATCACGGAAGCAACGCGCCTAGGGCGGCGGCAGGCGAGCAGATCTCGGACTATCTTTCGGCCTGTGCCGCATTGCCTCCCAATGGCGATCTTTCGGCGGGCGTGCGTGGCTCGCCGGCACAAGGCAGGGCGGCACGAAAGCCTTCTCCGCTAACGTCCAGACTCCGGCGCACGCTGTTCGCGTGCAACAAAATGGGACATCTTTGCCGCACAACATGCGTCCGCGACGGACCGCCGCGCACTCCCGCAAGCTGAGCACCGCGGCCCGTTTCCCCGGATGATCGCGCGGTCTGACGGGAGCGAACCCAGCACAAAAATGGTATAGAATGATGGGCAACCGGAGGGAACCCGATTGCCTTTCAAGATTAATGTAAACGGAACTTCGAGCACCGTAGACGCTCCCCCAGAGATGCCCCTGTTATGGGTGCTTCGAGATCTGCTGAATCTGCAGGCCACCAAATATGGCTGTGGAATCGGCCAGTGCGGTGCGTGCACCGTCCACCTCGCCGGTAAGCCCGTACGCGCTTGCCTGACTCCCATGTCCGCGGTCGGCACGCAGCCGGTCACCACACTGGAAGGCCTTTCCGCCGACGGTTCGCACCCCGTGCAACTCGCCTGGCAGGATATCGACGTGCCGCAATGCGGCTATTGCCAGGCCGGCCAGATGATGTCCGCGGCAGCGCTGTTGGCCAAGACGCCCAAGCCCACCGACACAGACATTGATTCGGCGATGAACGGAAACCTGTGCCGCTGCGGCACGTACATCCGCATTCGCCAGGCAGTCCACAAGGCCGCAACCCTTGCCAGTGCCGCGCCCGCGCGCAACTCGGGCACGAAGGTACGTTAAGGAGCCATCATGAAGCGCACCGAAAAAACTTCCATGGAACGCCGCTCATTCCTGAAGGTCACCGCGCTCGCCGGAGGAGGCCTGTTGTTCGGCCTGGCAGAAGCTCCGAAGGCCCACGCACAGGGCCGTGGCGGGCCGCCCGCCGCTCCGCCCGATCCCAAGAACTTCATCAAGATCGCTGCCGATGGCACGGTCACAATCGTCGCCAAGAATCCCGAAGTCGGACAGGGCGTGAAGACCATGCTGCCCATGCTGATCGCCGAGGAATTGGACGTCGATTGGAAGAGCGTCAAGATCGAACAGGCCGACTACGACGAATCTCGCTATACGGGCCAGAGCGCGGGCGGCAGCACCGCCACGCCCAACAACTGGACGCCGATGCGCCAGGTGGGTGCGGCAGGACGCGCCATGTTCGTTGCCGCCGCAGCCAAGCAGTGGAGCGTGCCGGAAGCCGATTTGACCACCGCGTCCGGCAAGGTGATGCACGCCTCGTCGAACCGCTCGGCTACCTACGCGCAGTTGGCGTCCACCGTGGCCGGCATGCAGCCGCCGGCGCTCGCCAGCCTGAAGCTGAAAGATCCGAAGGACTACAAGATTGTCGGCAAGACGCAGCCCAATCCCGAGATCCACAACATCGTGACCGGCAAGCCGATCTTCGCGATCGACGTCAAAGTGCCCGGCATGCTGCACGCAGTATTCGAAAAGTGCGGCGTGTTCGGCGGCAAGGTGGTCAGCGCCAATCTCGATGACATCAAGAAACTGCCCGGTGTGCGCCAGGCCTTCGTGATCGAGCGGCCCGATATTACGGACGCGGTGATTCCCGGCGATCCCGGCCTGGAAAACGGCATCGCGATTCTGGCCGACACCTGGTGGCATGCCAACAATGCGCGCAAGCAGTTGAAGGTGACTTGGAACGAAGGTCCGCGCGCGGCGGGCAGTTCCATCAAGTACGCGGCGAATGCCGAGGAACTGGCGAAGAAGGGTCCGCAGCGCACCATTCGCGCCGATGGCGACGCGGAAGGGGCGTTGAAATCCGCCGCCAAAGTGGTGGAAGCTTCCTACTCGTACCCCTTCATCGCACACGCTCCGCTGGAGCCCCAGGGCGCCACGGCCAGCTTCAAAGACGGCAAGCTGGAAATCTGGACGAACAGCCAGATTCCGGGCAATGGCCGCCGCATGGCAGCGCAGGCATTGGGCATCACTGACAAGGACATCACGCAGCACATGGTCCGCGGCGGCGGTGGATTTGGCCGTCGTCTCAATAACGATTATGTGGTGGAAGCGGCCTACATCGCCAAGCAGGCGGGCGTGCCCGTGAAACTGCTGTGGTCGCGCGAGGACGATATGGCGCACGATTATTATCGTCCCGGCGGCCGGCAGGATCTCAAGGCCGGCGTCGATGCTTCGGGCAAGATCGTGGCGTGGAAGAATCACTTCATCAGCTACGGCGAAGGCGAGCGCTTCGTTGCCTCAGGCGCAATGGGGCCCACCGAATTCCCGCAGCGCTTCGTTCCCAACTACCATCTGGGCGCTTCGGTGCAGCCGCTGGCGATTCGCACCGGCGCGCTCCGCGCTCCCAGCAGCAACGCCTTCGCGTTCGTGATCCAGAGCTTCATCGATGAGATGGCGCACGCCGCGGGGAAAGATCCTGTGCAGTTCCGTCTGGACCTGCTGAGCGCAGGCGGTGACGCGGCGAATGCGCCCGGCGTCGATGCGGAGCGCATGAAGGGCGTGGTCAAGCTCGCGGCCGAGAAATCGGGCTGGGGCAAGAAGACTCTCCCGAAGGGCACCGCCATGGGCATCGGCTTCCACTTCAGCCACCGCGGCTATTTCGCCGAAGTGGCCGAAGTCAAGGTGGATGCCGCCAAGAAAATCAAGATCAACAAGGTCTGGGTGGCAGCCGATGTGGGCAGCCAGATCATCAATCCCGGCGCCGCCGATAATATCTGCCAGGGCGGGATTGTCGATGGCATCAGCGAAATGATGCAGGAGATCACGATCGAAGGCGGCAAGGTGCAGCAAGCGAACTATCATCAGCACACGATGATGCGTTTGACGCAGGCGCCGCCGGAAATCGAAGTGCACTACCTCACCAGCAACAACCCGCCCACCGGACTCGGTGAACCGGCGCTCCCGCCGATTCTGCCCGCGGTGGCCAACGCGATTTTCAGTGCTACTGGACAACGCGTTCGCCAGCTGCCGCTCTCCAAGTCGGGCTACAGTTGGGCGTAAGGTCGACTCTGTTTTGGCTCGCGCTGCCGCTCCTCGCAGGGGCAGCGCGGGCGCAAGATCTGCGCCGCGTCCAATCTCCCAACAGCCAGCTCGAATTCCGCCTCTTCGTTTCCCAGCCCGAACCGGGCAACCTCTTCCGCCTCGGCTATCAGGTTCAGTATCGCGGCAAGCCCCTGCTGGACACCTCCTATTTCGGACTCAACCTCCACAACCAGGAGCCTGTACTGGGAGAGAATGTCGGGCTCATCAGTTCCAAAGTGACGCAGCAGTCCGGGTCCCGCACAATGGTCGCCGAGTACATGCAGAACGGCTCGCTGGGCCGTCTGCTCACCATCGAAATCCGCATCTGGGACGAAGGCGTGGCCTTCCGCTATCTGGTGCCGCGCACCAGTCCGGTGGAACAAATCCTGCTCGATGACGAGATCACGGAGTTCCATCTGGCGAACCCGCCGGAGCAGATGGGCCCGATCAACTCGATGCCGCTCGTGTTGCCGCAGCCCGGCGTCGGATTCATCGGCATCGCGGAGGCCGGCGCGCCCGATTATCCGCGCAGCCGGCTCGCCGCTGGGACCAGCATTCTGGTGACGAAGCTGGCGAAGCGCTTCGAAGGCACTACGCCGCTCACCGGTCCGTGGCGCATCGTCACGGTGGGCGCGGACCGCGATAGCGTGCTGCAGTCCGCCCAGGTGCGCGAACTCTCCCGCTGAGGGAATCGCTTCGAAAGCTCTTCGCGCGGTGCGCCGATGCCGGCAGTCCGCCCAGTGGCGCGGCAGCACCGTCCACCACGCGTTCGTGCGTCTCCTCCGGCGCGCGCGAACACTTACGGCGGAGCCGCGTGATGTGACATACTCTTGGAATGTCACCCGCACAGGCTCGGGCCTCACGGCGCGATGCTGCGCGAGCGGACATGGCGGCTCTGGTGCGATCGCCCTGCCTTGAGGGAGGTGGGGATGAGGGTGCAAAGAGTCCGGCATGCCATAAATTGCCGTGCCCGGACGATGATCATAAAGGCTTCGGTGTGAAGCAGAGGGGTTCGTGTATGTCGAAGACAAGATGGCGTAAGAGAGGGTATCTCCAGACAGCCTTCGGGCTGGCCGCGGTGCTGGCCGCCGTGGTGACCACCAGGGCGCAGTCGTCCAACGATAAGTGGTGGCCCGGGTATGGCAACGGACCGGACAACTCCCGCTACTTCGCGTCGAAGCAAATCAATAAGTCAAATGTCACGCAAATGGAAGTGGCGTGGACCTACCCGTACAGCGACACCGGCGGGTATCCGATTGTAGTGCGCGGCGTGATCTATGGCCGCGGGCGCAACGGCTCTTTGGTCGCTGTAGACGCCAAAACCGGCAAGGAACTCTGGGTCCGCGAAAACATGAACGGCATGGCCACACGCGGCGTCATGTACTGGGAAAGCAAAGACGGCCGCGACCAGCGACTCATCTTTCCGATGAACAGTTTGCTGCAGGAAGTGGACGCGAAGACCGGCAAGTCCGTCATGTCGTTCGGCACCAGTGGCGTGGTGGATCTGCGTGTGGGAATCGATGGCCGCGATCCCTCCACCATCGGGAACATACAGTCCAACACACCTGGCGAAGTCTTCGAGGATCTGGTGATTGTCGGCAGCGCGCCAGGCGAGGGCTACATGTCGCCCCCCGGCGATATACGGGCTTACAACGTGCTCACCGGCAAGCTGGCGTGGACCTTCCACACCGTGCCGCATCCCGGCGAATTCGGCTACGACACCTGGCCCAAGGACGCCTACAAATACATCGGCGGCGTCAATAACTGGGGCGAGATGACGGTGGATCCCAAGCTCGGCACAGTCTTCATTCCTCTGGGTTCGCCGACCTACGATTTCTACGGCGTCGACCGTCCCGGCGCGAATCTGTTCGGCACGTCGGTGGTGGCGCTGGATGCGCGCACCGGCAAGCGCCGCTGGCATTTCCAGTTTGTGCACCACGACCTCTGGGATATGGACCCCAGCGCGGCGCCGGTGTTCACCACCATCCGCCACAACGGTCGCAACCGCGATGTGATCGCGCTCACCAGCAAGACCGGCTGGCTCTACGTGCTCGACCGCGCCACCGGCGAGGCCATCTGGCCGATGGAAGAGCGCCCGTTCCCGAAGAGCGAAATGCCGGGCGAACAGAGCTGGCCCACCCAGCCGATCCCCAGCAAGCCTGAGCCGTACATCCGGCACACCTTCACGGTGGACGACATCAGCCCATACCTGGCTCCCGAGGAGGCTGCCGCGATCACGAAGCGTCTGGCGGCGGCCACCAATAAGGGCGTCTTCACCCCCATCAGCTTCACAGATACGGTGCACATCCCGACCAGCAATGGCGGCACGCTGTTCGGCGGCACCGCGGCCGAACCGCGCAACGGCGCCGTCTACATTATTGCCCACGACAATCCGGGGATCATGCGGTTGGTTCGTCCCGGCGAGAATTCCGGACGCGGCGGCGGCGGCGGCGCGGCGGCGGCGCCCGGGCTCGCCGTCTACCAAAAGAACTGCCAGCCATGTCACGGCGCGGACCGCCTGGGGACCGATGCCGGCGTGCCGCTGATTCACGCGGCCGATTCCGTAGCCAACAACATCGTGGCGGGCACGACGCGCGTGGACGCGGCGACCATCCGTTCGGTGGTGAGCAGCGGCAAGGGTCGTATGCCCGCGTTTCCGCACATCACCGGGGAAGAACTGGAAAGCCTCGTCACTTACCTGACGGCGGCTCCGGGCGGACGCGGTGGTGGTGGCGGCGGCTTCGGCCGCGGAGGCCGCGGCCCGGTCGCCTCGGGTGCGCCGCCTGAGCTGATCGCAGGATCGGGCTCGGCATGGAACAGGCCCGATGCCGCCGGCGGCGGTCGAGGACGCGGCGCCACTCCGCCCTATCCGGAAGGCGTCACGCAGTACGACAAACCCAACATCGTCGACTACAACACGGTCGGCAACCGCATCAAGCCGCCGTTCACCTCAATCATCAAGTACGACCTCAACAAGCCGGGCATCCAGTGGCGGATCCCGTACGGTGACGATCCGGCGCTAGCCGCGCGCGGCATCACCGGCACCGGCACGCCTACGACCACCAACAGCCTCGTGGTGACGGAATCCGGCATCGTCTTTGGCGCCGGTGGCGACAACACGCTTCGCGCCTGGGACAGCGAGACGGGCAAGCAGCTCTGGTCTTCGCGGTACGGCGGCAGTTTCCTGGGGTCGCTCGTGATGTACGAGATGGATGGCCGCCAGTATCTGCTGGTTCCGGCGGCAAGTTCCGCTGGCGGGCGGGGCCGGGGCGGCGCTGCTCCTGCCGCGCCAAGTGGACCGCTCGGCTGGGTGGCTTACGCTCTGCCGGCCAAGAAATAGCACCTGACACTACGGTACGAACTGTCGATCCCGCCCGGGCACGATACGGCCTCGCCGGTCGCGCCCTGGGCGGGATTTACATTTCGCCGGCAAGGGCAGACCACAATAAAACGATGGCCTCTCCCACCGCAGCCTGGTTTAAGTTTAAGGCGACCGAAGGTCGCCCCGCGCACAGTCCTACTGCCTGGCTGGGTGGGCGCTGCCTAACCTTCCCTGCTGACGCCGCCCGCAGATCAGTCTGCCCACCACAATCACCGCAGTCACCAGCACCGCCTCAACGCCGTAGCGCAGCGCCTCCGGTGGATTCCACAAGCGCACCACGATTGGGTCGGTGAGAATCATTTCGCCGCCGACCTTGCCCAGGATTCCGGAGCCGAGATACATCAGCCACGGGTAGCGATCCATCAGTTTTGAAAGCAGCGTGCTGCTGAGCACGATAAAGGGAATGCTCAGCGCGAGCCCGAAGACGATCAGCCAGAAGTTCCCCTTCGATGCGCCCGCGATCGCGAGCACATTGTCCGCCGACATCGTCAGGTCCGCCACCACGATGTACCAGATGGCCTGCCAAAAGCGTTTGGGTGCGGCCTCGGCATCGGGCGGCTCACTGGCATCGAGCAGCACCTTGACGGCGATCCACAGAATCAGCAGGCCGCCCGCGACCTGCAGATATTCGATCCGCAGCAGGTGCGCCGCCACCGTGGTGAGTGCGACGCGCAGCACCACTGCGGCGCCCGCACCGCCAACGATGCCGATTTTGCGTTCTCGCGCGGGCAGCGAGCGCACCGCCATGGCAATGACCAGCGCGTTGTCGCCGGCCAGCAGCAGATCGATGAGAACAATCGACAGACCGCTCAGCAGGAAATGCATTCCGGTCGGTCTCCAGCCGCGATCCACTTCCTGGCGCGCCGGAACCACTTTTGCGCCACATGCACGTCCTTGAGGATCTGTGCGCGCAGCGCTTCCGGAGTGTCGAACTTACGCTCCGCGCGCACCCGCCGCAGGAACTCCACGCGGATGCGTTGCGGCGTTTCGCCCTGCAGCGCATCCAGCAAAAAGGTCTCCACCGACAACTCGGCACTGTCTCCAAACGTCGGACGATTGCCGACATTGGTGATGGAGTTCCATTCGCGCGCGTCGTCCAGATCGCGCGTACGTGTGATGTACACGCCGTTGGCCGGAATCACCTCGGCTTTGGTAGCGAGATTGAGCGTCGGCACGGTTTGCTTGCTGCCGATTCCGCGTCCGCCCACTACGTCGCCTTCCATGCCATAGGCATGGCGCAGCATGCGTGCCGCCCACGAGACATCGCCCGCGCGCACCGCCTGCCGGATGGCGCTGCTGCTCACCATACGCCCGCGCAAAGTGACCGCGCTGACGACTTCCGTATCGAAGCCGAACTTGTGTCCCAACTCGGCCAGCACCTCGACGTTGCCCGCCTGCCTGTGCCCGAAACGGAAATTGTCGCCCACCAGCACCGCGCGCGCGCCCAGCGTATCCACCAGCAGCCGCTTGACGAATTCCTCGGGCGAAAGCTGCGCCAGTTCGCGCGTGAAGGGCAGAATCAAAACCTGCTCGATGCCTACTTCGCTCATCAAGGCGGCGCGGCGGTCCGGCGAGGTGAGCAGCGGCGGCGTGCGGTCGGGCGCGACTACGCGGGTGGGGTGCGGATCGAAGGTCAGCACGCTGGCCTTCCAGCCATGCTGGTCCGCGAGCTGTTTGACCCGCTGCAGAATCCTGCGATGGCCATAATGCACGCCATCGAAATTACCGATGGAGACCGCGCTCGGTCCGAAATCGCGCGGCACCTCCGCCGTGCTGCGATAGATGCGCACTAAGCGACTCCCGGCACGGCGATTTGCAGCCCGTCATACGCCAGGCGTATGTGCGGCGGCAGCATGCTTTCCGCGCGCTCGTGCCCCAGGTCGTGGCAGATATGCGTGAAATACGCGCGCCGCGGCCGCAGCCGCTCCACCCAGCGCGACGAGCGCTCCACGGTGGAATGCGTGGGATGCGGCTTGTAGCGCAAGGCGTCCAGAAAGAGTACGTCGAGGCCTTCCAGCAGGGCTAGCGATGTGTCCGGGATCTCGCTGTGATCGGTCAGGTACGCCGCGCCGCCGAAGCGAAAGCCGTAAATCATCTGCGCGCCGTGCAGAATGGGCACCGGCAGGAATTCCATACCGCACACGTCGAACGGCGCGCCGTCCAGCAGGCGCGCCTCCAGCTTCGGGATGTTCGACTCTTTCTTCCCGCCATCGAAAATGTACTGGAAGCAGCGCTGAATCGCGGCCATCGTGTCCGGCGAGGCATAGATGGGGATCTGCGCCTTTTGCCGGAAGTTGAAGGGACGCACGTCGTCGAGCCCCATCAGGTGGTCGGCGTGCGAGTGCGTGAACACTACCGCGTCCAGATGCGTGATGCCCGCGCGCAGCGCCTGCGTGCGGAAATCGGGCGTGGTGTCGATCAGCACGTTGCGCTCGCCGTAACTCACCAGGATGGACGGGCGCAGACGGTTGTCGCGCGGGTCCGCGGACGTGCACACGTCGCAGTGACACCCGATGGTCGGGATGCCCACGCTGGTGCCAGATCCCAGAACCGTAATTTTGCAGGCGGGCGCTGCCATCAGGCCTTCGCGGCCTTCGCCACCTCATCCGCCACCTGCACGAAGCGGAAGCGCAGTTCGGTCAGGGAGTTCTCCAGCGTGCGATGCTCTTCCATGCTCAGGTTGCCCTTGGTCTTGTCGAGCAGCATCGCCATCAGGTCGATGGTGTGGCGCGCCACCGGGAGGTTGGGCTGCTGCTTCTCCTCGCCATACTGCATCAGGCCAAGTTGGATCTCGCACTGCGCGCGCATCGACAGCACAAGGAACAGGAAAGACGCCGGAGGCAGCGGCATTTCCGGCATCTGCTCCTGGCTGGTTTCGTCAAGATTCACTTCGTCGCTCATTAACCCCCATTTTATAACGTGCTGTAGGCTAAACGTTTGTCGCCAGGTCTTTGGGGTGTGCGCTATCTTATTCTTCTACTCTGCGCGGCCGGCTGGGCCAACGCGCAAGATCCCGGGCGGAACCGGCTCACTATCAGCGGCGGCTGGACCACTCAGATTTTCACACCCAACTACTACCAGCAGACTGCTCCGGTGGTGGGCATCTCCTACGCGTACCGTCCCTGGAAGATCCTGGAGATCGAAACTGGCTTGTCGGTTGGCCTGCAACCAGGCGAGGAGCAGTGCAGTGCTCATGGCTGTTACCAGCCGAACGATCGCTACTTCTGGATTCCGTTAGGCGTGCGCTTCGTCACGCCGCCGCTGGCGGGGCGTGTGGAACTGTCGATCGGCGGCGGAGGCCTGTTGCAACGCTATTCCATCAGCAATCCGCAGTACCAGTACAGTAGTTCCTCCGAGAGCGGTTTCGGTGGATACTTCGTCGCGGGCGCAGCGGTGGCGCTCGATCACCGTCAGCGCTTCTGGGTGAGCGCGACGCCGCGCGTGCTGCTGGCCAATCCTGAATTCGCACGCTATCGCTGGTTCCAGATCACCGGCGACTTCAGCTGGCGATTCTAAGGCCAAGTAGGGCAAACTCGGCGCATGCGCTCGCGCTCGACGATCGCGCACTGCGCCGGGCTGAAAGCTGACAGCTGATCGCTGAAAGCTGAAAGCTGACCGCTGAAAGCTCCTCAGTACGATTTCGCGATCACCGCCCGCTGCGGCACCGTTTCTCCCGTAACGACGCACTTGCCAGGACCGTCGTACTCGTCCACCAAAGGGATGTTGCGCACCGTGGCGCGGAACTCCTTCAAGCGCGCGTCGCATGCCGGATCGTCTTTAATGTGCGCCATGACGAACTTGCCGCCGCCCTTTTCCGCGGTCGCGTCCTTCAGGATCGATTCCACTTCGTCGAGCGAGTTAGCCACTACAGTATTCGTCTTCATGCGCTCTTTGGCGCGCGTGAACATGCTGGATTGCATGTCCGCCAGCGCATCCTGCAGCTTGCCGGCGATCGCGCTCTGGTCCACCGGTTCCTTCGTTCCGGTGTCGCGCCGTTTCAGCACGATCTTGCCGCTGGCGAGATCGCGAGGCCCCAGTTCCAGCACCGTCGGCACGCCGCGGCGTTCCCAGTGGAAGAACTTCGCGCCCGGCGACTGCCCCTCGCGGTCGTCCACCTTCGCGCCCACTTCCTTGGCGATGCGGTGCGCCGCTTCGAGCACCTGCGCGCGCTCCTCGTCCTTGCGGTAGATCGGCACCAGCACCGTCTTGACCGGCGCCAGTTTGGGAGGCAGCACCAGGCCCTTGTCGTCGGAGTGCGTCATGATCAGGCCGCCGATCAGGCGCGTGCTCACGCCCCAACTGGTCTGCCACACGTACTCGAACTGGCCTTCCTTGCTCTGGAATTGCACGTCGAATGCCTTGCCGAAATTCTGCCCCAGATCGTGGCTGGTGCCCGCCTGTAGCGCCAGGCCGTTCTGCATCATGGCCTCGATGGAGTAGCTGCGCAGCGCGCCCGCGAACTTCTCGGCGCGCGTCTTCACGCCCTTGATCACCGGCATCGCCATGATGTCTTCCGACACTTCGGCGTAGAGATCGAGAACGCGCAGCACTTCTTCGAGCCCTTCCTCGTGGGTGGCATGCGCGGTGTGGCCTTCCTGCCAAAGAAATTCGGTGGTGCGCAGGAACATGCGCGTGCGCAATTCCCAGCGCACCACGTTGGCCCACTGATTGAGCAGGATCGGCAGGTCGCGCCAGCTCTGAATCCACTTGCCGAAAAAGTGGCCGATGATGGTCTCCGACGTGGGACGAATGACATACGGCTCTTCGAGTTCCTTGCCGCCGGCGATGGTCACCACCGCCAGTTCCGGCGAGAACCCTTCCACGTGCTCGGCTTCCTTGCGCAGAAAACTCTGCGGGATCAGCAGCGGGAAATACGCGTTCTGGTGATTGGTGGCCTTGAAGCGAGTGTCCAGCTCGCGCTGCAGCACTTCCCAAACGGCATAGCCGTTCGGTTTGATGACCATGCAGCCCTTGACGATTTCAGCCGGTTCGGCCATGTCGCCCTGCAGTACGACGTCCTGATACCAGGCGGCAAAGTCCTGTGCCCGTGCGGTGATGGGAGATTCAGCCATATTGTTTGAGGTGTAACTTCCAGTTTGGCACAGGGGAGCGCGCCTGCGCCCTAACCCCAGGGTCCCTCCAAACAGGGTCTCGGCCGATGGCTTCCGAAAACTCGATGTAACACTTGGTACACCCGCCCGCGCTGCCGCAAAAAGAATTTTCCAAAATCCTTGAGCCACACCGTCCGCATCCTGCGCGTAGACAGTAAAGGCACTCGGAATCGTCCACCGCACTCAGGGATTTCCCGGGCCTGATGTAAAGACAAAGGCTTGCGTGAAACGGGATTCGCTCCCGGCTCACCAAAATGGAAAGTGGAGTATCGACTTATGAATGCTGTCCCGAATTGCACCCCGCCCCCGTTTTCGCTGTTTGTCCCTGCTCTGGAACACCCCGCTCTGCAAAGCGAAAGCCCGAATTCCATCACCCAATTGCTGTCGCGCGCGAGCGCCGGAGACCGTGAGGCCTTCGACAACCTCGTGCCCCTGGTCTACGACGAATTGCACCGCATCGCCGAAGCCTACCTGCGCCGGGAGATGTCCAATCGCACGCTCCAGCCCACCGCGCTCATCAACGAAGCCTACCTGCGCCTGGTACATTCCGGTTGTTCCGCATACGAAAACCGCGCCCATTTCTTCGGCGTCGCGGCCCGCGTCATGCGGCAGATTCTGGTGGACTACGCGCGTTCGCGCAAAGCCGGCAAACGCGGCGAAGGTTTGAAAGTTGCTTTTCACGCCGGCCTCGATTTCGCCCCGGAACGCGATCGCGTGATCATCGCATTGGACGACGCGCTCAATCACCTGGCCGCCGAAGACGGCCCCAAGGCGCGCCTGGTCGAAATGCGATTCTTCGTCGGCATGACCGCCATCGAAATCGCCGAGTGTACGGGAACGCCCGTTCATACGGTGCGCCGCGAGCTTCGCATGGCGCAAGCCTGGCTGCGCCGGGAAATCGAAGCGTGAATCTCGAAGTCGAAAGACTGCTCGATCTGGCTGCGTCCCTGCCGCCGGAACGCCGCACCGCCTTCCTGGTCAAGGAGTGCCCCGACGCGCGCGTACGCGCCGAAGTCGCGTCGCTGCTCGCCTATGCCACCGGCGCAGAAGCGTTCTTTGATGAGGCCATTCATCACGCGGCCGACGATGTACGCAGCAGCCGCGAGCCGGCGCCGGGCGACCTGCTCGGCGCCTATCGCATCCTGTCTCTCCTCGGCCGCGGCGGCATGGGCGCCGTCTATCTCGCCGAGCGCGCCGACGGTGAGTTGCAGCAGAAGGTCGCCATCAAGCTGCTGCGCGGCGATTGCTTCCGCCCGGTGTGGCGCGAGCGCTTCCTCACAGAGCGCCAACTGCTGGCCTCTTTGCAGCATCCTTCCATCATTCACGTGATCGACGCCGGGCACACACCCGAGGGCCGCCCGTACCTCATCATGGAATACGTGGACGGGCAGCCCATCGACACCTTCGTGGATGCGCTCGACATGCGCCGCCGACTGGAATTGTTCCTGCGTGTCTGCGAGGGCGTGGCGCACGCCCACCGCCGCCTCATCATCCACCGCGACCTCAAACCGTCCAACATTCTGGTGGACGCCAGCGGACAGCCCAAGCTGCTCGATTTCGGCATCGCCAAACTGCTCGACGACACCGGCTCCACGCAGACTGTGGAGCGGCTGCTGACACCCGATTACGCCAGCCCCGAACAGCTGGCCGGCGCTCCCCAAAGCACCGCCACCGACATCTATTCGCTGGGCATCATTCTCCACCAACTGCTCACCGGCAGGGTGCCGCGCCGTCCCACTCCGGGCAAGGCCAGTGAAAAACCTGTGCGGCCCAGCGACATCAATCCGCAGATTCCGCGAGACGTCGATTACCTCATCGCCAAGGCGCTGCGCCCCGAGCCGGAAGATCGCTACCTCTCGGTCGGCGACCTGGCTTCGGATGTGCGCGCGGTGCTGGCCAGGCGACCCGTGCAGGCTCGCGCCGGCGACCGCGGGTATCGCGCCCGCCGCTTCCTGCGCCGCTACTGGCTGCCCCTGGCCGCCTCCTTCGCTGTGGTCGCCAGCCTCTCCGCCGGACTCTACATTGCCAATCGCGAGCGGCAAATTGCGGAGCGCCGCTTTGGCGCCGTGCGCCAGCTCGCCAACAAGCTGTTCGATATCGATGCGCAGGTGGCGCAACTCCCCGGCAGCTCCAAAACGCGCCAGCTCATCGTCGATACCGCTCTCGAATATCTGCAGCGCATGTCCGTGGACGCGCCCGCCGATGCCGGTCTCGCGCTCGATCTCGGCGGCGCCTACATGCGCGTGGGCCGCGTCCTCGGCGTCAATATTTCGCCCAATCTCGGCCAGACCGAACAGGCCGACACCGCGGCCGCGCACGCGCAAAACCTGATCGAGTCCGTGCTGGCGACCGATCCGCGCAACCGTACCGCGCTCTTGCGCGCCGCGCAGGTGGCGCACGATCGCATGATTCTCGCCGGCGATCGTCACAACGACGGGCAGGCGCTCGAATTCGCCCGCCGCTCCGTCGCGCGGCTCGATCAGTACTTCGCGACCGGCGAACTGACCGCGCAATCCGACCGCAAGGAAGCCCAGCAGGTGATCCTCGCGCTCATCAACATCGCCAACCGCTACATGATCGCGGGCGACAACGATCGCGCCATCCGCCTGTGCGGCCGCGCCGGCGCCATCGCGCGCGTCACCAACTGGCCCACCCAGGCCGCCTCCAGCCTGATCATCGTGGCCCAGGCACAGCGCGCCAGGGGCGATCTGAATGCCGCCCTGAATGCGATTCAGGAATCCGTTCGCATGCTCGAACCGAAGGAAGAAAAGGCCGCGGGCCGCAACGCCAGCTACACTCTCGCCATGCTCCGCGAGGCGCAAATCCTTGGCGAGCCCGATACCATCAACCTGGGGCGCACCCGCGAGGCAGTGGCTGTGATGGAGCGCGTGATCGCGATCTCCGACGACTATGCCCGCCGCGATCCGTCGGATTTCAGCAGCCAGCACCGCGTGTTCAATGCCAAGGTCAAACTGGCGGGCATGGTGGCCGCCACGGAGCCGCAGCGCGCCCTGGACCTGCTCGACGACGGTTTGCGCATTCTGGTTCGCACCGCCAGCCACGGCGGAAACACGCAGAATGAAATCCGCACGCTCGCCCAATCGGTAGGCCCGCTGTTGCGCCTGAACCGCGGGGAGGACGCGCGGCAGCGTCTGGATACCGCCTTCGCACGCCTCGCCCAGCTCAAGCTGTATCCCGCGGAGCGCGTCTCCCTGGGCAGCGAAGCTGACCAGACACTGCGCGCTCAGGCGGAATACGAAGCCGCTGCCGGCGATCCCGCTCACGCCCTGGCCATCTATCGCGACTTGTTGCAGGCCGTTCTCAGCGGCGCAACGGGAACGTCGTCTCTGACGGAAGCTGTACAGCTTGCCAATCTGTATCGCGATTTCGCGCGTGTCCAGCGGCTCGCGCATCGGCCCGACCAGGCCGCCCAACTCGACGCTCGCCGCCGGGAACTGTGGCAGCAGTGGGACCGCAAACTTCCCGGCAACGCTTTCATTCACCGGTTGGCGCTTTAGTGAATAGCCCACTCCCGGAACACCCATGTTCGCCGGCGCGGGCGGCGGCGTCGTTGGCGTAGTCGGGATTTCGCAGCCTCCCCGAACTCCGTGTCCCGAACACCGCCTACTATGCGCGGCTTTGTTGATAGAATGGACCCACGACTGGGAGGGATCTTCACCACTGGCGCTTGGCTGCGCCCCTGGGCATTGCGCTTCTCTTCTTCGACCTGGTGAGTGCGCGCTACCAGCGGAGAATCCCGGACACGAGCCAGCCAGAGTCCGTTCCGGAAACGACTTCGCGTAGGGAATTAGCCGGCAGACCGCGGTGACTGTCTTATTTTTCTTCGGTTTGGCGGGTGGCAGCGGCGCCGGCTGGAAGTTCTTTGCGGCTTTGAGCCCGTTTCAGCATCATTGCCGTGGAAGATGGAGGACCAAAGGACAAATGAAGGCATTTTTGCGCTCCGCTTGCATCACTTTCGCTTGCTTGCCCTGGGCGCTCGGGCAAACCGCGCCGGCTCAGAAAACGAACCTGCTGGACACGCTGCTAGTGATCTCGGGGGCTTCCGAGCCTGGCCAGATCACTCCGGAGCAGAAATTCAAGAATTACCTGCTTTCGATTGGCGGTCCGGCGCCACTGATCGCCCAGGCCGCGGGGGCGGGACTCTCGCAGTGGAACAACAGTCCAGTGGAGTGGGGGCAGGGCTGGAACGCTTACGGAAAGCGGTTCGGCAGCGGTATGGCTTATAACGGGATCCGGCAGTCGATCGCGTACGGGCTTTCGATTCCGCTGCACGAGGATGCACGGTACTTTCCCTCGAAGGCCCACGGGTTCTTCCCCCGTGCCGGGCACGCATTGGTGAGCGGGTTTCTGGCGCGGCATCCGGACGGGAAGCAGAGGTTCTCTATTTCGGATTTCGCGGGGGTGAGCGGGGCGGCGGCGATTTCGAGCATGTGGGGCCCGGGTTCCTGGAAGGGGATTGGGAACATCGCGTCGATCGCCGGAGTTTCGTTCGCGTCCACGGCGGCGTTCAATGTGTTCCGGGAGTTTGCGCCGGAAATTTTCCACCGGCCGAGGAAATAGCGGCGCCTGCGTAAATCGAGGCCCAGTGCTTCCTAGCCTTCCGCGGTGACCGGACCAATGATCGTGCGCACCGCGGAAACCCGGGTGACCGGAAATCCGCCGCGCTGCGCGTGCTCGCGAACCACGCTTTCGTCCGCCGCCAGATAGACGCAATACATCTTGTCCGCGGTCACAAAACTCTCCACCCACTGAATCTTCGGAGACAGTTGCCGCACTACGTCGCAGGTGTTCTTTGCGGCGGCGCGCAATTCCTGCTCGCTGCGCTTCCCCAGGTTTCGGATTTCGCGTTCGATGATGAACCTTGGCATATTTCAACCTTCCCGAAAAAAGCGGTAGCGGGTCCGCTGCGAAGACCCGCCACCGGAAAAACGGGACCTCTTGAAAAGACCCCGTAAACCGGACTCCTCGTGGAGGTAGGTGTCCGGCTTCCTCTTGCTTACTGACACCTGCGCGAAGGGCGGATGAAATGTACAGTCCAACCAAACAAATCCGCCGTCCGGAGGTGAGCCGGACGGCGGATGGGGCAAGTCGCGTGCGGGGTTGCCGGAGCTACCCCGGGATGCGCAGCGTCTGGCCCGGAGAGATGCGGTTCGGATCGCTCAGAACATCACGGTTCGCCTCGAAGATCTTCATATATTCCCCGGCGTTTCCGTAAAGCTCCTTGCTGATTTTCGAAAGGCTGTCGCCAGCCTTCACCGTGTAGGTCCGCTCCTGTTCCTGCGCGCCCGTGCTGCCCGCTCCCGCGCCCATGGTCCGGGAATTCGGGTCCACCGTGAGATCCGCAGTCAGTTCCTGCGACCAGTTGGGATTGACGCGTTTGATTTCGTCCCACACCCGGTTCTTCGCAGCTTCCGACGGCGCTTCCCCTTGAATGAACAGCTTCTTGTCCTGTATGTGCACGTGGCTCAGCCGTACCTGTTGCTGCTGCACTTCCGTGAGCACGGAAGCGTACTTCTGCTTCATTCGTTCCAATTGATCGTCTGCCATAATGCCGTACTCCCTTGTTGGAAATCTGCAAACACGGCACTGACAGCAGATCTTTCGCCACAGTGGCTTTACGTGCCCCGCCGCGCCCCGGGGCGTTACACAGCGTACTTGTCGCGCAACACGTTCATGTGATGGCGTTCATGCCCGGCAATCACGTAGGC
This sequence comes from Candidatus Solibacter sp., assembly GCA_039934035.1. Taxonomy (GTDB): domain Bacteria; phylum Acidobacteriota; class Terriglobia; order Bryobacterales; family Bryobacteraceae; genus Solibacter. Next base: position 23,395 of record JBDTMZ010000082.1, on the reverse strand, counting down.
CGCGGCCCGTACGCTCATTGCATGGTTGTTCGACACGCCCATGCGCTGCCATGCCTCTTCGTGCAATCCGCGCAGCATCAGCAGAGTGCTGCGGCGCACGACGTCGAACTCTTCCAGCAGGTCCGCCCACGAGCGGCGGTCGAACTGCGCGGCAGGAATGTAATCGTCCTGCTCGAAGCCGGAAAGCGGCGTCTGGTCGTTGCGTGCGAAGCGCAGCAGTCGGTAAGCGAAAATGCGCTCCGCGTCGATCATGTGTCCCACCACCTCGCGAATGCTCCACTTGCCTGCGGCATAGCGTTTCAGTGAGTCCTCATCGGAAACCTGACGCAGGGTGTTCAGCGTGCGCTCCATCTGGCTGGCCAGCGTCCCTGCGATTTCGCCTTCCGGCACAAGGTCCACATAACGGCCGAAATACGAGGCGTATTCCGCGGTGGGTGGTTTGGAGACATGAAGGTCGGTCATACTTGTATATGTTACATTGAGGGGAAATCGCTCCCCAAACACCCCATGCCTCAAGAGAACGCCGGCGAGAAGTTCCAGCAACTGGTCGCGATTATGACGCGCCTTCGTGGACCGGGCGGCTGCCCCTGGGACCGCGAACAGACCTTCGACAGCATCAAGCGCTACACCCTCGAAGAAACCTACGAAGTGCTCGACGCCATCGACCACAAGGATTGGAAGGAACTCTCCCAGGAACTGGGCGACTTCATCCTGCAAGCCGTCTTCTACGCGCAGATGGCATCGGAGGCCGGACACTTCCGCATCGAAGATTCGCTCGATGCCATCAATGAGAAACTGGTGCGCCGTCACCCCCACGTCTTCGGCGACGAGTCCGCCGCCAACGCCGGCGAAGTGCTGAATATCTGGGGCCGCGTAAAAGATTCCGAGCCCAAGGCCGACCGCAAGAAGGACGCGGGCTTGCTCGGCGGCGTGCCGCGCTCCCTGCCCGCGCTGGTCGAAGCCCAGCAGATCGCCAGCAAAGCCGCCGCCGTGGGGTTCGATTGGGAGAATCCCGAGCAGGTGCTCGACAAGCTTCACGAAGAGCTCGCGGAGTTCGCACAGGCGCGCCGCAATGCCGCGCAGGACGAACTTGAGGACGAACTCGGCGACATGCTGTTCGTGCTGGTCAACCTCGCACGCTTCGTCAAGGTGGATCCGGAGCAGGCGTTGCGCCGCACCAATGCCAAATTCCGCACGCGCTGGAGCCACATCGAAGCCCGCCTGGCCGAACAGAATCGCACGCCCGCCGACGCCAAGATCGAGGAAATGGAGGCCCTGTGGCAGGAAGCCAAACGGAAGTAGCGTTGCCTTCCCCTTCCCTCGACATTCGCCAACTCACCCGTCTCGAAGAATTCGAACAGGTCTTCGAGATGCAGAAAATCATCTGGAGTTACGCCGACAGCGAACTCGTCCCCATGCGCTTTCTGGCCGTCGTCGCCAAAGTGGGAGGGCACGTCTTCGGAGCGTACGACGGCGCGCGCCTGACCGGCTTCTGTTTCGCCATTCCCGGCATCAAGCCCGACCTGATGCCCTACCTGCACAGCCACATGCTGGGCGTGCTGCCCGAATATCGCAACGCGCAAGTGGGCCGCCGCCTCAAACTCCGCCAGCGCGAAGACGCGCTCGCCCGCGGCATTCGCCTCATCGAGTGGACCTTCGATCCGCTCGAACTCAAGAACGCGTTCTTCAATATCCAGAAGCTCGGCGCCATCGTCCGCGTCTACAAAGAGAATCTCTACGGCACCACCACCAGCCCGCTGCACGGCGGACTCCCCACCGACCGCTGCACCGCCGAATGGTGGCTCGATTCGCCGCGCGTTCACGCCATCCTCGAAGGCGCGGACTACCATGCCGGGCCGGCCGCCGGGCGCATTGCGTACCCTGCCGAAATCGCCGCCATCCGGCGCGAAGACCATGCCCGCGCCCTCGCCATCCAACAGGCCAACGCCCACAGCTTCCAGGACGCGTTCCACCGCGGACTCGCGGTCACCGGCTTCTCCCGCACTCCCCACGAGGGCGCCTACTTACTCGAACCATGGCAATAACCATCGACCGCATCACGCTCCATCAAGTCCGCATGCCCCTGGTGCACTTCTTCGAAACCAGCTTCTCCCGCACCTATGGCCGCGAGATCATCCTGGTGGAAGTGACCTCCGACGGCGTCACCGGCTGGGGCGAAGTCACCGCCGGTGAAAACCCCTTCTACAACGAAGAGTGGACCGTCTCCGCCTGGAGCATTCTGCACGATTACGTGGCGCCGCGCGTGCTGAATAAGCCCCTCGCCAGCGCCGAAGACGTCTTCCCGCTGACCGCGCACATTCGCGGCCACTATATGGCGCGCGGCGGTTTCGAAGCCGCCGTGTGGGATCTCGAAGCCCGCCGCAACGGCATACCTTTGTGGCAGCAGATCGGCGCCGGCGCGCGCCGCGAGATTCCCTGCGGCGTCTCCATCGGCATTCAGGATTCGGTGGAACAGTTGTTCGAGAAGATTGAAATCGAACACGCCGCCGGCTATCAGCGCATCAAGATGAAGATCAAACCCGGCTGGGATGTGGACGTCATTCGCCGCGTGCGCGAGCGCTTCCCCGCCATCAAACTGATGGCCGATGCCAACTCCGCCTACACGCTGGCCGACACCGAACACCTCAAGAAGCTGGACGATTTCTATCTGATGATGATCGAGCAGCCGCTCGCGCACGATGACATCCTCGATCACGCCGCGCTGCAAGCCCGGCTCCAGACTCCAATCTGCCTCGACGAGTGTATCCGCACCGCGCACCACGCCGAGCAGGCCATTCAGCTCCGCGCCTGCGGCATCATCAACATCAAACTAGGCCGGGTCGCAGGGTTCAGCCAGGCCAAGCGCATCCACGATATCGCCAAGGCCGCCGGCATGCCGGTGTGGTGCGGGGGCATGCTGGAAGCCGGCATCGGCCGCGCCCACAATGTCGCCCTCGCCAGCCTGCCGAATTTTGTGCTGCCCGGCGATGTCTCCGCCAGCCAGCGCTACTGGAAACAGGACATCATCCAGCCCGCGGTCGAGACCACGCCGCACGGCACCATCGCCCTGCGCGACGAGCCCGGCTTCGGCTACGCGATCGACCACGATTTCATGCGCAGCATCACCGTGAGGTCTGAAACTCTCTAGGCCGATGAATCCCTTCTTCGACTTGCTGCGCCGCAATAGCAACTATCGCAACACCTGGATCGGCCAGGTGGTCAGCGAGATCGGCGACCACTTCAACAACATCGCCGTCTTCGGCCTCGTCCTCGCCCAAACCCACAACGGCATGGCCGTCACCGGCGTGATGCTGGCGCGAGCCATCCCCGCGATGCTCGCCGGACCGCTCGCCGGCATCACGCTCGACCGCTTCGACCGCAAGCGCGTCATGTTGGCGAGCGACCTGGTGCGCGCCCTCTTCGCGCTCGGCTTCATCTTCACGGTGGATCGCCCGAACACCTGGCTGGTCTATGTGCTCAGCGGCCTGCTCATGGTGGCGTCCCCCTTCTTCAGCAGCGGACGCGCCGCCATCCTGCCCACCATCGCCACCAAAGAGGAACTCCACACCGCCAACGCCCTCACCCAAACCACCCAGTGGACGACACTGTGTGTCGGCGCCTTTCTGGGCGGCGCCAGCGTCACTCAATTCGGCTTCAAACTCGCCTTCCTCGCCAACTCACTTTCCTTCTTCATCTCGGCCTTCTGCATCTCGCGCCTCTTCCTGCCCGGGCGCGGATTCCGTCCGCCGCGCGCCGTGATCACCGAATCCGAAGTCGTCCGCCCGTGGCACGAATACGTCGAAGGACTCCGCTACATGCGCGACCGCCCGCTCATCTTCGGCATCGGCATGATCTCCGTCGGCTGGGCCACCGGCGGCGGCGCGGCGCAGATCCTGTTCGGCATCTTCGGCGAAATCGTGTTCAATCGCGGGCCCGCCGGAATCGGCATCATCTGGGGCTTTGCCGGCATCGGCCTGGTGCTGGGCGGCGCCCTCGCCTACCACTACGGACCGCGCGTCAGTTTCGAAAACTATAAGCGCACCATCGTGGTCTGCTACATCGCGCACGGCGCGTCGTACATCCTGTTCAGCCAGATGCGCAGCTTCCCGCTGGCGCTCGTCTTCATCGCGCTGTCCCGCGCCGCCATCGGTGTCAGCGCCACGTTCAACATGATGCAGCTTCTGCGCCATGTGGCCGATGGCTACCGCGGCCGTGTCTTCTCCACCATCGAATCCATGCAGTGGAGTGTCATGATGGTATCCATGACCCTGGCAGGCTTCGCCAGTCAATACTGGGACCCGCGCACCATCGGCTCCATCGCCGGAGCGCTGAGTTCCACGACCGCCATTTTCTGGGGCTGGGCCCACTTTACCGGCCGTCTGCCAGAGCCCGCCCGCGATGGAGTGGACCCCGCGGAAATCGAAGTCCATGGCGAACCCACGCGGTAACAGGCGAGCCGCGCTCGCCGCCACAAGGCAACGCCTTCGCCCGGATTCCGGTGGGACAGGCCATCGTTGTTTGTGGCCTGTCCTTGCGGGGCGTTGCGCCCGCGAAACTCTGGTGAAAGACCTCCCAATCCGAGCCGCGACCCTGAGGGAGCGACCCTCTTTCGACCCTGTCCTTGCGGGGCGAGGACCCAGCTTCTCCACCTCCGCCACAAGCATCACTCCCGTATCGCCGCGCGCGGCCACTCCCCGCGAGACTCTCCGCCGCCATTCCCCTCCCCAAGGACTCACCCCATGAGCAACTCCCTCACCGGCAAAACCATCCTCGTCACCGGAGCCGCCAAACGCATCGGCCGCGGCATCGCCCTCCGCCTCGCCCGCGAAGGCGCTCGCGTCGCCATCCACTACCACCGCTCCGAACCTGAAGCGCGCCGCACCGCCGACGAATGCGGCGGCGCCGAACTCTTCCGCGCCAACTTCGAATCCGTCCCCGACATCCGCCGCATGTTCGTCGAAATCGACCAGCGCCTCGGACGCCTCGACGGCCTCGTCAACAATGCCGCCCGCTTCACCCGCTTCGACCCCCTCGCCATCACCGAGTCCGATTGGGACTTCATCCACTCCGTCAATCTCAAAGCCACCTTCTTCTGCTGCCAGCAGGCCGCCCTCCTCATGCAGCGCCATGGCGGCGGCCGCATCGTCAACATCAGTTCCCTCGGCGGACTCCGTCCCTGGGCCGAACACGTCCACTACTGCGCCTCCAAAGCCGGCGTCATCATGCTGACCCGCGCGCTGTCCAAAGCCCTCGCCCCCACCATCACGGTCAACTCCGTCGCGCCCGGCGTCATCCCCTTCGACGACATCGACGAGCGCGGCAAGCGGATGATTGAGAACACGCCGGCCCTGCGCGGCGGCACGCCCGACGAAATCGCCGATGCGGTTGTGTACTTTCTCAACGCCTCCAACTTCGTTACCGGGCAAATACTGGCGATTGACGGCGGTTTGAGCCAAAGATAGACGCACCCGCAGCTAGACGTCAGGCAGCGTGGGCGGTAAACTCTTAAGGCTAGCTGCCACCAGGGGACGGGGTGCTGAGCGATGAGCTGAAAGTCCCCGATTTTCCGCGTTATCCAAGAGTGGAGGACTCTTACAAGACAATGAAAAGGATATCTTCAGGTATTACACTTGCGCTGCTCATCTGCGCCGCGGCGCCTGCCGCAACGGTGAATACGACGCTGACCGTCACCAATGCCACTCTCACAATCGGCCTTGGGACAAGCCTGAACGGCCCCGCTACACTGACTACGATAGGCAGTGGTACGTTGAGCGCCCCCTCGCTGACTGCCGATAGCAGCGGAGACTACAGCGGGAACTATACCATCACCCTTGCCGGCGCGGACCGGATCACCGGGGTGCTCAAGGTTCCCGGGTCGGCCATCTCGGCCGCCCTCGCGGGTGGCGCGATCACCGGTTCGGCAACCGTCACCGGCGGCGCCGGGACCTATGCCGGAGCCACCGGCAACTTCGCCAATCTTTCCGGTACTGGTTCTTTAAACCTATCCACCGGCGCCATCACGTTGTCCTTCTCCGGCGCGGGCACCATCACCACGGGCGGCACCGGCGGCGGCGGCACACCCACGCCCAACATCACCGATGTCCTGGATGCCGGTAGCTACACCAAGAACATCGCGCGCGGCAGTATCTTCGTGGTCAAAGGCAGCCTCTTGAGCGCCGCCGGCTACACCGCGATGAGCTTCCCCCTGCCCCCCGTGTCCAGCGGCGTGAAGATCACCTTCACCCCCGCCGCCGGCGGCTCGGGCACCGACGCCTACCTCGTTTACCTCTATAACCTGGGAGGGGTCAACCAACTCGCTGCCGTGTTGCCTTCCACAGTCACAACCGGCAACTACAACGTGACCGTCACCAATGGCGCTGTGAGCGCGCCCTTCGCCGTCCAGGTAGTTGAACGCAAGGTCGGCCTAATTACCGCCGACGGTAGCGGCAGCGGCCTCGCCGTTCTGCAGAATTACATCTCGGCATCCCAGCTCGATATTGACCGCTTCACCACCTTCGCCTCCAGCCCCTACACCTACTCGCCGGCCAAGCCCGGCCAGATCGTGATTGCCTGGGTAACTGGTCTCGGCGGCGTCGCCGGAGGCGATAACGTGGCGTCCCCCGGTTTCGACTTCAACACGTCGCTGACCATCCGCGTGCTCGTCGGCGGCGCTACCATCACCCCGCTGTACGCCGGACGCGCTCCCGGTCTCGCCGGCGCCGATCAGATCAATTTCCAGTTGCCCGCCAATATCGCCACAGGTTGCACCGTGCCGTTCCAGGTGTCGGTCAACGGCCAGCTCAGTAACACGTCCTTTATCGCTATTGCGCCCGATGCCAGCGCGTCCGCTTGCGTACAGCCCGGCTACACCACCGACCAGTTGAAGAAATTCGACAGCGGTGGCACCTATACCGTGGGCGGTTTCCAGATTACCCAATTTGGCATTACAGCCTCCGGCGTCAGCATCAAGTCCAATTCCGTGAGCGGCGCCTTCGTCCGCATCAGTGGCTTCCAACTGTCGTCCGCTCCCGCCACTTCCACAAGCACTCAGGTCGGCAGTTGTACGGTCAGTCAATCTACCACTACCGGCTCCTCCACCAGTTCCGGCACCGTTACTACGCTTGACGCTGGTAACATCACGGTCAGCGGACCGGCCGGTTCCAGCCTGAATAATACGCCTCTCACGAAACTCGAGGGCACGTACTCGCTGACCAACACCGAGGGTCTCGGTGTTGTCATACCTGGCCAGGTCGCTTTCACGCTTCCCGCCGGCACTTACACGCTGAATGGCGCAGGCGGCGTGGACGTCGGAAACTTCACGGCTTCCGTCACCGTCGGCTCCCCGCTTACCTTGACCACTCCCTTGCCGGATTCTGTAACCCGCAGCGCGGGCGTGACCGTGAACTGGACCGGCGGCAACGCGTCCGATGTCGTGCAGATCACGGGTGGCGGCTCCACCTCTACGGGTACGGGCGCCGCTCGAGTAACCACCACCACCAGTTTCATCTGCCTCACTACTGCCGGTGTCCGGACTTTCACGGTACCCCCGGCGGTACTCACCCAGTTGCCCGCAACCGACAACGGCTCGCTGTTTGTCTCCTCAGGTGCGCAGCCCCTCAATTTCACGGCCAGCCTGAAGGCAGGTGGCTCAATCGATGCCGGCTCCTTCGGTAGCTTCGTCGGAGTAGGCGCCGCTCCCGCCTACCGGTAACCCAAACTCGACCAGACGCGCGCGGCCCACCAAGCCGCGCGCGCCGCTCCTGCTTCCCCGCCTGAAGCGTCCCCATCGCCTCCCCGTTATACTGAGGGGGAAGTGCGTCTTCCTTTTCGCTTGGCGTGGAATAGTACGGCGTCGTACGTGGGGCTGCTCGCCGGATCCTTCGCCCTCGCCCTCGTCGTCAGCTACGTTTTCGGGCCGCAGGTCAACGACTACGCCTACGACAGCATGTTCCGCGCCTACCGTCCCCCCAAGCCCGCGCACCCCGAATCCGTCGTCCTCGCCATCGACGAGTTGACCCTCATGGATTGCGGCGGCATCCGCGGCATCCGCACCCCCATCGCGCGCGCCCTTCAAATCCTCGCCCCCGCGAACCCGAAAGCGGTGGCCATCGACATCATCCTCGCCGACCGCAATCCCGCTGAGGACCCCGCCCTCGCCGCCGCCCTCCACGCCACCCGCAACCTCGTCCTCTCCACCGAACTCATCGATGACGGCGCCATCTGGGAAGACCCGCGCCCCGAGTTCGCCGCCGGCGCCCGCCTCGGCCACGTCTCCACCGCCATGGACCGCGACGGACTCACCCGCTCCATCCTCATCGACCAGCACAACGCCCGCGTCCAACGCCGCGCCCTCGCCCTCGAAGCCTTCCTCCTCAGCCGCGGTGTCGACGTCCCGCGCGAAGATCTCGAGTTCACCCAGCTCCGCGGCGGACTCTCGCGAACCACCTTCCACGTCGGCAGCACCGACATCCCGATCCTCGTCAACTCCCGCGACCGTCGCCGTCTCATGCGCGTGCGCTTCTACCCGCCCGACCTCACCGTGCCGCGCGTCTCCGTGAAGCGCCTGCTCGACAACCCCGCCCTCGCGTCCGAATTCACCGGCAAGGTCGTCTTCGTCGGCGTCACCGCCAACTCCGAAATCCACGACCGTCTCTTCACCCCGTTCGGCATGACCCCCGGCACCGAAATCAACGCTGCCGCCTTCGAAACCATGGCGCAGGGCTCTTTCCTCACCGACGTCGGCACGCTCTGGGAAAACCTGGTCGCCCTCTTCTTTCTGGTGGCCATCGGACTCGCTTTCCGCTACCTCCCCGGTTGGTGGGCCTACGGCGCCGGAGCCGTGATCCTCGTCTGCGCCATGCTGACGCCCTACTTCTTTTTCATCAACCGGCACGTCTTTCCCTTTGCGACTTCTTTCTTCTCCGCCTGGATGGGTACCCTGACCGCGGCCTCTTACTATCACCTGGTGGTGCGCCGCAATCTGCGCATCGAGCAGACCTCCCGCGAACGCTACCAGCAGGCCATGCACTTTGTAACTCACGAAATGCGCACGCCGCTCTCCGCCATCCAAGGCTCCAGCGAACTCATCTCCCGCTACCCGCTCACCGAGGACAAGCGCAAGCAGATCGCTCTGCTCATCAATTCCGAATCCAAGCGCCTGGCCCGCATGGTGGAGATTTTTCTCAATGTGGAGCGCCTCTCCGCCGGGCAGATGGAGCTCAAGCAGGAGGCCATTCCCGTCAAGCAGATGATGGAAGTCTGCGTGGACCGTGTGCGCCCGCTCGGCGAACGCAAACACATCGAGATTACGCTCGAGCCCATCCCGGAGAGTTTCCATGTGACCGGAGATCGGGAACTGCTGGAGTACGCTTGCTACAATTTACTTACGAACGCAGTGAAGTATTCGTCCCAGCGGACCGAAGTTACTGCTTCCGCCCGGAAGTCCGATAACTGGATCCAGATTGCCGTTCAGGATCAGGGAATCGGTATGGACCAGAAGGAAGTGAAGCAGATCTTCCAGAAGTTCTACCGCACGAAAAGAGCGGAAGAATCGGGCGAAGTCGGCACCGGAATCGGACTCTCCATCGTCCAACAAATCGTGGAGCAGCACGGCGGCCGCATCGAGGTCACCAGCAGACCGGGCGCTGGCAGTTGCTTCACGGTGGTTATGGCGGCGCGAGCGGCAGATCAGATTCCCGCCGCGCCTGAACGAAATTGATGCAGAAATTACTCTTACTCGAAGACAATCCGGCCCTCCAGTTCACCGTCCAAACTGCTCTGGAGCAGGAAGGCTATTCCGTGGACGCGGTATCCACCACCGGGGACGCTATCGAGCGGATCGCGGCCAATTCGTACCCGATCGTAGTCACCGACATCTACATCGATGTCGACGAACGCACCGGCCTCGACGTGCTCGAAGCCGCGAAACGCAAGGACCCCGCTTGCGCAGTCATCATCATGTCCGGGCGCGGTTCCATGGAAACCGTAATGCGAGCCACCAGGGGCGGAGCCTTCGACTACATCGCGAAGCCCTTTGAACTCGACACCATGATTGACGCCGTCGCGCGGGCGGATGCCGCGCGCAACGATACGGAAATGGAGGCTGAGGAGGAAACGCTGCCGGAGAGCGTGATGATTGGTAGTGCCCCGGCTATGGTCGAAATCTACAAGACCGTTGGCCTCGTCGCCCCCACCGATGCCACTGTGGTGATCGAAGGCGAAACCGGCACGGGCAAGGAACTGGTAGCTCGCCTGATCCACCACTTCAGCCTGCGAGAACGACAGCCGTTCGTTCCCGTAGATTGCGCTGCGATTGCGCCATCCTTGCTCGAAAGCGAACTTTTCGGCGCCATGCGTGGGGCGTTTACGGGAGCCGACCGCGACCGTGTGGGCGTCTTCGAAGCCGCCAATCGAGGCACGGTCTTCCTGGATGAAATCGGCGAAATCGATAAGAGCTTCCAGGCCAACCTGCTGCGCTTCCTGCAAGAGAAGCAGATCCGCCCGCTGGGCGCTTCCCGGCCCAAGGAAATCGACGTGCGCGTGATCTGCGCCACGAACCGCGATCTGCAGAAGATGGTGAATGAGGACAAGTTCCGCAAAGACCTCTGGTACCGCTTGAATACGGTGCGTATCGTCATACCGCCCCTCCGCGAGCGCCGCGACGATATCAAGTTGCTCGCGCGATTCTACGTCAATAAGTACAACGGGCTGTATGGTCGCGAAGTCAGACTGATGGATTCAGGGGTCACCGCACTCGAGGATCATACCTGGCCCGGCAATGTCCGCCAGTTGCAACACATCATCGAACGCCTCACAATCCTGACCGGTAAGATCGACCGCGACAGCGTCTTCGAAGCGCTCACCAGTATGGAGTCGCGCGACAAACCCGTGGACACCCTGGCCGACGTGCAGGAAGATAAGATCCGCGAAGTGCTCGCCGCTACCGGCGGCAATAAGAGCAAGGCTGCCCAGATCCTCGGTATCGAGCGCAAAACGCTCTATCGCAAACTGGAGCGAATGAAGCTATAGCTGCTATAAGCTGGAGAAAGCCGCCCGCCGCGCCACTTGCCCATGATCGACATCCATAGCCACATTCTGCCGGGCCTGGACGACGGCTCCCGCAGTCTCGAGGAGTCCGTCGCCATGTTGCGTCAGGCGGAGGCCGCCGGTACGACGGATATCGTGGCCAGCCCTCACGCCAACCAGGAATACAATTTCGATCCACAGGTCGTCCATCAGAAGATCGGGGAACTGCAGGCCGCTGTCGGCGACACCCCGCGCATTCATTACGGTTGCGATTTCCATCTGACGCCGGAGAATATCGAAGACGCGCTCCGCTCGCCTGAAAAATACTCTATCGATCACCACGGGTACCTACTGGTGGAGTTCTCGGATTTTCTGATTCCCAAGACCACTGACCAGTTGTTCGCCAGCATGATGCAGGCCGGCCTCAGCCCGATCGTGACTCATCCGGAGCGCAATCAACTCCTGCAGCGCCGTTTGCCGGACTTGGAGGCGTGGGTGTCCATGGGAGTGCACATGCAGGTGACGGCAGCCTCGCTTCTCGGCCGCTTCGGGAACACGGCCAAGAAGTGCTCCCACGAATTGATGAACCGCGGCCTGGTCCATTTTCTTGCCAGCGACGCGCACGATACCAAGTGGCGCACCACCGCGATGGACGAAGCACGCCGCTACGTCGAGCGCCGCTTCGGCCCTGAAGTGGCCTTGCGCCTGTTCGTCGAGAATCCACGTTCCGCCCTGGCGGGTGTGCCCCTCAGTGCGGTTCCGCTGGCCGTCCGCAAAAAGCCCTGGTACGAATTCTGGTAGCCAAGTTTCGTGGCCAGCCACCCGCCGTCCTCTCCGCGAGACGACAAGGGCTGGACATGAGGAATGAATATTTTTGGGCGACCGCCTAAAGTTTCCATGCAACGGCGTCGATATGGCAACTGAGAGAACCGTGGCCGTCATCGGCGGAGTCGCTACCGCCGCCACGGTCGGAAGTCTGGCCGCCGTCGTTAGTCTGCCCGGCCAGAACGACCCGCGCCCTACGGCAAGTCGATGGATTTCAGTTCTTGGTTTTGTTTGTGTCCTCCAACTAGACGGGCCCCGGCGCATTATTTCCGGGGCCCTTTTTTTCGAGGCGAATGCGCGTCGGAGGCAAAGCCGCGGATGTGCCGCTATCACCGAGCCGCGAGGGCGCATCACGGCGTGACGTTCTCGGCAAGCAGCGTCGGCGCACCGGGCAGTGCCATCGCCGCCGGCCGTGATGCTGCAACAAGCAGTGGCGCTCTCCGCCAGCCGTGCCGTCACAGCGACGTCTTCACCGACCACTGACGCCGGAACCTACACCAGCACCGTGAACGTGGACTCCGTCCGCTGCACCGGACGATAAAGCGTATCGCGCTCGATCGGTTCGCGTCCCGCCTTGCGGATTAACTGCAGCAATTCGCTCCGCCGCATTCCTTGGGACGTCGTCGCTCCCGCATCGTGGTAGATCCGCTCTTCCACAATCGTGCCGTCCAAATCGTCGGCACCGAATTTCAACGCAATCTGCGCCATCCGCGGCGTCATCATCACCCAATACGCCTTGATATGCGGAATGTTGTCCAGCATCAGCCGAGCCACCGCAATGTTCTTGATGTCGTTGAATCCCGTCGTCTTCGGAATATGCTGCAGCGGCGTATTGTCCGGATGGAAAGCCAGCGGTATGTACGTCACGAAGCCGTGCGTCTCGTCTTGCAATTCCCGCAATCGCACCAGATGGTCTACGCGATCTTCATCGTTTTCCAGATGCCCGTACAGCATTGTGCAGTTCGACCGCAAGCCCAACTGATGAGCCACCTTGGCCGTCTCCAGCCATTCATTGCCGTCGATCTTGTGGTCGCAGATGATCCGCCGCACGCGCTCGTTAAAAATCTCCGCGCCGCCACCCGGCAGCGAGTCCATCCCCGCATCGCGCAAACGCTCCAGCGTTTCGCGAATCGAAATCTTGGTGCGGCGCGCCAGGTACGCGACCTCCACCATCGTGAACGCTTTCAAATGGACGCTCGGAAAACGCTGCTTCAACCCGCGCAGCATTTCGCAAAACCAGTCCAGCGTCAGTTCCGGATGCAGCCCGCCCACAATGTGGAATTCGGTGACCGCTTCGCTCCAGCCTTCGCCCGCACGGTGCCACACCTCTTCCAGCGACATGGTGTACGCCTTGGGGTCGCGCACGCGTTTCCCGAACGCACAAAGCCTGCAACTGGCCACACAGACATCGGTCGGATTAATGTGCCGGTTGACATTAAAATACGTCTTCGACCCGTGCAACCGCTCGCGCACCACGTTGGCCAGATAACCGGCCGCCAAAATATCGTGGGTCCGGTAGAGCGTCAAACCGTCCTCGAACGACAGACGCTCGCCTGCTTCCACCTTGTCACGAATCGGGTTCAAACGGGGATCATCGATTACCACTTGCATGTCGTTTAAGCACCAGGTTTGAGGAGGAAAATGTCAGCGGCCCAGAAGACTAAGAATAACACGCTGACATAACCGTTCATGGTGAAGAAGGCGGCGTTCACCCGCGACAGATCGTCCGCTTTGACCAGGGAATGCTCGTAAATCAGCAACCCCGCGACTGCCGCGATGCCGGCCAGCGCCAGCGCGCCCAGATGCAGTTGCCAAACCAACGCCACCAGGCAAACCACCATCAGAATGTGCAGCCCTTGCGCCAGGCGGAGCGCCCCCGCGACTCCCATCACCCGCGGCAAACTGAACAGGCCTTCGGTCCGGTCGAATTCATAGTCCTGGCAGGAGTAAATCACGTCGAATCCGGCGGTCCAGCACGTTACCGCCGCCGTCAGCCACAAAATCCGCGGATCCAGCGTCCCTGCAATGGCGATCCACGCGGCCGCCGGCGCGATCCCCAGGGAAAACCCCAGTACCAAATGTGCGAGCGACGTAAACCGCTTGGTATATGAGTATCCGAACACAATGGCCAGAGCCGCCGGAGACAACGCCAGGCACAGCGGATTGAGCGCCGCGGCAGCCAGGACGAAGATCGCCGACGCCGCCGCCACGAAACACCAGGCGAAGCCGCGCGACAGGGTTCCCGCCGGCAGTTGCCGCATCTTCGTGCGCGGATTGCGTGCGTCGATAGATGCGTCTACCAGGCGGTTGAACGCCATTGCCGCCGATCGCGCCCCCACCATCGCCACCACAATCCAGCCCAGTTTCGCGGCCAGTCCCCCGGTCCCATAGCCGTGATCGCGGAACGCCAGCAGCGCCCCGGTGAGCGCGAAGGGCAGGGCGAAAACCGAATGCTCGAACTTAATCATTTCGAGCGTGAGTCGCAGGCGTTGCCAGAGCATGGGTGTCGTAATCTTCCATTTTACCGCCATGCGCTGCCGTGCTACATTGACGTACGGACGGATCTACCTACATGCTCGAAGCCTTCTCGCTATCTGATAAAGGATGCGTCAGAACCAATAACGAGGATTACTGTTTTATCGATTCCGAACGCGGCCTTTATGTTCTGGCTGACGGCATGGGCGGCGCCAAGGCTGGCGAGCACGCCTCGCGCATTGCCGTGGAGACCGTTGCCGAGATCGTCCGGCTGTCTCCTCAACGCGATTCTGAAACGCTGATTCGTGCCACGGAAGAAGCCAACCGCCGCGTCCTCGATGCCGCCCACAGCGATCCCAGCCTCGAAGGCATGGGCACCACCCTCGTGGCGGCGCTCGAGCTCGAGGAGGAACTCGCTATCACCAGCGTGGGCGATAGCCGGGCCTACATGTTGAATCAGGCCGGACTGCGCGTCATCACCGAGGACCAGACCTGGGTCAACGAAGTGGGGCGCCCCCTCGGCCTCGACGAAGAAAGCCTGCGCAACCATCCCATGCGCCACGTTCTGACCATGGCCATCGGCGCCAGTTCCCCCCTGACCATCAATCACTACCGCGTGCCTATGGCACAGGGAGATCTGCTGCTGATTTGCAGCGACGGTCTCCACGGCGTCCTGGAAGGTGCTCAGATGGAGCAGATCCTCAACGGCCCCGGTGGCTCCCTGGAAGATCGCTGCCGCGGTTTGATCGACGCGGCCAAGCACGCCGGGGGTCCGGACAATGTCACGGTGGTCCTGATCAGAAAAAGCGGATAATTCCGGCGCGTCCCACCCACTAGCCCCTTGGGGGTACCGCTCCTGAATTGGCTTCGTTTTGCCACCCTGGCGTTGCTGGGCGCGGCGTCGGCGCTGGCTCAAGTCGCCATTTTACAGATTCGCGTGGTCGAGGGCGAAGGCGCCGTTCACATTCCGGGCGCCCGCGGCAACCGTCCCATAACTGTTGAAATCACAGAGGAAACGGGCAAACCGGTGGGTGGAACTGCCGTCACCTTCCACCTGCCCGAGGATGGTCCAAGCGGTGCCTTCGTCAACGGCCTCCGCACCGAAGTCCTGGTTAGCGACACCCACGGCCGCGCCACCCTACATGGCTTCACCGCCAACCGCATTTCCGGACGCTTCCAGCTGCGTATCCTGGCCTCCAAGGAACAGGCGCGCGCCGGCACCGTTTCTTTTCAATACATTGCCGAGCCAAGAAGTGGCGTCGCCGTAGCTGCCAAGGCGCCCGCCGCCCGCAAACTCTGGGTCGCGCTCGCCGTCGCCGTCGCCGGGGGCGCGGTCGCCACACTCGCCGTCGCTCACAACGGGTCCGCGGCGCCTCCTGCCCCGATTCCCGCCGCGCCAGTCCCGCCCATCCTCACCATCGGCGCACCCACCATCTCGGTAGGTAAACCATGAGGCAAGCCATCAGCCGCGCCATCAGCCAAGCCATGAGTGGCCGGATCTGGCTGGCCTGCCTCATTCTCGCGGCCTTCGCAGCGCCGTCCGCGCGCGCCCAGTTCGAACTCCTCACCGTGACCGAGGGCCAGGAACGCCCCACTTCCCCCGTCTACAATTTGGGTTCGTTTTACGCGGATGAGGCCGCCGCCGCGAACCTCCGTCTGCGCAACACCTCGGCCGCGCCGGCCACGCTCTCCGTTCTCACCCTCGCCGGATTTGGCTTCGTTTTGTCATCGCCCGCGCTTCCCGTGGGCGTCTCTCCCCAAGCCTCCATCGATTTCACGGTCACCTTCCGCGCCTCCGAGACCGGCTCCTACAGCGCCGCCCTGAACGCCAACGGCATCTCGGTCCTGCTCATCGCGCAAGTGCTGCCCCGCCTCACTTACCGCCCCGATCCCCTGCCGCCGGCTCCCTTTCCGGGACCCTTCGATTTCGGACCCGTGCTGCGCGGCGCCACCACGCAGGTCCGCATCCGCGTACAGAACGAGAGCACGCAAGCCCTCACCGTCCCCACCATTTTCACCGCCGGGCCGGACTTCGCCATTCAAGGCATCCCCCCGTCCGGCCAGATCCTGCAGCCCGCCCAGGGCGCGCAATTCCTGCTCACCTTCACTCCCGCGGCTCTCGGCCTTCGCCATGGGACCCTCACCCTTGGCGACCGCACCTACCCCCTCGCCGGCACCGGGATCGATCCACCCCAACCCAAACCCACCCTCTTCATCGATCTGCAGTCCGCCGCCAGCGCGCAGCAGGGCACCGTCCTGATCCGCTTCGACGCCCCCTCGCAGGTCGCCACCACCGGCGCCGCCACCCTGGACTTCGACGGACCGCCCGATTCCGCCATCGCCTTCGCCTCCGGTAGCCGCCGAGTGGATTTCCACGTCGCTCCCGGCGACCAACAGCTAGCCCTCCCCTTCCAGACCGGGACCTCGGCCGGTACCCTGACCTTCTCGGTGGAGCTCGGCGGCAACTCCGGCCGGCAATCCGTCAACATCGCCCCGGCCGCGCCCGCGCTCACCGCGATCCAAGCGGTGCGCTCCGCCGCCAGCGTAGAACTCCGTATCACCGGCTTCGACAACACGCGGACCCTCGGCGCGCTCGCCTTCACCTTCTACGACGCCAGTGGCAACACCCTCGCGCCGGGCGTGATTCGCGCGGATGCCGCAGCGGACTTCGCACGCTACTTCGCGACTTCCGACCTCGGCGGCACCTTCCTGCTGCGCCTCGCGTTTCCCGTCACCGGCGATAGCGCGGGCATCGCGTTCTGGGATGCGGCCCTCACCAATTCCGCCGGCTCCACGAAAACCGCGCGCACCGCGTTCTGACCCGCACCGCCCCCCAAAATAGAGAAAGGGCCGGCAAGGTCATACGACCCTGCCGGCCCCCGTTGCGGGTTTCTTGTTGTGGAACTATGCCGTCTGGCGCAGCCAGTCCTTGAAGGCGTCGCGGTAAAGAACAACTTCCTTGCGCGAGTACTTTAAGTACCCCTGGCGGCGGAACTGATTCATGTAATGCGTGACAATCTCGCGGGAGGTTCCTACGTACTGGGAGAGTAGTTCGTGCGTGAACGGAGCCATGCGCACCGAGCCATCTTCCGCATCCGTGCCCAGCCGGTCCGAGAAACGGATCAGCGAGCGGGCCAGGCGGCGGGCAATGTTGTCCACACTGAAACTTTCGATGCGATGAGTAAATTCGATCGTACGCTGCACCAGAATCTGCAGCAGCGCCACCGCCAGCTTGGGACGCCGCATGATGATGTCTTCGATTTCGGCGGTTGTCCACGTCATCAGCTTGGTGTTTTCCAACGCCGTTGCCTGTTCGCAGCGGTGAGGAAGGTTCAGGAACGCGGACTCCCCGAAAAACTCGTCCGGTTGGTAAATGTCCACTACCACCTGATGACCGTCATCGGCCAGGCGGGAAACCTTGATCTTGCCTTCGATGATGAGGTGGATGTTGGTGGACGGTTGGTCCTGATTGTAAATCACCTGGCCCTTCTTATATTCCACGATGCTGGAACACGGCAGATGAGCGAGGGGATCTTCGAGAGCTTTTTGCGGTGCAACTACGGTGGGGGTTGCCATTAAATGTCTCCTCCAATACGCTTTTATTTCTTTTCCGATGCTGGTGCAGGCGCGCAGGTTTCATTTACTGTCTCGATACTGCGCACCTTGAAAACCTGTCGGGTGCTCCCTGAGTTGGCAGTCCCTCGTAGAGTCACCTTGTGGCCCATGTACTTCGCGAAGCCTTCAGTTTCGAAGCCGTCTGCCACCAGATCGGCGATGGGCTGTAAACTGTGGTCATCGACCAGGACGTAGTGGCCTTCCTGTTGATCCAGGCAGCCCGTTACCGAAGCTTGCGGACTCCCTTTCTTCTTGCTGTCGGACGTCTTCTTCTGAATGGACGACGCTTGGGCAAAACCAGCATTCGCTGGAACCAGCGCCGCGCATCCGATCATCAAGGCGAGCAAGGCTGCATGGAATCTCATAAAACCGCCACTGCCGGTACTTCTTAGCACTTGCCGTACCAAACTGCACAGCACTTGTGGTTGCCCGTTACTCCGCTGCAATTTGTCTCGCTACCCACGAGAACGCGGCGTTTCTCCGCTATGACACTAGTTTATGTACTTCTGATCACTAAATACAAGGGTATAATGCTATCGCGTTTGATATACCCCGGCCAACCGTGTAAAAACCGTCAGTGGGCTTTCTTACCGAAAGCGCAAAACTTGCCGGTTCGGACGATTCCTCTGCATTTGCCCCTTCGTGCCCAATTCGACAGAGGCACTGGCACCAGAGTTATATCATGAAGACGTGCGTCTCGCCGTTCTCGCTTGCATCTTCTGCGCTTTATGTGATGTCCCTGCGAGCGCGCAGGCCTTGCGCGCGCCCGCCGGCATGCGTCAGGCACAGCGCCACAGCGACGGGTCAATTCTCCCCGGCGGACGCATCGTCCGGCCCGCCGGAGCGCAGTTCATCACCGGCAGTGGCCCTTTCGGGCTAGCAGTGAGCCACGACGGGAAGACCGTCGTCACCGCCAACGGCGGTCCTGGACGCAACTCCCTCACGATCATCGAGCGCGATAGAAACAATCATTGGGATGTGCGCCACCTCGTCGCGCGCACCAGCGACGAAATGCCCGACGCCAACGAGGATGCAGATTGGCGTAGTGTTTTCATGGGTATCGCATACGTGAACGAGCACTCTGCTTGGGTCTCCGAGGGAAACACCGGACGCATCGCGCTGATCGATTGGAGCAGCGTCACGTCCACCCGCCGCCGCGTGCTCGACATGAATCAAAAGGGGTATGCAGATAGTTACACCGGCGACCTCGCAATCGATACCCAGCGCAATTTACTCTACGTCGTCGACCAGGCGAACTTTCGCGTCGTGGTGGTGGACACCCGCTCGCGCCAGGTGATTTCGTCGCTGAAGGTCGGCCGGCTGCCCTTCGCCATGACGCTCTCCGCCGACCAGCGTAAACTCTACGTCACCAACCTCGGCATGTTCGAATATCAGGCGCTGCCCGGAGCCGTTGCCAAGCAGGCCGCCGCCACGGGCCTGCCCTTTCCGGCTTTCGGATTTCCCAGCGTCGAAAGCGCCGCCGGCGCCGAGCGAGCCACCGCGCAGGGCACTGTGAAAGTCCCCGGACTAGGGGACCCGAATGTGCGGGAATCCAATTCCGTCGCTGTCATCGACGTGACCACGCCCGCCACCCCCAAACTCGAAACCTTCGTGCGCACCGGATTGCCCTTCGGCCCGGACGCGAACGGAGGCAGTAGTCCATCCGGCATTCTCGCAGCCGCCGGGCGAATCTTCGTCGCCAACGCCAACGGCGACTCCATCAGCGTCATCGACCCCGCCACCAACACCGTCGAAGCCGATATTCCCATCCGCATTGCGGGCTTGGAAGCCTACCGCGGCGTCATGCCCATCGGCTTGGCCTACCACGAAAAATCCGGCTGGTTGCTGGTTGCCGAAGCCGGCATCAATGCCGTGGGCGTGATTGACGTCAAGCAACGGCGCGTACTCGGGCACCTGCCCGCCGCCTGGTTTCCGACGCGTGTGGCGATCGATCGCGATACCGTGTTCGTGGCCAATGGCCGCGGCTTCGGACAAGGTCCGAACTATCCGCCCGGCGCCTCCCGCCACGGTTCGGTCTCCATGTTCCCCATGCCGGACGCGGCTGGTCTTGACGCCTCCACTGCCTTCGTCATGGAGGCCAACGGCTTCCATCCGCGCCCGGCGCCCGAGCGTGCCGTGCCTGCCGGAATCAAGCACGTCGTCCTGATTGTCAAAGAGAATCGCACCTTCGACGAAGTCTTCGGCGACGTCGCGGGCCCTATGGGCATGCCCCAAATCGCGCGTCTCGGAACCCGCGGCTATGTGGACGGCAAGCAGGGCCGCCTCAGCATTCGCGATGTCAACGTTACGCCCAACCACCATGCCCTGGCCGCCAGATGGGCCATGAGCGACAACTTCTATACCGATAGCGATGTCAGCGTCGACGGCCATCACTGGCTGGTGGGCTCCTACCCCAACGCCTGGACCCAGAGTTCGCTGATGGCCCACTACAGCGATCAGAAGAAGGATTTCCGTTTGAGCGCCGCGCCCGGGCGCCTTGTGTTTGCCGGCAGCGATGCATCCGTGCATCCCGAGGAGCAACTGGAGAACGGCACCATCTGGCATCACTTCGAGCGCCACAACATCTCGTTCCGCAATTTCGGCGAGGGCTTCGAACTGGCCGGCGTGGACGAAAGCAAAGGACTCGAACCCACCGGCGCGCGCTTCCTCACCAACGTACCTATGCCGGACCCGCTCTATCGCAACACCTCGCGCGAGTACCCCGGCTTCAACATGAATATCCCCGACCAGTTCCGCGCCACCCAGTTCGTTAAGGATATGGAGAACAGGGAACTGCCGCAATTCGTCTTCATTCACCTGCCGAACGATCACATGACCGCGCCCCGTCCCGACGACGGCTACCCCTACAGCGAAAGCTTCACCGCCGATAACGACTACGCGCTGGGCCGCATCGTGGAATATCTCTCCACCCGCAAGGAGTGGGAGCAGACCATCGTCTTCGTCACCGAGGATGACGCGCAGGATGGAGTCGATCACATCGACGCCCATCGCACCCTGCTGCTCGCTCTCGGACCCTGGGCGAAGAAGAAGTACGTCTCGCACGCGAACACCAGTTTTCCCGGACTGCTGAAGACCATCTTCCGCATTCTGGGCCTGCCGCCGCTCAACCTCTTCGATGCCGCCGCCACCGATTTGTCCGACATGCTCGCCGCTACACCGGACCCCGCCAGCTATAAAGGGCTACCCGTGGACGAGCGTCTGTTTGAGCCGGCGAAGGCACGCCGTTCGACCAGCGGCCAACCGAGTGTCCGCATGGACCGCCAATAGTTCGTGGCTGTACGATTGCACCTTTCCCTGTAAATCGCCGAGAAAATTATCGGTCTAAAGAAGATAGCGCTCTTCGTTGCGCCCTTTTACTCAGGAGGTGGGCCAGATGCCACAAATACAGATGCTCAAAGACCATACGTTCACGCAAGGTCTCAATGACGCTCAGATCGAAGCGCTGGCCAGGATTGCTACGCCCGTCACCTTCGAAGAAAATCAAGTAATTCTCGTCGATGGCGCCCGGTCCCGGAATTTCTACCTGCTCCATTCCGGTAGTGTAGTTGTGGAACTGCGGACTCCGCAGTATGTGATGACCGTGCAGGCGCTCGAACCGGGCAGCGCCTTCGGATGGAGCGCCCTGTTGGACGAGCAGGACACGTTGTTCCAGGTGCGTGCCCGGGAAGCCACAACCGCTCTGCAACTGGATGGCGCCGCGCTGAAAGCGGAATGCCTGACCAACACGGTGCTCGGAGCCGAATTCCTGCATCGCATTCTCGGTCTCGTGGCGGGACGCGTGAAAGCCACGGAAGTGCGCTTCGCCGAGATGTGCGGCGTCAAAGTCTGACCGCGCCGAACCAGCGTGAACCGGAATATTCCCGCTTGCAATCCCCTGCCTCGCAAAGCATAATCGCGCAGTGCTGTTTCGAGGGAGAGGGATGCGTAAACGCGTACTGTTCATTACATTGCTGGCGGCGATTAGTTGTAATAGCGATAAGGACAAAGCCATCAAAGCGGAACTGGAATCGCTGCGCAATTGCGGCCAGATGGTGAATTCGGGCATTCGCCCGATTGCCGCCACGCGCGACCAGCGATTTCTCGGCAAAGTGGAAGCGTCCTCGGCGGGATGCCGCGGCGGCGAACTGGCAACCCAATTTCGCGCCACTCCGTGGGTGGACTGGTCCAACTACTGGGGCACCGGCGACGCCCAATCCAAAGGCCCCGAATTCGTCAAGCAGGCCAAACATCTGGGGCCCACCGGGCGCGGCATCGATGGCGCGCTGCTCGATCTCGAATACGAGCGCATCGAACTCGTCAAGTTCAACCTCTTCGACAACAACAAGACCTACAAGGAATTCGTAACCGGGCGGAAAGGCGTCGGCGGACCGGCGCTTAAGACCTGGCGGGAACTGCGCCTGCCGCCCGTCCACGCGAACTACCGCGAAGTGGGCGGCGCCGGCGATCAGGTCTGCAAGGGAGAGTTGATTCGCGGGCGCACGCTCAGCGGCATCTGCAACGACATCAAGAATCCGCTGATGGGCTCCACCGGCACGCCCTTCGCGCGCAACGCGGAGTTTCAGGAACTGTTCCCCGAAATGGGACGCACCGAACTGACGCGCAATCGCCACGGCGATCGCCTAGCCTTGCTCAAGCCCGATCCGCAAGTGATTTCGCGCAAACTTTTCACCCGCGCCCAGTCGAACCCCGGCGCGTGCAACGACGGTCAAGGCCTGCCGGGCTTTTCCAAAGACGCCAATTGCGATTACAAAAAAGCGCCCTTCTTCAACGTGCTGGCCGCGTTCTGGATTCAGTTCATGACCCATGACTGGTTCAGCCACCTGGACGAAGGCCATAACGCCAAAGAGTTCATGAACGTAGGCTGCAGCGATGCCGACCAGAAGCTGGGCTGCCGTCCCGGCGACCGCATCGACAAGGCGCTGGTGGCCGATGCCAGCGAGCCTAAAAAGTTCACGCATGACGGCAAGGAATATCTGGAACGCGCGCCCAAAACCTTCGCCAACAATGTGACCGCCTGGTGGGACGCGTCGCAGATTTACGGGTATAGCGACGTCTCGCGCAAACGCGTCAAGCGCGATCCCGCCGATGCGGCGAGACTCCTACAGCCTAACGGCCTGCTGCCGGGCTTCGAGCCCAACGACCCGATCAATCCGGAATGGACGGGACAGGAAGCCACTGCCTTCCCAGACAACTGGAGCATCGGCATGAGCTTTTACACCAACCTCTTCGTGCGCGAACACAATAACTTCGTGGCCGAATTCCGCAGGCAGGCGGGGCAGACGCCCGAGGCCGATTCCGGGCTGCGCAATCCCGCCAAACCCGATACCGCGATCCGCTACAAAGACGTCACGCCCGACGAATTGTTCGAAGCCGCGCGCTTGGTGGTGGCGGCGGAGATCGCCAAGATCCACACCATCGAATGGACGCCGCAGTT
>JBDTMZ010000081.1:0-18867 GCA_039934035.1 Candidatus Solibacter sp. | reverse complement strand
TACTTCCGTCGAGGCTGCCGCGTGACGTCAACTCATAAATCTGACGTGCACCCGTGGTGAACGGTGCCCGTTCCGACCCCTACTTCCAGACCGACATCTCGATCCACCACGAAGTACCGGTGCATGAAGGCATGCGAATGGAATTCGAATTAAACGTCTTGAACGCGCTCAATCACCGCTCCGTTCTGGGCGTTGCCTCAAGCATCCTCGCCACTGGGTCCGTCAGTCCCAGGCGTGCTTCCCGTTTTACCGACGATCCCCTACTCGACTGGGGTAAGTTGATGAACGGCTTTAACTACATCGACGCCGCCAACGCCACGGGCGCTTTCGCGGGCGTGGTTCCCGGTACGACTACCGCCATTCAGAGCAAGCTGGTCCTCAACAACCAGTACGGAATGCCGAACTCGTTCCAGGCCGGACGCAACGTTCGTATAGCGATGCGTTTTGTGTTCTAGAATCGCAGCAGTTGGAAACCAAGAAAGGGAGCTGGGCGACCAGCTCCCTTTTCCTATGTGCGCCAGGAAGTTCTCAGCAGCCGGCCGCCGACCTTCCGATCTCGATTTCTCCCGCCTCTTGCAGCAACATCTGGTGCAGGTCACCGAACATATGATCGGCGGTCCGCGCCTGACGCAGCACTTTTCCGTAGATCTCGCAGAACAAGCCGGCACGCAAATCGATCCAACGCGCCGCGAGGTCCGTCAGTTGTTCGCTGTGCAGATTCCCGAACGCGAAGTGCCGCGGAAAACCATAGCGCAGGGGCGAAACGGTGCCGTCGTCCTCGATCACCAGCGGCGAGACGACCTCGCCCAGATAGCGTGACTCGCGTTCCAGGTCGCGGTGCCAAGATGCCAGGTCTTCCGGTTCGGTGGGCAGGCTATAGCGATTGACCGCATCGAAGTGGATCACGAGCTTCCCGCGCTGCAGGTCGCACAGGCACTCCACCATCATCCACGCGGTGGCCATCTGCTCGTCGGTGAGCGCAGGGTCGGGACGAACCTGCAACATGGCGGCGCCCTGCGCCATGGCGTACTCGGCGGCCCATTCCAACTCGGAAAGACTGTTGGCGTGCAGGGGAAAGACCACCGCGAAGGGGATGCCCGATTGGCGAATCCGCGACAGGCGTTCTTCCAGGGTCTGCGCCGCGCCTTTGCTTCTCGAAGTGCGCCGGGTGGCCTGCGCTTTGCCGGTTACTTCCACACCCAGGAGATCGATTGAAAAGCGCAGCCACTCCAGTTGCGGCGCGGTCAACGGCCGCCGGCAGGTGATCATCGAGGTCAGCATACCCCGTTGGTGTGCTTCCCGGCACAGGGCCGGAAGGGCGGGGTTGGAAAGCGGTTCGTCGCCGGCGACGTTCAAAAAGTTGTAGCCCAGGTTGGCGGCGTCGCGGATGGCGCGAAGCAGGAGCGGAACGCCCAGTTCCTTCCGCTCCTCGACCAGCGATGAAATGGGGGAGTGACTTTGCAGAGTGGGGCAGGGATGCACTTCGAGGATTCTGACATCTGGGATTAGCAGGTTCATCGCGGTCTCCTGAAACTCGGGGCTGCCGAAAAAGTGTTTCGATTGGAATGGTGACGTGAAGGCGCAAACCGTATCGCGCAAAAAATCTTTTTCACGGCGATGAAACGCTGCGGCGCTTCCCAGCACTAATCGGCATATCCGCCCGGTGAAAGCAGCCGGGTGAGTGGCCTGCCCGTCTTCGCGATGTTCCACAGCGGGCCATCCCTGCGAAAGCGTTCCCGTACAGGATCGGAGGTCTGTACGGGTTCCCTTTATCCCCGCAGGGCGGATGAAACGGACCTGGTGTTCCCACAGGGTATTCGCCGCTGCCGGCGGCCTCGCCCCCACCTCCGGGGTTCCGAGCCGCCGGTCGCGCACATCTGCTCCGGTAACTTCCTGCTCCCTCTGGTACTCGCGCTGTATAATAACCGTTATTGTGCAGCGTCAGAGCTTCGATGCCGAATATGTAAGGCGGCTCGTCAATTTCGACGCCGAAACAGAGCGTGATTTCGTGGCCTATTTCGGTGAGTTACTGGCGATCAAGCTACGCTCCCGCCTGCGCGCTCCCGAACTGATTCAAGATGTGACGCAGGAGACGTTCCTGCGCGTGCTGAGAAGCCTGCGCCAGAGCGGCATCGAAAGCCCTGAAGCGCTGGGTTCGTTCGTCAATTCCGTCTGCACCAATGTGCTTTTCGAAGTGTATCGGTCGCAGTCCCGGGTGACCGAGCCGGTGGAAGACGGCGCCTCGCCGGAAAAACCCGCCGACCACGCCATGGTCGACGAAGAGGAGCGCCGGCAGGTCCGCAGCGTCCTCTCCGAAATGCCGGAAAAAGACCGTAAGATCTTACGCTGGCTGTTCTTTGAGGAACGCGAAAAGGGCGAAATCTGCCGTGTCCTCGACATCGATCGGGAGTATTTGCGTGTGCTTGTGCACCGCGCGAAACAACGTTTCCGAACAGACTATTTACGGCGTGTTGCAACGAAAACCAACCGCGCGACACCAATGGGATGAGTATGCAGCATCAAGAGGCGATTGCAAACAAGGCCTCCGAGCGTTACCTGCTCGGCGAAATGAGCGAGCCGGAGCGGTTCGCGTTCGAAGCACATTATTTCGATTGTCCCGAATGCGCCGGTGACGTGCGTGCGGGGGAAGCCCTGTCCCGTGCGATTCATGCGGTCTGTGCCGAAGAGGCTGCTCTTCGGCCCCAGACCAAGGTAGTAGCCAACCGTCCGCGCCGCGGATGGTCGGCATGGCTATCGCCATCCTCCTGGGTGCCTTCGGCTGCCGCTGTGGCATGCGGTACACTGGCCGCGTGGCAAGGTCTGGTCGTCATACCTTCCCTGCGCTGGGCGGACAATCCTCAAGCGCTTGCCCCTGTCGTATTGCGCGCCGCCGCGCGGGGGGAAGAGCAGGCCATCGAGATCCGGCGCGGCCAGCCTGTATCGGCCCTCTCCCTGGATATCAACGCCGCTGCTCCGGGCGCGGCGCTGCGCTTCGACCTGGTGGCTCCGGGCGGCTCGGTGCGCTATCAGGGCGGTGCGCAGGCTCCGCCCGCGGGTTCCGCACTCATCGTGGTATTGCCCAATTCCGTTATTGGCGAATCGGGTTCCTGGTCACTCCTTCTTCACACTCAGGCAGGCGAGGAAATCGCCCGCTATCCCTTCTCCGTTCAATTACAGTAGAGGAACTCGATGGCAAATCTCCATCCCAGACGATACGTATTTCATGGCCACGCCTCCGGTGTGTCCGTCCATATCCGGCGGCCGGAACGGCGCCTTTTTCCCACCAAAGGTTGTAGTGCGCTGACGGTGACCGGCGGCTTAGCGGAAGACGAGCACCCCGCGGGCAGGTTTGAACGCTGGGTTTCCTACGAAGGTGTGACGACGCGCGCCCACGGCGATTACGTGGATGCGGACAAGGGCGAGGCCACTACGCGCGGCGAGATCGCGTTCGACGCCGTGCCGGTGGAAACCACCGTCACGGCCGAGGTTCGCGGCCTCAACGTGCTGGATCACCTGCGCATCGCACGCCTCCGGCTCAACCTGATCTCGCGCAGCGCCAAAGCCGGGGAGCAACCGGTGATCCGCATCGAAGGCAACGTCCTGGACGGGGTGCAAATCGATGATTCGCGCTTGAAGATCACCCTCGCCGAGGGCTTTTTCCAGGAGTGCGATACCAAGGACAAACTGGCGAAGCGCCATGCCGCGGGGCTGGCATCGCGCCAAGGTGGAATTTTCCTGCCGCTCAATGAAGGCGGTGATGCGCTCAGAGTTCTGCCGGAGGCCAAGGGCGTGGTGAAGTGCACCATCGTGCAGGAGATGGCGTGGGATGGCCCCGCACATCCAACCGCGACCCTTCACGGGCACGTCGTCCACCTACCCGATTTCGGCCGGATCTATTTTGGCGAACTGTTCATTGCCGGGGAATCGCGCCGTTTGACTATGGTGCGCTGCCAGTTGGGCAGCCCGGACGGCGGCGAGGTCGCGGTGGGCGATGGCGAAACCAACGGGTCCAACTGGCCTCCGACTTAACGTGCAAGCGGCTCCAGCCGACCGTGGTAAGCAGCTCGCGGGCTGGGTTGCGGGCGCCGGCAGGGGGGAGGCGCGGAACTGCCGCGCAGGCGATGCGGGTCCATCGGTAAGGAGCTGCCAGGGAGCGTGGGGCCTGTGGACGCCGCAACCTATCCGGCCGCCGACTGTGAGCGTCGTTGCGCCTGGCCGCAGGTGCTCCGTATCACCTCTTTCGGCGCGACCCGCTCGCGGGCGCGATTCCGGGCTGCGCGGCTCACGCGGGTTTTGCTGCGGGCTGCTGGCGGTGCTGCTCCTGCTATGCGGTTGCGGCCTCAAGCAGGCGGAGCGTCTCGACGACCTGTTTGGCGCGGCCACCCGCGATTTGCGTGCGGGCGAACTCTCCAAGGCGCAACTCGCTGCTGAACGCGGCATTGCGCTGGCCGCGGCGCGCCACGATGCGTTCGAGCAGTGGAAGTTCCGGCTGCTGCGCTGCGAGATTCTGCTCTACCTGCCCCGCTTCGAAGAGGCCGCCAATCAACTCCGGGAGGAGATGCCGGCCACGCCGCCATTCGCCGCGCTGCGCGCCCGCAAGATGATGCTGCAGGCGCGCGTCCTATTCGGGCTGCGCAGGACTGAAGAGGGCGACGCCTTGCTGAGAACTGCTCACGACGCAGCCGAAGCAGCCGGCGCGCCGGAGGTGCTGCTGGATATCGAGAATGTCGAGGCCAGCCGGATGTCGGCGCGCCACCTCGACGAGGCGGCCGAGCCGCTGCTGCGCCGGGCCCTGGCGCGCGCCCAGGCGATTCACGCCGATTACGGCGAAGCCGGGGTACAGGTGAATCTGGGCATGATTCGCATTCGCCAGTCCCACTTCGACGAGGCCATTCCCTATTTTGAGAGAGCCGCCGCCCTAGCCGGCCCGGTCGCCCGGCCTCTCTACAACGTGGCGCGCAACAATCTGGCCATCTGTTACTCCCAGTTGGGCGACCACGACCGCGCTCTCGAAATCCATCTGCAAGCCGTGACGGAAAACGACAAGTCGGGTGGCAAATTACTGCTGCACAATGCGCTGGGTGAGACCGGGCATACGTACATGGTGAAGGCCGATCCCAAGTCGGCGATCCCTTACCTGCAGCGTGCTCTCAGCCTGGCGATTGAGGTCAAAGCGTTCGCCGGCGCGGCCATCTGGGCGGGCAATCTTTCGGAATGCTACAGCGAACTGCACGATTGGAACGAAGCCGCCAGCATCAATCAGGAAGCCATCCGTTTGAAGACCGCGGCAGGCGTGCAAACGCTGTACTACAACGTGCTGAATGCGGCGCGGATCGCGCGCGGCCGCGGCGATCTGGAGGAGGCCGCGCGCCTCTATCAGCAGGCGATGACGGAGGGGCCGCGCGACCCAGGGGTGCTGTGGGAATCGCAAGCCGGACTCGGCGCCGTGTCTCTACAGCAGAAGCATCCCGCCGAGGCCGTGGAGCATTTCGAAGCCGCGGTCAAAGTGCTCGAAGAAATGCGCGCCGGCGTGAATGGAGCGGAAATGAAGCTTGCGTTCCTGACGCAGCGCATCCGCCTCTACCAGGAATACGTTGACACGCTGGTGGATCAGAATGCGGCGGACCGCGCGCTCGCCGTGGCTGATTCCAGCCGCGCGCAGGCCCTGGCCGACCGGGGCGATTCCCCGCTCGGTGGACGCTTGCCGGTGGAGGCGTTCCGCAATATCGCCCGGCAGAGCGGCGCTATACTCCTCTCTTACTGGCTGGGGCCCACGCGGTCGCACGCCTGGGTGGTCACCGGGCGCGACCTGCGCCACGTCACCCTGCCGCCCGCCGCGGACATCGAAAGCCTGGTGCGCGAGTACAAAGACGCGCTGGAACTCCGCCTGGCGGACCCGCTGCGCTCCCGCATTCCGGCAGGTGAGCGCCTCTACGACGTCCTGCTGGCGCCGGTGCGGCAGTGGATTCCGGCCGGCTCGCGGGTGATTGTGGCGACGGACGGAATCCTGCACGGTCTCAATCTGGAGGCGCTGCCGCTGCCGGCGGAGGGCGGCGATGCGCCGCGCTACTGGATCGAAGACGTCACGCTCGGCATCGTCCCCTCGCTGGCCCTCTTGGCTGAGCGTCAGGCTCGAACGACTCAAGTGCGGCGCCTGCTGCTGCTGGGCAATCCGCTGCCGTCGGATGTTACGTTGGGGCGCCTGGCGCACGCCGCCGGCGAGATGGAAAGCGTAAGCCGCAGCTTCGGAGGTCCCGAGCAGGTGGTGCTGGCAGGCAGCGCCGCCACACCGGGCGCATATCGTGCCGCCGGACCGGAACGCTTCTCGGCGATTCACTTCACGGCGCACGCGCAGGCCAATCGCGAGAGTCCGCTGGATTCCGCCGTACTATTGACCGGCGGCAAGCTCTATGCGCGCGAGGTTATGGATACGCGGCTGACGGCGGATCTGGTGACGGTGTCGGCGTGCCGGGGTGTGGGGCTGCGCACGTATTCAGGCGAGGGGCTGGTGGGTTTCGCGTGGGCGTTCCTGCATGCGGGCGCGCGCCATGTGATCGCGGGATTGTGGGATGTGAACGATCAATCCACGGCGGAATTGATGGATGTATTGTATCGGGAACTGGCAGCGGGGAAGAGCGCCGCGGTGGCACTGCGTACCGCCAAATTATCGCTGATTCACACGCCAGGCAATCTGCGCAAACCCTACTATTGGGCGCCGTTCCAACTCTACACGACGACACCGTAAGTAGGCCATAAAACAACGCTTACTGACTTGCGCGTCTCTGTTGATTGGGAATGACGTGCGCGGTGGCAATAAAAAACTCCCTGCCGGATCCAGCGTGTGGGGTGCGCTGAACCGGTAGGGAGTGACGGGGTCAAAAAGCTGCACTGCCTCCTGACTGCGACCTTATTGCTGCCTGGCGGGACGGGGACCACGGCCCATGGGACCGCGTCCGCCGCCGAAACCGCCGGGGCCCTGCTTCACGGTGTAATCCGACGGCACCGTGAACAACGAGGGGTCAGGCTGACTGCGATTGACATTCTGCAATTCCAGCGTAGAGGTGCCGGCGCGCGGGTCGGACGTGCGCGTCATCAACGGCACTTTGAGGTCATCGGCGATCCAGGATTCGCGAACCGTTTCGAGCGCTTGGGTATTGCCGATGGAGCCCGCCGGAATGGTACGCGTGATGCGCGTGCCGCTGGCCAGCATGCCGTTCATCGAGCGCGTGGCGAGCGTTTCCCGTTTGGTGTTGGTAGCGGTCTGTGCATTCTGTGCATTGCGGCGTCCGGCGGCCATCATCTGGCCGCGTCCCGTGGTGGACGGGGACGTGGTAGAACTCTGCGAGGCGTTCGGGAAACGCGCTTTGCGGGTCACCGCCGTCTTGTTCGTGGCGTTCAACACGTGCACTACTCCGGCCACCGGGTCGGAGATAGTGATGCGGGTTTCCGTCTGGCCGTCAGGCGTCTTGCGAGTGCTCTCCCGGCGGACGCGGCCCTGGGTGTCGCGGTAGACCGTGGTCTGCTCGCTGCGGGAAATGATGCCGCCGGCAGCCAGCACCTGCTGCGAGGTGCGAACCTCCAGGCCAGAGTAAGGCGCACCAGTGACCACCGCTGCCGGACCTCCGGGACCGCCAAAGCCGCCGCGACCGCCCGGTCCCGGGCCCATACCCATGCCCATCGGTCCGCGTCCGCGCGGTCCGCCCTGGGGTTGTGCCAGCAGAGTGCATGCGGCGACCAATCCGGTGATCAAGAGCCTTCTGTCCATCGATACCTCCCGGGCTGTATGTGCCCGCTATTCAAGAATTGCAGAATTACGCCGAGAAGTTCCAGAATTCGAAGGCAATTGGTGGGCGGCCTGGAGCGGCAAAGTGCCGCCGTGAGGCATTCCGGTTGCGGTTTGCGGTGGTCACGGCGGAAATGCGTGCGCCAGGAAGCAGTACAATCGAAAGATGCGAATTCTACTAGCTTCCCTGCTGTCGTTGGGCCTGCTCGCCGCCGGTGAGGTCAAAGTGGGCAAACCGATCACGGTGAAAGAACCCATGCCGATTGCCGCGCTGCTCGCCAAACCGGGCGATTATGTTGGCAAGACCGTCGCGGTGAAAGGCAAGATTGCCGAAGTCTGCCAGGAGATGGGTTGCTGGATGGAACTCACCAACGAAGCCGGGCAGCACTTGAAGATCGAAGTGCCGCACGGCGTACTGGAATTCCCCAAGGACGGCGCCGGCAAAATGGCGATCGCCGAAGGCAAGTTCACCAAGAGCGAACTGAGCAAGGACGAAGCTATCGCACTCGCCAAGGAAGAAGCCAAGGACAAAGGCCAGGCTTTCGACCCTGCATCCGTCAAAGGACCGCAGACGGTGTATCAAATTGAGGGCTTGGGCGCGATCATTCTCACCAATTAGCCCGTGACCGCTCAGGCACGTCTAGCAGCCCGTGGTAAGAGTCCCGCGGCCGCGTTGCGAGCGGCGGTAGTCCGAAGGCGCGGAACGGCGATGCGGGTTCATCGGTCAGGAGCCGGGACGAGGCATGCGGCATGCCGCCGCTGCAACCCCTTGGGCAGGCGGAACTTGCGCCCGGGAGCTTGGTTCCGCCTCGTCAGCGATGTCCCGCATCGCTTTCCTCTGCGCGCCTCGCTCGCGAGCGCAATTCCACGCCTGCGCGGCTCACGCGACTTTTACCACGGGCTGCTAGCGCTGCTTTCCCTGCTCCTGCCCACGGCGGCGCCGGGCGCGTTGTTCCATCATAGGGCGGCGCATGCGCAGCACTCGCAGGCCATCAGCCTGCGCAAACGGGTTCACGTCAATACGCTGATCACCGAGCCCGGCACGATGGATTTCGAATGGGGCACGGCGGTCTCGGTGGACGGCAGTTTCACTTTTCCCACCGCGATTCACTACACTCCCGAGGGCTCTCACGCGTGGTGGGGGCGCACCGAATTCAATGTCGCTTTCGATTCGCTTTCCTATAATGAGGTGAATCATTTTGGCGACCGCATTTCCGCTGCCGCCGTGTGCGTGGTGCACGACGGCGACAGGCTGGATATCGCGTTCTCGCCCAGCGTGACTTATCTGCTGCGCGGCGACGAAGGCATTCGCGCCGGCGCCACGGCCATCGCGCGCTACGATGTGGGCCACAGCAGCATGGGCGTTACGATGACGTGGACCGGCGCGACGAATCCCTCGCCGACCAATCCCGCGGGCATCTTTGACGCGGGCGCCGGGTACGGCTATCACTTGAAATCCAGCGGTCCGCTGAGTCACTTCACGCCGCACGTGAATTGGCTCTACGAAAAGGCCACCGGCAACGCGCGGCAGATTTCGCTGTTCGAGGGCGTGGAATATCAGGTGAGCGACCCGGTGGGGCTGGATTTCGCGGTGCAGCATATCAGCCTCTGGGGCAATCAGCCGGACACGCAATATGTGGTCGGACTGACGATCAATACGGGCCACCTCCGCCGGCACTGAACGGGGCTGGGCTGGCGTCCGAAAGGCGGGAAGAATGTCCCGCAGAAGGCTTGAGCCAAGTGCCACATTTGCGAGGCAGCGCTTAAGAGCTACTGGGCCAGCAAGCGGCGGTATGCGTCTTCCGCTTGCGGGTCGGGCGCATGCGGATGATTGAGGTAGATGCCCAGCCATCTGCGGGCGCGCGCGAAATCGCCGACCTTGGAAAATACCTGTCCCAGGCTACGGGCGCATGCAGGCAGCGCGGGTTCGTGCTCCAGGTGAACGGCGCACTCGTCTTCCATGTGAGTGAGCACGTCCAGCGATTTCAGGGGCTGCACTCCGGGCGGCGGCGTTCGCATGAAGATTACCGCCTGCGGATCGTTATACACCAGCTTCCAGGTGGATTGCGCCGGATCGGCGAGCGCTGGAGCCAGCACGTAGATGGTCCCGGCTATGGGCTCGAACGTGTTCATCACGATGACCTGCACGCCGTAGCGGTCGAGCAGCGCTTCCGCGGCGGGTTGCCCGTCGGACGAATCGTGATTGTAGAGGATGCGGGCGTAGTCCTGGAACACGCTTTCGCTGAGCGCGCGGCCGTCGATAAACGTGCGCTGCGCGGGCCACAGGCGCCAGATCAGGTAGCCGCCGTACTCGTAGGTGTTGAACATCGGCTGCGTGATGTGGTGGGCGAGCAGGAAGTCGGCCGCGCCCTTGGGGAACTTCCATTCCGCGGCGTGCAACTGAAAGAAACTGCCGCGGGCAATGCCGGCGCCGAGGCCGAGAGTGAGCAGCGCGCCCAGCAGGTAAGGGATCCAAGAGGGGGTGCGAAATTTCCCGGGCAGGTAGGCTGCAATCAGGATGGGCGCAAGGATGCCCACCAGGATGATGTTGCGCTGGGCGGTAATCGCGGCCAGGGCGAAGGCAGCGAACAGCAGCCAGTCCGCCATGCGCACGCGGCGGCGCGCCCAGAGCAACACCAGCGCCGCGCCGAAGAGCAGTACCGAAAATACGCTGGGCGGCCATAAGGTGGGGTGCGCCCACTCATTGAGCCGGGAAATTAGAAAACTGCCGCGGTAGTTCAACAGCGTCGGCACGATCAGGAAGCCGTTGGGATTCACTCCCGACGCCAGCACCGCGAGCCCGCTGCAGGTCCACAGCTCGCGGTCGAAGCGGCGCTGCAGCAGTCCTTCGGTGCACCACGCGCCCAGCACCACCCAGCCGAGAAAGAAGCCGGCATGGCAGTTCGCCCAAATCAGGAAAAGCGGCGGCAGCAGCCACAGAAGGCGACGATATTCGCTGCGATATTCGAGGATCGCGAGCGTGATTCCAATCGCCAGGTAACTCGCCTGATAGGGACGGTCGAGGGCGAAATTCCGCGCCAGCGCCGCGGTAGCGAAGGCGGCCAGGAGGGCTGCGTAGAGAGATCCGCGGCGACGCCATGCCAGCAGGCCGATCAGCGCGCACAAAGCGGTCAACGAGAGAGCGCGCGCCGCCACGATCGCCGCGCTGCCGCCCACTTTCCAAATGGCGTAAAAGGCCACCTGGGACAGCCACTCCATGGTGAGGTTGAATTGACGAGTGCGCGCTTCGCCGGGGTAGGCGTCGCGCGCCAGCGGCGTTGTCCATGACATCGGGTCGGGGGAGGGAAGCTTGTGCTGCTCGACGATGTACTGGCCGCTGCGCAGGTGCCACCAGAAATCGCTGTCGTAGATATCCCGGGAGAAGACTCCGAATAAGACCAGGGCGCTAAGTCCCAGCAACATATAGCGTGTGCGGGACGCCAGTACGGGCGTTGACGAAGGTGCTGGTTTAACGGCAGTTCTGGAAGGCATGGCTGGCCTGGAACTTATCCCGCGTACGATATCTTACACCGGCCTTTACTGGCCAAAAGATACGTCGCGGCAAGAGGGCCCGCTGCAATACGATGGGACCGGTCGTTAAAGCGCAAAGAGACACTAATAGCGGTCGCCCTCTCCTCTTCAATTCCCCTCTGGGTCGGCCGCTTTTTTTTCCAATACCCCAAGCGATTGCTGCCGGCATCACTCGATCGCCACCGGCCGGTCGAAAACCACATCAATCGTTGAGCCCTGGTGCATTTCCACTTCTTTGCCGCGAGTGAGCAGCACGCTGGCGAGTCCTGCGCCCGCGCCGACGCCGGCGCCGATGCCCGCGCCTTTCCAACTGTTGTCGCTTATGCCGCCCATGGCCGCTCCGGCGCCGCTCAAGCCGGCGACCTTGACTGCGTCGCCGCCATGAGACGTGCCCTGCCGGATCTCGCCTTCCTTACCGGAGACGCGCTGCTCGCTGCCGCCGGATTCCACCGATGCCAAAGAAGGAGAGGATAGTTGAATCACCTTGCCGCTGGGCAGCATGAGCGTTTCGATGCGGATGCCGAGTTCGGCGGTGCCTTTGACCCGTCCGCTGCGCGTGGCATGGGTCACTACACCAGTGACGTAGCTGCCTTCCGGTACCAGGACAGAGCTGCCGTTGACTATCGGCATGGCGGTGCGGAGGTAGACATAATCGCCCACGCGCGCCGTCCGCGTGCTCACGGAATTGACCAGGCGTAAGAGCGCATGCGCACCCTTGGGAATTTCCGCGGCCAGGGCGGCGTTGGAGAGCAAAAGGGCCAGGGTCACGAGTCGCATAGGCAGTCCTCTGCCACCATCCTACCCCGAGCAGGCCGAGGGCGATCATCGCCGCCTCGCGAGAGGATTATCGCGGGCCGGCGGCTTGCGCACGGCGGCGCGAAGTTTCGAGGCCCCAGAATACCGCAGCGAGAATCAGCGCGATCATTGAATCCGTGAATTCTGGTTGGCGGCCCGGCATATAGCGTTGCGCCACTTCGAGCGCCAGCAGTCCGGCGGCGGTGAGTGCGCCGCCGCGGGCGTAGGCGATTCCCGCGCCGCGCAGCAGCCAAACCAAGGCGCCATAGTCGAAGGACTTGCGCAGCAGGATGAGCGCGGCGTTCAGGCGCTCGCCGTCCAGGGTGGCGGAGAAGGGAAGCCACGACATGGCATGCGCGGGCCCGGAAAAGTCGAAGGGCGTCAATTCGCGGAGCACCACGGCGATTGCCAGCGCGATGGCCCCGCCGCGCAGGCGCGTTCCGACCGCGGGGTACGTCCATACGATCATCGCCAGAATGGCGCCGATGATTTCCGCCGGAGCGAGGCCGCGCTCCATAATCACCAGCCGCAGCGGCAGGCACAGCATGGCCAGCGCCAGCCAGATGGCGCGCGGACGCCCCGTGAGGGCGCGCAATACCAGTGCGAAGGCGAACCACTCGGCGGCCGAGGCGTAGATCTCCACGGGGGAAATGGGCGTGGCCACCAGGCGCGCCACGGTTTGGCGCAGGTAGCCGCGACCCAGGTGCGGAATGAAAGGGTACAACTGATAGCCGGCCCAACAGCAGGCGAGCAGCAAACCGCCTCCCGCGCCGTGGTGGCTTCTCTGGTGTTGGCCGATGCGGCGGATCTGTCTATCGAAGGCGAGCGCTGCCAGCGCGCCGGCCAGTGCGCCGGAGAAGTTGCACGCCACGTCGAGCAAGCTGCAGGTGCGGCTGGTGTCGAACAGTTGCAGCATCTCGATGGACGCAGAGAGCGCCACCCCGAGCACAACAGCGCCGATCGCGGCAGCGAGACGAGGTAGATAGCGCGCCGCTGCCAGGGTGGCCGAGAGGCCGAGCGGAAAATAGAGCAGCACGTTCACGCAGGCGTCGCGCCACACGAAGCGATCCACGCGCGCCGGCCAGGAATGCAAGAGAATCGCCAGCGGGCTGGCGCCGTGCGGAGCGCCGTGAAAGCGAAACGGGTACAGCGACCCGTAGACGATGAATGCCAGAACGATGAGCAGCAGGCGGAACACTTAACGTCTCGAGAAGCGCCGCAGGCGAAAAATTTCGACCAGCGAGATATACAGATTGACCATGCCGAGGCCGCTCACCGCGCCGCGCACGTAGAAGTTTCCCCAATAGGGGCGCAACTGCGGCATGAGGCCGGAAAAGTAGTTGCCGTCCCAGCCGTCCGTCCACGGCACAATCAGCAGGTACAGCCCCATCTCCAGGCAGAAGGTGATGAAAACGATGGCCGACATCTTGTGATACCAGTGGTACACAGGCGGCGGAACCATCACCGGGGCGGGCACCGCGTCAGATTCGGCGGGCGGAGGGAAATCCGGGGGCATCATGCGGCGCCCGCCCCGTGGAAAAGGTCAAGTTGCTCATTGGTGCCGAGGGGGAAGCGCGAATGCACGCGTACCGGTTCGAAGCTCAGGCGGTGCAGGGGTGTGGGCCCGTGCAATTCCAGCGCGCGATAGTGCTCTGGCGTGGAATAGCCTTTGTGCGACGCGAGCCCGTATTCGGGAAAGACCGCGTCCCATTCACGCATGCAGGCGTCGCGTTGGACTTTGGCCAGAATGGAAGCGGCGGCTATGGCATGGCAGCGCATGTCGCCTTTGATGAGGGCGCGCTGCGGTACGGCGAGTTCCAGCGGCACGGCGTCGACCAGCAGGAAATCCGGGGAGGGCTGAAGACGGCTCACTGCCAGGCGCATCGCCATGCGGGAAGCCTGGTAAATGTTGACGCGGTCGATGGTGGAGGCGTCTACCGCGGCCACTGCCCATGCGACGGCCCGTTCGCGAATTCGAACCGCCAGCACTTCCCGGCGATCGGGCTCGAGCAATTTGCTGTCGTTGAGACCGCGGATGGGGCGATCGTCGGAGAGGATGACGGCGGCAGCAAAAACGGCGCCGAAAAGGGCGCCGCGGCCTACTTCATCGACACCGGCAACGGCATGAAAGCCGCGCGCACGCAGCTCTCGCTCCAGGGTTGCTTCACAACGGAATTTGCCACCCGCCGAAATCGGCCGCATGGCCTCTGATCCGGAGCTAGGTGCGCTCTTTCAAGCGGGCAGCTTTGCCCTTGAGTGCACGAAGATAGTACAGCTTGGCGCGGCGTACACGGCCGGTACGGACCACATCGATGTGATCCACTACCCTGGCGTTCACCGGGAAGATGCGCTCCACGCCCTGGCCAAAACTGACCTTACGGACGGTGATGCTTTCACCCATACCCGCCCCATTACGGGCAATTACGGTACCTTCAAAAGCCTGGAGGCGCTCTTTTTCGCCTTCCTTAATCTTCACGTGCACTTTGATCGTGTCACCGGGACGGAATTCAGGGAATTCCTTTTCCCGTTTGTTCTTGGCAATAAACTTGGTCAACAACGCATTCTGCATGACTATGTCCGTAATCTCCTAGTGTACAACAGCTTGACTCGGAAACGAAGCGGCTTGGGACTCTGAATTGCGTCATGTTAGTCTCTTGGTTTCGACGTCCCCGGCGGATTTCCTTTCAGGAGCAGCAGATGGCACGGTTTTCGAGACTCAAGACGCTCACCAGCATGATCGAATCCGGCATGGTGCCGGTCTTCTACAGCCCCGATTTCGAGGTCGCGCGCGAAGTGGCAAAAGCTTGCGTAGCAGGGGGTTGCCGGTTATTGGAGTTTACCAACCGGGGTGACCATGCCTGGGAAGTCTTCAACGAACTGGAAAAGTATTGCGCCCGCGAATTGCCCGGGATGATTCTGGGCGCCGGTTCCATCGTGGATCCGGGCACCGCATCGCTATATATTAATTGCGGCGCCAACTTCGTGGTCGGCCCGATTCTAAACGCCGAGGTGGCGCGCACCTGCAACCGGCGCAAGGTCCCTTACTCGCCGGGGTGCGGCAGCGCCAGCGAAATCTCGCAGGCCGAGGAATTGGGGTGCGAGATCGTAAAAGTCTTTCCTGGTAAAGAGGTTGGCGGTCCCTCCTTCGTGAAGTCCGTGAGGGGGCCGTGCCCCTGGGTTTCCATCATGCCGACCGGCGGCGTGGAGGCTACCGAAGCCTCGCTCAAAGCGTGGTTCGGCGCCGGAGTCGCCTGCGTCGGGATGGGGTCCAATCTGCTGACCGCGGACCTGTTGAAGGCCGGCGATTACGCGGGGATCGCCGCCAATGTCCGCGCTGCCATGCAAATGATCGCCGCCATCAGGGAAGGGAAGTAGCTCATGCCGCTCGAGATCAAACCTCGTGAGAATTGCCGGTGGGACGCCGCCGCGCTCGGCGAAGTGATGCTGCGCCTGGACCCGGGCGAGGGACGGATTCGCACCGCCCGCAGTTTTAAGGTGTGGGAAGGGGGCGGCGAATACAACGTGGTCCGCGGACTGCGCCGCTGCTTCGGCCTGCGCACCACCGTGGTCACGTCCATTGTGGAGAACGAGGTGGGGCATCTGCTGGAAGACCTGATGCTGCAGGGCGGCGTGGATCTCTCGCACGTCAAGTGGTTGCCCTTCGACGGGATTGGGCGCGCGGCGCGCATCGGCCTGAATTTCACGGAGCGCGGTTACGGTAACCGCGGCGCGGTGGGGTGCAACGATCGAGGTTGGTCGGCGGCGTCGCAGCTCAGACCGGGCGACATCGATTGGAAGAAGCTCTTTGGCGAGGAAGGAGTGCGCTGGTTCCACTGCGGCGGCATCTTCGCCGCCCTCTCCGCGACTACGGCGGACACCGTAATCGAAGCCATAGAAGCCGCCAGGGCTGCCGGCACCGTGATTTCGTACGATCTGAATTTCCGGCCGTCGCTGTGGAAGTCGCAGGGAGGCATCGAGCGCGCGGTGGCGGTCAATCGGCGGATTGCGTCGCTGGTCGACGTCATGATCGGCAACGAGGAGGATTTCACCGCCGCGCTGGGTTTTGAAGTGGCGGGCCTGGACGAGCACATCTCCAAACTGGATCCGGCGAACTTCCGCAAGATGATCGCCGAGGTGGTGACGATGTACCCGAATTTCAAGGCGGTGGCCACCACACTGCGCAACGCCAAGACCGCGTCGGTGAACGATTGGGGCGCGATCTTGTGGACGGACGGCGCGTTTTACGAAGCTCCGCTGCGCGAAAATCTGGAGATTTACGACCGGGTCGGCGGCGGCGATAGCTTCGCCTCTGGCCTCTGCTACGCGTTCCTCGCCGGCAAAACGCCCGCCGAAGCCGTGCAGTACGGCGCCGCTCACGGGGCCCTTGCCATGACTACCCCCGGCGACACCAGCATGGCTTCGCTCAAGGAAGTGGAGGCGGCCATGAAGGGCAAAGGCGCGCGCGTGGTACGTTAGCTCGCGCCCTGAAATAGAACCGGTGCGCGGTCACGCACACCTTTCCCTAGAGCTTTCACCAAACGCTGGACATCGGTTCCTTCGGCGCGCACAATATTCCCGGAGGTTCTGCGATGCCCATTCTAGGCAAATTGCAAGAATTCCTGGACCTGAGCGGTGTCCCTTATACGCACACCGTCCATCCCCTGGCCTACACGGCACGGGACGTCGCCTCAGCCGAACACGTGCCGCCGCAGGAAGTCGCCAAGGTGGTGGTCGTGATTGCCGGTGGGGAATACAAAATGCTGGTAGTGCCCGCCAGCAAAGTCATCGACTTTCAGGAAGTTCGCGAGGCCCTGGGTTGCAGCACGGCGCGTCTGGCCACCGAAACCGAATTGGGGCGGCTTTTTCCCGATTGCGATCTGGGCGCAATGCCTCCTTTCGGCAATCTGTACAATCTGAAAGTGCTGATGGATTCCAATCTGCTCGCCGACGAGACTATCGTCTTCAACGCGGGCACGCACCGGGACGTCGTGCATATGCGCCAGGAGGACTTCCGTCTTCTTGTCAGGCCGGAGGTGGTCCATCTGACCCGCGAAGTCCTGATGGACCGCGGCTGGTAGCCCCGGCGCTGGCCCTCCGGACAGCAAATCTCGGCTGATTCTGCCGAAAGGCCGCCGCCGTCTTGCCGGTGGGGGCGCCAACCCGCGCGCAGCGAAGTTGTGGGGACTGTAGAACGCACAGCAGTTCGGCCCGCGCCTGCCGTGCCTCCGTTATACTCCAACCTTGCGCAACGAAACCACGGCATTGTAATCCGGCTCGCCCGATTCGGGATCCGCCTCAAAGGCGGAGAGCAGGCAGTTGCCCTCCGGCCAGTGCACTTGCAGGTTGCCGGGCTGAATGCGATCGAGCTTCACTTTGCCGGTGAACGTGCCGGTGGACGAGGTGAGCCGCACCGTATCGCCCTCGCGGAGATTCAAGCGCGCGGCGTCCTCGCCGGAGATGAGGACGTCGTCGCGCGTCGCATTGGTCAGCGGGTCGGATGGCAGTTGAATCATGGAATTGAATTGCTTGCCGCGGCGGGTGGAGACGTAGAAGGCGTCGCGCGGCTTCTGGCGGGCGGTAGCGCCCACCGCGCTGAAATGCGCGCGGCCATCGAGCGTCGCGAAGTGCCCGTCGGCGAACAACTGCTCGCCACCCCATTGCATGTGGTCGCTTTCCTGCCGTAACTCTTCGATCCCGCGGTATAGCGGGATGGCGCGCGCGATCTCTTCGCGAATCTCCGCGGACGAAGTGAAGCGCGCCGCGCGCCCGGGCGCCACCCGGGCCGCGATCTCTCCGAAGACTTCCCACTCGGGCTTGGCCGACCCGATGCGCCGGCCCTCAATTTCCGGCGAGAAGATGATGCGCCGCTCGGTAGTGGTCTCGGTGCCACCTCCGGGCGATTCGTAGCGCGTGGTTGCGGGCAAGAGGATCACGGTGTCCGCCGGATCCGTGAGCATCATCGAAGTGACGACAATGTCCTGATGGATGCGCGTGCGCACCGCGGCGAGCGCGCGCTGCACGCGCGGCGGGTCGGGCAGGGTTTCCAGGAAATTGCCGCCGGTGATCCAGAACGTGTCGAGCGCGTCATCCGCCGCGGCATGAATCATCTCGGCCGCCGTGTAGCCGCGGAATTCAGGCAGCGTGAAATTCCAGGTCTGCTCGAAGCGGCCGCGCTGCGCTGAATCCAGTGAGGGCACGCAGCCCACCTCCGCGCCTCCCTGCACGCCGGAATGGCCGCGAATGGGCATGAGGCCGGCATGGGGCCGCCCCACCCAGCCCAGCGCCAGCGCGACATTCACCAGGGCGCGTACCGTATCCACGCCATGCGCGTGCTGGGTCAGTCCCATGGACCAGACGAAGATGCCGTGGCGCGCGCGGTGCAGCATCGCCGCGAAGAGGCGCATCTCGCCGCGCGTGGTGCCGCTGTTGGCTTCCAGTTCTTCCCAGGACTGCGCTTGCGTCGCCTCCGCCGCCGCCTCGAAGCCATGGGTGCAACGGCCGATGAACTCGCGATCGATCC
The DNA here is from genome assembly GCA_039934035.1 of Candidatus Solibacter sp. Lineage (GTDB taxonomy): Bacteria > Acidobacteriota > Terriglobia > Bryobacterales > Bryobacteraceae > Solibacter. The sequence goes on along the minus strand of JBDTMZ010000081.1, from coordinate 238 downwards.
AGCCTTCATCGAGCAGCACGCGGAACACGCCGGTCAGAAAGGCCAGGTCGCCGCCTGTGTCCACCGCGAACCACTGGTCGGCAAAGCGGGTGCCGAATAGCGCGCTCTCCGCCACCGAAGGCACGTAGTAATTTTCCAGCCCCGGTTCGCGGTAGGGATTGACCACCGCGATGCGCGTGCCCTGCTGCCGCGCGTAATACAGATATTTCATGGTCACGGGCTGATTGTTGGGCGTGTT
>JBDTMZ010000080.1:0-20987 GCA_039934035.1 Candidatus Solibacter sp. | reverse complement strand
TCTGTACGACTCTTTCATTCGCTACTCCATGCCGGTTTATCCCGGCGCTATCCGGACGATCGTCTTTCGTCGTCCGTCCGCACCGCCTCGAAGCGAGAACAGGCCACACAAAACGATGGCCTGTTCCACCAGCACATCCTGGCGCCCGCCAGAGTCGCCGCCCGCCAGGATCCGCATCGTTGTATAGTGACCGTCATGAAGCTTGCCTGTCTCCTCCTGTGGATCACAACCCTCGGCATCGCTCAGCCCCAGGGCCAGCAAGGCCCCCCGCCCGGCCAACGCCGACTCCAACCTCAACCGCAACCGCAACCTCAATTCCAACCTCAACGCCAACAGCAGCCCCTGCCCCAGCGCGCGCAGCAGTCGCAGCCCGGTGAACCCAACGACTTCGCCGCCCTCAAAAGCTTCCTCAGTCTCACCGACACGCAGCTCCGCCAGATGCAGCAGGCCCGCGAGAAGGCCGCACGCGATGCCGGCGAAAAAGAGAAAACCCTCCGTCCCCAAATCGAGGAGAAACGCAGGGCCCTCGCCGAACTGCTCGACCGGGATTCCGCAGATCCCACCGCCGTCGGCAAATCGATGCTCGAAATCCGCGGCCTGGAGCGCCAGATCAAGGCCGCTCATGAAGCCGCGCGCGATGCCGCCATCAGCCTCATGAACCCGGAGCAGCGCGCCAAATTCCGCGCCATTCAGGACGCCGCCAACCTGCCCGCCGCCACCCGCCAGGCCCAGCGCCTTGGCCTCGTCCCGCCGCCTCCCGGACAGCCGGCACAGCTCCTGCGGCCCGATAACCCCGAAGCCCCGCGCCCCCGCCTGCAAGCGCCGCAACCCCAACCCGGTCCCGGTCCGCGCCAGGGCGAACTCGAACGCAACTAGCCCAGCGGGCGGCGGCCAGTCTCCAGGCCGCCGCCTTCCAATCCCCACCCGCCAGTCCATCGACCCCGCCGTCGGCAAACCGCGCTACTTCATCGGCTGATCTCCCGCAACCCGCTGCCTCCTCGCAACTCCGGCGCCCGCCGTCCGCGGAGGACTCCGCTGCGACTGCGCCGCTACCGTGCCGGCAATCTCCGCAGCCCTCTCCGAACCCGCCGTAACGCCCTCCACACCGTGGGCCGCTATACTTTTAGTTTCGGCGATTCACATAAGGAGGATCGATGACACCGCAGGAAGTTCTCGAATTCGCAAAGCAAGAACACGCTCTACAACTCGATCTCAGGTTCACCGACATTCCGGGCCTGCAGCATCACGTCTCCTACCCCATCTCCCAACTCGATGAGAGCAGCTTCGAAGAAGGCTTCGGCATGGACGGCAGCAGCATTCGCGGTTGGGCCGCCATCCATGAGAGCGACATGCTCCTCATTCCCGACTCCACTACCGCTTTCATGGACCCCTTTGCCGAAGTCCGCACCCTCGTCATGTACGGCGATGTGAAGGACCCCATCACCAAGCAGCGCTACGAACGCGACCCGCGCTGGATCGCCCAGAAGGCCGAACTCTACCTGCAGAATAGCGGCGTTGCCGACACCTCCTACTTCGGAGCCGAAGCTGAGTTTTTCATCTTTGATAACGTCAGCTTCGACCAGAATCACCACGAGGGCTTCTATCACATCGATGCCGAGGAAGGCCGCTGGAACTCCGGCCGCCGCGACAACAATCTCGGCTACCGCCCCCGCTACAAGGAAGGCTACTTCCCCGTTCCGCCCACCGATCACTATCAGGATCTGCGCAGCGAAATGGTGCAGACCATGATCGAATGCGGCCTCAACATCGAGTGCCACCACCACGAAGTCGCCACCGGCGGCCAGTGCGAAATCGATCAGAAATTCGACACGCTCGTCAAGAGCGCGGACAACATGATGCTCTACAAGTACATCGTCCGCAACGTCGCCAACCAGTACGGCAAGACCATCACCTTCATGCCCAAGCCGATCTTCGGCGATAACGGCAGCGGCATGCACTGTCACCAGAGCCTCTGGAACGGCAGCAAGCCACTCTTCGCCGGAGATTCCTACGCCGGCCTCAGCCAGATGGCCCTCTATTACATCGGCGGACTGCTCCGCCACGCGCGCGCTCTCTCTGCCATCATCGCGCCCACCACCAACAGCTACAAACGCCTCGTGCCCGGTTACGAAGCGCCCGTCAATCTCGCTTACTCGCGCCGCAATCGCAGCGCCGCCGTGCGCATCCCCATGTACTCGGCCAGCCCCAAAGCCAAGCGCGTGGAATTCCGTCCGCCCGATCCTTCCGCCAACCCGTACCTCGCCTTCGCCGCCATGCTCATGGCCGGCCTCGATGGCGTTCTCAACCGCATCAACCCCGGTGAGCCGCTCGACAAGGATATCTACGATCTCTCGCCCGAAGAGATGAAGAGCGTGCCCTCCATGCCCGCTTCCCTCGACGAAGCCCTCAGTTGCCTGGAAGACGACCACGGCTTCCTGATGCGCGGCGACGTCTTCACCGAAGAACTGATCGAAACCTACATCGACTACAAACGGAAGAACGAGGCCGAGGCCGTGCGCCTGCGCCCCCATCCCTACGAGTTCGCCCTCTACTACGACATCTAACCTATTTGTGGGGCAGGCATTCCTGCCTGCCGCCGCCGAGGCGGCGCGGAGCCACCGTGCAGTTGAAGTTAAGCTGAGAGCTGAGAGCTGAGAGCTGAAAGCTGATAACTGATTACTGATAACTGAAAACTGATAACTGATAACTACCCGCAAATGCAAGGCACCATCGTCCAAGTCAACATCTCCCCCGGCGGACTCCCCAAGCGCCCCGTCCCCGAAGGGTGGATCTCCCCCCTCGGCATCGAAGGCGATCTGCACGCCCATCCCCACATCCACGGCGGTCCCGCCAAAGCCATCCTCCTCATCTCCGCCGAAGTGGTCGACACCCTCACCGCCCGCGGCTACCCGCTCTTCTACGGCGCCCTGGGCGAGAACCTCACCCTCCGCGGCATCGACATCCGCAGCCTCCGCATCGGCGACCAACTCCGCGCCGGCGGCGCCGTGCTCGAAATCGCCCAGCCTCGCGGACCCTGCTCGGCCCTCGATGTCTACGGCGACTCCCTGAAAGCCGAAGTCTACGATCGCCTCGTGAAACAGCACGATCACACCTCTCCCCGCTGGGGAATGAGCGGCTTCTACGCCAGCGTCGTGCAGCCCGGAGGCGTCCGCGCGGGCGACCCCATCGCCCTGCTCTCGTCCCTCGCCTGAGCCATGCGTCCCGACGTCACCGCGGCCGCGCCCGATCCTGAAAGCGCACGCTACTTCCTTGCCCGCCTGCGCCAGGACGCTCCCGCCGCCTATCGCAGCCTCATGGCCATGCCCCACGCCCAGCGCTGCGCGGTCGCGCTCTTCTCCTTCAGCCGCTTCCTCAGTGAAAGTGTGCTCCGCAATCCCCAACGCCTGCTCGACGTGTCCGCGGCCGCTGATTTCAACGGCATGCTCTCGCTCGAACAATACCGCGAGCGCCTCTTCGCCTTTCTCGGCGCCGGCATTCCCTCCGCCGTGGATTTCGCCCGCTTCCGCCGCCATCAGTTGCTGCGCATCCTGCTGCGCGACGTGCTCGGCGCCGCCACCCTCGCCAACGTCACCGAGGAACTCTCCAACCTCGCCGACGCCATCCTCGACGTCGCCTACCGCCGCATTCGCGCCGAACTCGTCGCCCGCCACGGCGAACCCCGCCTCGACGATGGCTCCCTGTGCGGCTTCAGCGTCATCTCCCTCGGCAAGCTCGGCGGTAAGGAGCTCAATTACAGCTCCGATATCGACCTCATGTTCGTCTATGGCGGCGTGGGCGAAACCGACGGCCCCGGCGTCCTCACCAACAAGGAGTTCTATAAGAAGGTCGCCAACCAGTACACGTCCCTGCTCTCCTCCTACACCGCCGAAGGCCAGTGCTACCGCGTGGACCTCCGCCTCCGGCCCGATGGCACCCTCGGCGAGATCGCCGTCTCCGAGGAAGGCGCCCGCATCTACTACAGCGACCGCGCTCGCGACTGGGAGAAGCAGATGCTCATCAAGGCGCGCATCAGCGCCGGCGAGAATGCTCCCGGAGCCGCCCTGCTGGAATTCGTCGAGCCCCTCATTTACCAGAGCTCGCTCGATTTCCGCGCCGTGGAAGCCGTCAGCGAAACCCGCCAGCGCATCAGCGAGAAGCTCGCCGCCAAACGCGCCCCCCATGGCGGCATCGACGTCAAACTCACCCCCGGTGGAATCCGCGACATCGAATTCCTGGTGCAGTGCCTGCAGCGCCTGCACGGCGGACGCGAACAGTGGGTGCGCCACGGCGGCACCGTCTTCGCCCTCTTCCGCCTGCGCGATAAAGGCTTTCTCAGCGACGGCGAATACGCCCGCCTCTCCGCCGCCTACACCTTCCTTCGCAACCTCGAACACCGCCTTCAGATGGAGGAGGATCGCCAGACCCACACCCTGCCCAAAGACGCCGTCCGCCTCACTTTGCTGGCCCGCAAAATGCCGCCCGATGCCTCGCGCGCCCCCCTCGATGCCGAAGCGCTCCAGCGCCGCCTGCACGACCACCTCGCCGCTGTGCGCGAAATCTACCAGCGCGTCGTCAACGATTATCAGCCGCCCGCCACCCTGCCCGAAGCGCCCGTCGCCGCGCCCGAAGAAACCGAGTCCGTCTCGGCCGGCAATACCATCGATCGTGTCGTGCTCGATCAGTTGCGCGACCGCGCCCCGCGCCTGACTGCAGCCCTTGAGACCTTCCCCCTCCGCCGTGGACGGGCGCGCATGGAGCACCTGCTCGAAGAAATCGCCGGCTCGCCAGACCTCCTGGCGCGCCTCGACGCTACCCCCGCCGGCGTGCTCGATATCTTCGAAAACAGCGCCCACTTCGCCGACCAGTTATTGCGCTACCCGGAATTGCTCCACGAAGTCGGCGAGCCCTTCCAGTTGGAAGGCGGCCTGCTCCAGGATGGCGCGGCCCTGCGCCGCTTCTACCGCCGCCAGATGCTCCGCATCCAGTGCGAGAGCATGCTCGACCGCGCCCCCATCTTCGAAACCCTCGGGAAGACCAGCGTGCTCGCCGATACCGTGATTGCCGCCGCTTATCGCATCGCGCTCGCCGAATCGCCCCCTCCCGGCCCCGGGTACTCGCCCTCCGGCCAGATGATGGTCATCTGCCTCGGCCGCCTCGGCATGCGCGAGTTCGATCTCGGCAGCGATGCCGACGTCAACTTCGTTATCCCCGACGAAGACGCGCCCCAGCTCGTATATTGGACCGGCGTGGCCGAACGCATGATCCAAACTCTCAGCTCCTATACCGGCGAAGGCGTCATGTTCGCCATCGATACCCGCCTCAAACCCGATGGCCGCGCCGGCGACCTCGTTCAGACCGAAGGCGCCTACAAAACCTACTTCGCCGACAAGGCCGAAGCCTGGGAAGGCATCGCCTACATGAAGTCGCGCGCCCTCGCCGGCAATATCGATCGCGCCACCGTCTTCCTCAACGAACTCCAGGACGTCGACTGGCTGCGCTACGGCCAAAGCAAGCGCTCCCGCCACGAACTCGGCGAAATGCGCGCCCGCCTGGAACGCGAACAGGGTTCGCGCAATCCCCTCAAGGCCGGAGCCGGCGGTTACTACGACATCGACTTTGCGCTCATGTATTTACGCCTGCGCGGCGCGGAAGTCTTTTACAAAGTGCTGAATACCCCGGCGCGCATCGAAGTCATCGAGAAGATGGGCCACCTCTCGCCGGAAGATGCCAACTTCCTGCGCGATGCCAGCACTTTCTATCGAGCCCTCGATCACGCCCAGCGACTCTCCCTCGGCCGTGCCGAAGGCACCCTCCCCACCGGCAAGGCGCAGCTTGAAGTCCTCACCGGGCTGATCAAACGTTGGACTCCCGCCCATCTCCATCGCTACCCGCTCGATCTCACCCTCGCCCGCATCCGACGACGCACCCGGGAATTCTTCGACCGCCTGTTCGGAGGCGATTGATACCCTCCGCCCCAGCCTCTGGCGATTCCCGGCTCCCCCTTCCTCGTCGTCCAAAGCCGCCGTCCCGTCACCCATCGCGAACTCCTCCAGGCAGTCTGGGGTCCCGGCCATGGCGACAGATCGAAGTCCATCGCGCCAAACCGAAATACTTCCCGACTGACCTCTGGGTCGGGTACCGGTTCTCGGGTTAGTTAGTTCCTGAACCAGCCCAAAGGGCATACGGGAAACTCCGGAGATCGCGGTCTTCACCCCGTCTGGCCGGACCAAAATGTTGATTTAGGAGTATCAGACTCCAAATACACATTGCAAACGTAGGCTCCATGGAGTTACATTTGCCTTCAATAGGACGTTTAGGTTTTCCTGTCGCCGTAGCTTGAGACGGCGTTCACGGGGTCTCGCGTAGGCCTGTGGCTGCGCACATACCATAAAGCATATTTTTCCAGTCGATTTCTATTGATCGGGGTCGGCTCATCTCCCGTTTGTTCTTACGGTCTCCTGTTAGGTTTCGTGTTTTTGGCCGGGCTTGCCGGCTCACTAGCTAGGGGAAAAACGGGCGGAGCCGTGGAGGTTAGATAAATGACAGCCAAACGAATGGTGCGATTGCTATGCGCCATTGCACTAATGGCCGGCAGTGTTTTCGGCCAGTCGGCAGCGGGCACCTTGCAGGGGACAGTTTTGGACCCTGGCGGGGCAGCCATGCCAGGTATCACCGTAGTCATCACGAATCCGAGCACCGGAGCTTCGCGCAACACCATCACCGGTGCGGAAGGCGTCTTCATTTTTAACGTTGTCGATGCGGCCACGTATGATTTGACAATTTCGCCCAAGGCCGGTTTCAAGAGTTACAGCCAGAAGAGCGTCGCCCTCACGGCCAACGAACGCCGCGACTTGGGCAGCATCGTACTCCAACTGGGATCGCTGACCGAGGAAGTTTCGGTCGTAGCGTCGGTCACGCCCGTGCAAACCGCATCGGGCGAGAACTCCAAGTTGGTCGATTCCACTCAGATTAACAACCTCGCCGTGAAGGGCCGCGATATGTTCGCTATCCTTCAGACCATTCCCGGCGTGTCGTTCGGAAACGCCATGTTGTCGGGCGCCAACGCCGATGCAACCAGCAATGGCAATGGCACCTTCGGCGCCATGCAGGTCAACGGCGGCGGCACCGGCCGCACCAACTTCACGGTGGACGGCGTCGTCAACGTGGATAACGGCAATAACGCCCAGGTCGATTACATGCCGACCATGGACACCATCGCCGAAATCCGCGTGCTGACCAGCAACTACCAGGCGGAATACGGCCACAGTTCCAGCGGTCAGATCAGCGTCATCACCAAGGGTGGCGCGCGCGAATTCCATGGCAGCGCCTTCTTCAACAAGCGCCATGAGATGTTCAACGCCAAGGATTACTTCACCAACATGCGCGGCAACCAGAAAACCATCTACCGCTACGGCGTGGGTGGCTATACGGTGAGCGGCCCGGCCTTCATTCCCAAAGTATTCAACACCCAGAAGAACAAGCTGTTCTTCATGTGGTCGCAGGAATATACCCGCCAGAAGCCGGCCAGCTACAACAACACGGCCATGGTGCCGACGGTGGATCAGTTGAACGGCAACTTCTTCGATCGCTGCCTGGTCGGAACCGGCGTCAATGGAATCCCCTGCAAACCGGGTTATACCGACAACAACGGCAACGACCGCGCCACCTTCCTGGTTGACCCCAGCAACGGAAAAGTTCCCCTGGCTAGCGGCAACCTCAACGTCCTGAAAGGCACCAACGTCTACGATTCCGCTTCCGCGGGCATCGGCCAGGGAATCCTGAAGTATTTGCCCACGCCGAACCTCTGCACCGCGGCTGCCGGCATCTACAATGGCATGGCCATCAGCCCCACGAATTGCCCTTCGGGCTATTCCAACCACTCCATCAACGACCCGTCGTGGAACTACGGCGCCAACTACTTCTGGTCGGCCGTGGAAGAACACCCCCGCCGCAACGACACCCTCCGCCTCGATTGGAACATCACCGACAAACTCAACTCGTTTGTCCGCTACTCGCAGGACTATGACAGGGACCGCACCGGTTGGGGCATCCCGGTCAAAGATTCGGCCGGCTCCTACAATCCGTTCTCGGTGAATTTCAATCGCCCGGGCCATGGCTACGCCGTCGGCTTGACCTACACTGTCACTCCGACGGTGGTCAACGAGTTCACCTTCGGCAAGATCTGGAACGGAATCGGCTGGTACGTGTACGACGAAACCCAGACCAACCGCTCGAACATGGGCAATGTGCCCTCGTTCAACGATCTGTCCAAGGATCCGCTTATTACCAACGACGTTGGCCATCGCTGGCTCGAGAGCTCGGAAGGCCAGAAGAACTTTGCCAATTACGTACCGAACGTCAGCTTCGGCACCAGCGCGGGCCGCACTGAAACAGCGCCGTCCACGTCCCCCTGCTGGGGACAGTGCCCGTATACCAACTGGGCCGAAAGCTGGAGCTTTATTGATGGCGTCAGCACGGTCAAAGGCAAGCACAACCTGAAGTTCGGCGTGTATGTCGAGCGGACCGCCAAGGTGCAGGCCGGCAACAACGGCAGCTACCTCGGCTCCTACAGCTTCGGCAACGACACCAACAACCCGCTCGATACCCAGGATGGCTACGCCAATGCGTGGCTGGGCAACTACCGCCAGTACGCCGAAGGCGCCCGCAATACGGGCAACTGGTGGTTCTGGCAGGTGGAATTCTACGCCCAGGATTCCTGGCGCGTAAACCGCCGCCTCACCCTCGATCTCGGCGTCCGCTTCTACGCCATGCCCCCCATCACCAACATGAACACGGGACGCGACGGCACCACCGAATTCGTCCGTGACGCCTACAACGCCAACCAGGTGATGCGTCTCTACGTCGGATCCTGCGTTACGCTGGCCACCATGACGCCGTTCGACACCACGAACGCCCCCTGCCCCAACAACGCCACCGTCAACACCCGGGCGTACGATGCTGGCACCAACACGTACGGAATTTCGTCGCTGATCGGCACCTACGTGCCCAACACGGTAGCCAAGTATCCTTCCACGGCGACGCCGTGGCCGGGCATGCTGGTCGCCGGGGAAGACCCGCGGCTGCCCAAGGGGCTTTACAAGGTTCCGTTCCTTTCGCCTGCGTTCCGCTTCGGTTTCGCCTGGGACGTGTTCGGCAATGGCAGCACCGCAATCCGCGGTGGTATCGGCCAGTTCCTGAATCGCCTCAGCTACAACCAGATCGCGCCCCCCAGTGCTTACCCGCCGCTCCTCTACGGTCCGATGAACCTGTACTACGGCAAGATCACGGACGTCTCCAACCCGGCGACGCAGAAACAGGCCGCCATTTCGCCGGCCAGTTTCAACACCGACTTCACCGGCACTCAGAACAACGAGTCCACCTACAACGGCAGCTTCATGGTCCAGCAGAAGGTGGGCTTCTCTACGGTCGTGGAAGCGTCGTGGGTGTTTAACCTGCGCCGCCACGCGCCCTACAACGTGGTGATGAATTACTTCCCGCTGTTCTCGCAGTACGATAATGCTGGCAAGTGGGTAAATCCCACCACCAAGTACCTGCAAAACAGCACGCTGACCGGCTATCCCACGGACATGAACAATGCCCTGGGGTTACTCGGCGGCCAGTACATCTTCGACCCGAGCGTGTGCGATACCTGCGTCGCGGGCTACTCGCAGATCAACAAGCAGGCCTTCGAAGAGACCGGCAATTACCACGCCCTGCAGGTCAACGCACGGCGCAATATGACCAACGGCCTCTCTCTCGGCTTCGCCTTCACCTGGGACAAGTACATGGGCCTCGGGAACTCCTTCCTCAACAACAACGACCCGGCCGGCGGCCGCAGCGCGATCTTCCCGGATAAGTACCGCAACTGGGGACCCAGCTACATGCCCACGCCGTTCTACTGGTCCCTCAACTACGTCTACGAAATTCCCAAACTCGGCAAACGGCTCAACAGCCGCCCGCTGGGCTGGGTTACCGACAACTGGACCGTGTCCGGCCTGACCCAGTGGCGCAGCAACGCCATGGCGGCAGCTCCCAACGTTCAGTTCGCCAACACCAACTCCACCTGCTCCAGCGCCGCAAACTGCTATCCGCAGTGGAACTGGACGGGCAGCACGGAAGGCGCCCGAATGACGGTCACCGGCGACTATCACCTCTCCAGCGTCGGCCAGACTCTGGCGGTCAACCCCGCCGCCTCCACAACCGCTACCAACACCGGTACCCCTTCGACCGCCAGCTATCCCATGCTTGGAGTCGATGGCAACCGCATTATCAACACGGCCGCCTTCAGCATCCCGTATCCGTGCAGTCAGAAACCCGCCGCCGACCCGCATTACGGCGTAGGCAAGAACATGTCCTGCTTCGGCAACGCGGGCCAGGGGTCTATCATCAACGTCCCCGGAACCCGCGTCCTGAACTTCGATGTGTTCATCGCCAAGAGCATCCCGCTGAAGGAGCGGCGCAGCTTGCAGTTCCGCGCTGAAGTCTACAACTTCTTCAACCACACCATGTTCAACGCGTGGAACATCCAGCCGTCGTATGACTGGCGCAACTGGCTCCAGGGCCGCATGGTACAGACCAACGCGAACCTGAACCGCTTCACCGGAACCATGAACCCGCGGCAGATGTCCATGTCGCTGCGCTTCCAGTTCTAGGCTGAAGTACTCTGTCAGCCTCACCGGGTTGACGGCGTTTTGAACCGGCCGGCTTTCCTTCCAAAAGGAGGAAAGCCGGCCTTTTTCGTGTGCGTGGGAGCGGCGAAACCGGCGCGCGACAGGGGCTGCCCCATCCCGATTGGTGCGCCGTCTTCCCGGCCCAGGGCGATCTCTCCGTGCCATGCGCCCTCGCACGCAGGGAATAGTCATGGCAGCGCCCGCACGATTCGCGTCACCGAAGGTCATCGGTCCGTACGACGGCAATCCCCACCTGCTTCCCCCTCTCGCCCCTCAGGCTCCCTCCTTTTCTACTTGACATTCCTGATATTACGCTTTACGGTATATCGGTAGGCGTAATATAGTGACGGATCCAACCTTGTTGATTCTGGCGAGCCTGGCGGAAGGCGAGAAGCATGGCTACGCCATGATGGAAGACATCGAACGGTTTGCCGGCGTGCGGCTTGGCCCGGGCACGCTGTATGGCGCCATCACGCGCCTGGAGGAAAGCGGGTGGATTGCTCCGCTGCCTTCGGCGGAGCGCCGCAAGCCGTACCGCCTCACGGCGGAGGGGAAGCGCTATCTCGAAGAGCAGATGACGAACGCGAACCGGGTGGCGAAACTCGCCCTGGATCGCTTGAGGCACGCATGAAAAGGCTGATCCGCCTGGCCGCGCGGCTGTATCCCCCGGCGTGGCGGGCGCGCTACGGAGACGAGTTCGAGGCCGTGATCGAGGACTCGCGAGGCAGCGCGAGGGAATTCGTGGACGTTCTGTTCGGAGCACTGAAGATGCAACTCACAAGAGGCGGGTACTTACAGTTTGCGGCGGTGGCCGCGGTCGGCGGCTTCGCGGTGGCGGGGGTGATTGCGCTGCGCACGCCGGCCCGCTACGTAGCCACGTCGGTGCTGCATAACACGTCTCCCGACACGGAACTGCGGGCGCAGGAAGCGCTCTCGCGCAGCAGCTTGACGGAGTTGATCCGGCGTCCCTCCCTGGATCTGTATCGCGACAACCGCCAGCGCTGGCCGATGGACATGGTAGTGGAAATCATGCGCCGCCGGGATCTGCGGGTATACAGGTCGGGCAACGACTTGAAGATCTCGTTCACCTACCCGGATGCGGCGAAAGCGCGTATGGTGGTGGGCGCTCTCGCCGCACGGTTGATCGAGGGCAATGCGGCGGTGATCCAGCGCCGCCAGGCGATTTGGCCCGAGGTGTGGCGGCAACTGCCAGTTCCACAGGGCGGCTTCGTGGTGGTGACATCCAGCGCCACGCTGCCGGAAGGCTCCAACCCCCTGCCGTTCCTCGCGGCGGGGACGTTCTGTGGTCTGGCGCTGGGAGTGGTCAGTCTCGCGGTCCTGCGGCACCGGCGGACGGCCAGAAGGGTAATTGGGTTCGCGCTGGCGGGCGGCGCGGTGGCGGCTGTCGCGAGTTTCCTGGGGCCCGACACCTACGTATCCACGGCCACCCTGCGCATCACCCCACCGCTGGTTTCCCCTGCCGCGGATGGCGCGGGCGCGCCGTTTCGTCCGGAAGAACGGTTCGACGCGCTGCGCCGCGAAGCGCTCAGCCGCAGCACCCTGCTCGCTATCATCCAACGAGCGTCGTTACGTTTGTACGAGAAGAAACTTGCGGGGCGCCCGGCGGATGAACTGGTGGAGCAGATGCGCCGCGACCTTAGCGTGCGCTGGGGGGGCGCGAATGCCTTCACGATTTCGTTTGCCTATGGGGACCGTTTCAAGGCGCAGGCGGTGGTGCGCGAACTGGTCACGCAGTTTATCGAGCGCAATATCGCGACAGCCCGTGCCGGCATGAGCTCGGCGCCGCCCGGAGATCCGGCGCGCGTGATCGAATTCTACCGGGCGGGTTCCAATCTGGAAGTGTTGGACCCGGCCAGCGATCCTGCGGCTCCGATAGCGCCTCACCGGCCGATGCTCGCGTTGGCAGGCCTGATGGCGGGCATGATGCTCGCAGCGCTGACCCTGGTGTGGCAGCGTGCGCGCGCGCAGCATCGCACGGCGTAATGGCAGCGGGCCTTGTGCCTGAGCTTGAGATGTACATCGTCGCGCGGAAAGTGCGCGCCACAATCAACGCTGCCCGCCCAGCCTGAAGTTTCGTGCCATGTTACGGGGCCAGGCATGCGTGCCGGGTATTCGTGCCTGCTGCAACTGCAATTCCGGGTGGGATGGGTCATCGTTTTTTGTGGCCCGTCCTTTCCGCTTCGAAGCGCGAGCAGGTGGGATAAGGCTCTGCCTTGTCCATCCGAGCGAAGCTCGGACTCCGGAAGTTCGAATCAGCACCGTCAGCACTTGATAGCGATCCTCGCAGCTCACCCGCAGATCTCCTCGTAATCCAGGATCAGTGGAACGGCAAGCCCACCAAATTGCTACACCAGGCGTCTTTGCCCGTTATGCTCAAAGTGTTTTGTAAGGAATTCGGCCGTCGCCGGACTACCAAAGCAGCAACATGATCAAAGTCCGGGACTTTGGAAAGAGTTTCGATAGCAGGCTCGTAGCGAAAAGCCTTTCTCCCGCTGCCACCGTCGTTTGTTGGGGTGCCTGACCTTGGTGCTGGCTCTGCTCGTGTTGCTGGTGCACCCTGCCAGGTTACCGCGTGGTGAAATCATTTACGGGAAGTGACGCAGTCTTCATCGATGTCGAGGCATCCGAACGTTTGGACCGAACCATTCTGCAGGACCAGTTCGATCGTCTGGTCGCGGCCAACGGACCCGCGTTAATGCGTCTTGCCGCCAGCTATACCAACACGTCCAGCGATCGCGACGACCTGCTGCAGGAAATCGCGATGGCGCTCTGGCAATCGCTGCCTCGATTTCGTGGTGAGTGCTCTGAGCGGACGTTCCTTTTCCGGATCGCGCACAATCGTGCCATCGCTCACTTGGCGCGAACCAAGTCACAGCCAGCCGGCGAGGAGATCGAAATCTATGATCCGGCGCCAAATCCCGAGGCGGGGCTGGCGCATGGGCAGCGCGTGGAGCGTCTCAGACGGGCGATCCACGGACTCCCTCTGGTCTATCGGCAAGTGATCACGTTGTCGCTTGAAGGCTTGGGATACGGAGAGATCGCCGAGGTCCTCGGCATCTCCGAGAGTAACGTGGGCGTTCGCCTCACCCGCGCGCGCCAGATCTTGCGGGAGTCACTGGAGAAGCACCAATGAACGTCGATACCGAGTTAGAGGTTTGGCGCCAGCAGTGGCAGTCAGGTCCTACTGTCCCCTTGGACCTGCGCCGGAAAGTAGAGCGGCAGTCCCGCTTCATGAAGATCGCTTTGCTCGGCGACATCCTGGTGACCATCACAATTGGAGGGGCTGCGGCCGGATGGGCCGTTCGCTCGCCGCAGCCTGAGATCGTGTTGCTTGCGGTTGCGACGTGGGTATATATCGCAATCGCTTGGACGTTCTCCCTTACAGTCAACCGCGGTAACTGGTCTCCTTCCGCGCAGGATGTCGCGGTCTTTGTGGACCTGTCGGTAAGGCGATGCCGGGGCAGGCTGGCGGCTGTTTGGTTCGCAGCCGGCCTTTTCCTGTTTCAAATCGTATTCGTCTTGAGTTGGGTTTATCGCTACTCTCCCCAGCATCGGGTGCCCGTATTGAGGTGGCTGTTCTTCGGCTCGGTTCCTATCGACATTGTCTGGTTGTGTACGGCAGTGTTTTTCAGCTTTCTGATTTGGTACCGGCGGAGAAAGCTGGCCGAGTTGGTCAGCCTCCTTAGTTTGCGCGAGCAAATGACGGACGCGGCCTCCGGCATCGGCAACAAACCCGCCGGGGGGTGAGAGCCGCTAGGTATGTGCGCCGCAGCAGGAAAAATCAAGAAGTAAAGGAGATCCCCGATGCCCGAAGAAGGCAGCTACAGAGAGAGATCGAAACCGCCATTATCCCTGGTCTTGTGGGCGGTCGGATGGACGACGTTCCTGGTGATCCTTGCTCGGTGGGCTTAACGCGGTATGTCGAAAGATCTTCAACAGGCCCTGCGGCTGATCCGGAAGAATCCTGGCTTCTCCCTTGCTGTGATAACCGTGATGGCGTTTAGTATTGGCGCCTGCACCGCGATTTTCAGCGTTGGGAAGGCTGTACTGTACACGCGGCTACCCTACATTTCGCCGGATCGCCTGGTCATCCTTTGGCATACCGTGGCTGGAGGCGGAGCCCGAGTCGTCGGCATGTCACCGCACGACTACACCATCTACCGCGACACGGCGCGTTCCTTCGAATCCGTTGCAGCCATAACCTCGCGCGGCTACAACCTGAGCACAGCTTCCGAACCAGTGCGCGTAACTTGCGGCCGCGTGACGGACACTTTGTTCCCCACGTTGGGTATTGCGCCATTCCGAGGCCGTTGGTTTGACCGTTCCGATGATCGGGACAACGCAAATCACGTTATCCTCATCAGTCATGACTCGTGGAAAGCCCGCTATGGCGGCGACGAAGAAATAGTTGGCAAGTCCATCAGCCTCGACCTCGTTCCGCACACGGTGGTCGGCATCATGCCCAAATCCTTTAACTTTCCACCCGAAGGCGTCCAGGGTTTGGCGCAGTCGGAATGCTGGGTGCCGGCCGGGTTTTCTCCCGCCGAAATGGCAACGCCCGGCTTCAATTTCGTCGTATTCGGAAGACTCAAGCCGGGCGTCACGCTCGCCCAGGCAAAGGACGATGCCGCTGGCGCGGCCAAACGCGTGCTGGAATCGTATCCCGCCGAGGTGCGGAAGGCCGTTGCTCTTACCTCGCGCGTAGTTCCACTCAACGAACAAGTGACCGCCAGAAGCAGGATTGCACTCCTTGTCTTCGCTTCTTCGGTCGGATTGCTGCTCCTGATCGGTTGTGGAAACGTCGCGAATCTGATGCTCGCGAGGCTCCATTCGCGTCAACGCGAGATGGCGATCCGCACGGCTTTGGGGGCATCACGAGTCACGTTGGTCCGCCAACTTCTCGTGGAGTGCCTTGTGCTCGCGGGTTGCGGCGGCGCCGTCGGAGCGTTGGTTGCGGCGGTACTCCTACGCGTGTTCGTTGCGCTCAGCCCAGGCGATCTTCCAAGGCTCGATCAGGCTCACGTTGACACACTCACCTTGTTGTTTACGGCCACGTGTTCGCTCGCCGCTGGGCTGTTGTTCGGCCTCGCGCCGGCAGCAAGATCGCAAGCCACGGGAGTCTCATCGGTCCTCGCCGAAGGGGCACGCGGCTCATCCATGGGGCTGCGCGGCAACAGGCTGCGATCTACGCTTATCGTTGCGGAATACGCCATGGCGCTTGTGCTTTTGATGGGCGGGGGGCTTTTGCTGCGCAGTTTCGAGAAGCTTTCGAGCGTTCCTCCGGGATTCGATCCAAACCATACCCTAACCTTCTCTGTCGCATTACCGCCGAACGGATATCAGCGAACCACTGACGTCAATCGCTTTGTGACCGCGCTGCTTGATTCAATACGCCGTCTGCCGTCAGTAAGCTATGCGGCCGGTGGGACCAATCTACCCGTGAGTACGACCGAATACACAGTCATCTCACGACCCGATGCCCCGCCTGCATCTGCCGGATTTAAGCCTGTGGCGCTTTACACGGTGAGTCCTGATTATCCGCGCGCTCTGGGCATCACCCTGAAACGCGGCCGATCCCTTCAGTCCAGTGATAGAGAGTCCAGCTTGCCCGTGGCGCTCGTGAATGAGGCGATGGCCAGGCAGTATTGGTCCGACACGGACATCGTTGGCAGACAGATCCAATGGCTTGGCGGCGGGCCTCGCAACCTCACCGTCGTGGGTGTCCTTGCGGATGTGCACCAGGATCGGCTGGACGGGCCGATCCTTCCGGCGCTTTACGTGCCGCTCGCCCAGTCGCCCCAGCCGGTTCGCGATTTGATTTTTGTCGCACGTACCACCGGCCCGCCACTCGGCATCGCAAGCGGCATGCATCAAGCCGTCGCGAACGTGGATCGCACGTTGCCGATTTTCGCGCTTCAAACGGGGGAGCAGGGACTGGCCCGTTCCATGGCCCAGAGGCGATTCAACATGTTTCTACTAGCGGTGTTTGCCGGTGCCGCTCTCGCCTTGGCCACGCTGGGGCTCTATGCTGTGACGTCCTATTTGGTAGGCCAATGTGCCCGGGAAATCGGAATTCAGATTGCCCTGGGTGCTACGTCTTATCGCATTATACGTACCATCATGGCTCGCAGCTTGATCCTGGTGGCTGCCGGGTTAGGGATAGGAACCGGAGCCGCAATGGCTCTCACCCGGTTTATGTCGAGTCTGTTGTTCGGTATCGACGCGACCGACGGGGTAACGTTCGCCTCCGTGGCTACGCTTCTGGTAGCCATCTCAATGCTCGCGGTTCTGGTCCCGGCGTTGCGTGCGACCAGAGTAGATCCGTCTGTCTCGTTGAGATACGAATGAGGCCACCGCCGCCCAGCTGTCCAGCGCTTTGTTGACACGATCCTGCAGCACAGCGCAGCTAAGCGCCAGGAGTGCAGTCTCCCGCGCGCTACTTCCCCAGGCGGAAGGCGAGAGCCGGATCTGGCGACCTGAACGCCGTCCTGCACAAGGTTTTGAGGCGTTCCAGGCAGACCGGCGCATTGCCGGGGCCGCAAGCGAACCGCCGGACATCTGCCCCGCGCTGCGTCGTCAGCCGCGCAACAGAAAGCTACCGGTGGAAGCGCCCCGTGATCGAATGCTTCGCGATCACGTGGCCGTCCATCGCTTTCAATATATCCGCGCGCGTGGCGTCCGGCCCCAACTCGAGCTTCGTGTCCAGCCCATACAATTCGAAAATGTAGTGATGATACGGACCGGCCGGAGCTCCCGGAGGCATATACCCCACCTGGCCCCGCGCATGCTTCGCCTGCACCGTCCCATCCGGCAAGCTGGCATTCGCCACCACGCCTTCCGGCAGACTGCTCGTGCTGGCAGGAATGTTGAACAGCATCCAATGTAAGTTGTCGTCCGACTTCCGCTGCGCCGCGACATCGGTATCGTGCATGATCATCACGAAGGTCAGCACCGTCGGAGGGGCATTAACCCATTGCAGCGCAGGCGAACCGGCACTCGCCCCGCCCGCCATCGTGTACTTATCAGGAATCACGCCGCCGTCTTCAAAGGACGTCGACGACAGGGTCAGTACCGGCCGAGGTATAGCCTTCGTCGCCGGTGGCTGCTGAGCCAAAACCGACGCCGCGAAACATGCGATCAGTCCAGTCACGAAGATTTTCATGTGTACAGCCTATCAACATCCACGGCAAATTGGCACCACGGCGGACACGACGGCGGCCGCCCGGGAGCGTCCCCGCCAGTACCTTTTTTGGAGACGTCAATGACGGACTGCCGGCGCCGCCTCAGTGCACCGTCACGCCCGCCGTCTTCCGTGCCACCAGCAGCAACGAACCCGGCGTCGTCGCGCTGCGATCCAGCGCCGCCTGTCCGCTGAACAGATGCCGCCGCGCATACAACGCCATATCCAAACGGTCCGTGATCCCCAGTTTCCGGAACAGCTTATACAGGTACACCTTCACCGTGCCTTCCGTGATTCCGAGCTCAAACGCAATCTCCTTATTCCGCAACCCCTGCGCCACCATCGACACGATCTGCCCCTGCCGCGGCGTCAATGTCACTCGCTTTTGCGAGAGCATCGTCTCCATCAACTCACGCTCGAAGTGCAGCCCGCCCTGATGCACATTCCGGATCGCCTGCAGAAAATCGCCCACCGCCGTCTGGTCCGGCAGAATGCTCCGCACCCCCACCTGCATCGCCTGAAACGAGAAATCGCCGCCCAGTTCCTGCCCCCACAAAATCATCTGGGAATGGCCCGCCGCCGCCCGTAGCTCGCGCAGTTCCGTCAAGCTGATCCCCGCGGTGACATGAATCAGCAATACATCCGGACACACCCGCGGCAGGCAATCGAGCGCGCCCGCCAGCGTATTCGGCCACGCCATCAGCAGCAGGTCTTCCTGCGCATGGCAGACGGCCGCTAATCCTTCTGCGACAAACGGCTGCTGCGTATACAACGCGATTCGGATCTGGTTGGAATTCACGGCATCTCTCCTGCCAGCCGGTTTCCACCGGCTGGTTATCCATCTATCGGTAGCGCCGCGGAAAAACTTTAGCGCCCGTCCACCCTAATGCCGCGCCCCGGTTGTGCCGATCTTTCCGCTATGCGCTGCCCTAAAACGCTTACCGTGGTTTGCATCGCGCTCCTAACCGGCTTCCAGGCCCATTCGCAGGAGCCCGCCGGAGCCCCGGCGTCTCCAGGCTCCAAACTCGTCGTCACCGTGGGCAAGGCGCTCCTGCTCGATAGCCCCACCAAAATCATTCGCGTCGCGGCATCGAATAGCGACCTGATCGAATCCGTAGCCATCGGTCCGCGTGAAGTGCTCATCAACGGTAAGGTCCCTGGCGAAACATCCCTCGTCGTCTGGCTGGAAAACGATACGCGCCTTACCTACGACCTGACAGTTCGCCCCAGCCCCCAGCGCCTCAACGCCGTTCGCGAACAGATCGCGCGCGACCTCCCGGGCAACGAGGTGGACGTCTCCATGGACAACGAAACTGCCTTCGTCCGCGGCCGCGTCAAAGACCTGTACGCCGCCGACCGCGTCATGGCGATCGCTTCCACACTTGGCAAAGCCATCAACCTCCTGCGCGTCGACGTGCCGCCAGTCGAGCCGCAGATCCTCCTTCAGGTCCGCTTCGCCAATGTAGACCGCTCCGCCAGCCTCGATCTCGGTGTCAATCTCGCCAGCACCGCCTTCAATCAGACGTCCGTCATTGGAACCGGAGGGCTCATGACTCCCGATGGAGCGGCGCCTTTCTCCCTCAGCCAAGCCGTCAACATCTTCCTTTTCCGTCGCGACCTCAACCTCGCCGCCGCCATTCATGCCCTGGAAGTGAAACGCAAATTGGAGATGCTTGCCGAGCCAAACCTCCTCGTCATCAACAACACCGCGGCGCGCTTCGTGGCCGGCGGCGAATTCCCCTTTCCCATGATTCAGTCGGGGGGCAACTCCAACGCCGTGACCATCGCGTTTAAGGAGTACGGCATCAAACTCGGCTTCCTGCCCGTCGTCACCCCCCGCGGCACCATTCGCCTGCAAGTCTCGCCTGAGGTCAGCGCCCTCGATTACACCAACTCCGTCACCGTCTCCGGCACCACCGTGCCCGGTACCTCGACCCGCCGCGTACAGACCGAAGTCGAACTCGAAAGCGGTCAGAGTTTCGTCATCGCCGGGTTGTTGGACAGCCACATCACCGAGATCCTCTCCAAAATCCCCGGAATCAGCAATATCCCCCTGCTGGGCAAACTCTTCCAAAGCAAGACCACGAGCCGCAACAATAGCGAATTGCTGATCCTCATCACGCCGGAAATTGTCCGTCCCATTCCTCAGGGCCAGCCCTTGCCCGCGCTCCCGGCCCCTGCCAACGCACTGCCCCGCGACAATTCGGCGCTCGTGCGCCAGCCGGGAACGGACATCACCGGTGCGGTGCACGTACCATCGTTACCCGAGACGCTGCCCGTCGAACAGTTGATCCAACTCCAGAAACCGGGCCCTAAAATCGAGCCGGTGACCCCCAGTCAGAAATAGACTGCGCTTTATTTTCAATCGCTTTCCACCGGAACAGGCCGGGTTGGCCCTGCTCGCGTGCTATTGCTGGAAGTGGGTGGCCGTGCCGGCAAATTGGCTTCGTTCCGTTAAAATTACCACCGGAAAGGCCGCCGGTACCGCCGTGGTGCGCGTCCGCATCCGAATTCGCCGTCGAACCCAAGAAGTTGTTTATTTGCAACAAAATCAACCGGAAAAGCGAACCCAGCGAACCCAGGGAACCCGAGCAACCAAAGAAACCTGGCAACCCAAGCATCAGAGCCAGCCTTGTTACCATGAAACCGAGGGGATTCCTACCGCTGCACCGCCGTTCGTTCGTCGCACCTGACTGGCACTCTATGCATACCAATCGTCTGTCCCAAGAGAAGAGTCCGTACCTGCTCCAGCACGCCCACAATCCGGTCGACTGGTATCCCTGGGGGGAAGAAGCCTTCGCCAAAGCCAGGGAGGAAAGCAAGCCCATCTTCCTGTCCATCGGCTACTCCACATGCCACTGGTGCCACGTCATGGAGCGCGAAAGCTTCGAGAACGATCAGATCGCCGAAACCATGAACCGCCAGTACGTCTGCATCAAGGTCGATCGCGAGGAACGCCCCGACATCGACCGCATCTACATGTCCTACGTGCAGGCCGCTACCGGCAGCGGCGGCTGGCCCATGTCCGTCTGGCTCACCCCCGAGTTGAAGCCTTTCTTCGGCGGCACCTACTTCCCGCCCGAGAACCGCTGGGGCCACCCCGGCTTCGGCTCCAT
>JBDTMZ010000079.1:0-30423 GCA_039934035.1 Candidatus Solibacter sp. | reverse complement strand
CTTGGCAAGCTACCCGAGCCCGAGTCCACCCACGATTTCTTCTGACGAGCCATATTATTAGATTCGATATCGTATGCCTGTCGATTGGGGCCACTCGCATTCGCAGCCAAGAGCGGACCTGGTGGGATGGTCGCTCTTCAGGCGGCAGATATATTTGCTTATGAGACGTATCGCTACCGAGGAGACCACAAGCTTAAGGGGAAACCCTTGCGATGGCAAATGCAGATGATGCTATCCCACCAAAATGGACTCACAGGGAAATTCTTTGACTCCATAGCGCTCGAAGCACTGCTGCAAGAATGTGGTTGTTAAAATAAAACCATGAAAGCTAAACCGGAATACGTCGAAGGACCGGAAGCGTGGACGCGGTTCGCTGGCGCGATAGGTAAGGTTCTCAGCGTGTCCCACGATGAAATGCAGCGCCGGATTGCAGCGGAAAAAGCAAAGGCTGCGCTCAACCCCAACAAGCGCGGCCCGAAGCCGAAGCTCAAGTAGATCGCTTCCGCTTTCTCAATATTTTTCGAATCTCACTCCGCAGTGCTTTTGCCCGTCTCTGGCCACCGTCTTTCACGGCGGATTCGTACTCGGCCATCAAGCCCGATACCTCGCGCTTCTCGGGTTTCCATCCTTTAGGGATCGCAACCACCGGATTGTCGGCCTTGCCGCGACCCTGCCTAGCAGATTTGGGTTTCCGGCCCCGCCTCCGTCTTGCCAGTCAACTCGGCGTAGGTGAGGCGCTTGTTGAGGATCTTGCGCATAACGTAGGTGAAGCGGTGCCCATCGTCCATAGGCTTGCGATTGTTGAAGCGGAACGCCTGTTCGTCCACGTAACGGAAGAACGTCGAACCGACGCCTAATAGCCGTTCTCGCGCAGATCGTCCACCGTCAACTTCTTCTTCAGATCGAGCCGCTGTAGCAATTTCTCGACGTGCTTGGCCAGCACATCGCATTCCAGATTCACCCGCGCGCCCACCTTGTACCCGCCCAAAGTCGTATTCCGAAACGTATGCGGAATGATGGTGGCGCTCAGCACCCCACTTTCGATTGCCGCGATGGTCAAGCTGATTCCGTCAATCGAGATCGATCCCTTGAACACCAGGTACGGGTCCAGTTCATCGGGTATGCGAATGCGAAGCCACCAGTTGTCTTCGCCCAGCGGTTCGAGGCCCAGGAACTCGCCCGTGCCGTCCACGTGACCCTGCACGATGTGGCCGTTCAAGCGTCCGCCCGGGGAAAGCGGACGCTCCAGATTCACCCGCGAGCCCGCGCGCAGGTCGCCCAGATTGCTGCGCCGCAGCGTCTCCGGCGCCAGGTCCGCCGCGAACCAGTCGCTGCCCAGCGCGGTGGCGGTCAGGCAGACTCCATTCACTGCGATGCTCGCGCCCAGTGACGCGTCGCTCAACACCGTCTTACAGCCCACGGTGGGCCGCGCGCCCGCGGTCACCACCGTTCCCAGTTCTTCAATAATCCCGGTGAACATCGAGGTATCCTTCCACCGCGAATTCGTCGGGCGGAATCGGGTGAATCGAAATCCCGTGAATGCGGATGGCGTCGGCGCGCCGCCGGCGTCCGATGCCGCCGGCCAGCGGCAGCGCTTCCATGCCGCCCAGAATCTTGGGACCGTAATAGAAAAAGATGCGGTCCACCACGCCCGATTCCAGCGCCGTCCAGTTCAATTTGCTGCCCGCCTCGATCATCAGGGAGAGATAGCGCTGGCGCCCCAGCCAGTCCACAATGCTGCGCAAGTCGGCGCGCCCGCCCGGGCCGTCGAACGCCAGCACCTGCACGCCCTTCGCCTCCAGCGCCTTCCTCCGGTCCGCTGACGCCGCGCTGGTAGTCACCACCACCACGTCACCCGCTACAGAGCGCACCATCTTGGAATCCAGCGGCAGCCGCAACAGGGAATCCATCACGATGCGCAAGAGCGGCCGGCAGCGCGAATGTCCGGTGCGATCGCTCAGCAGGCAATCGTCCGCCAGCACCGTCCCGATTCCGGTCAGTATCGCATCGCTGTCGTGGCGCAGTTCCTGCACATGGGCGCGCGCGCGTTCGCTGGTGATCCATCCGCGATTGTCGTCCGGCGCCGAAATCTTCCCGTCCAGGGTGATCGCCGTCTTCAAGGTCACGAGCGGACGCCCCTTGCGCATGAAGTGCAGGAACGGCTCGTTCAGTTTCTCAGCCTCCGCCTCGAAGTCACTGGCCATCTCAACCTGAATGCCCGCCTCGCGAAGTTTTTTAAAACCCTGCCCGGCCACCAGCGGATTCGGGTCGGTGCCCGCCGCAATCACCCGCGCCACGCCCGCCTGAATCAAGGCGTTCACGCAGGGCGGAGTGCGTCCCTGATGCGAGCACGGCTCCAGGTTCAGATACAGCGTGGCGCCGCGCGCTTTTTCCCCCGCCTGCGCCAACGCGATAATCTCCGCGTGATGCAGTCCGGCGTAGGTGTGAAACCCGCGTCCCACCACTTCCCCGTCACGGACCAATAGCGCTCCCACCAAAGGGTTGGGACTCGCCAGAGACCGGCCTTTGCGCGCCAGTTCCAGCGCTTCGCGCATGTATTGAGAGGTCATTTTCAATTCGAACGTCGTACCGTAATTGCCAGCTAGTTAAACCCAGCTAGTTAAAAAGCGATTCGATGAATTTCTCCGCGTCGAAGGGAAGCAGATCTTCCACCTTTTCCCCCACCCCGATGTAACGGATGGGTAGATTGAGTTCGCGCGCGATGGCCACCACAATCCCGCCCTTGGCCGTGCCGTCCAACTTGGTCAGCACGATTCCGGTCACACCGGAAGTCTCGGTAAATTTTCGCGCCTGCTCTAATCCATTCTGCCCCGTCACCGCGTCGAGCACCAGCAGCACCTCGTGCGGCGCATCCGGAATTACCTTCTTCGCCGTGCGGCTCATCTTCTGCAATTCCAGCATCAGGTTTTCCTTGGAATGCAGCCGCCCGGCGGTATCCACAATCACGTAGTCCACCTTGCGCGCCTTCGCCGCCTGCACCGCGTCGTACAGCACCGCGCTCGGGTCGCTGCCCGTGTTCTGCCGGATGACCTGCGTCCCGGTACGCGTGCCCCAGATTTCCAACTGTTCGATCGCCGCCGCGCGGAACGTGTCCGCGGCGCACAGCAGTACGCTGCGGCCTTCCAGCTTGTACCGGTTGGCCAGTTTCCCGATGGTGGTGGTCTTCCCGCTGCCATTCACACCCACCACCAGCACCACGGCGGGCGGCTCGGCCACACGCGCCATGGGACGTTCGCTGGCCTGCAAAATCTCCAGTAACTGCTCGCGAATCAGGTTGCGCAATTCCGCCGCGTCCGCCACCTGGTGCCGCTCCACGCGCTGCCGGATGTTCTCCAGAATCTCCGTCGACGTGCGCACGCCGATGTCCGCTGAAATCAGCGTATGCTCCAGTTCGTCCAGCAGATCGGCATCGATTTCTTTCTTGCCCTGCAAGGCATCTTCGAGCGCCGTCACCAGCCCGGCGCGCGTCTTCTGCACGCCGCTCTTGAGCTTCTCTAAAAGGGTTGGCTCCTGCTCGACACTACCGAATAACGTTTGAATCATGGAGGATACCTTCAGTCTACCAGTGCGGCGCGCAAGCCTTGTTCGCAGACGGTGGGCTATGCCCAAGCTGGGCTTCACCCAAGCCGAGGCGCGCGCAATCCGAGGCGCGCCAGCAAGGAAGCGTTACCACCCATGTCTTCCCCGAATCGCCAGCCATTTCGCGATCGCCGCTTTTATGTCTCACCCCGGGCGCTACTCTGAAAGGTATGCCAATCCAACTGCGCAACGTGGCCGTCTTCGGCGCCGCCGGCGCCATCGGTCACGCCGTGGGCGCCGAACTCCAGCGCCGCGGCATTGCCTTTCGCGCCGTCGGACGCTCCCGCCAGAAGTTGGAAAAGGCGTTCGCCGGCATGCCGCTCGCCGAAGTCTTTCCCGCCGATCTCAGCCAGTCGCGTTCCGCCGGAGCCGCCGCGCGCGGTGTCGATGCCATCGTCTACTGCGTCGGTCTTCCCTACCCTTCGCACCAGTTGCATCCCGTGCTCATGCGCACCACGTTAGAGGCGGCGAAACTAGTGGGCGTGCCGCGCCTCTTCCTGCCTTCCAGCGTCTACAGCTACGGCATCCCGCGCACCGCCCGCGTGGCGGAAACGCACCCCCGCGAGCCCCACACCCGCAAGGGCCAGTACCGCAAAGAACAGGAAGACCTCGTCATGCAGGCGCATGCCGATGGCACGCTGCAGGCAATGATCCTGCGCCTGCCCGATTTCTACGGCCCCCATGCCGACATCGGCCTCGCCAACCCCATCTTCCGCGCCGCGCTGGCCGGAAAATCCGCCAATTGGGCGGGACCCATCAACACCCTCCACGAGTTCGTCTATACGCCCGATGTGGGGCCGGTGCTGCTGGACCTTGCGGTGCTGGATGACGCCTACGGACAAGCGTGGAATTTCGGCGGAGCAGCCTCCATCAATTCGCTCGACTTCATCACCCGCATCTACCGTGCGGCGGGCCGCGCGCCGAAATATCGCATCGCCGGCGCGGGCCTGTTGCGCGTGCTCGGCTGGTTCAATGCGGAACTCAAGGAAGTGATCGAGATGCTGTACCTCCAGGAACGGCCGGTGATCCTCGACGACAGCAAACTCCTCGCGCGAATTCCCGTGCGCAAGACATCCTACGACGACGGCATCCGCCAGACTCTGGAATGGATGCGCGGGTAAGCGCTCGGAAGTTCACTTCGTGTCGATCGCTTCGAACTTCCCATTCGGTTTAAAACGGAGGCCGCCCGGCCTGGCGTCCCTGCCGCCGGCAGGCCCCATCGCCCCTCCGGTCACTTCCGCACAACTCACCAGCACTGTTCAGTGGGGCTTCAGATAAAATGGGATCGGTGCCACTCGTTCCTCCTTACATCGAATCCCTTCGCCCCTACGAAGCCGGACGCACCCTGGAAAGCGTCCGCCGCGAGTACGGGCTCACGCGCATCGCCAAGCTCGGCTCCAATGAGAATCCCTTGGGCGCGTCCCCGAAAGCCATCGAAGCCATGGCCGCCTCGCTCAGCGGACTCAACTACTACCCCAATGGCGGACTCGATCTGCGCGAAGTGCTCGCCCGCGAATACGAACTGAAAGTGGAGAACGTGATCGCCGGCAGCGGCAGCGAAGGCATCATAAGCAACATCATCCGCGCCTTCCTCTGCGACGAGGACGAAGTGCTCACCACCGAAGCCGCCTTCATCGGCTTTCAGGTGCTCGCCAAATCGCGCGGCGTCAAGTACCGCACCGTGCCCTATGCCGACTGGCATTACGACCTGCCCGCGCTCGCCGAACAGATCAACGAACGCACCAAGATCGTATATCTCGCCAACCCGAACAACCCCACCGGCACCATTTTCACCAAGCAGCAGTTCGACCAGTTCTATCGCCACGTGCCGGAGCGCGTCCTCATCATCCTCGACGAAGCTTACTTTGAATACGCCAAGGACAACCCGCGCTATCCGGATTCCATGCACTACCGCTACGACAACGTGATCACGCTGCGCACGTTTTCGAAAATCTACGGGCTGGCCGGCGCGCGCATCGGCTATGGCTTCGCCCACGAAGAGCTCATCCGCAACCTGCTCAAAGTGAAACTGCCCTTCGAGCCTTCCACTCCCGCGCAAGCCGCCGGCATCGCCGCGCTCGGCGATAAGGAATTCCTGCATCGCTCGCTCGAACTCAACGCGCGCGGACTAAGATATCTGACAGAAGGGCTCGAGAGTCTGGGACTGCCCGTGGTGCCGTCGCAAGCCAATTTCCTGATGACCGTGCTGCCCTCCGCGGAGGAGGCAGCGCGCATCTTCGAGGGCCTGCTCTCGCAAGGCGTTGTGGTGCGCCCGCTGAAGGCGTTCGGGCTCCCCAACTGCATTCGCGTCTCCACCGGCACAGACGAAGACAACCGCCTCTGCATCGAGGCGTGGAGGAAGATCCATGTCGCAAACACTGGAACAGCCCCACCAGGCTGAAGCAGACTTTCTGCCGCTGAACGGCACCGATTACGTCGAATTCTACGTAGGCAACGCGCGTCAGGCCGCGCACTACTACCGCACCGCATTCGGCTTTCAACTGGTGGCCTATCGTGGACCCGAAACCGGAGTCCGCGACCGCGCCAGCTACCTGCTGGTGCAGGACAAGATCCGCTTCGTGATCACCACTCCGCTCACGCCCGAAGGCGAAATCGCCGAGCACGTCCGCCTGCATGGCGATGGCGTGCGCGACGTCGCCCTTTGGGTGGACGATGCCGAAGCCGCGTGGCGCGCCACCACCGCGCGCGGCGCGCGCAGCGTGCGTGCGCCAGAGACGCTCACCGATTCCAATGGCGAAATCCGCATCGCGGCTATCGCCATCTATGGCGACACCATTCATTCCTTCGTCGAACGCCGCAACTATCGCGGCATCTTTCTTCCCGGCTTCGAACCTGCCGCTGCAGCCGACCCCATCGCCCAGCCCGTGGGACTCCGCTATGTCGATCACATGGTGGGCAACGTCGGCTGGGGCGAGATGAATCGCTGGGTGGACTTCTACCGCGACGTCATGGGCTTCCGCATGTTCCGGCACTTCGACGATAACGACATCTCCACCGAATTTTCGGCGCTCATGTCGAAGGTCATGTCGAACGGCAACGGGCGCGTGAAGTTCCCCATCAACGAGCCCGCCGAGGGCAAACGCAAATCGCAGATCGAGGAGTACCTGGAGTTTTATCGCGGACCCGGCGTGCAGCACATCGCCATGGCCACGGACAATATCATCGAAACAGTGGGGGCGCTGCGCCGGCAGGGCGTGGAGTTCCTGCGCGTCCCCAACACGTATTATGAGGACCTGATCGCGCGCATCGGCCCCATTGACGAGCCCCTCGAGGAACTCCGGCAGCTCGGCATTCTAGTGGATCGCGACGACGAAGGCTACATGCTGCAGATCTTCACTCGCCCGGTGGAAGACCGGCCTACGCTGTTCTACGAAGTGATTCAGCGCAAGGGCAGCCGCAGTTTCGGTAAGGGGAATTTCAAAGCGCTCTTCGAGGCCATCGAGCGCGAACAGGCGAAACGGGGCAATCTGTAGCTCCTGTGGGGCAGTTGGTCCCACGGAAGAGCCTAGTGCACCGTGTAGCGGGCCTTCAAGGCGAACGGCGCAATCTCGATATCGAACCTGCTGCCGTTTTCACGTTGCATTTCGTACGTGCCGTACATCAGCCCCATCGGAGTCTTGAGCGGGCACCACGAGGAGTATTTGAAACTCTCGCCGGGCTTCAGCACAGGCTGTTCGCCCACCACCCCCGGCCCGCGCACTTCTTCCACGTGATCCGCCGCGTCGGTGATCACCCAATGCCGGCTCACCAGTTGCACCGTGTCCTTACCTTGATTCGTGATCCGCACGGTGTACTGAAATACCCACTCGCCCTCAGTCGGCCGGGAGTTCTCCGGAGAGTAGCTCGACATCACTTCCACGCGGATATCTTCGGTCACGGCCTCCGACAAGGGCGCCGAGTCAGAACGCAATTCAGGCATACGATTTCTTATGATATCAAGCCACCCGGGGGTCCGGCGCAATAGTTGCCCGGACCGGCTGTGCTAAATTGTTCCAATTATGCTCGCTCGTGCTGCGAAGAACAAAGGGTTGCACCTCTATGTCGCCCTGGCCTGCTGCGGCGTCGCCGTCACGCTATGGGCACAGGGACGCGCACCGCAGGAACCGCTGCCCAACGCCTCCACCGATCCGCTGCTGCGGCCCTTCGAATTCCGCTCCCTCGGACCCTCCACCATGATGGGCCGGGTGGACGATATCGCCGGCACCGAAAAAGATCCCCTGCTGCTCTACGTGGGGTATGCAACCGGCGGACTCTGGAAATCGACCGACGGCGGCAACCACTGGAAATCGCAGATGGACGATATGGCGAACCAGTCCATCGGCTCCATCGCCATCGCCCCGTCCGACCCCAACATCGTTTACGTCGGCAAGGGGGAAGCCAACAACCGCCAGAGTTCGTCGATCGGCGATGGCGTCTGGGGCACGACCGATGGCGGCGTCACCTGGAAACATCTCGGCCTCGAGGATACCCAGTCGATCGCGCGCATCGTGGTCGATCCAGGCAACGCCAACATTGTTTATGTCGCAGCCATGGGGCACCTCTTCGGACCCAATGCGGAACGCGGGCTGTATAAGACTACCGACGGCGGCAAGACCTGGAAGAAGTCCAAGTTCATCGACAACTACACCGGCTTCACCGACGTCGCCATCGACCCCAAAGATCCCAGGATCCTGTACGCGGCTTCTTACCAGCGACTGCGTACCTTCTGGGGCTACAACGGCGGCGGTCCCGGCTCCGGCCTCTGGAAGACGACGGACGCGGGGCAGACCTGGAAGCGCATCGAAAGCCCCAGTTGGCCGAAGAGCAAGGACGGATTGTACGGCCGCATCGCCATCTCCCTCTTCAAAGCGCGCCCTTCCACCATCTATGCGCAGGTGGAAACCGGCGCCAGCGGCGGC
Organism: Candidatus Solibacter sp.; assembly: GCA_039934035.1. Lineage (GTDB taxonomy): Bacteria > Acidobacteriota > Terriglobia > Bryobacterales > Bryobacteraceae > Solibacter. The sequence goes on along the minus strand of JBDTMZ010000079.1, from coordinate 21,904 downwards.
ACCGGCAGCGGCACCGGAGCTGACGGCCTGGCGGAACGCGCCGGCGCCAACAATGCCGGTGGACGCGGCGGGGCGGCGGCTTCCGAATCGGCCGATCCCGCACAGGCGCAGCCCCCCGACGGCGCTCCCGCGCAAGGCGAGAGCAATGCCGGACGCGGCGGGCGCGGCGGACGCGGCACCCGTCCACCAGACCCGACTGCGAGCGGAGTCTACCGCTCTGACGATGGCGGCGAAACCTGGCAGCTCATGAGCAACCAGAACGATCGCCCGATGTACTTCTCGCAAATCCGCGTGGACCCCAACAACGATCAGAAGATTTTCACCGGCGGCAATCCCGCGCAGGTGTCGTTGGATGGCGGCAAGACGTGGAATCCCCTGCGGGGTTCGCACACCGATTACCACGCCTTCTGGATCAACCCCAACGATAGCCGCAACGTCCTCGTGGGCCACGATGGCGGGCTCGATGTTTCGTTCGACGGCGGCACCACGTGGGACTTCCATAACGATATCGCCGTGGGCCAGTTCTACCAGGTCTCCGCCGATATGCGCCGCCCCTACTACGTCTGCGGCGGACTCCAGGACAACAATTCGTGGTGCGGCCCCAGCGCACTGCGCTCCACCGCCGGACCGGTCAATACCGATTGGTTTCAGGTGGCCGGCGGCGATGGCTTTTACACGCGCCAGGACCCCACCGACTGGGCCATCGTCTACGCCGAATCGCAGGACGGCAACATGAGCCGGCACGACATGCGCAATGGCACGCTGAAGAGCATCCGCCCGTCGCTCGGCGGCGGACGCGGCAATGGCGGTCCCGCGGCGATCGCGCCGAACGCGACGCCGAATGCGCCCGCCGCGCCACCGGCAACAGCCGCAGCGCCAAGCGCGCCACAGGCCACTCCAAATTCGACGCCCAACGCTACTTCAGCCGCGCCGGCGGCACCCCCGACTCAGGCAGCCGAGGCGCCCGCCGCGCCGGCTGGACGTGGAGGTCGCGGCGCCGTCAGCAACATCATCAACGCGCCGTCTAACACTCCGCCGCTGCGCTTCTACTGGAACGCTCCCTTCGAAATCTCGCCGCATAATCCAGCCGTGGTCTACATGGCCGGACAGTATTTTTTCAAAAGCAACAATCGTGGCGATTCCTGGTGGATGAATCCCAAAGACCTCTCGACGAACATGAATCGCTGGAATCCGGAACTCTCCATCATGGGCGTCATGGGCGACAAGCCGATGACTTCCAAACACGATGGCTACGCCGCCAGTTCCGTGGCCACACAGGTGCGCGAATCCCCGTCCAAGCCCGGCATCATCTGGGTGGGCACCGAAGACGGCAATCTACAGATCAGCCAGGATGGCGGCGAGACCTTCACCAACGTGATCTCCAATATCGCAGGGGCGCCGAAAGGCTACACCCACATCTCGCGCATCGAGCCTTCGCACTTCGATCCCGGCACGGCCTACGTCGCCATCGATAATCATCGCAACGACGATTGGAAACCCTACCTTTTCAAAACCACGGACTTCGGTAAGACGTGGGTCAACGTGGCCGGCGACCTCCCCACCAAGGGCAACATCAATGCCCTGCGCGAAGATTACGACAACCCCGGCCTGCTCTTCACCGGCACCGAGTTCGGCCTTTACGTCACGCTCGATGGCGGCAGGAAGTGGCAACCGTTCATGACCGGCATGCCTTCGGTCCGCGTCGACGATATCCTGATCCACCCGCGTGATCGCGATCTGATTGTGGGCACGCACGGGCGCTCCATCTGGATTGCCGACGACATCACGCCGCTCGAGCAGCTCAAGGCGTCCACCAGCGCGCGCGACCTCACGCTGTTCGATCCGCGTTCGGCCGTGCTTTGGAAGAACGATCCGCAGGCGCAGCGCGCCGCCACCAATCGCCAGTTCCAGGCGAGGAATCCGCAGGGGGGCACCGCCATCAGCATCCTTGCCAAGAGCGATCTCGGCGCGGGCAAGCTCGAATTCCTGCAAGCCGGCACGGTGGCCAGCAGCATGGACGTGCAGATCAAGACGGGCATGAATCGCTTCCAGTGGAATATGCGCGCAGCGGCGGGCGGCGGACGGGGCAATTTCCAGGGTCGCGGCGGTGGCGGAAATGCCGATGCTCCCGCGGGCAATGCCGGCGGACGCGGCGGTGCCGGACGCGGTCCCGTGCCGTTCGTCGTCAGCGGTCGCGGCGGCGGGGGCGGCAATAATCTCGCGGCAGGTTCGCTGCTCGAACCCGGCACCTACATGGTGAAGTTGACCTTGGGCACGCAGACGCTGAGCACCTCGGTCACCCTGCTCGAAGACATTTGGATGCGTCCGCAGTAGGTAGGAGAGGCCGGGCGGCCAGCTGTGTGTGTGCCCGAGAGAGCGAAGCTCGGAGTTTATGCATTTCGCGGGCTGGTGAAACGAAGTAGTCCGTTCGCGTCCGTACTCGCAAAAGCGAACAGGCCACACAGAACGATGGCCTGTTCCACCACGGATTAAGGGGACAGGCCGGGCGGCTTGTCCTATTTCGGAGCGTTGATGCTGGCTGTGATGCCTTTGACCGGCTTGTCGTTCGCGTCCAGAAAGCGGGCGCAGAAATCCGTGGCTCCGCCGCCATTGACGATGACCGCGCGCAGGATGTTGGCGCCCTTCTTCAGCGTAATGCGCTTGGACACACCATCGTCCACCACGGCTTGGCGATCGCCATAAATGCCCACCACTTCCTCGTCATTCAGCCACCACACCGAGGCCGCGTTCGACCCGATCGCCAGGCGCACATTCTTCATTTCCTGGGGCGCGTTGATCACGGTCACCACCCAGAACATGACGTCGGAGGTCTGCTTACCCAGGCCGATCGAGTAGTGATACAGGTTCACGTTATAGTTCCTGGTGTCCACCGCATGCCAGGTGAGCACGGGTTCGCCGGCAGGCTGATCCCGCTTGAGCGGCGGCGCCACCAACTGCGGATCGATGTTCACTTTGTCGCCATCTTTGGGAACGCCGGTGAACTGATTCGGAAACATCTCCTTCTTCACGGCCGCCTGCACGACGTTCTGTGTCAAGCCGCCGGATTTGATGGGCTCCAGAATCAGCCAGCGTTGGATGAAGCCATCCATCGCGACCGCCTTCTCCGGCGTGGTGGGACGCGAGAGCGTGACCGGAGGACTGGAAACCGGCCCGGCAGGCGCAGCGGGAGCGGCGGGCGGAGTTGCGGGCGGGCCTTGCGCCGCGGCGCTGGATGCGCCGGCAATTGCCAGAATGGCCGAACCGGCCAGGGCGGCGAGCGCCGGGGAATGAGTTTTGCGAAGCACGATCATGTGAGAACCTTCTCGCTTTTTATATCTACCGATTACGCCTAAGGAGTCTTCACCAGCCAGCGCTGCTTATCGCTTGCCGGGTCGAACTTCGAGAGCGTCGCGAAGCTGCTGCCGACGGCTGAAAGCGCCATCGCCTCTTTGGAATTCGGAATTGCCTTCGGCATGATGCGCCAGCTTCCGTCCGCCAGTTGATCGATGCGCCAAAGCTGTTCCGGCGCGCCGGTGAAGGCAGGCGCCACGATCAATTCCGCGTCCGCCGTGGCCGCCAGCGCGCGATCCGTGCCGGCGATCGTGATCTTGAAGTAAGGCGCGCCCGGATAGCCGCCCCCATTCGGAGCCGGACTGATGGCCCACTTTTGCTGGGCCTGCGACAGGTAGTTGGCCATGCGCACCGGGGTCTCTGCTTTCGGCCAGTTGGTGGAGACCTGATTCACGTCCTGCGGCGGAATCGGCGTACCCGTTCCGCCGAACATGCCGCGGCCTCCGCCGCCCGGACCGCCAGCACCTGGGCCCGCGCCACGGCCCGCTGCCGGCGCGCTCGTCGTCGGAGCCCCTGCACCCGGAGCAGCCGGCACTCCCGCGCCTGCGCCCGGAGCGCCACCCGGCGCCGCTCCGCGCCCACCTGCTCCCGGTCCACCTGCTCCCGGTCCACCTGGACCGCCTCGTCCGCCGCCGCGGCCAGCGCGTGCGCCGCCCACCGGCACGCCTTCCACGGCCAGTTCGAGCGACGTGCCCGTGCGCACGGACTCAAACTGATAGCTGCCTTCCTTGAGGTTTTCGCCGGCCACCGGCCAGCCGTCTTTCCACAACAGCGGACGGATGTCGAGCACGCTGGCGCCGCCGCGCTCCAGGTCCGCCTCCCAGTGAAACGAGAACTTCTGCACGCCTTCCCCGAGATCGAGCAGGCCGAAGTGGCCGGGACCGACGAAGCGGCCCTGGGAAGTGAGGAAGAGCTTTCCGGCGCCCTGAATCATATCCGCGCCGTTATGATCGAGGTAGGGACCAGTGACCTTGCGCGCACGGCCCATGCGGATGTTGTAGCCGGAATCCGCGCCCCGGCAGCAGCTGCCGTGGGTGGCCAGAAGGTAATACCATCCGTCGTGAAAAATCATGATCGACGCTTCGCAGTTGATCGCCAGATTCTTGGGCGTATCTCCCGGATGCAGCCGCTTGCCCGTCTTGGGATTGAGTTCCACCATCCGGATGTAACCGAAGTAGGAACCGTAGACCAGCCACAGCCGGCCATCGTTGGGATCAAGAAACAGGCCGGGGTCGATGCCATTGGAATCTTCCACCCCGTCGGACGTGGCCACCACGCCGCCCTCTTCCCACTTGTAATCCGGCGAATTCGGGTCGAGCGACTTGCTCGAAATCATGTTGATGGCGGCTTTCGGCTGAGCCCCGATGTTGGCCGCGACGTACATATACCAGCGGTCGCCAAGGCGAATCAGGTCGGGCGCCAACCCGCTGCGCAAGGGCCGCGCCCCGGCGCGCCAGGTCCAGCCGTCGTCGGAAACCAGCGCGGAACCGCCGGTGCCGTAAGTGTAGTACTTACCGTTTTCCACGGCGATGGTGGAGGGATCGTGAATCCCCGGCTGGCCGTCCAACCCTGCGGCGATCGAGCCCGCCGCGAGAACCAATGTAAGAAGAGCGTATTTCATTCGTGTTCCGTTTCAGCCGTCTGGCCGCACACGATTATAACACCGGGTTACGAGACTTCAGATCCGTTTGTCGTGATCGTTTGTCGTGATCGACGAGCCCCCGCGTCAGGGCTTTCGCAGGTTCACGCGCGTGAGATGGAGCGTCTGTGCCGGGCGGACGCGGTCCGCTTACGTCTTCCGGCGACTATGTTCCGGAGACGGCCGACAGCGCCTGTTCGAAATCGGCGAGTAAGTCGCGCCAGTCTTCGATGCCCACGGAAACGCGTACTAATCCGTCGGTGACGCCGCTTTCTTCCAGTTCCGCCGGCGACATACCGGAATGCGTGGTCGATCTTGGATGGCAGGTCAGCGATTCCACGCCGCCGAGCGACACGGCGTTGCGCGCGATGCGGACGTTGCGCAGAAATTCGAACGCCGCCTCCTTGCCGCCTTTGAACTCGATGGAGAACATGCCGCCCGGAAAATCGCACTGCTTCTCGAAGATGCGTTTCTGCTCCGGATCGGTAAACAGCGTGGGATAAATGACGCGGCTCAACAGGTCGTGCCCGTGCAGGGCCTCGGCGATGCGCTGCGCGTTCTTGCTCTGCCGGTTCATGCGCAGGGCCACGGTCGAAAGCCGGCCGTCCAGCATCCAGCATTCGTCCGGCTGCATGATGTTGCCGAACATGCTGCGCACGCCGCGGATTTTCTGAATGGTCTCGGCCTTTTCGGTAATCGCCACGCCGCCCAGCATGTCGCTGTTGCCCGACAGGTATTTGGTGGCGGAGTAGAGGGTGATGTGCGCGCCGAGCATGAGCGGATGCTGGAAAGACGGTCCCAGGAACGTGTTGTCCACCAATACCAGCGGCTTGTCGGGATGCTGCGCGGCGGCCGTGGCAACGCGCTCTATATCCGTCATGATCATGGTGGGGTTGGCTGGGGTTTCGAGCAGCACCATGCAGCAGTTCCGGGCCGAGCGAATGGCGGCTTCGATGGCCTCGGTATTGCCTGAAGGCACCGGGATTCCGGTGACGCCCAGCGGCGCCAGAAAGCGATGGATCAGCCCGGTGGTACCGCCGTAGAGCGGGGTGGTATACACGATGGTGCTGTCCGGGCGGGCGAAGGCGAAGAACACCGTCATGATCGCCGCCATACCGGAATTGAAGACGGCGGCATAGCGTCCGCCGGCATCCAGAGGCACAATCTGATCCTCGAGAATTTCCGCGTTGGGGTGCGAAAAGCGCGAGTAAATCAGGTCCGCGCGGTCGCCGTTCTCCGGCTTGATTTTGCCGGTGGTGATGGCGAAGGCGTGTTCCGCCTGCTCGGGACTTTCGAACACGTAGGTGGAACTGCGGAAGACGGCGGGGCGGGCGGAACCGACGGAAAGCGCCGGGTCGAAACCGGCAGTCAGCACCGCCGTGCGCGGGCGAACCGGATGCGTGCGATCTGGCATGGAAGGCCTCCACTGCCAGTGTAGCTCCAGAACACAACTTCCCCGTGGTGCTATTTGTCGGAAAAGCGACAAATTCCCGAGGGGTGCGCAAGAACGAAAAAAAAGTTCAGGCGTTGGTGGCGCCGGCGGAAATGCCGCTACGCTCCAGTTCCCAGATCAGGCGCTGGATAGCGGAATTGAGTTCTCCGGCGCGAATCGACTTGGGGTCGGCATCGCCATAACCCGCTGACAGCATGCGGGAAATCTCGTCCGCCTGATCTTTCATCGCCGCCAAATCTTCCTTGGTCTGGCGCAATTGAGCGATGGTGAGGGGATACCGTTCGGGCATACTTGACTGACAGTGTACCCGCCGCGATGGCGGCCCGCAAGTGAGAAAAATGCGGGAGCTGTACGGCAGTGGCGCTACCGCGTGCCGCGCGGCAAGATCGGGAGTCGAATGCGCATTGCGATCGCGGGACTTGGCTTCATGGGCGGAGTGCCCGTGCGCGGCCTGGCGCAGCGTTCCCGGCGTTAGGCTGGCCGCGGTTTTTCTGGCGCGACGAGCGGCGCAGCTGGGGGGACGGATCGCGGGGAGGACTGACGGGGGGTAGTGCGGCGCGGCGTGATGGCGAGGGGTAGTGCGGCGAGGCGTGATGGCGGAGTGGTGGTGCGAGGAGTGATCGCGGGGGTTAGCGGGGCGAAGCTTGCTCGCGGGATTGAGTGGCGAGCGGCGCTACATCGCTACGATTCGCGCGTTCACCGGAGGCAGGTACGAAATATCGTCGTCGAAATCGTGATTGACCTGCTTGTGCAGCCAGCGGTGTATGCGCAAGGTGGCCTGGTGGATCTCGTCATCGTGCGCGGTGCCGCAGACGGCGCATTCCTCTTCCGCGCCCGGCAGATCGACTGTTCCCTGCAGAGTTCCGATTTCCACATTCCAGGACATCGTTCTTCCTCCAGTAATCGTACTGGCGTCAAGGATATCTCCGCCGGAACTCCACCGCAACCCTGGTACCGGACAACCGTGAACTGTTAACCGGAGGCCATCGGCCGTGGGGTGGACGGGGCAAGAACGCCATAACCAGCGTATTGCCCCGTCGTGGTAAGAGCACTTACTTCACCTTGTTGTTGATGATGGTGCCGATCTTGGTGAATACCGTATTTAGGGTCGAACTCAGCGCCGGCATGGCAGCCACCGCCGCTACCGCCACCAACCCGGTGGCCAGCGCATATTCGACGAGATCCTGCCCACCGGTATCCTTCCAGACCTGGAGTCTCAGAACGCATTCTTTCATCCACTACATTGCGTTTTCTCCTTTTCCTATTCCAGTGTGCTTGTCGGACCTGGGATGGCTAGTTCACGTTGCTTGCGATGATCGTGTTGATCTTGGTGAACACCGCGCTGACCGTTGTGCTCAGCGTCGGCAGGGCGGCCACCGCCGCGACGGCGACCATGCCCGCCAGCAGCGCGTACTCCACGAGATCCTGGCCTTGGGTATCCTGCCAGAGTCCCTTCAGAAATCGTTTCATATGTTTTGCTCCCTAAGTTAAACTAACATTCTAATCAACATATCGAAATCGGTAGTAGTACTTACTCGCCACAGTAATATCACCGACTTAGTAACGGCTTACGGCGCAGCAAGGTCGAGAGCCACGATTCGGCTTTCTTTTGCGGTGCCGGAGTATGCGTCAGGCACCGGCACAGCGCCTGCACGCTGGTTCCATAGCGGGAAGACGCGGGCGCCGGCCGGCCTTCCAGAACCGCCGCCTGCAAGACTTCGTAATCGTTCTCCAAGGTGGCGAAAGGCTGCATCGCCAGGGCGGTTTTTACTTCCTCGTGCTGCAAGCCCATGGCCGGCGTCGAGCGATTCAGAATCAGGCGCAGACTCTCCCGGTCGGCCGCTCCCGAATCCAGATAGCGCAAGCCCCGGCGTGTCGCCTGCAAGGCTGCCAGTTCATTGGTGGTGACCAGCAGGAGGTTGTCGGCCACCGCCGCAAAGCCGCAATCGGCGGAGGTTCGCACGTCGGGCAGATCCAACACCACGGCATCGTAGCGTTCCTTCCAGAAGACGCACAGCTCAGCGGCAAACTGGCGGGTCACTTCGGTGCGCGTGGTGGGGTCTTCGGGCGCGGCCAACACGTCCAAGCCAAAGGCGGGCACGGTGAGACGCGACCAGACGTCGTCATCCATCCGCGCCCAGTCGCGCAGAACATCTTCCAGGTGGAATTGCGGCTTGAGCTTGAGCATGAAGGCAATACTGGCCGTCAATTGATCGCCATCCACGAGCAAGACGCGGTCGGCGCCGCTGTTATGCAGTTGCACCGCGAGGTGGGCCGCCAGCGTACTTGCGCCGCAACCCGGCTTGCCCGGGATCACGCAATATAAAGTGCCTGCCACGCGGCGGGCCGCCTCTACCTGCACCCGTCCCAGGCGCTCGAAGATTTCGCCGGCGGCGCTGACCGAAGGCTCGCTCAGGAATTCGGAGGCGCCGCGCCGCAGGCAGCGCAACATATAGTCGGCGTCGATCCGCGGATGCATGGCCACCACGGGCATGCCCCTCCCCAACTCGGAGATGAGCGAGAGCGCCAGTTCGGAATCGCTCACTACGTCGATAAAACAGATATTGCAGCCGAGGCGTTCCGCCTGGGTGGCGATCTGAGTGGCGCGCGGATATTCCGTGGCGCTGCAGGGTTGTTCCATCGCGAGTTCGGTCAGCGCCACCTGCAACCGGCGGTGCATCTCCGGGTGCGGGCAGATCACTACCGGCTTCCAAATGACGGTCCGGTTTCGATTGGCTGGCTGCAGCATGGTCTCAAGTTACTGATCGGACGAACGCGGAAAAGTATGAACCGGGGAGAGTAGATGGAGATCTGGCAGGACATGAGGAGTTTTAACGGCCCAACTGGGTAGTACGCCGGAAGGGCACGCGGCGCGCGACTCCGCACGCGTACAGGGAGCCGACCGGTGGATATCGGCCATCATGCGCCGTCTCGGGGTGCAGCAACGGGAGAGGAGATTGTCAAAGAACTTTGCCTTGCAAAATACTGTCCGGGGTGAGCCCGGACAGCGAAAGGAATCGATCCCTTTTTCCTTCTCTAAGGAAGGATACAGCTGCCGCTGTTGGCCGCCTATTCGACGCTTAAACTATGGGCTCGGGATTATCGAAGGCCCCCTCGAGGTGTGTGGGCTCCCGCATAGAGTACCGATCGGGTTGCTTCTTGGCGAGCGAGCAACTCTTTTCACTTACAGAAATAGCACCCCGAATTTGGGCTGACCGGGGGAGAAATTTGTAAGTGCTTCGATTGAGGGCAAATATAATTTTCAAAACAACGAAGTGGGGTGTCTGACGGGCTCGGCCGGCGAGCAAGCCGCACTCGCCCACAGGCTTAGCCGTTCGCCGCCACGGCAATCGCCACCAGGTTCCAGCCCACGCAGAGCGCATAAAAGGCGTTCGCCCAACGCAGCAGGCGTCCCCGGCCGGTGTGCCACGCATATCCCGCCATGAGGCACCCCGCCAGTTTGAAAAGAAGCACCGCTGCCAGTGGGCGGCCCAGGGCCTGCATCAAAGCCGTCACCAGCGGGTTCGCCTCTCCGACACCCCGCTCCAGAAAGAGCAGCGTGGTCGCAAGATCTCCCGCCTGCAGCACCAGAAATATGAGGAAGGCGCTCATGGACTGACAGAGACATCCTATTCCCAGGCGCGAGGGATCGCCAGCGGGCCCGGTTCCAGTACGTACTAATGTTGCGGGGATTGCCCCCGCCCGGCGGAGGGTCGTTCCGTGCCCCACAAAGTGGCCAGACTCCCGGGCGCTTACGGCGCTGGGGCCAACGATGGACCGGCTCCTTGCAGCAGCCTCACTAACGAACTAAGGCGATTTCACCCCCTCCTCCCAGGCTTTGCACCGATTTTCATCCCCCCCTGACCTTGTTACGGTGAAGCTGGGTTCACCATGTCTGGTACCGGACGAATACGGTCGAAGCGGCGCGCGAGTGGCTTCGTGCTGGTTACGATGGTGGTCGCCATCCCGTTACTTCTGGCGTGCGTGGGCCTGGCAGTGGACACCGGATACCTGCACCTGGTCAAGTCCCGGATGCAGACCGCCGCCGATGCCGCCGCCTTGGGCGGGGTACAGGAGAACGCGCAAAGCGGGTCCGCCAACCTGGTCGCCGCGGCGAAAGGCGATGCCGCGCTCAACGGTTTTACGGATGCCCAGAATGGCGTCACGATCACGGTCAACCGCCCTCCTACTTCAGGCTTCTACACAGCCGATGCGAGCGCCGTGGAGGTGCTGATCTCCCAGAACGTGAAGATCCTCTTCATGAGTGTGCTGGGGTTCACTTCGGTCACGGTCACCTCCCGCTCGGTAGCCCATCAGGGACCGGGAACGAATTGCCTTTACACCCTGGAACCATCGGCGTCGAGCGCGTTCTCGATCAGCGGCGGAGCGACGCTGGCGGTGGGTTGCGGAATCATGGTCAATTCGAGCAGCGCCACCGCGCTGACCGCCACTGGCGGCGCGCGGGTCACCGCCACCGCCATCAATGTGGTCGGAGGCTACAGCTCGGGTGGGGGTGCGTCGCTGTCCCCCACTCCGGTCACCCATGTCGCCAATAACGGCGACCCGTTAGCCTACGTGACGCCGCCTGCCGTGGGGGCCTGCTGGCAGAACAACTGGACCGCGTCCAACGGCGTTACCAAGGCCATCACGCAGGGCGTCTACTGCGGCGGAATCACCATGAACGGCGGATCGACGGTGACGATGAGCCCGGGCACTTACATCCTGTTAGGCGGCGGGTTACATGTCAGCAACGGAGCGCGCCTGACGGGAACGGGAGTGACGTTCTACATCACCGGGGGCACGGGGCACCCTTACGGCCCGGTGACCCTGATCGGCGGAACCACGCTGCACCTGTCCGCGCCGACGAGCGGGCCGCTGGCCGGGATCCTGTTCTTTCAGGACCGGAGTATCGCTTCCCCGGCTGCCAGTGCCTTCGCCGGAGGAACCACCATTACATTTGACGGTGCTTTGTACTTCCCGACCAGCCTTTTGAGCTACACGGGCGGCGCGAGCAGCCACTACACGATCCTCGTATCCAAGACCGTCATTTTCTCCGGGGGCATCACCATGAACGCGGACTACTCTTCGCTGGTCTCGGGATCGCCGGTGAAGGGGACCGCCGCGCTGAGTGAATAGCGATGCGAGCGGACATCCAGCACAGACGACTTACCGCCGCCCGGCGCCGGCGGGGCGGATCGGCCCTGGTGGAATTCGCGCTGGTGACTCCGCTGCTGCTTTTGATGCTGGCCGGAGTCCTCGACTATTCCCGGGCGCTGACGAAAGCGATGGCGGTGGCCAATGCGGCGCGGGTGGGCGCGCAATACGGCAGCGCCAGTTCGACTCAGTCCAACGACACCGCGGGGATTCGGGCTGTCGCCCTCAATTCGGCGCCCAATTTCACGGGGTTGACGGTTACCTCGCGCCAGGTGTGTCAATGCGCGGGCGGTTCCACGGTCAGTTGCGGCGGGAGTTGCGGCGCCAGCAAGATGCAGGTATACGTGCAGGTGGACGTGCAGGCAACTTCGCAGGCCATCTTCAAATATTCCGGCCTGCCGTTTACCGGTAGCGTCGCGTCCCGCGCCACCATGCGGGCACGGTGAGAGGGCTACGGGACATGGCTACGGCACGCAAATCGGGATCGCGGCGAGGCGCGACACTGGTGGAGTCCGCGCTGGCGCTGATGGTCTTCGGCGTCCTGATGGCGGGCGTCATGGAACTGGGGTTCACGGGTTTCATCGACAGTTCGGTTACGTTTGCCGCCCAGCGGGCCGCGCGCTACGCGGCGGTACGGGGCAGCGGGAGCGGCCATCCGGCGACGGTTGCCGATATCCGGGCGATCGCGCAATCCTATGCCGCCCCGCTGAGTACCGCCTACCTGACGGTGACCACTACCTGGACGCCGAATAACAATCCCGGCAGCACGGTACTGGTTACGGTTTCGTACGCGATCCGGCCTGCCCTGCTGCCGATATCGGCGGGGGTCCTGACTTTACAGAGCGCGGCGCGGCAGACGATTACGCAGTGACGGTATGACGGAGTCCGGCGAACCGAAGCGCTGCCAGCCGCCGCGATTCTCATGGCGGAGCGCGGCCGGCTGGTTGGCTTGCGGCGGGGCGGCGGGCCGATCGTTGGCGCGCCGCGCCTGCCCGTTTAAGTGATGACTTCCCGGGCGGGGTCACGCTCTTTGGGGTGACAGGTGTGCAGGATTGTGCCGGCGATCGGGTCACGAAGGGAATGGTGCGGACAGGACTGGGAAGAGTCCGGCCCGTTCGGACTCAAATCCGGTCCGGAATCTGCGGTAACGCCGCGGATGGGGAGCGCCGCCTGGTTCGGAATTGGCCTCCCGTTAGCAGGGTGCGCGGGAATTCTGCCGGTGCCTCCCGTACAGCGGCCGATCCAGGCGGGCTGCATTCTCCAGGGCGCCACTTAGCCGCCCCTAAAGTTTTCGGGCATTCCAGCCGATCTGATCTCTAGGAGACCATGCCGGCACCAACCTATCCGCGGATCAGAGGATTGCTGCAGCGATTGGTGACGCCCTCGCTGCTCGACGTGTTCTTTTGCGCCCTGCTGCTGGGGGCCTTCGCTCAACCCGCGGGAGTGCGTTCGCTGCTCTCCGATGGCGACACCGGGTGGCATATACGCACCGGAGAACTGGTGCTCCAGACCGGTCGGATTCCGCAGGCTGATCCGTTCTCGTTCAGCCGTCCCGGGGAACCGTGGTTCGCGTGGGAGTGGCTGTCCGACGTGGTACTGGCGCTGGTATGGCGCTGGCGCGGACTCGCGGGGGTGGCGGCCCTGTTCGGCGGACTGCTGGCGCTGGCGGCAACGGTACTGCTGGCGCGACTGTTGCGCCAGGCCAGCGGGCTCTGGATTGCGGTCCTGGTGGCCCTGGCCGCGGTGAGCGCCTCGAGCGTGCATTACCTGGCGCGTCCGCACGCCTTTTCCATCCTCTTCTACACCGTGGCAATCTGGGTCTTCTGTGAAGATCGGGCGCGACCCGGACCGTGGGTCTGGCTGCTGGTGCCATTGACGGCGCTGTGGGTCAATCTGCATGGTGGGTTCGTGGCCTGGCTGATGACGCTCGGCCTGGCTGTCTTGGAATGCGCCTCGCGCGGGGCCTGGCGGCAGGCGCGCCGCTACGGACTGCTGGGCGCGCTGTGCGCGCTGGCGAGCCTGGCCAATCCTCACGGCTGGCAGTTGCACTGGCACATCGTGCGCTACCTCAACTCGTCCTGGATTATGGAGCACGTGGCGGAATTCCAATCGCCAGCCATTCGCTCGGAGGGCATGATCGTGTTCGCCTTCCTGCTGTTGGCCGCGGTGGCTCTGTCGGCGCGCAGCGACCGGTTCACTACCTTGCTGGTACTGGTCTGGGGCTTTCTGGCGCTGCGCTCGGCGCGCCATATCCCGTTCTTCGCGATCGTGGCCGCACCGGTAGTGGCAGCAGGGGCCGCACGCTATTGGGAGCGGGCAATGGCGCAGGCGCGAGCCGGGTCGGCAGTGCGCGTGTTCTGGGACCTGGCGCAGGAGCTGGGCGATCGTCCCAGGGCCAGCCTGTGGCCGCTGGCCGCGGCCGTGCTGTTGCTGGTCAACGCTCCGGGCGCGGGGTTTTCCGCGGAGAGGTTCCCTGTTCAGGCGGTGGAGCGCAATCTGGGGCAGATCACACCTACAGGGGCGATGCCGCGGATGCTGACCAGCGATCAGTGGGCCGATTACGTGATTTACCGGCTGTACCCGAGCCAGCGTGTGTTCTTCGATGGCCGGAGCGACTTTTTCGGGCCTGCCATTGGCGCTGATTATCGCGCGCTGATGTTGGCGCAGACGGGATGGCGCGAGGCGCTACGGAATTACGGTTTCGAGGTGGCGCTACTGCCGCGCGATTGGGTGTTGGGCACGGTGCTCGACCGCGAGCCGGACTGGCAGCGCGTCTATGAGGACCGGGTGGCAGTGCTCTACGTCAGACGGGGGGCGGAGAAGAGCGCTGGCTCGGGCGCGTCCCCACCGGCGGAGTTCCGGACGTCGATGGCGCGGGGCCGGCCATGACCTTCCCCATCATGAACGTCCCCATGGTGATCGCGGGCGCGGTCGGCGTGGCGGCCATCGTGCTGGATATGCGATTCCGGCGGTTGCCGAACTGGCTGACGGCGGCGGGCGCGGCGGGCGGGCTGGCCTATGCCGCGGCGTCGGGATGGCACGCACTGGCTCTGGCGGCGGCGGGCGTGGCGGTGGGCTGCGTGCTGCTGCTGCCCTTCCATTGGTTCGGCGCGATGGGCGGCGGCGATGTGAAATTGATGGCTGCCTACGGGGCGTTGCTGGGGCCGGCGGGGATTCTGCTCGCCGGACTGTTTGCCGCCATCTTCGGCGGCTTGGGGGCTGCCGCGGCGTTGCTCTGCAGCCCGCGCGAGCGAACTATCCCTTATGCGCCGGCCATCGTATTAGGAGCATGGCTCAGCCTGCTCGGGGGAGGATCCTGATGAGATTCGAAAGGCGATTCATGATGGTGCTCGGGGTGAGCCTGGGGTGGGCGCTATTGGTCTCCGCCACGTTCTACAAACTGGCCAGCGGACGGGCGGGCCACGGGCCGCCCGCGCAGCTCAAACAGATTGTCTTCGCCATTCGTCCGTTGTCCGCCGGCGGTTTGGTGGACCGCCCTTCGGTGGCATTACGGGGCGTGCCCGAAGCGCTGGTGCCCAAGGGATCGTTCTCCAAACTGGAGGATGTGATCGACCGGCCGGTGATCAGCGGCATTCAGGCGGACGAACCGGTGATGGATGCGCGGCTGGCGCTGAAAGGCAGCGGCGCGGGACTGGGACCGATGATTCCGCCGGGAATGCGCGCGGTTTCGGTGCGGGTCAACGACGTGGTGGGGGTCGCGGGCTTCGTGCTGCCGGGTACCCGGGTGGATGTGCTGGTTACCGGCAAACCGCCCTCCCGCATGGAGACCGAAACGCAGACCGTACTGCAGAACATCACGGTGCTTTCGGCAGGGCAGACGACCCTGAACGACGGCAAGAGCCAGCCGATCGTCACTCCGGTGGTGACCCTGCTGGTGACTCCGGCCGAAGCGGAAGCGTTGACGCTGGCGATCAACGAGGGACACATCCAGTTGGTGTTGCGCAATTCCACCGATCAGACGCCGGTCGCGACGCGCGGCCGCCGGTTGATCGAATTGTATGGCGCGCAAGCCGCCGCGCCGCCGGAAGAGCCGCCGATGGCGGCGGCGGTCCCGGTGACGGCGCGGGCGCAGCGGGTGGGGGCGCCGCGGACAGCGGAGGCGGCGCGGCCGCCCGAAATCCGCCGGGCGGCGGTGGTCGAACCCGAGTTCGACCAGATGATGATGATTCGCGGCGCCGTGAAGAAGATCGAGAGCTTTTCGAAGGAGCAGGAGACCAAATGACCGCAGCCGTTCCTTTAGCGGGCACCGAAGGCAACTGGGAGCAGCGCCTGATACGCAACGCGGCAAATCCGGCCGCGGTCAAGCCCGAGCTCCAGGAACTGAAATTCACCCTGCATCGCAAGCTACTAGAGCGCATCAATCTCGAAGCGCTCTCGGGCATCGATGACGACCGCGTGCGCAGCGAAGTGCGCCAGGCGGTGCTCGAGATGGTGGAGCAGGAGCCAAACCTGTTGACGGCCGCGGAGAAGCAGCGCATCAGCCACGAAGTGCTGCACGAGGTCTTCGGGCTGGGACCGCTGGAACCGCTGCTGCAGGATCCGACCATCAGCGACATTCTGGTCAATGGCTGCCATCAGGTGTATGTGGAGCGCAAAGGCATCCTGGAGTTGACCAACGTGCGCTTTCACGACGAGGCGCACCTGTTGCGGATCATCGACCGGATTGTCTCCAAGGTGGGGCGGCGCGTGGACGAATCCAACCCGATGGTGGACGCGCGCCTCAGAGACGGTTCGCGCGTGAACGCGATCATTCCTCCGCTGGCCGTGGACGGGGCCGTGCTTTCGATCCGGCGTTTTGGAACCGATCGCCTGATGCCCGACGATCTGGTGGCCAAAGGGGCACTCACGCGGGGTATGATGCGGCTGCTCGAAGCCGCTGTACGGGCTCGCTTGAACATCATCGTGGCGGGCGGCACCGGCGCAGGAAAGACGACGCTGCTCAACGCGCTCTCCTGGTTCATTTCACCGCGCGAGCGCATTCTGACCATCGAAGATGCCGCGGAATTGCAGTTGAAGCAACCACATGTGGTGCGCCTGGAAACCCGCCCGGAGAACCTGGAAGGCCGCGGCGCGGTACGGCAGAGGCAGCTGCTGATTAATAGCCTGCGCATGCGGCCGGACCGCATCGTGGTGGGCGAGGTCCGCGGCGAGGAGGCGCTCGACATGTTGCAGGCCATGAATACCGGCCACGACGGCTCGCTGACCACGGTGCACGCCAATACCCCGCGCGATGCGGTATCCCGCCTGGAGGTGATGGTGACCATGGCCAATGCCAACATTCACCTGGCGGCGATCCGCCAGCAGGTTGCCTCGGCGGTGCACCTTCTGCTGCAGTGTACCCGGCTCAGCGACGGGACGCGCCGGGTCACCAGCATCACGGAGGTGACGGGTATGGAGGGCGAAGTCATCACGATGCAGGAAATATTCACCTTCGAGAGGCGCGGCCTTTCGCCGGACGGCCGGGTGCTGGGGCGCTTCTGTGCGACCGGCATTCTGCCCAAGTTCAATGAGAAGCTGCTGTCGGCGGGGATCCGCCTGCCGTCGGAGATTTTCGACGAAATCGTTGAGGTGGGTGGCCTGTGATCCTGGCGCTCTTCCTGCTGGCGGCCGCAACCACGGGGCTGACGCACGCGCTGGTGATGCGCCACCTGGAGCGGCGCGACACGGCAATGGCGATGCGGCGCCTGGTGGCGCGGGCGACGGAGAAGGGCGAACGGGTGCGCGGCCGGCCGCGCCTGATCGAGGCTGCGACCGAAATGCGCGGCGTGCTGACTGGCCGTCTGCTGGACCGCTTCCGTTTGCGCGAGTCAGCTACGCGCCTGCTGGAAACGGCGGGGCTGAAGTGGGGCGCCACCGGACTGCTGCAGCGTTCGCTGGGCCTGTTTCTCTGCGGCTTTCTGGCGGTAACCATGGCCCTGTACAACACAACGCCATTGGCAGCTCTTGCGGCGGGCGCGGCGCTGGGCTCGCTGCCCGTGATGTACGTCAAGCGCAAGGCGCGGGCGCGCCTGGACCGTTTCGAAGAGCAGTTTCCGGATTGCCTTGAATTCGTCTCCCGCTCGATGCGCGCCGGGCATGGATTCTCGATCGCGATTGATATGGCGCACCGGGAATTCAGCGACCCGCTCTCCGGAGAACTGCGCCGCGCCTTTGACGAACAGAATTTGGGGCAGCCGCTGGAAATCGTGCTGCGGAAATTGTCCCAGCGGATCCCTTCGATGGACGTGCAGTTCTTCGTGGCCGCGGTGTTGATGCAGCGCAGGACGGGCGGCAACCTGGCGGAAGTTCTGGACAAGCTCGCGCAATTGATCCGCGAGCGCTTCAAACTTCGCGGGCGCATCCGCGCAGTCAGCGCGCAGGGCTTGATGAGCGGGCGGATTCTCTCGGCCATTCCGGCCGGAGTGGCGGTAATGATGTTCATGGTGAATCCGCAGTATGCGCGGTTCTTCATAGACGATCCGGTGGGCCATCAACTCCTGGCCGCGGGCCTTGCGCTGCAGGTAACCGGCTATATGATCATCCGCAAGATTGTGACCTTCGAGGTGTAGCGATGCTGATTCTTGGGGCCGCGGCGATCTTTATTCTGGTGGCAGCGGGTACGATGGCGGTGGTTCTATACATGCAGGGACGGCGTGCGCGGGGGGTCAAGCGGTTGACTCCGGTGCCGTTGCGGGCGGCGGAAATGCTGCCGCCGACGGCGCACGTGTGGCGGGAGCTGGTGGACCGCATCGGCGCGATCGCGCCGATGTCCGAGCGCGACTTGCCGAAGCTGCGGAAGCGCTTGATCCGGGCGGGTTTCCGCGGGAACAATGCCGCGCCCTTCTACCAGGGGGCGCGACTGGTGGGCACGATCAGTTTCTCGGTGACGGGCCTGCTGTGGAGCTGGAATTCGGGCTCGACCGTGCAGAATGTGCTGTGGGCAACGATTGGGGGCGCCGTCGTGGGGTCGCTCGCGCCGAGCCAATACGTGGCTTGGTGTACGCGCCGCCGGCAGAAGGCCATCGCCAGGGGACTGCCCAACGCGCTGGACCTGATGGTGGTGTGCGTGGAGTCGGGCCTGGGAATCGATCAGACGACGTTACAGGTGGCGCGCGAACTGCAAAACGCCCATCCGGAAATCTGTAGCGAATTCACGGTGATGAACCTGGAGCTCCACGCCGGGAAGCGGCGCGCCGAGGCGCTGCACAACCTGGCGGAACGCACGGGGGTGGAAGATGTCAAGAAACTGGTGGCGGTCCTGGTGCAGACGGACCGGTTCGGCACCAGCATCGCGCAATGCCTGCGCGGGCACGCCGATTATCTGCGTGTGATTGCGAGGCAGAAAGCGGAAGAGAAGGCGTCGAAACTGGCCGTGAAGCTGGTGTTCCCGATATTCTTCTGCGTGCTGCCGTCGCTGTTTGTGGTCACGATCGGACCGGTCATGACGCGGCTGGTGCGGGATTTGGTGCCCGTGATTGAAAATATGTAACTTGCTGCCGATAAGGAAAAAGGAAGGAGATTTCACAATGGATTCCACTACCGTACGCCTGCTCTGCGGAGTTTTGGTCGTTCTCTTTGGCGTGGTAATTTTCATGCGCCGCCGTGGCCACAACGCCGACTAGTTAGCGTGTTGACCGCGCGAGCCTCTGCTTTTGAGGAAGCGCCTTCTCTACGGTCGCGGCTGCGATCAGAGCCGCGCGTGGGCAAAGCGTCGACGTGCGGGAGGAACTGGTTTCCGCGGTCGATGAACTTGCGCGCCGGGGACTGCCGGGGCAGAGACATATTGCGAGAGGACGTCCACGATCGAGCCGGTCGTGGACGCCACCGCCTGGAGGTTATCCGGCGGAACGCGGGGAATCGGTGTTTGGGCGCGTCAGTCGGGTTTTTTAAGTATGCGATTCGCGTCCCCGGTTCTCTTCGCTGTAGGACCGGCGACGGGCGACTCGGCGTGCTGTACGGGTAGTGTACTCGCCGTGGACGGACCGCGCTAGCCGCGCCGGGAGTGCCGCCGTGCGGAACGTGATGTTAGCCGTCTCTTCATCACGTTCATGGTGCGGTAAATGACTGCGCTAGAAATCGAATTGATCGATGTTCGCTTTATTGAAGATGAACGGTTTGCCGAGGATTACTTCGGAGCCTCGAATTTCGATAGTGCCCAACCGTCCGGCCTGAAGCGAGTCCTTGGCGAGCCGGCCGTTGACCAATTGGGCCGCGGTATATACGGTGAGGTAGCCGAGGTCGCGAGTTTTCCAGAGCACGACTGCCTGGACGACATCGTCGTGCACGTAGCGTTTGCACAGGTTCGGCAGGGACAGGCCGATCACGGGCACATCCTTGCGTCCGGCCTGTTGGACGGCTTCGGCCGCACCGGGCACGGCGGGGGCGGAGATCGCCACAATCAGCTTCACGTTGGGATAGACCTTGAGGATGTTCTGGGTTTCGGCAAACGCTTTATCGCGATCGTCATCGCCGGGGCGAATGGTGGCGAGTTTCAGTTGGGGCCATTTCTCCGCCAGACGTTTTTTCATGAAGTCGATCCAGAGATTTTGATTGGCGGCGCTGAGGGAGGCGGTCACGATGCCGAACTCGCCCTTGCCGCCCAACAGGCGCCCGCCCTCGTCCACGAGGGTGTTCCCGATGCCCTCCGGGGTGGCCTGATTGATGAAGTAATCGCGTGAGTCCGGGGCCGCGTCCGCATCCCAGGTGATGACTTTGATTCCGCGGTTGCGGGCTTTGCGCAGGACGGTGGAAATACCCGCGGAATTCTCCACCGACACCGCGATGGCATCCACGCCGCGGGTGATCCAGCCTTCCACGACCTCGTTCTGCTTGGCGGCATCGAGACCGGTGGGGCCGTCCCAGATCAGATCGACACCCAACTCTCTGGCCGCCTCCTCCGCCCCGGCCTTGCAGCTGATGAAGTAAGGGTCGCCCTTCGCCTTCGGCATCACGGCGATCACGGGCCGTTTACCGGCTTTCGCGGCATTCGCGGCATTCGCGGCATTCGCAGCGTTCGCGGCCGGAGCGATGGAAGCGGGCCGGAGCGAGCGGACCAGCCACACGTTGGTTCCGGCCACGATCAGCGACCCGCCCACGACCGCCGCGCAGAGTATCGCAAGTTGGGAATTCTTCATATTCTCAGCCTCTTCCGTAGCCGCCGCGGGCGCGGTCGAACGCCCCCGCAGCCGGCCCAATCCGATGGTCAACACCAACACCACTCCGGTCAGCACACCGGTCATTTCCGAGGGCAGGGTTGCCAGGCGCAGCCCGTTCTGTAGCACGGCGATCGCGAACAGGCCGAGCACGGTGCCCCAGACGGTGCCGCGGCCGCCGAAGACGCTGGTGCCGCCGAGCACCACCGCGGTGATGGCCGCTAATTCGTAGCCGGTGCCCGCGTCCGATTTCGCCTGCCCGAGATGGGCGACGTAAATCATTGCGGCCACGCTCGACACGAGACCGGAAAGAAAGTAGAGCAGGGCCACGCGGCGCTCCACCGGAATGCCTGCGTAGCGCGCGCCTGCGGGGCTGAAGCCCACGGCATAGATTGTGCGCCCGATGGCCGAGCGATGCAGCAGTATCCAATAGGCGGCGATGGCGGCAATCAGAACGGTGAACTGCACCGGCACGATGCCGCCGAGATAGCCCTGACCCAGGCGCAGAAAGCCGGCGGGAAATCCTGAATAGTTCTCCGCGCCTTTGGTGAGCCCTTCGGCGATGCCGCGGAAGAGCGAGAGCGATCCGAGCGTGACGATCAGGGGCGGCACATTGAGGCGGGTAATGAGCAGGCCGTTCAGGAGTCCGGCAACGCACCCGGTGGCCAGCGCGGCGCCGGCAGCCGCCGGTACGGGCCAGGCGGCGTCACGCCAGAGGGCGCCGAAGACGACGGCCGAGAGGCCGACGGTGGAGCCCACGGAGAGATCGATGCCGCCGGTGATCATGATGGGGGTGAGGGCAAGAGCGAGCAGTCCTAATTCGACGCTGAGGCGGACGACTTCGAAGAAATTGGCGAGGGTGAAGAAGTTCGCGCCGATGATGGAGAAGAGGGCGATTTCGGCGGCCAAGGCGAGCAGCAGGACCCATTCCCCGTTGGGGAAGCAGACCTCGTGCCAGGCTCTGCGGTCACTCACTGGCGACATGAGGGTCCTTTGAGGGGGGCACGGGGTATCGTGCCGCGGCGGGGGGCGCGAAGGGAGTGTCGCGCGTGCGGCGCGGCGCAGTGGGGGGCGCGAAGGGGATGCAGCGCTGGCTGCAGCGTCCGTTGGGGACGTCGCGCACGGGGTGCGGCGCGGCGCAGTGGGGGGCGCGAA
>JBDTMZ010000078.1:0-17025 GCA_039934035.1 Candidatus Solibacter sp. | reverse complement strand
GGGGTGGGCCAAATTAGACGATCAAAGTGGGCCAAATTAGATGAGCGAACTCAGCATTTCCAACGTCGCTCGCTCGGCGAATTGGATCCTCACCCAATACCGCAACCAAAGCGCGCCCGCGACCTACATTTCCCTCGGACCCCGCCAACCCGGCACGCAGCCCACTATGAGGCATCAGGTGCGGGACGGCATCTAGCCCGCTCCTAGAACGTCGCCGCGCCCGGCGATCTAAAGCGTCCAGCCCTCGCACGGTTCGACCGCGGCAGATCGCCGGGCAACGGCGGATTCCCTCTGAGGTGCACAGTGCAACGGAACGGGCCTGTTCCCCTCGCTAGGGAAGAAGCAGCCCCACCCGTTACTTTTAGCGGCCTACCGGAAGAAGATTGCACTCATCACCGCGTTAGCCGTCGTTGTGGTGTTCATGATCCGGATGATGACGTGTCCGGCGATGTTCCAGACCAGGTATTGCCCCGCGGTGAAAGCACTGACGGACCTGGTGTCCAGCACGGCATTCGTGGTGGCGTCGAGTATGTCCACCCGCTCGGCACGTCCACCATTGAAGGTATCCCAATCCAGAAGATAGAGCGCGACCTGATGGGCGTTTGAGTCGTTCATCTGCACATCAACGGAAAAGTTCGGGCCAAACCAGCAGCCGGCAATCCGGTCGGTCGTCGACGCGAATTTCTGCAGGGCGCGCGGGTCCGTAATGGTGGGTGCCCAAACGTATTGCGAACTGCCCGAATGCGTGACCGTTGCGTATGCGGGGTAGCTGGCCGTGTTCCCGATCACTTCACCACCATCCGTTCCGTAGCTGCCCTTCCAGGTGCCCTGTGTGGCGGTGTCGAGCCTGAGGAAAGTGGCCGCAGCGCCGGGGGCAACTGCCCCGCCAGTTCCGAAGAAAAGTCCGCTGACTACCGAGTTGTTCGCCGGATTCGTACTGGTCAGGCGGACCACCACATGCCCACTGAGAGTCCATACAAGGTATTGGCCTCCTGCGAAATTGGAGACGGAACGCGTATCCAGTGTGCCTAGAGTGGTGCCGTCGAGCACGTCTACGCGTACCGCGCGACCGCCCGATTCCCAATCCAGAAGGTAGAACGCTACCTGATGGCTGTTGCTATCGGTGAAGTTCAGATCGATGGAGAAGGTATTGGAGTACCAACAGGCCGCCACGCGGTCCGTTGTCGACGTAGTCTTCTGCAGGGCGCGCGTGTCGCTGGTCGACGCCGCCCAGGTGTAGCTAAGATTCCCCGAAGGCGTCACCGTGGCGTAGGCAGGCACGGTCGAAGTATTCCCCACCACCACGCTGCCTTCGCTGCCGTACACGCCTTTCCAACTTCCCAAGGTGGTCGCGTCCGACCTGATAAAGGTGGCCGCACCGCCGGGCGCCAGTGCCGCACCAGTGCCGAAGAAGATCCCGCTGACTACCGAGTTATTCGCCGGATTCGTACTGGTCAGGCGGACCACCACATGCCCGCTGAGGGTCCACACCAGGTATTGGCCTCCTGCGAAACTGGAGACGGAACGCGTATCCAGTGTGCCTAGAGTGGTGCCGTCGAGCACGTCTACGCGTACCGCGCGACCGCCCGATTCCCAATCCAGAAGGTAGAACGCTACCTGATGGCTGTTGCTATCGGTGAAGTTCAGATCGATGGAGAAGGTGTTGGAGTACCAACAGGCCGCCACGCGGTCGGTCGCTGACGTCGTCTTCTGCAGAGCCCGCACGTCGCTGCTGGACGCCGCCCAGGTGTAGCTGAGACTTCCCGAAGGCGTCACGGTAGCGTAGGACGGCACGGTCGACGTGTTCCCCATCACCACGCTGCCCTCACTGCCGTACACGCCCTTCCAACTTCCCAAAGTGGTCGCGTCAGACCTGATGAAAGCGGCCGCACCGCCAGTCGTGGGAGCCCCGCCACGGCCGAAGAAGATTCCGCTCACGACCGAGTTGTTCGCCGGATTCGTGCTGGTCAGGCGGATCACCACATGCCCGCTGAGAGTCCATACCAGGTATTGGCCTCCTGCGAAACTGGAGACGGAACGCGTATCCAGTGTGCCTAGAGTGGTGCCGTCGAGCACGTCTACGCGTACCGCGCGACCGCCCGATTCCCAATCCAGAAGGTAGAACGCTACCTGATGGCTGTTGCTATCGGTGAAGTTCAGATCGATGGAGAAGGTATTGGAGTACCAACAGGCCGCCACGCGGTCCGTTGTCGACGTAGTCTTCTGCAGGGCGCGCGTGTCGCTGGTCGACGCCGCCCAGGTGTAGCTAAGATTCCCCGAAGGCGTCACCGTGGCGTAGGCAGGCACGGTCGAAGTATTCCCCACCACCACGCTGCCTTCGCTGCCGTACACGCCTTTCCAACTTCCCAAGGTGGTCGCGTCCGACCTGATGAAGGTGGCCGCACCGCCGGGCCCCAACCCGGGGGCGCAACTGCGCAGCGCCTTATTGACGTTCAGGCGCCCCCCGGTAACGGTCAGACCGGCGAGGCTGGCGAGAGCGTCGACCTGCGAAAGCAGCGTGCTCTTCAACGCCGCGGTATTCAGAGCGCATTTGGAAAGTACGAGCATTGCCGCCCCTGCTACGTGTGGCGTGGCCATCGACGTGCCGCTGAGGTAGGCGTAGGCGCTTCCCGGCACGGTGGAGAGGATGTTGACGCCGGGCGCTCCCATGGAGATCGTGTGGCTGCCAAAGTTGGAGAACGAGGCCAGGGTATCGGTGCTGGTGGTGGCCGCCACGGAGATCAGGTTCGGAGCGTTGAAGGCGGCCGGATACTGAGCATTCACATCCGTGTTCGCCGCGCTGTTGCCGGCCGCCACCACGAATAACATTTCCTTGGTGTTGGCTTTGTTGATTTCGTCCAGGAAAGCCTGCGAGAAGCCATCGCCGCCATAACTGTTGGAGAGAACCCTCACATTGGCCGAGGCGCCCAATACGGCTTTGGCCTGGATGGCGAATTCGATAGCGTCAATCGCATTGGAGGTGGACCCGCTGCCCGTGCTGTCGAGAAACTTCAGGCCCATGATGCGGGTGGTCCAGTTCACGCCGGCGACTCCCAGCGTGTTGTTCCCGGCTGCACCTATCGAGCCCGAGACGTGAGTGCCGTGGTGGTTGTCGTCCATAGGGTCGCAACTGCGGGTGATGGCGTTGTAGCCGTGCGATCCCGCCGGGCAGGTGATCTGCCCCCAACTGAGGGTGACTGTGAAAGCTGCCGGCGCGGACCACATATTCGGTGCCAAATCGGGATGGGTGTAATCGACTCCGGTATCGACCACCGCGACTACGTTGGCGGTGGAACCTGTGGAGACGTCCCAGGCGGCGGTGGCGCCGATGTCCGCGCCGGGCACGGAGGTGTTGCGCAGGGCCCACTGGTTCGGAAAGTTGGCGTCGTTGGGTACGCCGAAGGATTTGACGAAATAGTCCGGCTCTACGTAGTTCACTGTCGGCAGCGCGCGCAGAATTGCCAGCAGCGCGGCGATACTGCCGGTGCGAGAGTGCAAGAGGTGAAGCTGCAGCGAACTGCTGAGTTCGCGCAGGTCGTCGGCATCAGTGAGATTTCTGATTTGCTGCAAACTCGCCGTCGTCTTGCTGGTGAGCCTCACCAAAACTTGATTCGCGACGGCATCCCGGCCCTGGTACGTGTCGTGGCGCTGCGCCACAAGCGGCAGCGCGGCAACGAGGAAAATCGGATATTTCCAAAGTCTCAGATTCATAGCGCTACACGTGGACCGGCCCTTCTGCGCCAGCAACTTGCCAACGATTCTAGCCTTTTACCTCCGCCTTGAGCAACGTTCTCCACTGGTCATCACTGGTCATCGGCGGCGCAAGCGCGACGTAGTGATTCCGGTCGATGTCGTCTCGCAGAGCATTCGCGCAGGAACTGGCCGCTGCGGGATCTCGCGCGCACCGAGCGCCTGTCACACTGCACCTTCACGGTGCGGCACTGATGCAAAATGCGTCTCAAGACTATTTGTCAGGGTGTACCGATGACCAGATGACCGGAACTCTTCCGTGGGCGGCATTTGAGGACGTGAACATCTGCGCGTAAGCGAAACCGGCCGGCTTCAGAGCGGCCACGCAGAGTGGCTTGCTCATGGCTCCTTTGAGTTCCACGCGTTGGCAGCTAAAAGATATCGTAGAACAAGGGGAAATTCCGGTGCGGGTCACGTTAAAATCGGGGGAAATGGATAAAATTGCAATGGCCGCCGGCCGCATGATGCTGCTGGTTGCGCTCGCTGGCGCAGCCATGGCACAGCCGGCCCGCTGGACGGAAAAAGCGATTAACGAGTGGTACGCGAGGCAACCCTGGCTGGTGGGCGCGAACTACGTACCGGCCACGGCGATCAATCAACTCGAGATGTGGCAGACGGAATCCTTCGACCCGGTCTGGATGGACACTGAACTGGGGCGCGCCGAAGGCCTGGGCATGACTACCCTGCGCGTATTCCTGCACGACCTCATGTGGAAGCAGGATGCCGGCGCGTTTCAGAGCCGGATCAACAAATTCCTGAGCCTGTGCGACAAGCACAAGATCAAGCCCATCTTCGTGCTGTTCGATTCCTGCTGGGATCCCTTCCCCGACATGGATACGCCCCGTCCGCCCAAGCCGGGCGTGCACAATTCGGGCTGGATGCAGAGCCCCGGAATCGCCGGTCTGCGCGACCCCGGCCAGACCGAACGGCTGCGCCAGTATGTGCAGGGCATCATCGGCGCCTACCGCTACGACAAGCGTGTTCTGGCCTGGGATCTGTGGAACGAACCGGACAACACCAACGATTCGTCTTACAAGAGCATTGAGCCGCCGAACAAGGTCGCGCTGGTGCAGGCGCTGCTGCCCAAGGTGTTCGAATGGGCGCGCGCCATGCTTCCGGAACAGCCCCTGACCAGCGGAGTCTGGAAGGGGGACTGGAACGACCCCGCGAAGCTCACGCCCATCCAGAAAACCCAGTTGGAGCAGAGCGACTTCATCACCTTCCACAACTACGATGGCCCGGCGGAGTTTGAAAAGCGGGTGCAGTGGCTGCAGGCTTATAAGCGTCCCATCATCTGCACGGAGTATATGGCGCGTCCCCGGGGCAGCACCTTCCAAGCGATTCTACCCATCGGCAAGAAGTACAACGTCGGCATGATTAATTGGGGACTGGTCAACGGCAAAACGCAGACTCACCTGCCGTGGGATTCCTGGCAGAAGCCTTACACGGAGAAGGAACCCGCGGTTTGGTTCCACGACATCTTCCACAAGGACGGCACGCCTTATAGCGAGGACGAGGTGGGGTTCATCCGGCAGATGACCGGGTATGGAGTGAAGACGAAGAAGGCGAAGGGCGGGAAGTGAGCAGAGGGCGGGGGACGCTTGTCGTCCCCCGCGCCAATCTCCTGAGAGCTACTTGGCGAATTCGAGGCGGGTGGTCGAGCCGGCGAATTCGATGGCATTGACCTTGTTGACGTCGCCCTCTTTGGACGCGTCGACAGCGGTGAACTTGGATTTCTTCGCGGCGGTCTCGACTTTCACGGGAACGGTGACGGCCTTATTGGACGACTGGTCCGTGAATACGGCGTTGGCGCCGTCTACCTTCACCTTGTATGTACCGGCCTTGAGATCCTGGCCCGCGACTTTGGTCGGCGCCGAGAAGATCACATCATACGACTTCTGGCCCGCAAAGCAGAGGCTGGAAAGAGACAACAAGACACCGACAAAGAGAGTTTTTTTCATGAGTTTTACGTTGGTCCTTTAACCGTTTCCTTTTACTACTTTTCCAATCCTTCGGAAGAGGACTTACCTGGCACTTACAACTTCAGAGTACAAAGAAGACGGCTGAGTATCAAATCAAAAAAACTGATGCTTCGGATGAAATCCCGATAAGCTCTTGTACTGTCGGTACTTGCGTGAATTGTCTATTTATGTAAACGCCTTCATTTTATGACGGATTTGTGACGATGTAAGGGGTTTACCGTAGAAAAATACCGCAGGCTCCGGCAAGTACTTCGTGCCTGCCTGCGGCATTTCTGAACTAAAGGGCGGCAACCCGTCAGGCCGCGTTCCGAATCCGGGTTGCCTAACTTTCCTTTACTGAGACTCCGTGTCCGCGGTGCCCGGTTCCGATTGTTTGCGGTGCAAGCCGGCCATCACCGGGTCCGGTAGGACGTGTCCCGCCGCCTGAATCTTGTTCTTGAACGATCCGGCCACGACGTGGACCTTGCCTGCCATGAGCGCTTCAAAGCCGTCACGGGCGACGTCCGCAGGATCGTCCTTGTTTTCGCTGGCGCCAATTTTGCTGTCTTCCATGTGGGCGCGTTGGAAGAACTCCGTCTCGGTTGCGCCGGGCATCAGCACGGTGACGCTGACTCCCGAATCTTTCAGCTCGTTGCGAATGGCCTGGCCAAAGGAGGTGAGGAACGCTTTGGAAGCACCGTAGACGGCGAAGAAGGGCGCCTGCATGGTCCCCGCGATCGAGGAGGTGAACAGCACCTTGCCGTCGCCCTGGCGCACCATGTCCCGGATGACTAGCTTGGCAAACTGCACGGGCGCGATCACGTTCAAGCGAATCAGGTCCAACTCGCCTTCCAGCTTGGTGTCTAGGGTGAAGTTGCCGCTCACGCCGACGCCCGCATTGATAGCGATAGCTGCGACGGGACGGCCGCACTGTTGAACGCTGCGGTAAAGTCTCTCCACGCCTTCGACGGTGGCGAGGTCCGCCTGGACGCTCTCGACGATGACCGGGAATTCGCCGAGAGCACCTTCGGCATGCGGAAGCCCTCCGGCGCCTGATTCAGGCTGAAGCGGTGGGTGATCACGAAACCGGGGTCGATTTCGCCGTTCTCAATGCGCTGGAGGAGCGGCTTCAAGTAGCGCTGCACGTGAGTCTGGCCGGTCTTGATGGTGATGGACCGGTTCATGACGCTGCCGAAGGGGACCTTGTCGATGAAGCCGCTGTAGACGCCGGGCACCGAGAGCACACCTCCGTTGCGCACGGCCAGCATTGCCTGCCGCAGCGCGACAGGCAGGTCGCTTTCGAGCATCAGCGTTGCCCGGCGCGCGCTCGAAATTCACCACGCCGTTGATTGGCGACGCCGTGGCACCCGCGGGATTGCCAGGCGGTGCGATCGCGGGGCACGTCTTCGGTAACTTCCGCTTCCCATTCCACTTGGCCCGCGTCTTTCGGCAACGCCATGACCCATGCGAAGTCTTCTCGCCGGTGGTGCGAACGGAGCGCAGTTGCGGCACGAAGCGCGGGAAATTCGCCACTTCGCGCCAGAACCGGTAGCTGGCAGTGCGCAAAGCCAACAGGCGCCGGCATGCGGGGCGGCCCGATTCTCGGGGTGGCCCCTGGCGACTCCGATTCCCGGCGCGGAAGCACGAAAACGCCGGTAACAAATGCGCATGCTAACGGCTAGTAATCGGCTGCTATCTAACGGAGAGTACTAAATATAGCCCCGCTGGCGCAGCGTTTAGCGTTGACGCGGGAGTGCCGCTCGATATATAGTAGACCCAACTTAGTGTGTAAGGTTGTGTAAAGTGCGTTGGGAAGTTTTTCCCTCCGAGCGCCACACAGCCGTTTGGGGTCAAAATCTAACCACCCGTAAGCGGGAAATATAGCAAGAGGGGAATTATGTCCAGGTTGACGATGTCCCGGCAGGCCTTAGGCCTGTCCGTTTCGGGGCAGCAGGTAAGAAATCTCACGTCAGGAGCCCGTATGGCCAAGTTGACGCAACTCGTGTTGCTCGCCGTTCTCGGCATTTCGTTGTCCTTTGCGCAAGTTAACCGCGGCACTTTGACCGGTGTCATCACCGATCCGTCCGGAGCAGTCGTCCCCGGTGTCAAAGTCACTGCGACCCATGTGGAGACGGGGACGTCTTCGCAGACCACGTCTTCCGAAGGCGGAAGCTACACCATTCCGGCTCTGCAGATTGGTATTTATCGGCTCGAGTTCGAAGCCGCCAGTTTTAAAAAGGTAATTCGAAACGGTGTCGAACTGGCTGCCGGCGCGACGCTGCGCCAGGACGTCTCTCTCGACATCGGTTCGGTGGGCGAATCGGTGCAGGTGACGGCCCAGGCTTCGCCCCTGGAAACGGAAACCACTCGCGTCGCCACGACGATTCAGGAAAAGCTGGTACAGGATATGCCGTTGTTCGTGAACGGCTCCATCCGCAGCGTAGTTTCACTGGCGCTGCTGGCTCCCGAAACCAAAACCGTCGGCGGCAATCTGAAGATTGGCGGCGGCCAGATATCCGGTTGGGAAATGATGATGGACGGCCAGCCGTTGAGCAGCGCTTCCACCCTTTATCAGGATGCGCGCGCGCCGCTGGCTTCGGTGCCGATCGACGCGATCGGTGAATTCACCGTGGAATCGAACGGTATGAAGGCGGAGTTCGGGCGTGCCTCCGGCTCGGTCACGTTCACCACCAAGAGCGGCACCAACGCCGTGCACGGCAATTTGTTCGAAGAGTTGCGCAACGACGCGATGGATGCGCGCGGATTCTTCGCAAAAGCGCCGCCGATTCTCAAGCAGCACGATTTCGGCGGTACCGTCGGCGGTCCGGTTTACATTCCTAAAATTTACGATGGCCGCAACAAGACGTTTTTCTTTGCGACCTACCAGGGCTTCCGCAACCGCGCCGGCCGTAACATTCAGACGCTGACGGTTCCGACGCAAGCGAACTACCTCGGTGACTTCAGTGGTTGGACTCGCAGCGGCGTCCTGGCGCCGATCTACGATCCGGGCAGCACCCGTCTCGCCCCGAGCGGCACCGGCTACGTCCGTGACATATTCCCCAACAACAAAATTCCGCAGAATAAGTTCAGCGGTGTGGCCACGCGTTTCATCGCGCTCCGGCCTCCGGAGATGGTGCCCACCAACACCGGCAACTCCTTCGGCGACCCCGTCAATAACTACGTTACCGATTCCGGTAGCACCAGTTCGCCATGGGACAAGGGCAGCATTCGCATCGATCACACGATCAACAGCGCGAACCGGATTAACGGTCTCTACCTCAAGGGCCAGAACGTGGCCGGCTTCGGCGCTAACGGGCCTCCCGGATTGCCCATGCCGTTCAACGGCGGTGCGGTCACGACGACCCAGAGCCAGTCGCTGCGAATCTCGCTCGATTCGACCCTCAGCCCCCGCACCATCAACACCTTCCGGGGCAGTTACCAGAAAGAAGCCGGCGTAGGGCGTATGCTCACCTCCGATCCCTCTTTCAAGTTCAACGAGAAGCTGCAGATTCCCGGCGTTCCCGGTCCTGACCGCGGATTGCCGCAGCTCAGCTTCACCGGTTACAGCGGATGGGGCGGGGCTTTCTGGGGCGGCGATGCCGGCGGCAATTTCAACCTTTCCGACGACGTCACGTTCATTCGCGACAAGCACACTATCAAGGCCGGCTTCTTCTACACGCACGATCGCTGGGATGGATACGGACAGCACCGTCCGAACGGTGGCTTTGGCTTCTCCAACCAGGCAACCAGCACGCCTGGCGACACCTCGCAGAACAGCGGTAACGCGTTCGCCTCGTTCCTGCTCGGCTATGCCTCCAGCGGTGGTCTCGAAACTCCGCGCGACGTCCGCCAGATCTGGAATTATTTGGGCGGCTATGTGCAGGATGACTGGCGCGTGCGACCCAACCTCACGATCAACATCGGTTTGCGGTACGAATACACCATGTCGATCCGCGGCGGCGCTTTCGTCGGGCTGACCTCCTGGGAAGACCTGAGCACCGGCAAGCTCGACGGGTTTGCGAACTTCGACCCGAGCGTGCCCAATCCCAAGGCCGGCAACTTGCCCGGCGCCATGGTTTACAGCGGCAACGGCACAGGCCGGCTGCAGGGAAGCATGTTCGACTCGTATCCCTGGGCTCTTGGTCCGCGCCTGGGTGTGGTGTGGCGCGCCGGAAAAGGCTTCGTCGTCCGCGCCTCGGGCGGCCGCATCTACTCCTCGGTGAAGACCACCGGCGGCAGCACCCACTTCGACGGGTTCATCCTGAATACCAACTACACGTCCGCCGACAACAGCATCAATGACTTCTTCACGACGCTGGACAAGGGGATTCCGTGGGGTTCCAAGGGCCTTCCGCCTTCGGCGGCCAGCCTGCCCTTCGTGGATCCGACCCTGAACAACGATGCCAATGTTACCTTCTGGCAGCGCAGCGATTCCGGTCGTCCCAGCAGCAACGACACCTTCACGCTCGATGTCCAGAAGGAACTGACACCGTCCATGTCCCTCACCGTCGGCTACTCCGGCGCCAAGGGAACCCACCTCGCCAGCGCACTGGATCGCTTCAATCAGATCCCGATGTCGCTGCTCGACAAGTATGGTCGCACCCTGCTGAACAGCAGCATCAACTCGGCCGGTGCCCGCGCCGCCAATATTCCGATTCCGTATGCCGGTTTCGGCAACCTGACGGCTCACACGGTGCAGCGCGCGCTCAGCCCGTTCCCGCAGTTCGGCACCATCAGCACCAACGGCGGCCAGCCGGCTTCCGTGGGTGAACGTGCCGGTAACTCGACCTACCATGCGTTGATTATGAAACTCGATCGCCGTTTCAGTAACGGCCTCTCGCTATTGGGATCGTATGCGTTGTCCAAGCTGATGTCCGACGCCGAATCGGCGGCCATTGGCGGCGGCGGCGCGCTTGATCATTTCAACAAGCGCCTCGACAAGTCTCTGGCTGGAAGCGACCAGACGCACGTCATGCGAGTCTCCTTCTCCTATGACCTGCCGTTCGGCAAGGGCAAGCACTTCAGCTCCAACAGGCCGGTGAACTTCATTATCGGCGATTGGACGGTTTCGTCATTCCTGAGCTACGAATCCGGTACGCCGGACACGGTGGCTTCGGGCGCGAGCCCGATCGGCACCGGCAGCCGCGTCTTCATCACCTCGTATGAAGGATGGCGCGCCAAGCCGGCGGGCGAGAAGTTCGATCCGAACAAGGACCTGTGGTACGACAAGAGTGTCTTCAACGTCGGCATCACGCAGGCCACGCTCGATGCGCAATTCGGCAATGCCACGCGCAACAATCCCAAGCTGCGTACTCCGTGGAACTTCAACGAGAACGTCGCTCTGGGACGTACGTTCAAGTTCGCGGAACGCAAAAGCTTCGAAATCCGCGGAGAATCGTTTAACATGCTGAACCGCGTCCGCTGGGGCGGCGCGACCAACAGCATCACGAGCGCGACCTTCGGCAAAGTGACCACGCAGGGGAACACTGCGCGCCGCTTGCAGATCGGTATGAAACTGTACTTCTAGCAGCAGTGAAGTCTCTCGCGGTTTGAGGGACTTTGATCTCCGGCCGGCGTGCCTCCGAAAGGGGGTACGCCGGCCTTTTTCATTTTCCAGCGCTGATGTTCAGGAGAATTACGGCGGTCGATCCCGGCTGCCATTCGGGGGCGACGGGGATCCGCCTGTCCCCGTTTGGCTTGGGTGGCAAACTGAATCTCCGCGCGCAGACTTCCTCACTGAGACCGGACAGCCGGCGCACTCCCGCGTTGATAGTGTCCACCCGGAAATTCGGCGGGGCAGCGGCCGGCGCGGATTCATTGTCCGGGCCCAAAGAATGGGATGCCGGCCTTCTTCCGGGACGCACCAGACGGCCTTTCTTGTAGCCCGGCACGGCGAACTGCCGGTAATGCCGATTCTGTATTTTCCATTTCTGCCGTTGACTCCGGCCGGAGTTCGGGATATAGTCTCCCCAATTCGTTCGTCATGGGATGCCGTGTCTAGTTCTGCACGGCCACCGGGATTCTAGGGGACTTTGCGAAATATTTCGCAGTAATTTACGTGGGGGTGATTCATGTCCGAGTCGACGTTGACACTGCCGCCTTACGGCAGGTTTCTTTTGCGTCTGCAAAATCCAAGCGTGAAATCAGGAGCAGTTCTGCGCGGGCTCGTGCGGCTCGTGCTGCTTGCCGCTCTCTGCCTGCCGCTCGCTTTTGCTCAACTCAACCGCGGCACATTGACCGGAATCGTCACCGATCCCTCCGGCGCTGTGGTGCCGGCCGTAAAGGTCACTGCGATCCATGTGGAAACCGGCACTTCCACTTCCGCGGTTTCATCGGAAACCGGAAGCTACACAATTCCCGCGTTGCAAATCGGGACCTACCGGCTGGAATTCGAATCGGCCAGTTTCAAGAGGGGCATCCGAAACGGCGTCGAACTGGCGGCCGGCTCGACACTGCGTCAGGACGTGACATTGGAAATCGGTTCCGTGGGTGAGTCGGTACAAGTGACCGCGCAGGCATCGCCGCTGGAAACGGAAACCACCCGGCAGGCCACCACGATTCAGGAAAAGCTTGTGCAGGACATGCCGCTCTTCGTTAACGGCTCGATTCGCAGCGTGGTTTCGCTCGCACTCATCGCTCCCGAAACCAAGACCGTCGGTGGCAACCTCCGTATCGGTGGTGGCCAAGCCTCAGGCTGGGAAATGATGATGGACGGCCAGCCGCTCAGCAGTGCCTCTACCGCCTATCAGGATGGCCGCGCCCCGCTGGCTTCCGTGCCCATCGACGCCATCGGCGAATTCACCGTGGAAGCGAACGGGATGAAGGCGGAATTCGGCCGCGCCTCCGGAGCGGTCACGTTTTCCACCAAGAGCGGCACCAATCAGGTGCATGGCAACCTGTTCGAAGAGCTTCGCAACGACGCCATGGACGCCCGCGGCTTCTTTGCCTCCCAGCCTCCGAAACTCAAACAGCACGATTTCGGCGGCACCGTCGGCGGGCCAATCTACATTCCCAAAATCTACGATGGCCGCAACAAGACATTCTTCTTTGCCACCTACCAGGGCTTCCGCAACCGCGCCGGCCGCACCCCGTCTTATCAAACTATTCCGACGCCCGAGAATTACCTGGGCGACTTCCGTGGTTGGACGCGCAGCGGCGTCATGGTTCCCATCTACGATACGTCTAGCACCCGGCCAAACCCGAACGGCTCCGGTTATGTCCGCAACCTGATCCCCAATAACATGATTCCGCAGAGTCAGTTCAGCGGCGTGGCCACGCGCTTTATCGCCCTGCGGCCCCCGGACATGGTGCCGAATACCTCCGGACGCAACGCGTTCGGCGATCCGGTGGAGAACTACTTCCGCGATGCCGGCAGCACTACTTCGCCTTGGGATAAAGGCAGCATTCGACTGGACCACACGGTGAACTCGAAGAACCGCGTGTCGGGCCTGTTCCTGAAGGGGCAGAATGTCGCGGGATTCGGGGCGGACGGACCTCCGGGATTGCCCATGCCATTCAACGGCGGCGCGGAGGTCACCACGCGCAGCACCTCCATCCGCATCAGCCTGGACACCACCCTCTCGCCGCGGGTGATCAATACCGTACGCGGGAGCTATCAGAAGGAAAGCGGCATCGGCATCATGCTGACGGCCGATGAAAAATACAAATTCAACGAGAAGCTGAGGATTCCCGGCGTGCCCGGCCCGGATCGCGCATTGCCCCAAGTCAGCTTCACTGCCTATTCCGGCTGGGGCGGCGCCTTCTGGGGCGGCGATGCCGGCGGCAACTTCAACCTGTCCGACGACGTGACCTTTATCCGCGACAAGCACACCATCAAGACCGGTTTCTTCTACACTCACGACCGCTGGGATGGTTACGGCCAACACCGGCCGAATGGCGGCTTCGGCTTCTCCTATCAAGCCACCGGCCTGCCGGGCGATACGTCGCAAAACACCGGCAACGCGTTCGCTTCGTTTCTCCTCGGTTATGCCACGAGCGGCGGCTTGGAAACTCCGCGCAATGTCCGCCAAGTCTGGGATTATATGGGCGGTTACGTGCAGGATGACTGGCGCGTGCGACCTAATCTGACTATCAACCTCGGTCTTCGCTACGAGTACACCATGCCTATCAAGGGCGGCGCGTACACAGGTCTGAAGACTTGGGAAGAGCTGGCCACCGGTAAGATCGACGGTTTCACCAACTTTGACCCGACGGTTCCCAACCCGAAGGCAGGTGGCCGCCTGGGCGCACTGGTGTATAGCGGGTCCGGTACGGGACGCCTACAGGGCGACGTGTTCGACGGCTACCCGTGGGCCTTCGGTCCTCGCCTGGGTATCGTATGGCGCGCGGGCAAGGGTTTTGTGGTGCGCAGTTCGGGCGGCCGGACTTTCTCCGCGGTGAAGTCCACCGGCGGCAGCACCCATTTCGACGGGTTCATCCTGAATACCAACTACAGCTCCGCCGACAACAGCATCAACGACTTTTTCACTACGCTCGATGCGGGCATTCCGTGGGGCGCCAAGGGCCTGCCGCCTTCCGCCGCGAGCCTGCCATTCATTGACCCGTCCCTGGACAACGACAGCAACGCCAACTTCTGGCAGCGGAGCGATTCCGGCCGCCCCGGTACCTACGATACCTGGACGCTCGATATCCAGAAGGAGATTACGCCGTCGATGTCGCTCACGGTCGCTTACTCCGGATCGAAGGGTACGCACATCGCCAGCGGTCTGATGCGCTACAACCAGATCCCGATGTCGCTGCTGGAGAAGTACGGCCGCACCCTGCTCAACAGCAGTATCAACTCCGCGGGCGCGCGCGCCGCCAACATCCCGATTCCGTACGCCGGCTTCGGCAATCTGACCGCGCACACCGTGCAGCGCGCGCTCAGCCCGTACCCGCAATACGCCAACGTCTATACCAGCGGCGGCGGGCCTGGTTCGGTGGGGGAGCGCGCCGGTGACTCCACTTACCATGCCTTGGTGATGAAACTCGATCGGCGCTTCAGCAACGGACTCTCGCTGCTCGCGTCCTATGTGCTCTCCAAGCAGTTTTCCAATGCCGAGTCCGCATCCAACTCCAGCGGCGGCGCACTGGATCACTACAACAAGGGCCTCGACAAATCGCTCGCCGGCTCCGACCAGACGCATGTCACGCGCATCGCCTTCTCGTACGACCTGCCGTTCGGGAACGGCAAGGCGCTGAGCTTCAACAAGCCGGTGAACTTTATCATCGGTGGCTGGACGCTCTCGTCGTTCCTGAGCTACGAATCGGGGACGCCGGACTCGGTGGCTTCGGGCG
Source organism: Candidatus Solibacter sp. (assembly GCA_039934035.1). Lineage (GTDB taxonomy): Bacteria > Acidobacteriota > Terriglobia > Bryobacterales > Bryobacteraceae > Solibacter. Next base: position 2,017 of record JBDTMZ010000078.1, on the reverse strand, counting down.
CGAGCCCAATCGGCACCGGCAGCCGCGTGTTCATCACTTCTTATGAAGGGTGGCGCGCTCCAGTCTCGGGCGAGAAGTTCGACCCGAATAAGGACCTCTGGTACGACAAGAACGCCTTCAACCAGGGCATCACGCAGGCGACCCTGGATTCACGTTTTGGCAACGCCACGCGCAACAATCCCAAGCTGCGTTCTCCGTGGAACTTAAACGAGAACATCGCGTTGGGCCGTACGTTCCGCTTCGCCGAACGAAAGTCATTCGAGATTCGCGGAGAAGCGTTCAATGTGATGAACCGGGTGCGTTGGGGCGGGGCCAACAGCGGCATCACCAGCGCCAGTTTCGGCCGCGTGACGTCGCAGGGCAATACCCCGCGCCGCATGCAGATCGGTATGAAGCTGTTCTTCTAACTCCCTGCCAGCGGGGACAACGGGGCTACGGGATTCGTCTCGTGGCCCTTTTTGTTGTCGGGGAAGGTTTGACGCCGGCGAGAACGCACAGTCGGGCAGCGGTCAACAGGTCGCGCAGTTGGTCGCGGTGGATGGCGGCGAAGCGCACCAGCACGACCGGGTAGTTCCGATAATGCTCTTTGATGTAGTAGGTTTCGGGAGCTTCGCTGAGGAGGGCGTCGCGTTGATCGAAGGTGGTGCGGACGGCGAGTGAATTGGGCTCGGCGGAGCGATGGCTGGGGATGCAGGCGACCATGCGTTTGCCGAGCTTGATGGCGGGCGCGCCGTACATGGTGCTTTCCTCAAGGTCCGGGAAGGCTTTGGCGAGGGCGCGGACGGTCTCGAACGAAATCGAGGGCATGGGGATTCCGCGTAGGGAGAACGGAAGGAATGGGGCTTTTGCCTGCGGTGCAAAGGCCCCTCATACTTCGGAACATCTCGGAACGGCACGCACCGCCCTGGAAAGACTGCGGCAGGCACGAATACGAATGCCTGCCGCACAAAGCCAGAAGGACCTAGCGTCCGCCGCGCCCGCCCGCGGCGTCGCGGGCGTCCACGACATCGACGCGGCGATTGTTGTCACGCGAGACACCGATGATGAGGAATTCCAGGGGCTCGCTGCCTTTGTTTTCCACGGAGTGATTTTCGTTCAACTGAATCGGGATGGCATCGCCTTCCTTTACGGCAGCGACCTCCGGAACAGAGCCGCGGCCGCCGCCACCGGACACTGAGATGTTGCCGGCTCCTTTCATCACATAGTAGACTTCCGACACTTCGCGATGGAGGTGATTGCCGGTCGAGGAACCGGGGGGCAACACGAGGTGATCGACGTAGGCCCAGGGGCCGAGGAACACGCTCGGGTCGAGCGCGCGGCGGTACTGTACCGCGCCGGTGCCGCCGAACATGCTCGTCACGTTGCGCAGGAGGGCGCGATCCAACTGCATGGTCATAAAAACGGGAATTTTGTCGAGCTGGGCATCGACCCGTCCGTCGTTCAGATTGAAGGCATCGTAGGTGCCCTTCAGGGCGGATACGTTGATGTTCATCCATTCCACCGGCTTATCCGTGTGGTTGTAGATGGCGTGGGAGTGGCCCATGCGGCAGGGCGCGCCGGCGGGACCTTTGAGCAATGAGGTGCGGCCATCGATGGTGAACTGCGCCTCGCCGTTAAAGATGACGAACATTTCTTCGCACTGATTGTGGAAGTGCGCGCCGATGCCGCTCTTGGGCTCGATCACGCCTCGATGCAGGAAATAGAGGTTGGTGTCGAGGCTGTGAGCGTCCATCAGCGGCATGTAATTGAGCGCGCCGGGACCGGCGTGCACCGCGACGTTGTGGTTGTATTTCGCGGGGTCGGTGCGGGCGATGCGCGAGGCCAAAGGTTCGCGTCCCACGAGAGGAACAATCAAGGCGAGGGTCAAAAACCCTAAGGTCGGCTTCATGGATACTCCTATTCAGATAGCTGAAGGCTAGCCCTCGGACTTATATCACAGGGCCGCCGAAGGCCGCAAGCCCTAGAATTGTCCAATGCATGATGAGCCTGAAGGGCGGGCTTGATTCCAATCGGGATG
>JBDTMZ010000077.1:0-9513 GCA_039934035.1 Candidatus Solibacter sp. | reverse complement strand
TGGTGGTGGCGGCGGAGATCGCCAAGATCCACACCATCGAATGGACGCCGCAGTTGCTCTACGACGAACCGCTGTATCGCGGCATGAACGCCAATTGGAGCGGGCTGCTGGGTGGTCCTCTGGGCGACAGCAAAGCGGTGGCCGACGCGCTCTCGCAGATTGTCACTCAGGTCTTCGGCAAATCCACCGACGTCAAGAAAGCCGGGCAATGGTATTCGGTGTTCGCATCCGGGCCTGGAATTTTCGGCCTGGGCAGCGCGGTCTACGCGGACGACCCAGTCTTTGCCGTGCTCGACAAGAATAAGAAAGATATCTGGGACATCCGCAACCCCGACCATGTCAACGGCGGCGTGAACCACTTCGGTTCGCCCTTCAATTTCCCCGAGGAGTTCATCACCGTCTACCGCCTGCATGCGCTGGTGCCCGACCTGATTGAGTATCGCGACCTGGGCAAGGGCGCCAATCAGATTCAAAATAAGATTCCGGTGATCGAAACGTTCCGCGGCAAAGCCACCGACGTGATGCATTCGCGCGGCCTGTCGAATTGGGCGCTCAGCATGGGCCGGCAGCGGCTCGGCCTGCTGGCCCTGCAAAACCATCCGCGCTTTCTGCAGAACGTGCGCATGGGACGCCTGGAGAGCGACACCAAACAGATCGATGTCGCGGCCCTCGACCTGATTCGCGACCGCGAGCGCGGCGTGCCGCGCTTCAACGAATTCCGCCGCCAGTACGGCCTGCGGCAATTGACCGGCTTTGACGATTTCGTGGATGCCCGCAATCCCACGCAGGATCAGAAAGACCTGGTGAAGCAATTGCGCGAAGTCTATGGCCAGCACAAATGCGATGCCTCGAAGATCATCACCACGGCGCAGCTCGATAGCAACCAGAAGCCGATCAACGACTGCCTGGGACACCCCAACGGCAGCATGGTGGACAACGTGGAAGACGTGGATACCGTGGTCGGCTGGCTAGCTGAATCCACGCGCCCGCACGGCTATGCCATCTCCGAAACCCAGTTCGTGGTGTTCATCCTCAACGCATCGCGGCGCTTATTCAGCGACCGTTTCTTCACTTCCAGCTTCCGGCCGGAATTCTATTCCACGCTGGGTTGGAACTGGGTGAAGAACAACGGCCCCGGCCCCGAGCAGATCGAAGAAGGCACGCCGAACGGCCACCGCCAGCCGGTGTCGCCGCTGAAGCGCGTCCTGCTGCGCAATACGCCCGAACTGGCGCCGGAACTACAGGGCGTGGTGAACGCGTTCGACCCCTGGGCGCGCGATCGCGGCGAATATTACTCGCTCGAATGGAAGCCTCGCAAAGGCGCCGAAGTGGACGAAGCGTTCAAGAAGTGAAACTGCGCCCGGTGGCCGCCGATAAACGCAGATGAACACAGGATCTTTTATCCTGCGTTTTCTTATCTGCGTTTTCTTATCGGCGTGAATCGGCGTTCATCGGCGGCCCATTCGTCTTTGCGTTTTAGCCCGACACCTTGACCAGTTGCTTGCCCGTGCTCTCGCCCTTCAACATCCGAATGAAAGCGCGGGGAGCATTCTCCAGCCCGTCGATCACGTCCTCGCGATAGCGAATGCGCCCCTCTTTCAGCCAGTTGGAAAGCTGCGCGAGAGCGGTATCGAAGCGGTCCGCAAACTGGTTGACCAGGAACCCTTCCACCTTGGCCTGCCGCACCACCAGTTGGCCCAGCCAGCGCGGCCCGGTTTCCGGCTCCACCGAATTGTATTGCGAACTCTGCCCGCAGACCGCCACCCGCGCCCGCGTCGCGATGCGCCGCATCACCGCGTCGGTGATCACGCCGCCTACGTTGTCGAAGTACACATCCACGCCATTGGGACAAAGCTCGCGGATTTTGGCGTCGTAGTCTTCCGTGGCGCGATGATTGAAAGCGCCGTCGAAATGGAACTCTTCGACCAGGCTGCGCACCTTTTCGTCGCTGCCCGCAATCCCGATGGCGCGGCAGCGCTTGATGCGCGCAATCTGCCCGACGATGGAACCCACGGCTCCGGCGGCGCCGGAAATCAGCACGGTTTCCGCCGGTTGCGGACGGCAGATATCCAGCAGTCCGAAATACGCCGTGAGTCCGGGCATGCCGAGTACATAGAGGGCAGTCGAGATGGGCGCGTCTGCTGGATCGATTTTGCGCAGCCGCTTGGCGGAAGCTACCGCGTACTCCTGCCAGCCCAGCATGCCCTCCACAGTGTCGCCCACCGCCAGGCGCGGGTCGCTCGATTCGACCACGCGCCCCACCACGCCGCCGATAATCACTTCACCCAGGTCGAGCCCCCGTGCGTAAGTCGTGATCCCCGTGAGCCGTCCACGCACATACGGGTCCACCGAAAGAAAAACAGTTTGTACCAGTACTTCGCCGCCGTTAGGGTGCGGCATTTCCGTCTCGACCAGTGCAAAGTCGCTTTCCTTCGGCAAACCGATAGGGCGGGCTGCCAGTGTGATCTGGCGATTGCGGACCATGGCTTCAACGTAACATCGATACCCTCGCCGGGTCCGTTCAGATCATTACCAAACACGGTGGCATTGTTGCGTTTTTGCATCCGTCTTAACTATAGTTAAGCCTATGGTGTCCGGACGTACCCCCTCGGCAGAGAACCGCTCCCTTGCGGAAGTGCACTCCTCCGTGGGCACTTCCCAGGTATCGACTTGGAAGCGCATGTTTGCGTTTGCCGGTCCTGCGTACCTGGTGAGCGTGGGCTACATGGATCCCGGGAATTGGGCGACGGACCTGGAAGGCGGCGCGCGTTTCGGCTATTCCCTGCTCTGGGTGCTGGTCATGTCCAACGCCATGGCGGTGTTGCTGCAAACCTTGAGCGCGCGCCTCGGCATCGTGCGCGGTCGCGACCTGGCCCAGGCCTGCCGCGAAACTTACCCACGTGCCATCAACCTGGCGCTGTGGGCCCTCTGCGAAGTGGCCGTGGCCGCCTGCGACCTCGCCGAAGTTGTGGGCGCGGCCATCGGACTGAACCTGCTCTTCCACATTCCATTGCTGGCCGGGGTGCTGATTACCTCCGCCGACACCCTGCTGCTGCTCTGGTTCCAAAGCTTCGGCATCCGCACCATCGAAGCCGTGGTCCTGAGTTTGATCACCGTCATCGGCGCCTGCTTCTGCCTGGAGATCTTCTGGGCCAAACCCGCGATCAGTGATTTGCTCACCGGCCTGAAGCCGACCCTCAACCGCGACAGCCTTTACGTGGCCATCGGGATTCTGGGCGCCACCGTCATGCCTCACAATCTCTACCTGCACTCGGCGCTGGTGCAGACGCGGCATATCGGGCAGACGGAGGGGGAGAAGCGCACCGCCTGCCGTTACAACCTGATCGATAGCGTAGTGGCGCTGAACGCCGCGCTGCTGGTGAATGCGGCGATTCTGGTGATGGCGGCCGCGGTCTTCTTCAAGGCCAATATCGTGGTGACCGAGATTCAGCAGGCGCACCTGCTGCTGGCGCCCCTGGTCGGCACCGGCCTGGCAAGCGTGTTGTTCGCCGTCGCGCTGCTCGCCTCCGGTCAATCCTCCACCCTCACCGGCACCATGGCCGGCCAGATCGTGATGGAAGGCTTCCTGAACTTCCGCATGCGTCCCTGGCTGCGCCGCCTGCTGACCCGCTCGCTCGCGGTGACGCCCGCGGCTATCACCATCTGGTACGCCGGGGACAAGGCCACCTACCAGATGCTGATCCTCAGCCAGGTGATCCTGAGCATGCAGCTCCCATTTGCCATCATTCCGCTGATTCACTTCACCAGCGATCGCCAGCGCATGGGGAACTTCGCCAATGCCATGTGGGTGCGCGTTCTGGCCTGGCTGACCGCGGTGATCATCATCGCGCTCAACATCCGCCTCGCCACCACCACCATCGCAGACTGGCTGGACAAAGCGGGGCCGCGGCGGAACCTCGTGCTGCTGGGCGTGATCCCCGTGGCGGCCGGCTTCCTGTTCCTGCTGGCCTGGGTGATTTTCGAGCCGTTTGTGGGCCGCTGGCGCAAGTTCGGCCGCGCTCCGATCGTGCTGCCAGAGGCGGGAGTCGCGGCAGCCGCCCCGGTATACCGTCGCATACTGGTGCCGCTGGACCATACCGCGCTCGATCAGCTCGCCGTGGCCCATGCCGCCGCCATGGGCAAGCTCTATGGCGCCAGCGTTTACCTGCTCCACGTGGAAGAGGGCGTGACCAGCCAGGTGTACGGCCGGGAGGCCTCCACCGTGGAGGTCGAACTGGGCGTGCAGTATTTGGAGCGAGTGGCCCAATCCCTGCGAGATCAAGGAGTCAGCGTGGTCACCGAGATCGCCCATTCGTCCTCTCCGACGAAAGAAATCCTGCGCTACGCGGGCGAAATCGAACCCGACCTGGTGATTATGGGCGCGCACGGCCACGGCGGGCTGAAAGACCTGATCTTCGGCACCACCATCAGTCCGGTCCGCCACCATTTGAACGTGCCCATGCTGATTGTGCGCCCGGGCAAGGGCTGACCGGACCGCCTGTAGTTGGGACAGCCTGTCCCAACTCTGTGTCACAGAGGAACAGGCGGAAGTTTGGTGACAACGTAAGCCTTGTGTTATGAATAGGATTAGCTGGCAGTTTACCTGCTCTTATGAGCTGCGTGAAGCGTATCCTCATTGTCGCGATGGTGCTGGCCTCGTGCCTGCTGCCATTGCATAGCGCGACCCTGGAGCGCCTTTCCCTGGATGACCTGATTGTGCGCAGCACCACCATTGTGCGCGGCAAAGTCACCGGCTCCTGGGCGGACTTCACCGGCTCCGTCATCTACACGCACTACAAAGTGCAGGTCAGCGAACAGTTCAAAGGCGTTGCGCGCAGCACCGTGGAAGTCATGACCCCGGGCGGCTCGGTGAAGGGTGTGCAATCGACCTTTTCCGGCTCCCCGCTGCTCAACAACGGCGATGAGTTTGTCTTCTTCCTGTGGACCAGCAAGACCGGCATTACCTGGATCACCGGCCTGACACAGGGCCTGTTTTCCCTGGCGTCAGAAGCTGGCCCAGCGGACCGCATGGCCACCCGCACCGCGAGCCGCGAACTGATGCTCGATCCGGCCACGTCCCGTCCGGTAAAGGATACGACGCTGAACATGAAGTTGAGCGACCTGCGGTCGCGGATTGCCGCTACCCTGGCGGCACAAGGCGGGGGTAAGTAGATGCGTTCCACGCGTTTTGGCCGCCTCGCCGCCCTCGCGCTCGCCCTGGGGGTTCCCGCCCAGGCGTATTATCACTACGTTCACTACACCTCGGGCGGCCGCACCGGCCCCTTCACCCAGCAACAGGAAAAGTTCCATGTCGCCCCCGGCGGCACGGTCACGTTCTTCGTCAGCGATCAGGGCCCGTCGGCGTATGCGCCCGGCGACAGTTTCGGCTCCCTGCTGGCGCAGGTCAGGCAGGCCCTGGCCGCCTGGGATTCGGTCAGCTCCCCCAATTTGCACGTCGCCTTCGGCGGCCTGGAAACCGACGGACAGACGTCCAGCGCCCCCGGCGGCGATGTGGTCTTCCAGGATCTGCCCCCGGGCCTGTATGGCATGGGCGGGCCGACCTCTACCGGCACCACCATCGTGCGCGGCACTGTGATTCTTTCCCAAGACACGTCGGCGGGCCCCGGTCCCAGTTACCTGGAAAATTTCTTCACCACCGCCGTCCACGAAGTGGGGCACGCCCTGGGACTGCAGCACACCTGGACGGGCAGCGCGATGTCGCAGGACGTTCTGCGCAACACGTCGCGAGCCAGACCCTTCGATGCCGATGACGTGGCCGCCATCAATCTGCTCTACGGCGCGGCGGGCTGGCAAAGCAATTTCGGCACCGTAAGCGGCACCGTGCGGCTGGCGAACGGCAACCCGGTAACCCTGGCTTCCGTGGTCGCCATCAGTCCCACGGGGTCCGTGGTCAGCAGCCTGACCAATCCCGACGGCACCTACCGCATCGAGGGCATTCCGGCCGGCAACTATCTCCTGTACGTGCATCCCCTGCCGCCCGACGCGGTGCCGGCGGATGGCACCGGGTTGCGTCCGCCTACCGATCAGAACGGCCAGCAGTTTCTGCCGAACTCTGTGTTCGCCACGGTGTTCTTCCCGAACACGACGGATCCTCGGCAAGCCACTTCCTTTTCCATTTCGGCGGGCAGCCTGCTGAGCGGGCAGAATTTCACGGTACAGGCGCGCAGTTCGGTGCCCGCCTACGATCTGATCACCGCCAGCTATCTGGATCGCGCCACGCGCACCCCACTCTGGGACCTCACCGGCCACGACTGGGCGCAGGTTTTCCCGGCCTTCATCAACAACACGCAAGCCGGCGCCTTCATTGAAGTGCGCGCCAATTCCGGCGATACGCCGATTCCGCAATCGGCCACCATCCTGGGCGGCTTCGGCACGGCCAGCGGCGATTATCTGCGCGTCTACAACAATCCGGCGGGACGCGCCGCCTGGCTGTACTTCGGCATGCCGGTATTCGCCGGCACCGGTCCGCGCCACCTCGTGCTGAATTACGGCAACGACATTTTCGTACTGCCCCAGGCGATCAACCTGGTCAGGCGCCCGGCGCCCGTGGTCACTTCCGTCCGCGCCAACTCCGATAACACCGTCACCATCGCGGGTAGCAATTTCAGCGGCGATAGCGTGGTCTACTTCGATGGCATTCAGGCGCTGCGTTCCACTCCGTTCAGCGGCAACGATCTGCAAGGCTTTCTCACGGTCACGCCGCCTGCCGGGAGCGATCAGACAGCCAGGGTCATCATCTCCAATGGCGACGGCCAGAATTCCACCTTCGGCACCATCGACACGCCGCCCACCTACACCTATCCGAGCCTGGGAGCGCCGCAACTTCAAAGCGTCGGACCGGTCTCCCTGACCGCCGGCGGCACCGGAATGATCGACATCACCACGCAGAATACGGCTTTCGTGGATGGGCAGGTGTCGGTCGGCTTCGGCTCCGGCGATATCGTGGTCAAGCGCGTGTGGGTGCTCAATTCCAACCGCCTGCAGGTCAACGTGGCGGTGGCGGAGAACGCCGTCGTGGGCACGTCGGAAGTCAGCGTGATTTCGGGCTTCGAAGTCATGGCCCAGGCCCACGCGTTCCAGGTGCTGCCGAAGAATGCGGCGCTGCCGGTGATTACCGCGGTCGCCAACGCAAACAGCTCGCAGTTGACCATCTACCCCGGCGGGTATGTCACAATTTACGGCTTCAATCTCGCCAATGCGCCCGCCTCCGTGCAGGTGACGCTGGGCGATCAGCCGATGACGCTGCAGCCGGGTGGCGTGTTTCCCGGACAGGTCAATTTCTTCATCCCTTCGAATTTCCCCATCGGTGTGGCGACGCTGCGCTTGCACAATGGCAGCACGGCCGCCGTGCCCGTCGCGGTTGCGGTGGATGTGCCGCCCCCGGCGATTCAGAGCGTGACCAACGCCAGCGGCGTGCCCTACGACGCCACCCACCCGGCCGCGTCTCAGGACGTCGTCAGCGTGTACGTGTCCAATCTCGATCCCACCGTACTCTCCAACCCCGGCCGTGTGCAGGTCGCGCTGAACGGACGCGTCATGCCGGTGCAAAGCCTGGCCCCGGCAGCCAACGGGCAGGCGCAAATCGTCTTCGTAGTCACGCAGGGTTTCGGCGGCCTGACGGTCAACCTGACGGTCGTTGTCGACGGCTCGAGCAGCGTTCCCAGCAGCATCCCGGTGCGCTAACTAACACGCCTGCGCAGTCCCGATCAGCCGTTTCCCGAGCTGTCGAACATGCTCGGCACACATAAGAAAGGCTCCCGCAAGTGCGGGAGCCCAGGTACACCACCCAACGCCGTTCGTCCTAGCCCTTCAGGAACTGGCCAATGGCGCGCGTTGCCTGCCGGATCCGCTGTTCGTTCTCGATCAGCGCAAACCGTACGTGACCCTCGCCCAGCGGACCGAACCCGATCCCGGGCGATACGGCCACCTGCGCCTTCTCCAACACCAGCTTGGAGAATTCCAGGGAACCGAGCGCCTTATATTTCTCCGGAATCGGAGCCCACAGGAACATCGTTCCTCGCGGAGGCTCTACCGGCCACCCGGCGCGCTTCAGCCCCGTCACCAGGGCATCCCGCCGCTTCTGGTAAACCGAGCAGATCTTCTTCGTGTCTTCCTCGCATTCCCTCAGTGCGATGATGCTCGCGATCTGAATCGGCTGGAACACCCCGTAATCCAGGTAGCTCTTGATCCGTGCCAGTGCGGCGATCATCTTCTGATTGCCCAGGCAGAAGCCCACCCGCCATCCCGCCATGTTGTAGCTCTTGGAAAGCGAGAAAATCTCCACCGCAATGTCCTTCGCGCCTTCCACCTGCAGAATGCTCGGCGGCTGATACCCGTCGAACCCCAAATCCGCATACGCGAAATCGTGTACGATCGCCGTGCCGTGATGCCGTGCCAGGCGCACGATCTCCTTCAGGAAATCCAGATCCACGCACGTCGTGGTCGGATTATGCGGGAACGAAATCAAAAGAATCTTCGGCGGTTTGCTCGACCGCCGGTAAACATCTTCCAGCCCATTCAAAAAGGTGGCTGCATCCGGCATCGGCAGCATGCAGGCCTGGCCTTCGGCCATCAGCACGCCGTACTGGTGAATCGGATACGCCGGATTCGGAGAGACCACCACATCGCCGGGGCCGATGGTTGCGAACAGCAGATGGGCCAGTGCGTCCTTTGCGCCGATCGTGACAATCGCTTCCGTGTCGGGATCGAGCGTCACGCCATAGTTCCTCTGATAGCGGAGGATCATCTCTTCGCGTAGTTTCGGAATGCCGCGCGACTGCGAATACCGGTGATTGCGCGCATTGCGTGCTGCTTCGATGAGCTTATTGACGATGGGGCGCGGCGTAGCGCCGTCAGGATTTCCCATCCCGAGATCGATCACGTCAATCTGTGCTGCGCGCGCCTTGGCGCGCATCTCATTGATGACGGCGAATACGTAGGGGGGAAGTTTGGCTATTCGGTAAAACTCGTCTGAGCTATCGGGCATTCACCCATTTTAGACCGGCGCGGCAAGTTTTCCTAAGCCCTCGCTCCAGCGCTTCCAGCGCAACACGCGTTCCCATGTCCGTGCCGGTATCAGCCAGCGGCACTTCCAAAGTCCCCACGTTGCTGCGGCCCAACATGTGCGGCGCACTCGAGCGCCGGCCAACGCAGCTACGGACCTATCCTGTGATGCGGCGACGCCGTGCGCGCGCCAAACGGGAGCGCACCTAACGGGAGCGCACCTAACGGGAGCGTCAAACGCCAGGCCCGAGAGCGCCAATTCGCGCGAAGTCATCGCCACCGCAAAAGCTAACGGCGCGTCCTGTGGGATCGCCGTTCATCCGCAGCGCCGTAAACACCCGGCGGCGAATTCCCCAAGGCAGAGCACAGGCGTTCCATAGGAATTTTCGGGAGGCGCCGCCGATACCTCCGCTCCAGTGGACCATTCATAAATGGAATGGCGTCCCCAAGGGGATTCGAACCCCTGTTATCGCCGTGAAAGGGCGGTGT
>JBDTMZ010000076.1:0-53300 GCA_039934035.1 Candidatus Solibacter sp. | reverse complement strand
CGTGGATACTTGCCCGCCCCGCGGCGCGTTTCCATATTCCACGTAACTTGGATCTTCGCGGTCTACACGCAGAAGCGCGACGTCACGCAGCGGCTGAAGAACATCTTGAGCCGTGAGGGCATTCGCGTCGAGGTGCTGACAACGGCTGTCCCTCCTGAGGCGAGGGAAGCCTGGTATGAGCGTCAACTTAAGGCGGGGATGCAGGTGTGCATCGCCCATCCCAGGCTCGTCGCCACTGGCTTAGATTATGTGGAATATGAAGGCCGTCGAGAATTGTTCTTTTTGAAACAAGTTGTCCGGCTTCCAAGGCGGTTCAGATTACGGCCTTCGCTCGTCTTCGGACTCTGTGAATCACCGTCGCCTCACGGATTACCCGCCAGCCATTCCGAGCGCGGGCAGCTTCGAGAACCAGGGCGGCCACTTCCTCGATCTGGCCTCGTGGAAAAGAGAAGGCCTCCTGCTGCATTTGTTCGGCGAACGCGATTCGAGACTTACGCTCTCCGTGGAGAGCCACGTGGGAATATGCCTCGCATGAATACGCGAACAGCTCGCGATGGCGAAATTCGGTATCTATGAACCTCTCCTGGCCGCGCCGCACGGGCGATGCGTAATGGCTGGGCTTCAGATAGTGCAGCAGATGCGCGCATTCGTGGACGACAACATCACTGTAGAGATCGGTGGTCTCGTAGGCGGACCATCGGACGTGCGCAAAGTCTCCCGCGAGGCCGTCGCATCCTACTTCAACATCTTCTGGTTTGAGCCCATGATCCCCTAACAGGGCCCATAGAATCCGCCACGCCGAGCCCATGAAACACGTCGACAATTCTGCGTCTATGGCCGCCTTGGCCCCCTGGAAGTTCAAAATGAAGGTTCGCGCGATGATTTCTCGCAATGCAACTTCCTGCCAGTCATCCTGCACAAGGCCCTTTACCATCGGCTCGATGCGTCGCCGAATCATGTCCGGGGCGACCTGTGGCGCCGATTGAGCTTCGGTCGGAAGAAGACTCGCCAGGAGGTGCAACAGGGTCCGCAGGCCGGCTTTGGCCGCCCGCGTGTAGGCCTCGTCCTCCTTGAACTGGGCGAGAGTAAAACGGCCGGAGCCGGCTCCGTCCCACGTCTCATCTCCAGTCCGCAGAAATCGTTCGACAACTGGCACCGACAAGCCGCCTACCGCAGCAGCTTGCTGGGCTGCTTCTCGAATGCGCTCATTGACCTCAGTGAGTTTGGACTGTTCCATTTCTGTTCCGCGTGCCGTCCGCTAGAGCCTAGTACCGCCCGGAGAGAAGCGCGTTCAGGATGGCTCCTCAGCCGCCGATCCCAGTTCATTTTCCAACTCCTCAACGGTCGGTAAGCTACCCTGCAGCTTCTCGGGCAGGCTTTCCGCCAATCGGTATTCGGAAATGCCAATCGGTTTGCTGTAATCTTCGAGCGCATATTCGGCAACCACTTGGTTCTTGGTCTTGCAGAGGATAAGGCCGATACTGGGCTGGTCGTCGGGATGGCGCAAAAGGTTGTTGATCGCCGAGAGATAGAAATTCATCTTGCCGGCGAACTCGGGCTGGAAGGCACCGGTCTTGAGGTCAATCACCAGATAACATCGGAGTTTAAGGTGATAAAAGAGCAGGTCGATGCGGAACTCCTCGCCTCCAACTGTCAGCGGATACTGGCTGCCGACGAAGGCGAAGCCAACGCCCAGTTCGAGCAGAAACTTTCGGAGATGCTCCAGTAAGCCACGCTCCAGGTCGCGTTCGTGCGCCTCTGCGCCGAGCATTAGAAAATCGAAGTTGTAGGGATCCTTTGTGACTTCCTGAGCGAGATCGGACTGAGGCGGCGGGAGGGCACGATCAAAATTGGTGATGGCTTTCCCCTGGCGCCGGTGGAGAACGCTCTCGATTTGGTGGACCAAAATCGCCCGGCTCCAGCCGTGATGGATAGCGGCGCGGGCATACCAGATACGCTCGTCCCTGTCGGCAATCTTGTCGAGCAGGACGCAGTTGTGGAACCATGGCAATTGTGCAGCAACCTGCTGCACAAATTCGTCGTCGGCCCAGACCTCAGCGAAGCGGCGCATGTACTTGAGGTTACGAGGGGAAAAGCCCTTCATACCGGGAAACTCGCGCTTCAGATCTGCCGCCAGGCGATCGATGACCTTTGCGCCCCAGCTTTCCCTTTGTTGCCGATCAAGGATGTCGCGGCCGATCTGCCAATACAGAAGGACGAGCTCCCGGTTCACCGTAATCGAGGCGCGTAATTGCGCTGCCCGAATGCGGCTCTTCAGGTCTGCTAGAAACTGCGCGTAGCTGTCGGGCGCGAGCGGTTCCATGGTCCGTCAATCTCTCATTATCGTTCACGGCCGGCTGGACCAGAAGATCCGCTCAGAAATAGCCCGGAATACAGAGACATCGAATCTGGTCGGCACTGAGCATATCTGGCTGGGTGCCGTCGGGAATCTCGACCAGCCTAGTTGAAACATTGGACAGCAAACGCTGTGCGATCGCCGCTGCGGCGCGCCTCCCCGTGGTGTCGCCGTCAAGGAGCAGAACAACTTCGCGGAAATGCTCCAGTAACAGTGCTTCCTGTCGTTGTGAAAGCGAGCAGCCCATCAGTGCCACCACGCATGGAAGCCCCGACTGGTGCAGATTCACAGCGTCAAAGAAGCCCTCCACAACGATTACGGAGTCACCGCAACCCACCGCGCGATGAAGATTGAAAAGGACGATAGATTTTCGGAATCGTGACGGGAATCGGTACTTGGGTTCCGCACCGTCAATGGATCGTCCGGCATACGCAACAAGGAAGCCGTGCTCGTCGTGGATGGGAATCACCACGCGCCCCTCCATAAGGCCCTTCCCACGGTGATGGCCGATTCCGAAGTATCTGGCAGTATCTGGGGTGACTCCGCGGCCCTGTAGATACGGATGCGCCTGATCCAGACTACTGAGTTGGAAGGGCAGTGGTTTGTTGGTTTCACCCGCGACCGGTGACGAATGCTCCTCGGCGGTATGTCTGGCGAATGCCTGTGCGGATAGCGATTGCCCGGCACTCAACGCAAACCACTCGTGCAACCTTACGGCCGCGTCGCGAACGGAACAGCGCTCCATCAAGGCAATGAAATCGAGCACGTTGCCGCCAATCCGCCCAGCGCGCTGGGCGACACACGACTCGGAGTGGCACGCCCAGGCGTTCTTCTCGATGTTGACGATGAAACTCTGGAGGCTGGTCTTCGACTCGTGGGTTGGCAGCGGGCAGCGCCCACGAAGATAGTCGCGATCAAGTCTGTGCAAATGGATGCCGTAGGTGGCCAACGCCATCTCCATCGATACGTTGGCTTTGACAGCCCGGTAATCCACCCATCCGTGGCTCATCCTTGCGCTCCACGGGCGGCGCCGGCGGCCGTGATTTGAACAAGTTCGGATGTGCCAAGTTCGCGAGGCGTGGGACCGGCCGGTGTCGCCACGTCCGCTAACTGGTCGAGCAGCTTTCCGAGTGCTGACAGTCCATCTTCCACCGCCGAGATCTCCACGTCACTGAGAGGGATCTCCTGCCGCATCCTCTGGAGGTTGGCTTTGCCTTCCAGCAATTGAGCACGCGTGGAGCCCTTGGCGATATAGAAGCCGCACTTCGCACAGGCCATGCGATGCGGACACTGGTCAAAGAAGTCATAGCTGCAGAACCCATGACCGAGGTCGTAGTACTTCCATGGCGCACTCGCCGCAGTTCCGTTGAGAACGATGTCGCGGTCGATCAGAACTTCGATTGCGCGGGTGCGGTTGCCGCGCTGAAGTCGGGTGGAATACCAGTGGTTCTTGTAGAGGCCGCCGGCAGCGCAGAACAGATCGTCACGGCTTTTCACGCCGGCACCCTTCGGCCGGCATCCGGCGGCATGTGCCAGTGCCAGCACTAGAGTAGCGTTGAACCCTCCGTGCGGGTCGGATCGACCATTCAGCGCCTGTGGATGGACGGAGATGGAGATCGTTCGTCCGGACCACACGGAGAGGTTCTGTTTCAACCGGCATCTTCTGCCCTTTTCGGGGAAGGGCCAACATCACGTTGCGCGGATGCGCGGAGCAGCCAGTCCCGTGTCTCTACTGAATTCAGAGTGAACCGTACTTCGAATATGCCTCTTTGACGGAGACTCCGCGGCGCAATTCTTCCCGCATGCCCGCCTCCCGCTCGTAGATATTCTCGGCGGACGTCAGGACATCCAGGATGATGTCTTGCGGCACGATTACGACGCCATCGACGTCGCCGAACACGAAATCGTTGGGATGGATCACCGTGTCGCCGATCTTGATCGTGACCTGGTAGTCTTTGATGTTCCAGCGCCCAACCGAGCTTGCCGAGCATTTGAAGGCAGCAAACACCGGATACTGCATCGCATTGACGAAATCCAGGTCGCGCACGCCGCCATCGAGTACGCCTCCGGTGCAGCCGCGCTGGCGCGCTGCAGTGGACATCATCTCGCCCCAGTGTGCGCAGGTTACGCTCCAGCCGCAGGCCCACACAGAGACGGTGCCGGGGGTGATGCTGTCGAGCATGTTCAGGCGGGTTTGCGTGTCGTCATCCGCGGTGATGGCGCAGGGATAGCCCTGTCCCGTGAAGGCAAGTCCTGCAAGCCGGTTCACGGCCGTCAGCGGCGTGATGTAGCGAGGCAGCACCTGGTGGCGATGGCCGCGCTTGTCGAGGATGTCGGCGATGGCTCCCGAGTAGAGTTTCAGGTATCGCTGGCAGAGTTCCTGCAGGTCTTGAGTGCTCAAAGTGGCGGTCGGCATTGTTCATCTCCCTACTGGGGCAGTTTCGAAATCACTAGTATTCAAAGGCTTCTCTGCAAGCGTGCGTTCGGGGTCGACAAACAGCCAGGCAAGCGATCCCACCAGGCAGAGCGCGGCCGCCACCATGAAGGATGCAGTCCACCCGAAATGCGCCGCAATCCAGGGAGTCAGCGACGCAGTGATTGCGCCGGCAGTCTGGTTGCAGGTGTTCATTACGCCAGAAACACTTCCGGCGGACGTGCCGCCGAGGTCGGCGGTCACACTCCAGAAGGAACTGGCGGAAAGGTAAAGCGCACCGGCGCCGCCGGCCAGTACTATGGTTGCGAGGCGGGCGTCGGTGGCGAGAGCACCCAGTGCAAGGAAGCTGGCGGCGAGGGCGAGGGCGACACAGGCGACTACGCAGCGACCGAGACGTTTGCCGTAGCGCCTGGTCAGGCGGTCGCTGATCCAACCTCCCAAAGGGGAACAGGTCGCCATCGCGATGAACGGCAACATTCCGTAGAACGCACTGGCCTTGAGGTCGAAGTGGCGTACGGTGTTGAGGTAGATAAAGAACCAGGTGAAGAAAATATACGCTACGTAGCCGAAACAGAAATAGCTCAGGCTAATCGCCATCACGTCCTTGCTCCGCAGGATGGTGAGCCAGGGCAGCGTACCCCCGCCGGCCACGGCGGATTGGGGCGGCAGCCCGGCTTGGATGAAGCTGGATTCTCCGGTGCTGACCCAGGGGTGTTCGACCGGCCGATCCCGGGCCAGGAGGTACCATACGAGTCCGGCGGCCAGTCCGATAAGGGCAGTGATCCAGAACGACCAGCGCCAGCCGTAATTCATAAGAATGTAGGTGATGAGGGGCGGCGTGATGCCGGCCCCGGCGCCTACTCCGGCGAAGATCAGGCCATTGGCCAAGCCCCGCTCAGAGGAGGGAATCCAGGCGGATACCAGGCGGTTGGAGGCAGGGTAGACTACCGCCTCACCCAGACCGAGAGCAAACCGGACGACCAATAGGAGTAGCAGGGCGTTGACGCCGGTGGAGGGCACCAGTGCCGTCAGTGCGGTGAACACGGCCCACCAGACCGTGCCCAACGCCAGAATGTTGCGCGGGCCAAAGCGATCTGCAAGCCGGCCCCCGGGGGCCTGAAAGAGCGCATAGCCGGCTACGAAGGCGCTGAACACCCAGCCGAGTTGGATGTTGTCGAGGTGAAATTCCTGTTGGATAGCGTGGCCGGCGATGGAGATATTCACCCGGTCCAAATAGGCGATCGCGCTGATCGCGAACACCCAGCCGATCAGCACCCACCGCATGCGACCTCGTATGGGGTTAACCATAGTCACGTAGTCCGTGGGATACCAGCGCGTCCGATGTTCGTCATGGCATCTGCATCAGTAGAACCGACCGGCCCACCCAAGCAAAAAGACTAACATGTCTCAAATACAACCGACGCCCGAAGTCACGTGCTGCGCGAGGCGCTGGCCCACGAGCAGCGAATTCATCCCACCGCGAGCGGTATCTGGGACCACACGTGCCTTCGAATACGTCCGACCGCACTGGCGACGTGCCTCACATCTCTGAACTCATTTCCAATCTCGAACAGCCACGCAAAAAGCGCCACAGTGAGCGGGCGAGACTGGTTGGAAGCCAGGGCCCCTAGGTGCGGAGAATTCATCATCACGTAGTCGGCGAGGCGGTAGGAAATGAAGCCCAGTAATACTCCCGCAAGAATGTCGGTCGGATAGTGGCCCCCTACGAAAACTTTGGCGGGTGCCATCAAGATGAATAGCCACGCCAGGAGGCCAATGCTGAGCCCATGACTCCAGGCCGCCAGGCCAAAAGCCACTGTGGAATACAGCATAGCGGAATCGCTGGGAAAAGAGTTCGGATTCGGATGCACTCGGAAGTATTCCCGAAAAGAGAAGGCAAATACCCTGGCCAGTGCGGGGTTTGCCGCGGGGGGCGGCCTGCGGATACGCAGTTGGAGAAGGAGGCTTCCGAGAACACCAATCATGGTTCCAACTAGGATCGTCAGCATCATCCGATGCCCCAATAATCGCAGTTCTGGGTCGGCAGAATGCCAAAGCAAGAACAGCGGAACTGCGTAGACGAGGCCGTTAACCAGGGGGGTTTGTGACAGTATGTCGGCTGCTTCGACACAGAACGGTTTTGTCTGGAGTTGCGCCAACGATTGAATGGCTCTTGAATCCAGACGAGTAGGGTTCATATCAATCGTCCTCCAGGCCGGAAACGTCCGGAAGCACGACCCCTGCGCCATCGGGTGGAGTGGGAGTAGCAAGCCGGGTGGCCCGCCAGCGCCACAACAGCCAGGTTCCGCCGAACATGCCCAGGCCAGCGACTACCCACGGCACAACTAATGTCCATCCCTTGGGTATGGTGTTCGGATCCACCAGCACCTTGGCGCCGTAGCGACTCGCGTAGGTGTCGAGAATCTCCTGGTCGGTTCTGCCCTGCCCCACCCACTTCGCGATCTCAACCCGCATCTGTACGGCAATCTCGCTTTGGTGCTGTCCTACGGTTTCCGTGTAACAGCATGGCGCAAGTACGGCCTTCTCGAGGCGCTGAACCCGGGCACGCGGTTCCTCCACGGCGCCCGCATACGCCCCAGAAGACAGGGCGAACAATCCGAGCCAAACGTGTATGCGTAGCATGTTCATCCTCTATGACTCTAATTTCGGAGCATTTCTTCCCTGTATTTGCGGCGGCACTCCTCCGGAGCCTTCGCGGGCCGCCAGCATTTTTCGCCAGGCGCTTTTCAGTTCGCTGCGCGCCGGATCGCTTAAGGGGCCAGGCAATGCACCGGGTGCGTATTCGTGGCAGAGTGCGATCGTGTTGCGAAGACTCTCAACGAATTCGAGACATGCCGGACAGCCAGCCAAGTGCCTTTCGACCTCGCCGCATGCCGCCAGTGGCAGTTCGAAATCCACATAGTCCGAAAGGCTTGCGACGACGTCTTGGCAACTCTCCGGATGCTGTTCCATGAGTGACCTGCAAGCAGGATCCTAGGCGTGCGCCTCAACGGGTGTGCTCACTACGGTTTCGATCGCGGGTGTGTGGATCATGGTGTTGTGGATCAGGCATGCCTTGACCGCCCGCAGGACGCCTGCCTGATGCTGCGGATCCAGCCCAGGAACAATGACCTCGATCCGGAACTGTCCGAGCCGCGCCGGCAGCGTTGCCTTCTCGGCGCTGACTTTCACTTGCAGGCCCTCGTGGGCCAACGACCGGGCTTTCATATATTGAGCCGCGTAGAACCCGGCGCAGGTTCCCAGGGAAACCAGCAGGTACTCGGGCGGCGTCATACCGCTGTCTGATCCGCCATTGTCGGACGGCTGATCGCACACCACGCGGTGACCCCGCGCGCTGGCTTCGAACTTTACATTTCCACGGTGCTGAATTGTAACTTCCATAAGAGGTTCCAACCTGAAAGATGCAGCCGGCTGGCAAAGGTGACAGGCCGAACGATATGCGTCCGCCATGTCACCTTCGGCTGCAATCTGCATCTTTCCCGATAGAAACGCTTTAAAGATCCGATTTATGCTAATGCGAACCAGTCTGCTCTTTCTACTCTCTGTCCCCCTGTGGGCGCAGGACGCTCTGTCGCTCCGCGAAGCCGTGCGCCTCGCCATACGAGAAAACAAGGCGATCGCCGGTACCGCTGCCGGTGCGAAGGCTTCCGAAACTCGAGTCGCCCAGGCGCACGCCGGTATGCTGCCTAAAATCAACTACTCCGAGTCTTTCGCGCGCAGCAACAACCCGGTCTTCGTCTTCAGTTCGCTGCTCACCCAGCACCAATTCGGTGTGGAGAACTTCGCCATCGGCCCGCTGAACAGGCCGGATTTTCTCAACAACTTTCAATCCCAGGTCACGGTAGATCAGCCCATCTATGACGCCCGCCAAACCCGCAACGCGGTGAAGTCGGCCGAACTGGCGCAGAAGATGACCGGCGAAGAACAGCGGCTGGTCCAGATGAACGTCATCTCCCAAGCGGCTCGCGCCTACTATGGAGCCGTCCTGGCGGCGGAGAACCTGAAGGCGGCGGAGCAGGCTGTTCGTTCCGCCGAAGCCGACCTGACGCGCGCCGAGGCCGTCCGCACCGCCGGCATGTCCACCGATGTGGACGTGCTTTCCATCCGTGTGCACCTCGCCGCGGTCACTGAGCAGCGGATTGACCGGGCCGCGGATGTCGAAGTTGCCAAAGCGTCTCTCAACGATGCCCTGGGGCTGCCCCTGGACACGCCGCACACGCTGACCACGCCCTTGGAGGCGCTCATCCTCCCCGATCTGGCGCTGGGCGGTCTGGAGAGTGCCGCTTCCACCGGGCGCCCCGAAGCGCAACAGACCCGTCTGGCCACCAGCCTGGCGCAGGCTCAGGCTGACGGCGCACGCTCCGCCATGCTGCCGCAAGTCAGCGTCCGCGGCGCCTTCGAAGCCGACCGGCAGCGCTTTGTCGATCGCGGCGGCGCCAACTGGCTGGCCGCCGTCTCCCTGCGCTGGAATCTGTTCAACGGCTCCGCTGACAAGGCGCGCATTGCCGAAACCACCCATCTGGTGCACCGCGCCGAATTCGATGAGCAGCGAACCGATTCGGCCATCCGGCTTCAAGTGCGGCGCGCTTATGCCGGATTGAAGGCCGCCCAACAGCGCATCGAGGTCGCCAGGGCGGCTGTGGTGCAAGCCGCGGAAAGCCTGCGGATTACACAGAACCGCTACGAAGCGGGAATGAACAACGTGACTGACCTTTTGCGCACGGAAACCGCCGTGCTGGAAAGCCGCACCCGATACCTGGCAGCCATCCACGATCAGAGGATCGCCGCCACCATGCTCGAACTTGCCGCGGGCCGTCTCAACGCGGATTCGGAGGTTCTGAACTAAATGAAGCCCTATTTTCTCCTTCTTCCCATCCCCGTTCTTCTCTTGACGTCCTGCGGAAAGGAGCCGGAGCGCCGCGCTGTCCAACCGCAGGCCGCCCCCGTCGCAGTGCAGGTGGCGGCAGTTACCGCCCAGGACTGGCCCACCACCTACGAAGCCACCGGCACCGTCCGCGCGCGCACCACGGCCACCATCTCGAGCAAAGTGATGGGCTACGTGCAGCAGGTGACCGCCCAGGTCGGCGACCATGTTCGCGAAGGGCAGGTACTGATCACGCTGGATGCCCGGGATCTGGATGCGAACCTGCGGCGCGCCGAAGCCGGCCGCGCAGAGGTGGAAAGCGCCATCCCCGAACTGGAGAACGCCACCGCCGCCGCCAAGGCCAATCTGGATCTGGCGCAGAGCACCTTCAAGCGAATGGAAGAACTGGCGGGGAAGAAATCGATTTCCAATCAGGAACTGGACGAAGCCTCGGGGCGGCTTAAGGCGGCCCAGGCAAACTACGACATGGTCCGCTCCCGGCGCGCCCAGGTGACCTCGAAGATGGCGACGGTGGATCAGGAGATCCGCGCTGCTGGAATCATGCGGGACTACGCAAAACTGGCCGCTCCCTTCTCTGGAGTAGTGATCACCAGAACGGTCGAGCCGGGTAATCTGGCGACACCGGGAGTTCCGCTCCTCACCATCGAGCAGGACGGACTCTACCGCCTGGAAGCTGCGGTGGATGAATCGAAACTGGCCTCCGTTCGCGTAGGCCAGGCGGTGGAAGCCGTGCTCGATGCGGACCGCAAGCTGAATGCGCGCGTTGCCGAGATCGTGCCCTCGGTGGACGCCGCGTCGCGCACCTACATCGTCAAACTCGATCTCCCCGCCACGCCGCAATTGCGCACCGGCATGTTCGCCCGGGCAATCTTCCCGCTAGGTACGCAGAAGATCGTGGCTATCCCGCAGGGCGCCCTGACGGAGCGCGGCCAGTTGCAGTCCGTCTTCGTGGTGGAAGGAGGCGTAGCCCGCACTCGGTTGGTCACCACGGGACGGCGCACCGGAGGTGGGGTGGAAGTTCTGTCCGGCCTGACCGCCGGCGAAAAGGTCGTGCTGCCCGTGCCCGCGGGGCTGCAGGACGGCGGCAGGGTCGAGGTGCGTCAATGAGCGAACCGCGTCGCCTGGGTCCCGCGGGGCGCTTCGCCCATGCGTGGATCTCCTCCAAACTAACGCCACTCCTGATCTGCGCCGCGCTGCTCATCGGGGCGTTCGCCGTGTGGAAACTGCCGCGCGAGGAAGAGCCGCAGATCATCGTGCCGATGATCGATGTGTTCGTGCAAATGCCCGGCGCTACGGCGCACGAGGTGGAAGAGCGCGTCACCAAGCCGATGGAGAAACTGCTTTGGGAGATCCCGGGCGTGGAGTACATCTATTCCACTTCCAGCCCTGGGATATCGATGGCGATCGTGCGTTTCTATGTGGGGCAGGACGAAGAGAAGAGCATCGTCCGCCTGAACCAAAAGATGCTGGCCAATTTCGACCGGATCCCGCCGGGCGCTTCGCCGCCGCTGGTGAAGCCGCGCTCCATCGACGACGTGCCGATTCTCGCGCTTACGCTCTCCAGCCGCCGTTACGGCGATTTCGAATTGCGGCGCATCGCGGCCCAACTGGATGACACCATTAAGCAGGTTCCCGATGTCTCCGCGGTGACCCTGATGGGCGGGCAGCGGCGCGAAGTGCGCATCGTGCTGGATGCGGCCAAACTGGCGGGCTATCAAATGTCCGCATTGCAGGTAGCCGGAGCGCTGGGTCTTTCCAATCGCCGTCTGCCATCGGGCAAGTTCGACTCGGGAAATCGCGAGTACCTGATGGAGACCGGCGAGTTCCTGCGCACTTCCGAAGATGTGCGGAACGTCGTGGTGGGAGTCGCTGGCGATAGGCCGGTGTTCCTGCGCAACGTGGCGGAAGTTGCAGATGGCGGAGCCGAGCCCACCGAGTACGTTCGCATGGTGAACGCCGCGTCGAAGGAATCCCTGCCCGCGGTGACCCTTTCCATCGCCAAGCGCAAGGGCACGAACGCCGTGGAAGTCGCCGGCAATGTGCTGCGCCGCATCGAACCGCTGAAGGGGTCGGTGATCCCCGCCGACGTCCAATTGGACATCACCCGCAATTACGGGGAAACCGCCGCCGAGAAATCGAACGAACTGCTGTTGCACATGCTGATTGCAGTGATTTCGGTGAGTATTCTGATCGCCATCACGTTGGGACTGCGCGAGTCTTTGATCGTGTTCCTGGCGATTCCGGTGACGCTGGCGCTCACGCTCGCGGTGTTCTACCTGTATGGCTACACGCTCAACCGCATCACCCTCTTCGCGTTGATCTTCTCGATCGGCATCCTGGTGGACGACGCCATTGTGATCGTGGAGAATATTGTCCGCCACTGGCGCATGCCGGCGAACCGCACCCGCCCGCCCTTCGAGGTGGCCGTCGAAGCCGTGGACGAAGTGGGCAACCCGACCATCCTGGCAACCCTCACGGTGGTCGCAGCTATCCTGCCGATGGCGTTCGTCGGCGGCTTAATGGGTCCGTACATGCGGCCGATTCCGATTGGCGCCAGCGCCGCCATGGTCTTCTCACTGTTGGTGGCGTTGATTGTGACACCGTGGGCCGCGGTCCGCATCCTCAAGCCTTCGGACGAGCGCGAGCACGGGGAGCAGGAAGACTTTGTTACCCGAATGTACAGGCGTGTCATGGGGGCGATTCTGCACCACGCGCCGCTGCGGTGGGGCTTCCTTGCCGGTGTCGTGTTCCTGCTGCTAGGATCCTGTTCGCTGTTCTACCTCCAGTTCGTCAAGGTCAAGATGCTGCCCTTCGACAATAAGAGCGAATTCCAGGTGATCGTGGACATGCCCAACGGCACCACGCTGGAAGAAACCGCGCGCGTGGCCAGTGAACTCGCCACCGCGACCCTGGGCCAACCCGAGGTGGTCAATCTCCAGACTTACGTGGGCACGGCATCCCCGTTCAACTTCAACGGTCTGGTGCGCCATTACTACCTGCGCCAAGGGTCGAACGTAGCCGATATCCAGGTGAACCTGCTCGGCAAGGGCGATCGCAAGTTGCAGAGCCACGAGATCGCCAAGCAGGTACGCCAGCGGTTGCTGCCCATCGCCAATCGCTTTGGCGCGCGCATCAAGGTCGCCGAGGTGCCGCCGGGTCCGCCCGTCCTGCAGACTCTGGTCGCCGAGGTATATGGGCCCGCCCAAGATGGCCGCATCCGGATCGCCAGGCAGATTCGGGACCTGTGGAAGCGGACCGATGGCGTGGTGGACGTGGATTGGTACGTAGAGGATGACCAGCCGAAATACCGCATGCTGGTGGATCAGGAAAAGGCCGCGCTGAACGGCATCTCCGAAGATGAAATCGCGCGTACCATGCAGGTGGCCTCCGCGGGATATCCGGCCGGCTTGCTGCACGTGGATTCAGAGAAGGAAGACGTGCCACTTATGGTCCGCCTGGATCGCGCCAGCCGTTCCGATGTGGACCGTATTCAAAATCTGAATGTCGCGGGGCGCACAGGCAGACTCGTGGCGCTGCGCGAACTGGTGAAGGTCACGCAGACCGTCGAAGACAAGAGCATCTATCACAAGAACCTCATGCCGGTGACGTATGTGACCGGCGACGTGGCCGGAGCGATGGAAAGCCCGGTCTACGCCATCCTGAAACTGGGGCCGGAGATGGACAAGTTCAAAGCACCCGAGGGCTACGCCATCGAGCAGCACATGGCGGCGCTGCCCACCGATTCGGATCGCTACTCTATGAAGTGGGACGGCGAATGGCATATCACCTACGAGGTCTTCCGCGATCTGGGCATCGCGTTTGCCGCGGTCCTGATTCTCATTTATGCGTTGGTCGTGGGCTGGTTCCAGTCGTTCGTCACACCGCTCATCATCATGGCGGCGATTCCGTTCTCGCTGGTGGGCATCCTGCCGGCGCACGGCATGATGGGCGCCTTTTTCACCGCCACCTCGATGATCGGGTTTATCGCGGGCGCAGGCATTGTGGTGCGCAACTCGATCATCCTGGTGGATTTTGTGGAACTGCGTTTGGGCGAGGGCATGGCACTGGACGCCGCGGTCATCGATGCGGGCGCGGTGCGCTTCCGCCCCATGCTGCTGACCGCCGCGGCGGTGGTGGTGGGTGCCGGGATCATTCTCTTCGACCCCATCTTTCAGGGACTCGCCATCGCGCTGATGGCGGGCGAAGTGGCTTCGCTCGCGCTTTCGCGCATGACGGTCCCCATCGTTTACTTCGTTGTGAATCGTAGGAGGAAAGCTGTATGAACGTCGAACGTTATCTCCGCCTGGTCGCCGGCCTCTTCGTAATGGTTAGCGTGGCCATGGGCTACTGGGTAAACCCCAACTGGTTTCTGTTCACCGCCTTCGTTGGGTTGAACCTGTTTCAATCGGCATTCACCAACTGGTGCCCACTGATCACCATCCTCAAAAAGCTCGGAGTCCGGTCCGCCTAGGGCCGGATGACGCTCGCGTATAAGTGGATTTCGAAGTCTGGCAAATGAGCCAGGAGAGGGTACTTCCCGTTTATGGACGCCTTGACGGTTCACCGTCTGCACTTTGCATTCACGGTGACGTTTCACTACATCTTTCCGCAACTGACCATGGGATTGGCGCTGCTGATCCTCATTCTCAAAACCATGGCAATGCGGACGGGTGATGAGCACTACAACCGCGCGGCTCGATTCTGGGCCAAGATGTTCGCAATCAACTTCGCCATGGGAGTCGTCACCGGTATCCCGATGGAATTCCAGTTCGGGACCAACTGGGCCCGATTTTCCAAGGCCGCGGGCGGAGTCATAGGGCAGACACTGGCTATGGAAGGGGTATTCTCCTTCTTCCTCGAATCCAGTTTCCTGGGCGTTTTCCTCTTTGGCGAAAAGCGGCTTGGGCCGAAAGCTCATTGGTTCGCTGCTTTCCTGGTCTTCGCAGGCTCGTGGCTTTCTGGCTTCTTCATTATTGCGACCGACGCGTGGATGCAGCACCCCACCGGGTACCAGATCGGAAAGAACGGCGAGATACTGCTTACCAGCCTTGCCGGGCTGCTTCTCAATCCGTGGTTATTCTGGCAGTACCTCCACAACATGATCGGGTCGGTCGTCACGGCCAGTTTCGTCATGGCCGCGGTGGGAGCGTTCTACCTGCTTACCAAGCGGAGTGAAGAGTATGGCCGCACGTTTGTGCGCCTCGGGGTGATCGCGGGGACGATCTCCACCTTTCTGATGGCGTTCCCCACCGGCGACGGACAGGCCAAGAACATCGCCTGGCATCAGCCTCCCACTCTGGCCGCCATGGAAGGACTGTTTGAGACCGAGAATGGAGCACCCCTGGCCATTATTGGACAGCCGGACATCGAGAAGCACCGCCTGGACAATCCGATCACAATCCCTCGCGCTCTGAGCTTCCTGACGTATCAGCGCTGGGGCGCACAGGTGAAGGGCCTCAACGAATTTCCGCCGGAACGCCTGCCGGACAATATCCCGCTGCTCTATTACAGCTATCACATCATGATCGGGCTAGGAACGATTCTGATCGGCGTGATGGTGCTGGCATCATTGAGCCTGTGGCACGGCAGTCTCTATCACGCGCGCCATCTGCTCTGGCTGCTGATGCTGATGCTGCCTTTTCCGTATATCGCGACTACCGCTGGGTGGATCACCGCGGAAGTAGGGCGCCAGCCGTGGCTCATCTATGGCATCATGCGGACGCATGAAGGCGTATCCCCCCACGTCTCGGCGGGCAACGCGCTGTTCACCTTGATTGGCTTCATGGGGATCTACACGGTACTGGGGATCCTCTTCCTGTTCCTGGTCCGTCGCGAAATCGAAGAGGGTCCGGAGCATCTGATCGAGGCAGGCGCCGCGGCGCTTTGAGGCTATCAAATGGAAACCATCTGGTACTGTTTTGTCGCTGTCATGATCGCTGCCTATGTGGTTCTGGACGGCTTTGACATGGGCGCCGGCATCGTGCACCTGTTTGTGGCGCGCACCGAAGGGGAACGCCGCGCGGTTCTCGCATCGATCGGCCCCGTCTGGGACGGCAACGAAGTGTGGCTCCTCGCTGGTGGGGGAACCCTCTACTTCGCGTTCCCCGGACTCTATGCATCGAGCTTCAGCGGGTTCTATCTGCCTCTGATGATCGTGCTCTGGCTCTTGATCCTGCGGGGCATTTCCATCGAGTTCCGCAACCATATACAGAGTCTCGTCTGGCAGCCCCTTTGGGACGTCGTTTTCGCAGGCGCAAGCGCACTGCTGGCGATCTTCTTCGGCGCCGCGCTCGGTAACGTGGTTAGGGGCGTACCTCTCGACCGGTCGGGCGAATTCTTCCTGCCGCTGTGGACCGATTTCACAGCAGGCAAGAACACCGGAATCCTGGATTGGTACACGATCTTGATTGCGGTTGCAGCACTCCTGACACTGGCGGTGCACGGATCCCTCTGGATCGCGTTGAAGACAGAAGGAGCGGTCGAGGTTCGTGCGCGCCGCTTCGCCAAGTCCGTCTGATGGGGTCTCCTGGTCTGGGTGGTTCTGATCACGCTCGCCAGCTTCCGCATTCAGCCGCATCTGCAAGAAAGCTTTGCTGCGCGCCCGTGGGGTTACGGCTTCCCTCTCTTGGCGGTCGTGGGGCTTGTCGGCATTCGATTTCTCAGTGGCTTTCGCGGAGGACTTGAAGCCTTTCTGTGCTCCTGCCTGTTTATCGTCGGGATGCTTACCAGCGCGGCCTTCGGAACCTACCCCTTCGTGCTACCCTCGAACGCCGATCCCTCGCTTGGTCTGACCGTTCACGACTCGGCGGCGCCCCTTTATGGTCTTCAGGTTGGGCTGATGTGGTTCATCCCCGGCATGCTGCTTGCCTGCGGATACTTTGTCTATACCTATCGGAGTTTCTCCGGCAAGGTGAAACTCGACGGACAGGGACACTATTGAGTTCAGTGAAGTTGAAGGTATTTCCGGTTGAAGAAGGCGTCTCTGCCGAATTACGAGAAAACGGTGGGGACAGCCCTATGATCCTTAGTTAAATAAGAGAGGAATCTGGATGAGACGTCTAACGATCCTGGTGGTGACGACGCTGGCGGTTGGGCTGGCAGCAGAATTGGCTTTGATTCAGCCTGGGGAGGTGGCCGCTCAACTGGCCGCGAAAGGGACGAAGCCCGTTCTCTTTCATGTGGGCCCCAACCTGCTTTATCGGGGCAAGCATATACCGGGGTCAATCTACGCTGGCCCCGGATCCAGAGCCGAGGGTCTCGAAGCGCTCAAAGTGGCTGCCGGAAAGCTCCCTCGCGACCGCGAGATCATTCTCTATTGCGGATGCTGCCCGTGGAGCAACTGCCCCAACGTGAAACCGGCCGTGGATGCGTTGAAGCAGATGGGATTCAGCCACGTGAAAGCTATGTACGTCGAGAGCAATTTCGCCAAGGACTGGATCGATAAGGGCTATCCCGTCGAACTCGGATCCGCAAAGCAATAGGACCGGTGGATCAGCCGTCCGGTTGGTGGATTGCGGCGGGGGTACGTGCCCGCGGCATAATCACCAACCCGTCCGGGATGGCCCTTACCTTAGAGGAGCAAATGGCTTCGTTCTACATACACGACGGCACGCAATCGTTGACCCTTCAAATCATTGGGGCGTTGAGCGGCGGCAAGGCGAAGGAACTGGAACAGACATGGCTGACAGCCCGATCGACGCTTGCCGGGCGAAACCTTTTCGTGGATCTGAGTGGAGTGACTTACGTAGACGGCGACGGGCAGGCCGTGCTCGGCCGGCTCGCTGGACACGGCGCCATGTTCATCAGCGCTTCGCCTTTGACCGACTCGCTGGCGGAGCAAGTTTCCCACCGGAGGCCGGAGCTGTTGCCTGCTCCGCGCCCCAGCATGTGGAACCGGCTCGCCTGCTGTTTGAAGACGTTCTGCGGCACCGCGAAGGCGTCACTGAAGCGTGCCCTTCCGTGCGGACCCATTGTGAGGAAGCTCTGGTAGTACGTGGCTTATGATCGCCGCTCCCAACCCTCGATCTGCCGAAACAGCATCACCGCACCAGCGGTCAAGCCGACGAAAATCGCCCAGGCGGGTATGCGAGTCAGTTCCGGGAGTGTCACTGGACCGAGATCGATCCAGGCGAGAACGTTCTTTCCGAAGAAAGAGAACTGCTCGGCGAAGAGCAAGGCGCCCAACATCATCCCGACAACACCAAACAGGGCATCGGTTTTCCCTTCGGCGGCAGCGGCCACGCCCGTTCCTGGGCAATACCCAAGAAGCACCATTCCCACACCGAAGACCAAGCCGCCCAGCGACACCGCCACCAGTTGCGCAGGCTTAACATGCAGTGACGCGAGTCCGAACGCCCGAAGAGTGTATACACCAATACCGCCGACCACAACAGCCGTCAGCATCGTCTTCAAGACAGTGAAGTCCCGGAGCAGAAACTGCCCAACGATGACCGGGTACTTGGTCACGGCGCCCTTTTGAAGAAAGAAGCCGAAGAGGAATCCGGTGATGAGTCCGAGTGTTAACTTGCCGACCGGGTCAGTCATGAGCGTTCTCCTTGCCGAAAAGCACGAGCGCTGTGAGTATACCCGACGCAAAAACCGAGGCGAAGAAAACCCATCCCGAGAGGGCGAGCTGCAGCGAGCCGCTGATTCCATGGCCGCTGGTGCAGCCCCCGGCCAATCGCGCGCCAAACATGAGGATCACGCCACCGAAAAAGGCGACCAGGTAGCGTTTCCGGCGGGACGCCCCAAACCGCAAGCGCCACAGACTTTCTACGGGCTCGGTCGCTTTGTCTCCCGACAGGCGCGAACTCACGAACGCTCCCAGCGCCAGCCCCACCACCAACATCCATTCCCAGTCCACGATCGGACGGAACTTCGAGAAATATGCGTTCCGGGCCACATGATCGGGAGCGACGGCACTCGCGATCATCCCAGCAGTCCTGGAGATCGCCGTTGATACTCCGATGGGCCGGTCCACGCTGAGAAAGGCAAACCACGATAGCACGCCAATTGATACGCCGACCAAATACGGCGACCACCGCTTCATCTGCAGATACCGCACGCTCCACACCTCCATCTGGGGCCGAGTCTCGCCACACGGCGCCTTCGGCCTACTACTCCTGATGCAGTCTTGTCGGGGAAGTGACAGATTAGTGGTAGTGGCAAGCGGGATCAATGGATGTCTGGTGGGTGTAGACTGAATAGGACTTGGGAGTCCCAAATGAAAATTCCGGGGTAAACCCGAGGTGGGAGCCTCCAAAGAGCTATCAAAACCGGAAAGGACCGTTTCATGACAAGAATCCGACCGCTGCTCCTGATTTCCGCCTGCTGCATGTGTTTCAGTGTCTGGTTGCCGGCGCAAACTGGCGCGCCGGCTGTCAGGCCTGCTGGCACCGGCGCTTATTTTCAGGCCCTCGTGAAGGACGCCAAGACACGCATCCGCGAAATCGGTGCCGACCAACTCGGTGTGCTTCAAAAGGCAAGCCCCTCCCCGGTACTGGTGGACGTCCGGGAAGACAATGAGTGGGACAAAAGCCGCATCCCGGGGGCGATTCACGTAGGGCGCGGCGTCCTGGATGTGAACATCGAATCACGGATCCCGCAGAAAGCGACTCCCATCGTTGTCTACTGCCAGGGTGGCGGGCGGTCCGCCGTTGCCGCGGACGTTCTAGGGAAAATGGGTTACACCAACGTCTCGTCGCTGGCGGGCGGCCTCGCTGCCTACCAGGCGGCCGGTTTGACGGTAGACAAGTCGACTCCACCGAAATAGGGGGACTGACCGGATTCACTTCATCGCAGGTCGCCTGGAAATCCCGGCGTACTGCTCCCGACGCAAGTGCGCCCGGAAAGCCGCGGTGGCCTTCCGGGCGCGTGCACCGTCTGATCAGGCAAGTCAGTTCCAGTTCGGTGTTCCGTCGCTGGTGCGGAGAGTGATTGTGACGCCAGCGGAGTTGGTCAACTGCAGTGCCACGTTCTCGTCCGTGCACGTTTCGTGAGCGTACTTCGCAGAGACGTTATCGCCGGCTTTGACCTCGAAATCGGCGCCGAGCAATACGCGCTCCGGGCCAAGTTTCATCGACACCAGCGCGCCGGCGGAGGTCTTTACCACCAGCGACGGCATCTGGATGCCGATTCCCATGCTGATCTTTTCCACCGTACCGGCCGCGGTGTTCACCGTCGTCAGGTCCAGGCAGCCGCTGCAATTCCCGCCACCAGCCGCATTCCCGCCACGCGCACCGGTGGTCGCCGTCCAAGTCGGGACACCGGCGGCATCGCGCAGCACAATCCTCGTCTTGGCGCCGATGTTGGCGATTTCGATGGCGTAAAGATAGGAATCACCCGCCACCGTGGAGGGCGCAGCGACGACGCTGACCTGATCGCCGGCCTTGAGTTCGAAGTTCTGCTCCACCAGGAACCATACCGGAGCGACTTTGATAAGTGTCTGGTTGACGGTCACGGAGGGATACTGCATCCCATAACCGATGTCGACCGCACTCACCGTACCGGTTACCGTGCGTGTCTTCGTCATGTCCGGCACGGCGGCCGGATGGTTCGACGTATTTTGGTGTTGCTGCGTGCCGCGGGGTCCCTGTGCGAAAGCGGCGGTTGCGGCGATGACCATGACCGCCAAAGTGGATAAACGCGTCTTCTTCATTGAATAGTCTCCTTGTTTGACCTTCGCCGGAGTAAATGCACGGAGCCTGCCAAGCATCCCAGTCACGAGGAATCAACGCCTTGGGTGCCCGGCGGTCGCCTACGGGTGCGCAACAGCCGCGCCGGCGGTCAGCCCGGCGCGCAAGCCTTGCGCGGTCGGCGCCAAGCCTCCGAGGCGAAGGCGCGCGTTTTCAAGGGGATGATCGTTGGCGCTCTGGATGCCCTATCAGGTAGCGGAGGTACTTACATGAAAGTGATACTCAGCATTCTCGCGGCGGGCGTTCTCTTCACCGGTCTAGCTGCATTCGGACAGCAAGGTAGTCAGCCCAAACAGGGCCAGGGGCAGTGCCAAGGGCAAGGCCAGTGCCAATGCCAGGAACAGGGGCAATGCCAGGGTCAGTGCCAGGGGCGCGGACAAGGCGGAGCCGGCAAGGGCGACACCAATGGAGACGGCATCTGCGAAAGGACGGGCAAACCGGTCGGCGAGGGCCGCGGTCCGATGAACGGCCGGGGACGCGGCATGGGCGGAAACTGTCCCAATGGCGGGTCTCAGACGCCGGCCAAGTAGCAGGCGTGGCTGGGAAGCGGATTAGTCTGTGGCCGGCGCGGCCACCAGATCTACGGCGCGGCGGAGCTTTTCATTCACCTGCCGCGCCATCCCTTCCATTGCCGGGTTGCCCACCACGGAGAGCATCTTTGCCGCATCCACAACACCTACGTGGATGCGGCCGTTCTGTTCGTAGACAACCGCATTGCATGGCAGCAGCAGTCCCAGATTGATTTCCTGTTGCAGCGCCTGGTAGGCGATCGGCGGGTTGCAGGCGCCCAGGATGACATATTTCCCAAACTCAACTCCCAACTTCTCCTTCAACTTCGCTTGAAGATCGATCTGGCACAGGACACCGAAGCCCTCGGTTTTGAGGGCGGCTTCGATCCTCGTAACGGCCTCTTCAAACCCGAGCGGCACCTCTCGCACGTAACCATAACCAATCGCGTCGCCAGTCTGTATCATGCTCGTACGCCTCCTTCAGGGGAACCCCTGCCAGTCAGCGTGACTGCTGCTCTGGTGTGGCTGGTGGTTGCTGATCTGTTTCTTTACGTCGCGCCGCGACGTCGCAGGAATTCGCCATTCAAGTAGGCACCCCAAATTTGGGCAATACCCACTTCATCACAATCAAGTAGAGCAGCAAAAACCCTACAAAGCTAACCCATTCAGGCATTATCGAACCTCTCCCGGACCACTCACTGTCAAAACCGGGCATGGGGCGTGTCGAACCGCACGCAACGTAGTGGTGCCGAGTACCTGGCCTTCAAAGAAGCGCCTGTGAGGTGCTCCAATCACCAGAAGGTCGAACGCTTCTTCCGTCGCCAAGGCAACGATCTCCTGCGCCGGATCCCCATGCCGGACGAGTTCACGGATGTTGCAGCGTTTCCGCGCTTCGTCCGGAATCCAGGTGCACAGATCCGGCGACGGTTGAGCAACTCCGCTCTCATGAACGTAAACCGCCGTAATCTCGGCGTTAAAGCAGGCGCCCAGTTGTGCGGCCAGGCGAAATGCGTTGCGAGATGCTTCCGTGCCATCGATTGGGCTCAAGATGCGCCTGACCGGTCCTCTCGGAGCAGCGCGCACCGTGAGCAAAGGAACCGTGCTCTCCCGCAAGATTCGTTCGGTCACCGAACCCAGCATCCAGCGATTGAATCCGCTCCGGCCGTGCGTCCCCATCACAATCAGGTCCGCGCCAGTGGTGGCGGCCAGCTCCCGGATACCATCCACGGGCATGGCCTCGAGGACGCGGGTCTCAATATTGCCGGCGTTCTCACCAAGAGTCGAACCGACAAAGGCTTTCAAGCTACGCTCCGCCTCAACGAAAGCTTCGCGGTACTGTTTCTGCAGTTCATCCACTCGTCCCGCCGTGAAATAGGGCGGGGCTTCAAACCAGTTGGTATAGATGGCGATGACTCTCGCATTGCCGCACGCCGCCAGCAGATTTGCGTGTCGCAGCGCGTGAGCGGAGAGTTCGCCGAAGTCTACGGGGCAAAGAATTGTCTTGAAACCTGGGGTGTCCATTGGTGGCTCCATTAGGTAAGATGCAGACCGCCGCGAATAGTGACACCGGCGTGCACGACGGGATCCCGGTTGTCACTTTTGGCCCGGGACTGCATCCTACCGATTGGAACTCAATTATGCCCATGTACGAATATCGCTGCCGCAAGTGCGGCGAGCGTTTTGAGATGCTGCGCCGCATGGCAGATGCCGATGACGGTCTGGCGTGTCCGGAATGCCGGTCCGATGAAGTGGAGCGTCTGCTATCGGCTTTCTCGTCCGGGGGGTGCGGCTCGTCGGGCTCCGGCAGATTCACTTGAGGACGCTAAGGAGTGGCCGGTCAGGCCCTCAATTGATCATCACCGAACACGACGTCAGCGCATCGGACCGCCGCGCCACAACGGGCGGCCGTCGTCATCGCGCAGCCGCAGAGTCTTGCCCTGGGCGGGCAGCGTGACCGTGGCGGCGACGAAATCGTCGTTCCACTTGTAGGCTTTCACCACGATCTCCTCGTCCATTTTCGGATTGAAACCCTGCCCCATCAGGTAACGCATCGAGCCCAGGTAAACCTTCATCTTCTGGTCGCCGTTCTTTATCGTGACAAACGGCATTCCTGCGCCCGGGGTGATCTGCACCGAGGCTACTTTGCCTTTAATGTCCACAGTTGGACCGCCAGGTACGGCACCCATCCCTCGGCGCCCCATGCCGCCCGGGGTCTGCCCCATCGCCGCCGTGGTGGCAGCCAGCATAACGGCCAATGTGTAGAGCATCGCGGGTCTCATCGTGCCTCTCTTCCCAATGGATTACTGCAACGCATAGGCCGCAGCACAATCTGTTGAACCAACAAGGAACTACTGCCTCTTAGCAGTGCGGCACCGCGCAGTTCTTGCGTGGAGTCCCGGATCGGGCGCAAGGTTTGCGCACCTGCGACCAACCGCTTGTTGCCCTAACCGCCTAAATCACTGTACTGAAAGTAGATGCGTGGAATGTCACGAAGGCGGCTAAAACGCATCTGTAATATTGAGAGGCCTGAAAGTCCGAAATCCACACATGCCACCAGCAGACCAGGTACGCGCGCCTTGGAAATGGCCAGGCAAGCTGTATTCCTATATGCTCCTTGGCATATCCATCGGCTTTCCTCTGGTGCTGGTCTTTCACTCCGTACTTTCCACCCGGGAACTCCGCGAGATGCGCTCCATCTTCCTACGCGATCGCGCCGCCAACATCGCCGCGCGGCTCGAACTGATGCCACCGGAACAATTGCGGCGTAACGCGTTTGACGAACTCCTCGAGGCCGACGCGGCCCTCGTTCGCATTTACGTATTCCGCTCCTCCGACCGCGGCGACGGCAGTCCGGCATTGGAGGCAATCCGCTCAGGCAGGGAACTCTATCGGACTGAGGAGGTCGGCACTGGTGATGGCGCGGTTTTTCGTGCCTACATACCCTTCCATTCCGCCTCGGAGGTAAATGTCGCGCAAATCGATCTGGCAGCCGCCGCGCCCGACGTCATCCTGGTTCACGCGCGCCACAATCTCTTGATCGCAATTCTGAGCGGATCGGTGTTACTGGCGATCTCGTTTTACGCGATCTGGAGCACCCGGCGCGTCGCGCGGTTCCAGATCCAGCAGGTCGAAACCGAACGGCTCGCGCAATTGGGCCTGCTCTCCGCCACTCTGGCGCACGAGATTCGCAATCCGTTGGGCGCCATCAAGGGCTTCGCCCAACTGGCTCGCGAGCATGCCTCGCCCCGCCAGGAGAGACCATTGAACGCGATCGTTCGCGAGAGCCTGCGCCTGGAGGCGCTGGTGAACGCTCTGCTTCTCTATGGTCGACCGCAAAAGCCTGTGGTGCGCTCCACCTGTTGGGAAGCTATCACCGCGGATCTAACCGCCCACGCGCACGAGGCGATCGGAGAGCGCCCTATCGGTTTCAGTTGCGACTCGCGCATCCGCAACCTCTCCACCGATCCCGACCTGTTGAAGCAGGCGCTGCTCAACCTGATCCGAAATTCCATTGAAGCCATACCGGAGGGGTCGGCCGGCACGGTCAGTCTGCGCGCAGCGCCGGAACGCGACGGCACACTCCTGATCTCTGTGGAAGATGATGGTCCGGGACTGCCCGAGTTGGTGCGCGCGAAACTCTTCGCGCCCTTTGTGACCACCAAGGCGTCGGGTACTGGCTTGGGTCTGCCGATCTCGAAAAAGCTGGTCGAATCACTAGGCGGCAGCCTCCGGATGGCGCCGAGGGACCCTCACGGCACAAGGGCCGAATTGACATTTTATGGAACGAATTCTGGTAATTGACGACGACCCTGGTTTTCGGGAACTGCTGGCCGCGATCCTCTCGGATGAAGGCTACGAGGTGGAATCCGGAGGTTCCATTGGCGACGCTCTTCGACTCGGTGCAGCGCGTCAGTACAACCTCGTCATCTCCGACCTGCGACTACCCGACGGCAGCGGTATCGAAGTACTTCGCTGGTTCTCCGAACAGGCGCCCGATGTCCCTGTCATCATGGTCACCGCTTTCGGCACTTTCGAATCTGCCGTCGAAGCGGTGAAACTAGGGGCGGAAGACTATCTCGGCAAGCCCCTCAACAGTCCCGATGAACTGCGCATCACGGTCCGCCGTGCGTTCGACCAGCGACGCACCAAACTCGAGCACGCCCTGATGCGCGAGGAACAGGCCAAGCGCTTCGATTGCCGCGGCATGATCGCGGGCGATCCCAAAATGACGGCGCTTCTCGAACTGGCGCGCAAGGTCGCGCCCACCAACGCTACGGTCCTGCTCACTGGTGAGAGTGGAACGGGCAAGGAAGTGATCGCTCGCTGCATTCATTCCAATAGCGCTCGCAGCCAGAGGGTCTTCGTCGCGGTGAACTGCGCCGCGCTTTCCCCCACGCTGATTGAAAGCGAGTTGTTCGGGCATGAAAAAGGCGCCTTTACCGGGGCGGTGGGACAACACCTCGGTAGATTCGAGCGCGCCCATGGCGGCACGCTATTCCTGGACGAGATTGGTGAACTGGATGCCAACCTTCAGGCCAAGCTCCTGCGCGTGCTCCAGGAGAAAACTTTCGAGCGCGTCGGCGGAACCCGCCAGGTCAGTGTGGATGTACGGGTGATTGCCGCCACCAACCGCAACTTGAAGAGCGTGGCCGCCGAGGGCCGCTTTCGGGAAGACCTCTATTACCGCCTGAACCGCTTCCCCATTGAGATTCCGCCACTGCGCGATCGCGCGTCGGATATCGAGCCACTGGCAGGCTATTTCCTGCGGCGCGCAGCCGTGGAACTCGGCAAAGCCCCGCCCGCTCTCGCCAGAGAGGCGGTGAGAATTCTCCAATCTTACAGGTGGCCCGGCAATGTTCGCGAACTCGAGAATGCGATGGAGCGGATGGCGATCCTGTGCGAAGAGCGTGTCACTGCCGGCGACCTGGCCATGTTGCATGCGGAAGAGCGCAGGCCTTTGCTGTGGCGGGACATCGAACGGCAAGCCATCGAGGAGGCACTGCGAATGAATCGCGGCAACCGGACGCTCGCGGCCCAACAACTGGGCATCAGCCTGCGCACGTTGCAGTACCGGCTGAAGGAATACCAGTTGGAAGAGGACGGAGCGGGCTCCATGGAGCACGTGCAGGGATTGGACGGGCGGGCGGATGAGGTTTAAAACGAAATGCTAAGACGACGTTGCCACACGGCGGAACTGCGGTCGATGCTCGCGGCGGGTTTCGCCGTAGCACTGCTTGCGACCTGGATACCTGCGGCAATTGCCGCCGGCACGGAGATCTCGTTTCCCGCAGCCTCCTCCTGCGCGCTTTGCCACTCGAAAATAGCCGACCCCGCGGACGAGCGTGTCGAATCAATCGCCCCCTTCGCACTCTGGAGCGGCAGTATGATGGCCCACTCCTCGCGCGACCCCTTCTGGAAGGCCAAGGTTCGGGAAGAGGCGGCACTCACCCCTGCGGCCGCCGCGGTCATCGAGGACAAATGCCTGCGGTGCCACGCTCCCACCCAGCAGTATTTGCTGCGCGGCGCCGGCAGCGGGATGGCGCTGCGCGACCTGCGTCCGGACGGCGAAGGCGTAACCTGCACGGTCTGCCACCAAATCTCGGCGGCGCGGTTGGGCACCCCCGCATCATTCACGGGCGGGTTTCAGATCAACGCCGATAACGAGGTCTACGGTCCTCACGAAAAGCCCTTCGCTATGCCCATGCAACACCACACCGGATTGACGCCAGTGGAGTCAAAGCACGTGCTCGAATCCTCGTTGTGCGGTTCGTGCCACACCGTGATCACCCCGACCCTGGCCGCCGATGGCCGCGTCACAGGAGCATTGATCGAGCAGGCTCCCTATCTGGAATGGTTGGCCAGCGATTTTCCGAAGGCAGGCGTCACGTGTCAGAAGTGCCACATGCCGCCCTTGCGAGATGCCTCAGGAGCCTTGGCCGCACAGTACATTGCCCACATGCCACCGGGCCGGTGGTTCCCACCGACACACCCCCGCAAACCCTTTGGGCAGCATTTTTTCGCTGGCGCCAATACCGCGATGCTGACGCTCCTGGCCGGTATCGAAAGGGAGAACGCGCCTGCCTTGCAGCGTACCGCTCAGCGTGCTCTGGAGTCGCTCCGGGCCTCCGTCAGCCTTGCGGCATCCGGGGTAGTGCAGCGTGGACGGCTCGTCGTGACCGTGGACGTCCGCAACCTCACCGGGCACAAACTGCCCACCGGTTTCCCAAGCCGGAGAATTTGGCTCCACCTGCAGGCGTTTTCGGACAGGGGCACCTCGTTGTTCGAATCCGGCGCCTGGGACGCCCGTTCCGGAACGCTCACCGGTGCCGTCGAACGCCAACCCCATCGGTCGGTGATCTCGCGTCCCGAGGAGGTCATGATCTACCAGGCGGCGACGCAGGACGCTGAAGGCCGTCCCACTACTTCGTTGCTACGCGCGGCTGCATATGTCAAGGACAACCGCATCCTGCCAAACGGCTTCGACCAGTCCCGCGGAGCACAAATCGGGCCGGTGGGAGTTGACGGGGATCCGGGCTTCCGACCCGGATCGCACCAGGTGCGCTATGAAATCGCGCTGCCACCCGGCGCGGCGGCGGGGCGCATTCGGGTGGAAGCGGTGTACCAGAGCATCACGCCTTCGTACGTGGGCACCACGCCGGAGTTCGCCTCGCTGGCGACGGCCCTTGCCCCAGTATCGATTGCTTCGATCGAAGTGCGGCCAAAGCCCGGCAGATGACAAGGGAATGCAGAGCTTAGGCCACCTCGGCCACAGTCTCCAGCATGCGAGATTCATTTCGCGGCATCCTATCAATGATGAGCGATAGAATTTTCAATCCCGGCAGAATTCACAAACTCGAAGACCCTGAGCGACTGACTTGGCTGCCACCGTTGGATGTCAATCGCTTGCTGAACCTGACCAGTGGCACTTCCGTCGCCGACATCGGAGCGGGCTCCGGGTACTTCGCCATTCCCTTTGCACGCACGATTGCGCCGGCCGGACGACTGTTTGCCGTTGACCTGCAACCTGAAATGCTGGAGTTCCT
This sequence comes from Candidatus Solibacter sp., assembly GCA_039934035.1. Classification (GTDB taxonomy): domain Bacteria; phylum Acidobacteriota; class Terriglobia; order Bryobacterales; family Bryobacteraceae; genus Solibacter. Next base: position 25,358 of record JBDTMZ010000076.1, on the reverse strand, counting down.
CGCCGCCAAGTTGCGCACTTCCGAGGCTCCCTCGAACCTCGAGCTCATTGCGGGCGACGCAACCGCTACCAACCTCGCGGACGCCAGCTGCGATCTCGCCTTCCTCGGCAATGTCTGGCACGAACTGGACGATCAAGCTCTCGTGCTATTGGAGATGACGCGCATCCTGCGTCCGGGCGGCCGCTTGGCAATCCTCGATTGGCGAACCGATGTACCGAACCCACCGGGGCCCCCTGCCGGCCATCGCATCGCGGCCACCGACGCGGCTAAAGTTCTGAAAGACGCGGGTTGGCAGATCCTTCAGGCAACCAACGTCGGAAGCTACAACTATCTGATAGAGGCTGCCGCTCTCACTTTGCCGCATACTGCTTGACCGCCGTCCGGATATCCTGGATGTTCTTTCCCTGAGCGTGCATCCACTCCCGGATCGGCGTTCTTCCGTCGATATCCGGCGGCAGGCCGACGGTCGTCAGGATGTATTCCTTCGGCACGCCAGTTTTGACGGCGATTTCGTTCAGGGTCATGAAGCCCTTCACTGCTTCGTCGGACCCCTGATGCTTCGACTGCGCCAGAGCCTCGGCTGCCGCCGGTTTCTGGGCGCTGGGCTTCTCGCCGGCCAATAGCCTGCGCACCACCTCCCGCAGTGCGTCCGGTTCGAAGCGCACATTGTAGTCGCGTGCGATCGTGTTCAGCCGGGCGGTGGCGGGCACACGGAATGGTATGCCGCCCTCCCGATACAACTGCTCCAGCGGAACGGAGTAGCCCGTGCTGACTTCCTGCAGTGTCATCCACCCGCGGATGTTCTCCGGATCGACCTTGCCGGCCTGGCCGGTGAAGGACAGCATCGCTGGTTTAGTCTGCCATTTTCCGGCGAGCGTGCTCGTCCCGATAACCGCGAACAAACCGGCTACCAGCATCGACGCATACACCGGGTGCGAGAAACGCCACTTTGCGCCGCGGACGGATAGTACATTGGGCCTGGGACAATCCACCACGCAGTCCATGCAGTGGTTGCACTCGGAATCCCGAATAATGGTGTGGGAAAGAAAGTCCACATGGGCGTGGCACTTCGTGTGGCAGAGATTGCAGCCTTTGCAGTCCAAGGGCTCGCGATGAATCTTGGTAAGTCCGATGCGGCCGAGCAGGCCCAGCGCAGCTCCCAAGGGACAGGCATACTTGCAGAAGAATCGCTCGATGTACAACGAACCAACCAGCACGACGCCCAGCACCACGTACGCCCACTTCAACTCGCTGATGCCGTTGCCCAGATGAAAGAATGCCAGAAATGGATCGTAGCCCCGGAACACCAGCCCACCGGTGTGCCACGTCAGCCCGATAACACCTACCAGCACTCCGTACTTCAGATAGCGTAGCCCGCGGTCCCACCGCCCAGTGGGGTTGAATCTCTTCCGGAAAATTTTGCGGCCCAGCAGACCCAGCCATTCTTGCAACGATCCGAACGGGCAGATCCACCCGCAGAAGCCACGACTCGCGACCAGCGTCAACAGCACGAGCGCGACTAGGAGTATCAGAGCGGAAGGCTCGACGCGGCGGATGAATCCCCGGTAATTACAAACTGGTAGAGCGTCTCCAGACCGCCAAAGGGGCAGTACGCCTCTACGGATGGAGTGCCCCGCGGTCCGCCACCCCGCACCTGATGATCGTATGCCACGTGCAGCAAGAACAGAAAGAAGAATGCCATGACGACGTGGCGCAGCGCTTTGGCGGAAGGTCCCCGCATCTTTCGTTTCGGGGTAGATAAATTGATCAGGGTCTCTGGCATCTTGTCTCGACTCGCTTTCCAATCGGGGAGTGGAAGCAACCCCGTTACCAACTCCCCACACAGGCGTTGACCAACCAGACCAATCACTTGCACCCCGCGCACAAACTTGGCCTGCGCAACCCCTGCGGAGTGGACCTTGATGGTACGCAGGGTTGCGCGCCATCAGGCACGGGCCGCCGGTCGGCAAGGCCCCGCGGGAATTGCGCGGCGGGGGGCACGAAAGTGCGGCTCTTGCGCGCCGGACATCGTTCGTCAGCGTGGAAGTCCCGTATTTGCAGATACTTTACAGCTGGCCACGTCGGTGCACTTTGCATGGCAAGGTCAGAAAGGAGACCGACGAAATGAAAAAGACACACTTGGCGATCGCAACCCTGTTCGTGATGACCGCGGGCTCAGTGCTCGCGCAGAATCCGCCGAACACTGGACAGACGGGCACTCCCAACCAAACCCAGACTCCGGGACAGAAGGCTGGCAAACGTAATGGCAAGAAAGCAGGCCCCCAGGACGGGTCCGGCCCAATCCACCAGCCCGGGACTGGTGGTGGCACGGGCGGTGGCCAGCGGCGGGGACGCAAGTAGTATTTGCGTTGTGGAGGGCGTTGGGGCAGCGGCGCCGCTGCCCCATCGGCACTTGTAGCAACCGGAGACAGCCCGCAGGGTATTGTTGCCGGCTTTCAAGTGGCCCGTGGAAGCCGTAACAACGGCTCTCCGCATCCTATGTCACCGTGCGGCCGCAGCGGTTGGGGTTGCCGCGGGATCTTCGAAAGCATCTTCGAGGCTCGTGCTGTCATTGCGGTGGAGCGCGAGGCAATGCTGGTTGGCCTGGCTGGGGTAGTCGCAATATCCGAACAAGTGCGCCTGCAGAGAGAGCCAGTCGCTTGACGCGACTTAGCCGCGTAGTCTGCGCCCGTGCTGGAGATGCCGGCCGAAGTGGCCGAAGTAGAACATGTTGTTTCCAGCGATCAGGGGGACGGTGCCTGCCGTCTGCGTGGAGAACCTCGACAGGAACGTCCGGTGCGCCTTCGAGCCGCAAAACCCCGAGGCAGCCCCCATCCTGTCCGCCGCAGCCCATCTCTAGTAGATCCACCCTAGCAACGGTGCGAACAAAGCCCGCATCGAACAGTTAGAGGGATGAGATGTTATGAATCGGTCAAGGCAGAAGGCGATTGAGGGCTTCTTCCTGGCTGCGCTGATATGCACCCCACTTTTGGGATCTATACCCCCGCAACCCGGGACAGTCAATTACATTGAAGGGCAGGCTACCATCGGTGCGCGAACCCTCACCGAAAAATCGATAGGATCAGTCAAGTTGTCGGCGGGACAAGCGCTGTCAACGGCGAACGGCAGGGCGGAGATCCTGATGACCCCAGGAATTTTCTTACGAGTGGGCGAAAACAGCTCCCTACAGATGAATTCGCCAGGCCTGGCGGATACAATCACCACCTTGCAAAAGGGCCGCGCCATGGTCGAGGTCGCGGAGATCCGGCCGGAAAACAACGTTCGAATCGCCGAAAATAATTCAAGCGTGCAGTTGCTAAAGCCTGGCCTGTATGACTTCGATTCGGATCACGGACTGATCCGCGTCTTTGACGGCAAGGTTGTCGTTGAAGCAGAGGGGCAGCGGATTCAGGTCAAAAGCGGGCACCAACTGAATCTCAACACTGTCGGAAAGCTAAAGCCACAAAAGTTCGACAAGAAAGCGTATACGGACGATTTCTACAGGTGGGCCAGCCTGAGATCGTCCTATTTAGCGGAGGCCAACGTGGATTCGGCACGAACATACGCAGGTGGCGTCGGCTGGTCTCCCACCGCCTGGTATGGTGACGGTTGGTACTGGAATCCTGGGTTTAATGCGTATACGTTCATGCCGGGCGACGGGATTTTCCTCGACCCATTTGGCTGGGGCTTCTATTCCCCGTGGATGGTTTTTGAAGCGCCGTACTGGGGATATGGATACCGTTACGGTTTTGTCAGAGGGGACTACCGTCGTTTTGGGCCTGGCTACCGTCCGCACTACGCGCCGGGAAGTCTGGGCTTCGGGCGTGTTGGACACGCGGCCAGCGTCGGTCGTGGCATCGGCGGCTCTAGCAGCGGTGGCAGTTTCGGCGGCGGCAGTTTGCGCGGTAGCAGCGGAGGCGTCTTCCATGGTGGCAATGGCGGCGGCGTCCGCGGCGGTGGAGGATTCCACGGTGGCGGTGGAGGATTCCACGGCGGCGGACGCCGCTAGCCCTTCACTGTGCGCGGGTGCCGGACCGCCCAATTGCTTCTGCCTCAGGCTCGAGCTTCCCACGCCCGCACTACCGGATCCGCTCGGTTGTCCCGTCCTGGATTGCCATTTTGACTGAGCCCCGAGCGCTGCTCTCAGCTCCGGCGGGCCTGTCGCACAGTGCGTACATATCTTGATGGGAGGCGGCGCGGGTAACCCGCTACTCGCGCCGATCTCCCCACCTTCGTGGTCAAATGGCTGGCGCCGTCACGGCGCAGACGGTCTCGAATGCGTCCAGGTGATTGTAGGACCCGTTCATGAGATTGTTGTAGACGCGCTTGATGTCGAACTTAGTCGTGCTGTTCAGTGCGCTTTCCAGGTCGGCGATATCCTTCTTCTCGATAAGGATCCCGACTTCCAGAGCGTCCTGCGCCGACTGCATGCCTTTGGCAAGGAGTTGATTGTAGAGCGCGTTCAGAGCCGGGTCCGTGTAGACGCCAGCGCTGCTTTGAGCCGGGTCTACAGCACCGTACCGGGTCAATAGCGTTCCGATCGCGGCAAAGTGCGCCTCTTCGCTTGCCGAGATGTTGCGAAATACGATGAGGTTCCATTTTTCAAAAAGAGCACGGTATACGTCCCGAGCGAGCTTCTCTTCTTCCCGCATGAACTGCATCGCCTTGAGTTCCTCGGCGGTGAGGGGCTGGACGATTGTGGTGACGCCAGAACCGGGACCGGCAGGCTGGTACTGCGCCATGGCAGGCGCGGTTAGTGCGAGGACGACTGCAGCCAGCAGTAGGGCGGCCGCGATGTTGGAGCGATAGGTTTTGCGAGTCATGAGTATTTCTCCTTGATTCCGAGTCGATGAATTCGACTTACACCGGTAGATCGCACCGCTCGTGCCAAGCAGTCGCTCCCAGGCTGAACATCTATCAAGTTGTTGATGCGGGGCGAGTTGCAGCCAGGTGGGCGACTTGCCGCGTTCCCCTTCAAAAGAGGATCCCGCGCACGTCTTGCAGTTCGGTGCCCCGCAGCCGCGCAATGCTTGCGTTGGCCTCTGCGAAGGCTGCGGCGTTTGATTTCACCAAGCGGCTGTCACTTTCAGCGGCTGCGCTGCATCCTAAGAACAGGGAAAGCAATCCGCTCGCTGTCTGCACTTATGAAAAATCCTCGCCGTTTCGTAAACACTTTTGTCCTGCTCGGACTCACGTTGGTTCTACTCTACGCTCTGGGTTCTGGGGATTCCGCCCAGCCTGGGCACTTCGCGCCTGGATCGACGCGGAAACGCGTGGCCAATATCACGGTGGCCGACCTCGGCGGAAACTCGTGGAAACTCGACGATCACAGGGGCCAGGTTGTCCTTCTGAACTTTTGGGCCACGTGGTGCCCTCCGTGCAGGCAGGAAACGCCGGGCTTGGTCAGGCTCGCCAACGACTATCGCCGAAATGGACTGGCGGTCCTTGGTGTTTCCATGGACGACGGCAATCCGGATGTAGTCCGCAAATTCGTTTCTGACTTCAAGGTCCAATATCCGGTGGCCTTTTTTGATCAGCAGCTCGTAGTAGCAAGGACTGTCGAGGCGCTTCCCACCACACTACTGATCGACAAATCCGGCCGCCTCGCCAAGACCTATACGGGCGGCGCAAGTGAGAGCACGTTCCGCGCAGACGTTGATGCCTTGCTCCGTGAAAGCACGGATGCTGCAGGCACGGTTCATTCCCCCCGGGGAGATTTTACTTCAGCCCTATCGGATCCGCGGACGCACTCAATCCACTAATTTGAAGAACCATTGGAACGGCGTTCCCTGTTGGCCCTGGCGCCTGTCCTCTCAGCCCCGTCTCGGCCCTTAATGCGATACAGAAGCCGCAAACAGCAAAGGAAGCGTAATCCGTTCATTTATACGGAGTTTACGACCTGTTTCTTCTTTGTACGCGAGCGGGCTTCACCGCTCGGGTGTTAAGCTTGGCGGAGGAGATGGCACACCCGACGCCTCAGCCCCGGACATCGCGGAAATTTGCCGCGGTGGCGTTCGCGCTGATTCTATCTTTGCTCGCGCCGCTGAGCCTCACCTCGCTCCAACTCGAAAACACAACCTGCGGTATGGCGTGCTGTAAGAAGGCTGGCGTCAGCGCTTGCCACAAGGCTCGTTCCGCCGGATCTGGCGGGACGCTGTGGAAGCCTGCGTCGCGATGCGCCAGAGACTGCGAGATTCTACCTGCCTTGCCCAGAGCGATGACGGCGGCGCTGGTCGCATGCCGGACCGGAGTAGGACCGGTCCCCCCCGTTTCGCAGGTCCGGGATGGTGCTGTTCCTTCCCGCGCCTCCATGGAAAGCGGCTTCGCTCTCTTTCAGCGCCCGCCTCCCACGGCATAGCTCTTCCCGAATCCCATCGTTAATGCAGTCACGGATTGGCCGGGGTATTGTGCCCAGTCTCCCCGCTGTTTGCTATGAAGAGAGGAACCATTGAAATCGATATTTGCCCGAGGGTCGCATTGTGCGCTGGCCTTTCTTGGCTTGGCCGGCGGGTTGTTCCTGTTGACGTTTGCCGATGCTGCCTGGCTGCGCGCCGAGCGCGCACCGGGACTTGTGCAGGCGAGTGACTTAGCGGAGCGGCTCGATCTGACCGACCTGTGCCTGTTCACCGAAGCGCGCTACACCCGCCATCTCTCGCAGGCCGACCTGCACAGCGCGTTTCAGGACCATCCCACCGCCCTCGATCACTTTCCAAGTGGTTCCCTTGTTCCGCCGCCACAAACACTGACCAACGACCATGCGAACCTGGATCGAAAAACAGAAATACCTGATTGACTACACGCTGTCCGCTCTGGCGCGGCGCAAGGCGAAGAACCTCGGCCTGCTGCTCATTTACACGGCGATCGTGTTCCTGCTGGCCTCGGTGATGTTGTTCACGCACGCGCTGCGGCGGGAAGCGGCGCATCTGCTGGCGCGCTCGCCCGACGTGATTGTGCAGCGGATGTTGGCGGGCCGTCACGACCTGATTCCCGCCTCCTACCTGGACAAGATCGGCAACCTGCGCGGCGTGCAGAAAAGAGAAGGCCGGTTGATGGGGCTATTACTACGATCCCTTGCGCAAAGCCAACTACACGATCATGGCGCCTCCGGCCGACGCGGCAGCACTCGGGCCGAATCGCGGTCGGCGCGGCGTTGGCGCGAGGACTCGGACTCAGGATTAACGACTCTATGTCGTTCCAGGGCTACTCCGGGAAGCCGTTTTCCTTCGTCGTGACAACCATCTTTCCGCAAGAGTCGGAACTGGTCAGCGCTGACCTGGTACTGATGAGCGAGAGAGACTGTCGGGTCTTCTTCGACTATCCGTCCGGTCACTTCACGGACATCGCTCTCTCAGTGGCCAATCCGCAGGAACTGCGCAACATCGCCGGCAAGGTGGCGAACCGGCTGCCCGACTCCCGAACCATCCTGCGCGAGGAAATGCTGCGCACCTACCAATCCATCTTCGACTGGCGAGAGGGTATCGTTCTGGTGCTGCTTTCCGGGGCCGTTCTCGCCTTCGCGATTTTCGCACTGGAAAAGGCATCCGGTCTGTCGGCTGATAAGAAACGCGAGATCGGCATTCTCAAGGCCATCGGCTGGGAGACAGGCGACGTGATCCGGATGAAGTTCTGGGAAGGCGCTCTGATTTCTCTGACCGCGTTCTGCTGGGGTACGTCGCCGCCTACCTCCACGTGTTCCGTTTTTCCTCGGGGCTGTTTGAACCGGTGCTCAAGGGATGGTCGGTGCTGTATCCGCGTTTTGCACTCATTCCGGTGGTGGATGGCCTGCAGCTCGCGACCCTGTTCTTCTTTACGGTCTTCCCCTATGCCCTGGCGACCATCGTGCCCATCTGGCGCGCCGCCGTGACCGACCCCGATTCCGTAATGCGCGGCTAACTATGATCGAACTTTCCGGCATTCGCAAAGCCTTCAACCAGGGACGCCACAACGAGTACTGGGCGCTCAACGGCATCGACCTGCGCATTCCGCCGCGGCAGGTAACGGCGTTCTTCGGCCCCAGCGGATCGGGCAAGACTACGCTGCTGACCGTGGTGGGTTGCCTGACGCGTCCTACCACCGGTCGCGTGCGGCTGGAGGGCCGCGACATTTCGGGACTGCCAGAGCGCTTCCTGACCGGGATCCGGCGCCGCACTTTCGGTTTCATCTTCCAGCAATTCAATCTGATCCGGGGTCTGTCGGCCGTGGAGAACATCATACTGCCAGCGTACCCGCTGGGCGGCGAGTGGAGCGCGCTCAAGCAGCGTGCCGAATTCCTGCTGGATTCGCTCAAGCTCAGCCACCGGCGCGCGGCCGCGTGGAATGGCTCTCGGGAGGAGAGCAGCAGCGCGTCGCCATCGCGCGTGCCTTGATCAACGACCCGAAAGTGCTGGTTGCCGACGAGCCGACGGCCAATCTCGACACGGCGCTCTCGAAAGGGTTTCTCGATATTCTCGAAAGCTTGGCGGGACAGGGCCGCACGGTTCTGTTGAGCAGTCACGACCCGCTGGTCGTCGAATCGTCGGTAGTGCAACGCGTGGTGAGGTTACGCGACGGCCGCATCGTGGGGGGCGACTGATGCTTTTCCAGCCCGCGATCATCGCACTCCTGCTGGCGTCGGCGGCCAACGTCGCGATGCTGCTGGGAATCGCGCCATTCGCTATCGATGTCATCCGTCACTGGGACATCGCCAGCGGCAGCCAGCGGCAGTTGGCGCTGGAGCGGTGCACCTATTTAGTCTCGGCGTTGCTCTCCGGCGTTCTGGCCACCCAACTACTGGCCGTGCTGCTGTTCGTTTTCAACGCCGACAAGATGGCCTCAATGTTTGTCGGCGCCATGTGCGCGGCGGGCGCCTTGAATGTCAACGAATACGGCTTTCCGGCGCTCATCGCCCAGGTCGCGGTATTCTTCCTTGCCGCCATGTGGCTGGCCATCAACCATGTCGACATACAGGCCCCGGATTATCCGCTGGTACGGGTCAAGTACGCATTGCTGTTAGGCATGGGGCCGGTGCTGGCGGCGACATTCGCTCTGCAGTTGCGGTATTTTCTGGGCCTCAAGGCGGACGTGCTCACTTCGTGTTGTGCCAGGGTATTCTCCGGGGATGCCAAAGGGTTGCCGGGCGATCTTGCCGCCCTGCCGCCAGTGCCCGCCATGATTGCCTTCTACGGCGCGCTGCTGCTGGCCATGGCGGCCTCCACTTACACCGCCGTCCGCGGGCGCGGCGGCTACCTGGTCGCGCTTGCCAGCCTGGTGGCTTTCGTCGTGGCCATCGCGGGTATCCTCTCCTTCTTGTCCCTCTACGTCTACGAGCATCCCCATCACCACTGCCCCTTCTGCGTGCTCAAGGCGGAATACGGGTATCAGGGCTATTGGCTCTACGTTCCGCTTTTCGTGGCTACGGCCTGCGGGTTAGGGGCCGGCGCCGTGCAACCCTTCGCCGGGATTGCGAGCCTGCGCGAAATCGTGCCGCTCGCGTCGGCCCGGCTCTCCACGGTGGCCTTGGCTGGCCTTGCGCTTATCGCCGTCATTGCCACCGTCATCATTCTCCACTCCAATCTGATTCTCATCGATCACCGATCGGCACATCTCTCACTTCCAGGAAATCCACTATGAAACGACGCGATATGCTCAAGACTTCCCTGGCCACTGCCGCTGCCGGCAGCTTGGCCTCGACCGCGCTTCGAGCGCAAATGGGCCGCGGAATGGGCGGCATGCGAGCCCAACCCGCGGCTCAAACACCTGCCGATCCCGAACCGCAGGTCAATGACATCGAAAAGTATCCGAGATGCAACTACTGCGGCATGGATCGCAACCGGTTTCACCATTCCCGCATGCTGCTTCACTACAGCGATGGCCTGGCGGAAGGCGTCTGCTCCCTGCGCTGCGCGGCCACCAGCCTGACGATCAATGTGGGGCGAGGGACGAAAGCCATATGGGTCGGCGACAATGCCTCCGCGGCCGAGATCAAGCCGTTGATCGATGCGGAGAAGGCCAGTTTCGTGGTGGGCAGTTCGCTCCGGGGCGTGATGGCGCGGCGCAGCAAAGTGGCGTATGGCACGCCGGAGGCAGCCGAGGCGGCGCGCGTGGCCAACGGCGGGGAAGTGTTCGATTTCGACAAGGCTCTGCTCGCCGCCTTCGCGGATATCGCGGAGTCTGTAACCAACAGCCGCAAGACCCTTGAGGAACGGCTCAAACGGGCGCAGGAGAAACAGGACAAGTGACGCGCCGTGCCTTCGCCGCGATTCTACTGGCGCCTTGGGTGGCACCGCAAGGTGGTCTGGCCGCCGACGGCGTTCCCCCCTCCGTGCCTCGGCCCGGACAGATGGACCTTTGCCCGGTCTGCGGCATGATTGTCTCAAAATACCCGAACTGGATCGCGACCGTGGTCTGGAATGACGGCCATGCTTACCATTTCGACGGCGCCAAGGACCTGTTCAAAATGCTGCAGGCCCTGCCGAAATATGCGCCCAAATACCAGCGCAAAGACATCAAGCTCATCGTTGTCACCGACTTCTACAATCTCCAAAAGTCGAGGCCGAAAAGGCTCTGTACGTGATCGGATCGGATGTCATGGGACCGATGGGGCCCGAGTTGGTGCCCCTTGCCACCACGGCGGACGCTGAGGATTTTCTCAAAGATCACAAGGGCAAGCGGATTCTACGCTACGAGGACGTCACACCCGAGATCATTTCAAAAGTAGACTCCGGCAAGTTCTAGCCGGCTCACAAGATGGACAAAAGGACAAACGGCAAAGCGCGAACCGCCAGCCGTCTTTTCACCGGCTGGCGGTTCGCGTTTTGCTTCTTGAGGCAGCCCCCGTTCGGAGGAGATACCGGGGCGGGAGGTTAGACCGCGACAAACAGCGTATTGCCTTCCCGATTGACCAGGAGCAGCGTGGGCGCGTCAGTCTTCGCCGAGGCCATCACGCGGTTAAAGTCCTGGACGTTCTTCACGGGTTGCCGGTTGACCTGTTGAATCACGTCGCCGGTCTGCAAGCCGGCGTCCGCGGCGTGGCTGGAGGGATCCAGATCGGCCACCACGACACCCGTGGTCTGGGGCGCCAGTTTCATTTCGCGCGCCGTGTCGGGCGTCAGGTTTTCGACCGAAACGCCCTGGAGCGCACTGTCGGTCCCATTGGTATCCAAGGAAGCTTTGTCTTCTTTCGAAGGAAAACTGCCCATCTTCACCGCCACCAGCTGCGGCTTGCCATCTCGCAGAACATTCAGGTTCACCGTTGAGCCCGGCGAAAGCATTCCGATCTCGAGACGCAGTTGGTTCGCGTCGTCAATCGCCTTGCCGTTCACCTGAAGGATGATGTCGCCCTGTTTCAGATCGCTGCCGGCTGCCGGACTGTTGGCTGTAATCTGTCCGACCACCGCGCCTTTGGCCTCCATCGCTCCGAAAGCCTTCGCCATCGCGGGTGTCACGTCTTGGGGGAGAATGCCGAGGTATGCGCGCTCCACTTTTCCGCTCTTCAGGAGCTGGTCCATTACGTGGCGGGCCAGGTTAACCGGAACCGCAAACCCAATCCCCTGGTTCCCGCCGGAATTGCCCGAGATGATCGCTGTGTTGATGCCGATGAGGTGCCCTTCGTCGTCAATCAGCGCGCCGCCGGAGTTGCCGGGGTTGATCGGTGCGTCCGTCTGAATGAAGTCTTCGACCTCCTCAATGCCAAGGTTGCCGCGGCCCATCGCACTCACGATCCCTGAAGTTACGGTCTGCCCGACTCCGAAGGGGTCGCCGATGGCTAGTGCTACGTCTCCCACCTGCACTTTGGAGGAGTCTCCCAACGTGACATAAGGGAAGTTTGTGCCGTCGATCTTGAGAACGGCGATGTCGGTACGCGGATCGGTGCCCACGACTTGGGCCTTCATCTCCCGCCTATCGCGGAGGGTGACCGTAATCTCAGTCGCATGGTCCACAACGTGGTTGTTGGTCAGCACGTAGCCCTCCGGGCTGACGATTACGCCAGAACCCAGGCTCTTCTCACGACGCTCCTTGGGAATGTTGAATTGGTGGAAACCCTGGTCGCCAAAGAACTGGCGAAAGAACGGGTCCATCGAGGGCTGCCCCCGCATACCGTTCGTCTCTTGCTTGGTGACACGTGACGAGGAAATATTCACCACGGCCGGCACCACTTCCTTTACTACCCGGGAATAACCTCGCGCGTCACCGCCGGCCGAGTGGACCGCTTCCTTGATCGAGGGCGCCGGCCAGGGGCCCGAGTGAAGGTGTTCGGCGGTAACAGCCGCCACACCGAGGGCGCATCCAATAGTTACAGCTGCAGCGGCGAAGACCACCGCCTTGCGGCGGCTCCCCAAATATTCTCTGAATCTCATATTTGCCTCCTTGTTGGCGGCCTCCGAGTGGAGGCTGGCCGGCCGGGGATTCCTGCGCTCCTCGTTCGGCTCAATTTCAGACTAATGCCGGCTGCTGTTTGAACCCATAGCCTTGAAAGGGGGAAAGGGCACCCCTCCGGACGGGATGTCTGGAGCAACTCCGTGGAGAAGTTCCACGCCCCCCGTCCCGCCGGAGTGAGGTATCCCCTCCCAAGGCGATAGTGGAAATTTCCACGTCCCACTACACTGAGGCAGAAGGAAGGAGGCAAAGCGATGGAGCCAGAATCTGAAGGGGCGTTCCGGCAGACATTTTCATTCGACAACGGGACCGGCCGGCTCGTGATGGAGTGGTTCGAACGTGTTCCCGTGTTTGACACGGCACGGCGCTTCTCCTGTGTATTCCTGTCCACCTCGACGAAAGACGCGATAAGTCTGAATCATCATCTATCCGCGGCCGGGATACGCGCGTATCACGCGGGCGACGCGCGCGAGGCGGAAGTGCTATTGGCCATTACCAGCGCCAGGATCCTATTGATCGACATCGACCGCACTTTCGAGCCGTGGCTGGCGATTCTGCAGACACTTGACGAGTCACACCCCGACGTACCGAAGGTCGTGCTCACCGCCCGGAAGACAGCCGCGCGGGCTTTCTCCCGTTTTGCGCTCGCTGTGGTTCCCAAGCCGGCTCATCTGGGCGACCTTCTGGGCGCAGTTGAGTATGCCCACATGGTAGAGCGAGAGCTCAATGACCCGGAACGTGCGCGCGAGAGGGAAAGGCGGGTGCTGGCGGCCATCCGCGCCGCCGCGGCGGCGCAGGCCTCCAAGCCTCTCTTCCCGAAGAGTGGAAAGACCCTCGTCTCCCTCTGGTGCTCGATCCGGGCGGGTCTGTCTGCCATGATGAACAAGGCGACTCATGTCTGGCGGAAATCCGGCTGTCATCGCGCACGAAAGCAACACTCTCATGCCTGAACCGGCGTTGGAAGCCCGCCACCGCCGCATCCGGCTCATCCTCTCCGTAGGCCTTGGGGGAATGCTACTCCTGATGCTCGTGGCGGGAATCGACGCGGTTCGCGTGCTCCAGAGCATTCGCCAGCAAAGCGACTTTATCCGGGTAGACGCGCTGGCGCGAACCGGCGCGCTGGTTTCGATCCGTACCAAGCTGCTTCTCTCCGACACCTTCGTGCGCGACTACCTTTTGGATCCCGACGAGAACCGCAGCGCTGAGCACAATAGCGAATTGCGCCGGGCTTGGGCCGATCTGGAACAGAGCCTGGCGGCCTATGCCGTCACTCCCAACGCCAAAGAAGCCGAGATGGCTTCCCAACTGAGACGAAAGATCGAGCGCTATTGGGAATCGATTAGTCCGAGCCTGGGATGGTCGAATCGCGAAAGAAGGTTGGCGGGTTTGGCGTTCTACAATTCTTCGGTGCTGCCGAGCCGGGTTTCCCTCCTTGAAATCACGGCCGAGATCGACGACGCGCATTCGCGGCAGGCGGCCGACGGAGAGGCCCGGATGGCCGCTGGATTCGCTAACTTGCGCTCGGAATTGCTGGTGACGCTGGTCTTGAGTCTGGGCGTGGCGACCATACTGGCAATTGGAAGCGCGATCTATATTTCGCGGCTTGAGCGGGAAACCCGGGTTCGCTATGACCAGGTTGCCGCCGGCCGCGTCGAAATGGGAAGGCTTTCGCAAAGCCTGGTCGCCGCTCAGGAACTTGAGCGAAAGTCCATTTCAAGAGAACTCCATGACGAAGTGGGGCAGACACTGAACGCCTTGCTGGTCGATGCCGGAAACCTGCAAAAACGCATTCCGGAGAGCGATGCGCAGAGCCGGGATCTGCTGAACTCAATCCGGCGGCTTGCCGACACCAGCGTCAACGAGATCCGCGATATCGCACTCTTGTTGCGGCCTTCCATGCTGGACGATCTGGGTTTGAGCGCCGCCATCCAATGGCAAGCGCGTGAAGTTTCCCGGCGGACCGGCCTTGCCGTGAAGGTCTCGGCCGAGGCTGCGGCCGATGACCTGCCCGAAGGTCTTAGCATCTGTCTGTACCGGGTCGCGCAGGAAGCGCTGCAAAACGTGGCGCGCCACGCTCACGCGAAAACGGTCCATATCGAACTGAAACAGGACCGGGACCGCCTGACACTCCGGGTGCATGACGATGGAATTGGATTTGACGCGGAGAACGCTCGCGGTCTCGGGACGGTGGGAATGGCAGAACGCCTGCGACAGATCGGAGGGGTATTTCGGGTCACGTCCCAACCGGGAAAGGGGACCACCGTAGTGGCAGACGTCCCGATCTCGTTGCCGGGGCCATTGGCGGGCTCATGAGATGATCCCTTTGCGCACCGCGTAGAGAATCAACTCCGGGACCGAGTGCAGATTCAGTTTTTCGAGGAGGTTGCCCCGGTGGCTCTCGACCGTGTACACGCTGAGGTTCAGAATGGTGGCGACCTCTTTGTTGGTTTTCCCTTCGGCCACCAACTGCAGGATCTCTTTCTCCCGAGGCGTCAGCAGGTCGTAGCTGTCCTCTACCTCCTTCTTCGCCACTTGCCGCATGTAGTCTTCCAATAACATTCGGCCAATGACCGGACTGAAAAAAGACTTCCCCTCGGCAACGGCACGAACGGCCTGAATCAGGTCGGCTTCGGCCGAGTTCTTCAGCAGATAGCCCTTCGCGCCGGCTTTCAGCGCGCGCAAAACGTAAGCCTCGTCGGAATGCATGCTGAGAACCACCACTGCCATCGCCGCATCGGCAACGATGATTTGCCGCGTTGCCTCGATGCCGTTGAGCAGTGGCATTCCAATATCGAGAACGGCCACACCGGGGTGCAACGAAGCGGCCAGGTCAACCGCTTGACGGCCGTCTTCGGCCTCGCCGACCACCTCGAAGTCCGCCTGCTGCTCGAGTAAGAGCCGCAGTCCGCGGCGCATAACGGTGTGGTCGTCAGCTAGGAGAATGCGAATGCGAGTCATGGCTTTGCGAAGGTCTCCAGGGAGTGCTGCCGGACCATGAAGTCGAGAACTCCCTATTATCGCCCTTCCACGTCGGGACCGCGCTGTTAAAATGTTAGGCAATGGGCCAGGCGAACTCACGCGAGGGCGATTCCGGCCGCAGGCCGCGCTGGCTGACGATTTGGGATGCCCCGCTGGCCGGTTCTCTTGGCGCGTTGCTGATCCTTGCGACGATCTATGGAGCCCTGCTTGTAAACACGCAGCGCCTGCTCGGAAACTCCGCCCGAGTCACGCAGACCTATCGCGTGATCAGCCGGATCGATGATTTGAGGACCGCGCTTGCCGATGCCGCCCGGACCTCCCGGGGCTACGTCATGACCGGTTCCACGGCGCGTCTCAATAGCTATAAGCAGACTCAGGGTCAGATCAATCAAACCGTCGCCGATCTCAGGGGCCTGACGGCGGAGCATCCGGGGCAGCAGCAACGGATAGCGCTGATCGCCCGGCCGCTCGCCGGGTTCCTGGGTTTTCACCAGCACTTGATCGACCTGCGCTCGGCGGGCAGGCAGGCTGACGCCACGCAGTTGGCGTTGAGCGGTGAAGAGCAAATGCTCGATCATGGCGCCGAGGATTTGCTGCTGGAGATGAAGACTGACGAGGTGGCCCGGCTCCAGAATCGCACCAGCAAACTGGAAGGCGCAGTTGTGGGATTTACCGCCGTACTGTTCGGTGGGTTTATTCTCAGTCTGGGAATTCTCTACCTGGTTTACCGTCATCTCCGCAATGAGGTCTCGGCACGCCAGCGCTCCGAGCAGAAGCTGAGCCAGGCCGGTGTGGAACTGCAAGCGGCGAATCAACAACTGGCGGATCGCAACCAGGAAGTGGAACGCGCCAGCCGGATGAAAAGCGAGTTTCTGTCCAGGATGAGTCACGAATTCCGGACTCCCCTAAACGGAATCACAGGTTATTCCGAGTTACTCGCGGAAGAGAGCGCCGGCCCTCTAAATGAAACCCAAAAGCGGTTTCTTGGACACATAGAGAAGGGTGCGACGCATTTGCTGGAGCTCATTAGCGAGATCCTGGATCTGTCGAGGATCGAATCGGGCAGGATCGAAATTCAACGTGAAAACATACGCTTCTCCGAAGCTCTGGCCGAGGTCGCGCCAGCCCTTCGCCCGCTCGCGGCGGCGAAGAACATCGAACTGGACGAGCGCGCGCAGAGTGTTGTGGTCTGCGCCGATCGAGTCCGGCTCAAACAAATCTTGTTCAATTTGCTAAGCAACGCGGTTAAGTTCACCGCCCAGGGTGGCCAGGTTTGGGTCGAAAGCTCGACCGATCACCAGTATGTGACGGTCTCGGTGTGTGACACTGGAATCGGTATTCCTGGCGAGGAACAGGAGGCGATTTTCGAGGAGTTTTATCAGGTTCGGGCCAATAAAAGCAGCTTCAGTGAAGGAACGGGCCTCGGCTTAGCCATAACTAAGAAGCTTGTGGTACTGCACGGCGGCAAGATCTGGGTGGAGAGCGAGCAGGGCAAGGGCAGCCGATTCAGTTTCACCTTGCCGGCGGGGGAGTGTGGCGGTTTGTAAGTTGGGGCTGGGAGTGGTATTCCAAGTGCAGTTGAGGAGACCGTGAAAAGGGTGCTAGTCGCGGACGACGATCCCGTCAGCAGGGGGCTCATCAGGGACGCCTTGTC
The DNA here is from genome assembly GCA_039934035.1 of Candidatus Solibacter sp. GTDB lineage: Bacteria > Acidobacteriota > Terriglobia > Bryobacterales > Bryobacteraceae > Solibacter. The sequence continues at coordinate 8,371 of JBDTMZ010000076.1, read as the reverse complement.
TTCACTCCGCTACGACGTGGTGGAGGCATCCAACGGTGAAGAAGCTCTTCTCAAGATGGTGGAAGCACAGCCGGACTTGATCCTTCTGGACATTGAAATGCCTCTGCTGGATGGCTACGAAGTTCTCCAGCGCGTGCGCGACAACCCGAGCCTTTCGCATCTTCCGGTTGCGGCTATCACTGCCCAAGCGCTGCCGGCGGACCGTGAAAGAGGCTTGGCGAAGGGATTTGCGGCCTATCTCACAAAGCCCATCGGTATCGCCGCGCTACGAACCGAAGTCGAGCACTTGCTCTCACCGGACGCGAAGCGCCGGTAACCATTGGGTTTGCTATCATCGAGTTTCTTAGGCGAATGTTGGAGCTCCGAGACTTCCGATGGCAGCCGACCCCGATTCCACCGTCACGCTAGTGGCCATCGACGACGACCAGGAGAGCCTCGACCTCGTTAAGGACGCGCTAGCCGCTCTGGAAGGCCTCCAGGTGCTGACCGCTCCACATCCGGAAGAAGGATTGCGTCTCGTCCAACGCCATCATCCGGAGATCGTCCTGCTCGATCTGATCATGCCGGGATTGGGTGGTATGGAACTACTGGACCGAATTCTCGCCTTCGCGCCCAGCACGGACGTCCTTCTCATTACCGGGCACTACTCCACCGAGTCCGCGGTAGAAGCGATCCAAAAGGGGGCGAGCGACTACCTGAATAAGCCCTTATCGATATCCGTGTTGCGCCAGCGAGTCGGGAAGTTGCTGGAAGATGCGAAGCGGCGACAGATGAGCCGCCGGCTTGGCGCGGATCTGGCCAGGGTCTCGCAGTTCGAGGGCATGGTGGGCACCAGTCCCCTGATGCTGGAGGTGTTCGCTCAGATTCGCCGCGTAGCGCCGCATTTCCGAAGCGCGCTAATTACGGGGGCGACTGGGACAGGCAAGGACCTGGTTTCCAGAGCATTACACTGCCTCAGCCCCGCGTGCTCCGGAAATTTCGTCGTGTGCAATGCGTCAGCGGTGGTAGAGACGCTGTTTGAAAGCGAGCTCTTCGGCCATGTACGTGGCGCCTTTACCGGCGCGACCCAGGACAAGATGGGGCTGTTCGAGCACGCCCATGGCGGCACGCTATTTCTCGATGAAATTGGCGACATGCCTTTAAGCACTCAGGCCAAACTCCTGCGCGCGGTGCAGAACCAGGAGGTTCAACGCGTGGGGTCGCTCACGGTTCGCAAGGTAGACGTCAGAGTGGTCGCTGCCACCAACCGGGACCTTCGCGCCATGATTGCAGAGCGGCAGTTCCGCGAAGATCTGTTCTATCGTCTTTCGATGGTGCAGGTGAAGTTGCCGAGGCTGGCGGAGCGCAGGGAAGATATTCTGCTGCTAGCCCGGCAGTTCGTGGAACGGTGCGCCGCCGACTACAACAAGCCGCTGCGCGGACTTACTTCGCGCGCGGAGATAGCGCTTGCCCGCTACTCCTGGCCGGGAAATGTGCGCGAGTTGGAGAACGTCATCGCCAATGCCTGCATGATGGCCGAAGGTGAATTCGTCGATGCCCGCGACCTGCCTTCAGAACTGAGCAACCCCACGCCGGCCGCCGGCATTGACGATGACGAGATGCTGCCCTTGAGCGAGGTGGAGCGGCGGCATGCGCAGAAGGTGCTGAACCGGCTGCACGGTAACAAGACGCAAGCCGCCAGGATTCTCGGTATCAACCGCGCCACGCTCCACAGACTGCTGGAACAGGCCGATGCTTCCATAGAAGCGGCCGGCCAGTAACTCATCAGCTCCTTCCAATTGATTAGATTTGCAGCGGTGTTGCAGAACTGAGCGCTCCGCCGGTTTAGGCGTGAGGGCTGCGGACCGGCGGCCTCACCGCGGCTTGCTTCCGAATCTCACATTAACTCCCGTGCACGGTATCGGTTAGGAATGCGCATTGCCAAATCGGAACATTGCACATCGGCCCCGGCACCCTTTGGCCCCAGCCTTGCCTTTAGAAGGAAGTGGAAGCGGTCTCGTGAGAAGTTCAATCGCGACCCGCTGAAGCCAACCGGCTCAAAGGAGACATTGGAAATGAACGGAACGAAAATGATGTTACTCGTCGGCGTTGGAATGCTCGGCGCCCTGCTACCGCGGGCGAAGGCCGACGAGTGGGACCAGAAGACGGTCTTCACCTTCAGCGGTCCTGTGGAGATTCCCGGACGGGTGCTTCCTGCCGGGACATACGTGTTTAAGTTGATGGATTCGGATTCCGACCGGAACATCGTTCAGGTTTTCAGTAAGAACGAAAAGAAGTTCCTCGGCACTTTCCTCGCCATCCCGGACTACCGGATGAAGCCCACGGGAAAGCCAGTGATCACATTCGAGGAGCGGGCGGCCAACTCTCCAGAAGCCGTGAAGGCGTGGTTCTACCCAGGCGAGAACTACGGTCACGACTTTGTCTATCCCAAGGTGAAGGCGCTGGCGCTGGCCAAGGCGAACAACACTCCGGTGGCATCGATGCCGAACGAACTGGCGGCGAATGTTACCAAGCCGGCTACCACGATGAAGGAGCCGCACGTCATGGCGATGAAGCAGGCGCCTCTCAAAGCCCAGCAACCCACCCAGGAAGAAGTTGAGATCGCTGAAGCCTTCCCGCTACCGGCTGCTCCGGCCACCGCCCAGCTTCCCAAGAAACTGCCGAAGACCGCCAGCCCGCTGCCGCTCATCGGCTTGATCGGCCTGCTGTCTCTCGGCGCAGCTGTTTCTCTGCGGCTTGCCGCGGCGCCGACCAGGTAGCGCATCGCTTGCAGGGGTGACAGTGTGGCGGGGCGTGTTCAATGAAGATATTAGTATCCGCGGGAGAGCGAAGATTCGTAGCCGTCCTCGCCCTCTCGCTCTTCTTTCCGGCGGGGGCGAGAGGCGAAGCCGGTCAGCAGGAACCTGCGCCGCCATCGGCCGCTACGGCCGGCGCCAAAATCTCGGTGAACGTCGACCTGGTGCAACTGCGCGCCACTGTCAGGAATAGGAAAGGCGGCTTGGTTTCGGGCCTCCAAAAGCAGGACTTCCAAGTGTACGAAGACGGGCGCCCCCAAAGCATCGCGTGGTTTCAGCACGAAGACGTTCCGGTAGCCATCGGCCTTGTGGTGGACAACAGCGGAAGCATGAAGCGGAAGCGGGCAGATGTCGCTGCGGCGGCTCTGGCCTTCGCGCGATCCAGCAATCCGGAAGACGAATTATTCGTCGTGAACTTCAACGAACATGTGACGTTCGGACTACCGGAAATGAAGCTCTTTTCGGCCGATCCTTCCGAGCTTGTGGAAGCGCTGATGGGTGAGCCGACCGCTGGCAAGACCGCCTTATACGATGCCATCGAGGCCGGGTTCTCGCGTCTCCAAAAGGCAACCCGGAATAAGGAGGTGCTCATTGTAGTCAGCGACGGCGGTGACAATGCCAGCAAACACACGCTGGACGAGGTGTTGCTTGATGCCGCTCGCTCCGACGCGATGATCTATACGATTGGCCTGTTTGACGAATACGACAGGGACCGTAACCCCGGAGTGCTGAGGCGAATCGCCCAAGCCACGGGGGGCGAAGCATTCTTTCCGGCGGAGCCAAGCGCGGCGGTCAGGATCTGTCGAGGGATCGCGCAGGAGATTCGTAGCCAATACACGATCGGCTACACGCCGGCCATTCAGAACCTCGATGGCGGCTATCGGAAAATCCGCGTGGGCATCGTCGGACATCGCGGGGAGAAATTGCTCGTGCGCACGAGAGACGGCTACATCGCCGCACCGGCTCCGAATTCGACGAAACCGGGCGCGATGGGGGTACTCAAGTGAAACGGTTGAATCCGGCGAAGACTGCCAGGCTCTGGTTGCGGGTTGCCCAATGGGTGTTAGCGTCCGTTGGTGTGCTGGCGCTGGGCTACTGGGCAGCAATCTTCGTAAGCGCCCGTCTCTTCCAGACCAGGGAAGCGCACGACTTTGCCCGGGAGCTTCAGGCGGAGGTGAATCACGACACGACGGCATCGCGGTCTGCCGCGGTGAAAGAAAGTGATGAGCAACCTCCCCGCGAGGGGGCAGTCATCGCGGAGTTAGGCGTGCCCCGCCTTGGGCTGTCGACGATGGTGGTGGAGGGTGTCGGAGACAGCGACCTGAAGTTAGCGGCCGGCCACATCCCTGGCACTGCGTTGCCGGGAAAGTCCGGCAACATAGGGATCGCCGGGCACAGAGACACGTTTTTCCGCCCGCTGCGGTTCATCCGTAAGGACGACATGATCGCGCTCACCACACTTCGTGGAACGTCGCGCTTCCGGGTGGTTTCCACGAAGATCGTCGGTCCGGATGATGTTCGGGTACTGTACCCGACCGGCCGCGACGTCCTGACGCTGGTCACCTGCTACCCGTTTGATTTCGTGGGCTCGGCGCCCAGGAGATTCATCGTCCGAGCGGAGCGATCCGAGGGGTCTTGAAATACAGTTCGAACAAGGAGAAGAGGCAAGAACATGACAGAGACTAAGCAGGCTAACGCCGTTATAGGCATTTATGATACTCATTCGACTGCGGAGGAAGCAGTGAAGGAGATCCAGCGGTCCGGTTTCGACATGAAGCAATTGTCGATTGTCGGCAAGGACTATCACAGCGACGAGCAAGTGGTTGGGTACTACAACGTCGGGGACCGGATGAAGTACTGGGGCGAGCAGGGATTGTTCTGGGGTGGTCTCTGGGGGTGGCTGATGGGCGCCGCGTTCTTTGCGATCCCGGGCATCGGGCCGGTTCTGGTGGCCGGGCCACTCGTCGCCTGGATTGTCGGCGCACTCGAAGGTGCTGTTGTTTTCGGAGGCTTGAGCGCGATCGGCGCTGCCCTGTACAGTTTCGGAATTCCCAAGGACAGCGTGTTGAAGATGGAACTGGCGCTCAAGGCGGACAAGTTTCTGGTAATCGCGCACGGCGCCGCCGGTGATGTCGCCAAGGCACAGGAGATTTTGAATGCCTCCAGCGCGGCCGAGGTCCTTCATCACGCGGACGAGACTGCGCATGCCGGCAGTGCCGTGTAGGCAGGCTTGACGGATTTCAAGAGAGGAGGTGGAAGCAGATGGCCACATCGGTCGTAAGAGACAAGCAGACACAGCGCAACGGAAAACACCGCGGCGCCCGCTCGCGGGTTCGGCTGCAAGACTACGAGGAACTTCAGTCCCCGCCCGTGGACTCGCGGATCGCCGAACTCGCCTACTCGTACTGGCAGTCGCGCGGCGGACCGCTTGGTTCGCCCGAAGAAGACTGGATGCGGGCGGAGCGGGATATCCAGGAACAGGAGCGCCAGGCGACAGGCGCCGCCTGATCGCGATGGGAACCGGGACACCGAAAAGGAGTCCCGGTTTCCGCCGTCCGCGCTACACCGGACGACGTAATTGACTCGAACAAATAGGGAGGGGAGCCATGACGGAAATCCAAGTGATGAGATTCAGGGATGTCCTGGAAGCCAAGCAGTACGAGTTGGAGCGAATACTGAACAATCGCGCGGCGATCGCCATCGAACAAGCCGCCGATGCGATCGACGAGTTTCAACATGCCAGCGAGCGAGACGTTGCCATCTCCAACCTCGATCGGGACTCGAGGCTGCTGCTCGACGTCCGTTTGGCGCTTCGTCGCACGAAAGACGGCACGTTCGGCGTCTGTCTGCATTGCGAGGAAGAGATCAGCAGCAAACGGCTGACCGCGCTGCCTTGGGCGCCTAACTGCATCGTGTGCCAGGAGCGCGCTGACCGCGACGAAGGGGACCGGGGAGAATTCGGACGAAGGTTTGAATACGCGGCATAACGCGGCAGGGCAAACGGGAAGTTGCTGGTGCGAAACCGGGATGAGAGCCCCACACGCAGCAGGGCCGGCCGCCCCCGGCACTCCAAAGGGGTCTTCTATCACGATTCGGGACCCCGAACCGTGTGATGGAGTCTTGGCCAGTCGGCGGTGGGAAGGATGAACTGGCTCGGTACGTGCTCTGGACCTTGCGCCAGTCTCCATAGGCTCTGCCGGGATTGGGCGCGTTTAGGTAGGGCATCGGTGTTAACGGCGGCAGCACAGCCGCTGCGGCGTAATGTATCGGCGGGAGGAGCGCGAGAGATGCAGCTCGGAATGGTCGGTTTGGGCAGGATGGGTGCGAGTATGGTGAGCCGCCTATTGCAGGGCGGCCATGAGTGCGTGGTCTTCGATACAAAGCCTGACAGCGTCAAGGATCTGGCAAGTAACGGCGCGACCGGGGCCGCTTCCCTCGACGATTTCATCGCCAGGCTGAAGCCGCCCCGCGTCGTCTGGTTGATGGTGCCCGCGGCGGCGGTAGAGGCCACAGTGCATGACTTGGCCGGCCGGATGCAGCAGGGAGACATCGTCATCGATGGAGGCAACTCTTACTATGTTGATGATATCCGGCGAGCCAAAGAACTGAAGCCCAAAGGCATTCGTTATCTCGACGTCGGGACGAGCGGCGGGGTATGGGGGATCGAGCGCGGCTATTGTCTGATGATCGGCGGTGAAGGCGATGCCGTGCTGCACCTCGATCCGATCTTCAAAACGCTGGCTCCGGGACGCGGTGATATCCCGCGTACACCTGGACGAGAGAAAGTACCTGGCACGGTCGAGGAGGGCTATCTCCATTGCGGGCCTTCCGGCGCCGGCCATTTCGTCAAGATGGTTCATAACGGGATTGAATACGGATTGATGGCTGCCTACTCCGAAGGCCTGAACATTCTGCGCCATGCCAACGTCGGCAAGAACAGCCGCACGGCCGATGCCGAGACCACGCCCCAACGCAACCCCGAGCACTATCAATATGACTTCAATCTCGGCGACATCGCCGAAGTCTGGCGTCGTGGCAGTGTGGTCTCCTCGTGGGTGCTGGACTTGACTGCAATCGCGTTGTTCGGGCAGTCCGATCTCTCCAAGTTCTCGGGCCGGGTGTCCGACTCCGGGGAGGGCCGATGGACGATTACCGCAGCCATCGACGAAGGGGCTCCCGCTCCGGTCTTGAGCGCCGCGCTTTACCAGCGGTTCGCATCGAGGGGCGAAGAGGACTTCGGAGACAAGCTGCTTTCTGCCCTGCGATTCGAGTTCGGTGGTCACATCGAGAAGAAGCAATGAGAGCTGCCTCTCAGAAGATCAAAAAGGTGCTGGTAATCGATGTCGGGGGAACCCATGTCAAGGTGATGGTAACCGGACAAAGCGAGGAACGCAGGATTCCATCCGGTTCCAAGATGACCGCAGCCGAGATGGTACGGGATGTCAAACGCCTCGCCAGGAACTGGCAGTATGACTGCGTGTCGATCGGCTATCCTGGCTTCGTCATTCATGGGCAGCCCGTGCACGAGCCTCACAACCTCGGTGCCGGCTGGGTCGGGTTCAATTTCGCCAAGGCCTTCGACCGTCCCGTTAAGGTGATCAATGACGCGGCTATGCAGGCTCTCGGAAGCTACCAGGGAGGCCGGATGCTCTTTTTGGGCCTGGGCGCCGGACTCGGGGCGGCCATGATCGTTGACGGAATATTGGAGCCGATGGAGTTGGCTCATCTTCCTTACAAGCACGGGAAGACATTTGAGGACTACGTTGGTGTTCGCGGCCTGAAGCGACTTGGGAAGAAGAACTGGCGCCGCCACGTGGCCGATGTGGTGGAACGTCTCAAGCAGGCACTGGAGCCCGAATACGTAGTGTTGGGCGGCGGGAATACCAGACACATCAAGGATCTGCCGCCGGACACTCGCATGGGTGACAACCGCAATGCGTTTGTGGGCGGCTCTCGCCTCTGGGAGAAGCAGCCCCAGCCGTTCGATGGCACTAGGAAGGGACTGCCGCCAAGAGAAGGAGATGACTGATGAAAGCCTCCCATTCGGATGCGCTGGTGCTCTTCGGGGTGACGGGCGATCTCGCCCACAAGATGATCTTTCCGGCGCTTTACGCGATGGTGAAGCGCGGCACCCTTAAGGTCCCGGTGATCGGCGTGGCCCTCCCGAATTGGAGCCTGGCTCGTCTGCACAAGCGCGTGACCGAAAGCATAGAACGGTCGGGCCGGATCGACAACCAGCCAGCCCTCCATCATCTGCTTTCCCTGTTCAAGTACGTGAGCGGGGATTATGCGGATCCGAAGACGTTCACTGCGATAAAGAGCGCTTTGGGCAAAGCCCGGCGCCCGGCGCACTACCTCGCTATCCCGCCCTCGCTCTTTGAGATGGTGATCAAGGGACTCGGTGCCGCAAACCTGGCCACGGATGCGCGCGTTATTGTCGAAAAGCCGTTCGGACGCGACCGGGCATCCGCGCGGGAGCTCAATGGGGTCGCGCGGACGGTGTTCCCGGAGGACTCGATCTTCCGCATCGACCATTTCCTCGGAAAAGAGGCGATCATGAACATCCTCTATTTCCG
>JBDTMZ010000075.1:0-37459 GCA_039934035.1 Candidatus Solibacter sp. | reverse complement strand
GGAATTTTCTCACGCGAAAGCCGAAAATGAGCTTTAAGTGCGAAAGTCGGGCTAGTCGAACAGGTGTGGCACGAACATGCTGGTATTGCCGGTAATCGGCGTATCCGCTTCCCGAATTCCCATGCCGGCGGCGACGTTGCCTTCCTCGTGGCCGATCAGCCAGCTGCCGATCACGGGATACATGCCGTCGAAGGTCTTCATGGACGCCATCTGCTGGAAGATGAAACCTTCCTCCCCGTAATCGCCGCCGCTCTCGAGGTCTTTGCCGGGCTGGTGCAGCAGGATATTCGCGCCTTCCCTGCCCAGCAGCGGCTTCTTCGCCCACGCCATCATCAGGCCCGGACCGTCGACGCTCGCCTCCAACAGGTAGGGATGGCGCGGAAACAACTGCCACAGGACCGGCAAAATCCCTTTGTTGGAGAGCAGCATTTTCCAGGGCGGTTCGATCCACATGGTGTCGGCCGAGCCCAGGCGATTCGCGAACTCCTCACGCACCATCCACTCCCAGGGATACAGCTTGAATACCGCGCCCAGCGGTTGGTCGTCGGGGCCCACGAAGGTGCTGCCGTCCCAGCCGATTTCGTCGATGGGGAAGATGGTTGCCTGCAGGCCGGCCTGCTGCGCCGTGTCCTGCAGGTAGGTCACGGTCATACCGTCCTCGGCGTCGTCCATGGAGCAGAAATCGAGGCGCCGCCCCGGCAGGAACTTGGCCAGGTATTTCCATAATTCCGCCAGGCGCTCGTGCAGCGAGTTGAATTGATCGCGTTTGGGAAAGCTGTCCTGCAGCCAGCGCCACTGCACCACCGCCGCTTCCAGCAGCGAGGTGGGTGTGTCGGCGTTGTACTCCAGCAGTTTGGGCGGATTCACGCCATCGAACGCGAAATCGAAACGGCCATAGAGGGAGGGCGGCTCCGCTTCCCAGGAACTCTCGATCAGCGGAATCGCGAGCTCGGGAATTCCCAGGCGCGCATAAAGCTTATTGTCGATGATGTGCTGTGCCGCCTGCAGCGTCATGGTCTCCAACTCGTTGGTAGCCTTCTCCAGCACTTCGATCTCTTTGGCGGTGAACTCGTAGAAGGCCGCCTCGTTCCAATAAGGCTGCTCGCCGGTATGCCAGGTCAGCCCGGCCTCTTCGACGCGAGCCTGCCAGTTGGCTCTGGGTGTTGCCGCGATTCTGCGCATATGCCCCCTATGACCCCGATGAATGGGAAGACCCGGTGGAGCCGAATCCGCCGCGCGTCACGCCCGGAGAACTGCTGGGTCGCGCATAGCTACCGGTGGGGGCCCGGTTGACCCTGCCGCCGCCTCTGACATACGTCTGGTAGTGATCGTAGTAGTAGGGATAAGGATAGTGGTACATCATCGGGTACCACGCTCCACCCCAATGATAGCCGCCGCTGCGCACCGCCTCCTGGCAGGCCACATCATCGAAATAGGACTGATCGCAGGGATCGCGACGCGACCGCCCGCAGGATGCCAGCGCCATGGCCGCTACCACCGTCAGCGTTACCTGAGTCGATTTCTTCATCTTGTGTGTATCGCCTATTTCACGATCAGCGTGCTTTCGGCGCCGAACCTCTTATAACTGCTATACGCAATGCGCAGCCGGATTCGTTGCGGCCCGGTACGAAATTGTAGCGTATCGTCGGCATACGTGTAGACCGCGAACCAGTGTTTGCCGTCCAGTGGTTTGCGAATGGTGGTGAATTTCGGAAACAGATTTTCGGTTTTGGTGGTGCGAATCTGCGGCACCGCCTTGCCTTCCATGCGGACGATATTGTATTCCTTCTTGTCCACCCAGACCATGCCGTCGAAGAAGCGCTGCCCCTGCAGAATCTGCCGCGGACGCACTTGCAGCACCCAGCAATCCACGTCGTCCACCGTTTCGTCGCCGCGGAATTTCACTTCGTAATTGAAGAGTTGCTCTTCGGTCAACACCAGCGGCTGAATGTTGCGGATGTCCGCGAAATCTTCTTCGGTCAGGCCGAGATTCTTCAGCGAATTGGTGGGGGTGCCGATCATCTGTTCGCTGCGATCGTGCTGGGGAGAGAAGATGATGTCGCGGGTTTCTTTGTACTGCCCGCGCGCGGTGCCGCGGTCTTCGAGTTCCTCGATGGTCACGACCTGGCGGTAGGTATAATCGGCGCGTTCTTTCTCGGTTTCGCTTTCGCGGTGGGCCACCAGTTTCGCCAGATTCTCCGGCGGTTCCTGCGCCTGTGCGGGGGCGGCCAAACCTGCGAATGCTAAAATGAGCGCGATGACGAATCCGTCCGGCGGCTTCCGGACTACCCTGTGGACCGGTTGGGCGCTGCTGAGCGTGATCGGTGTCGCGTTCGCTCGCTGGAAAGGCATTCCCAACTGGGCGGCGCTGCCTTCGCTGGCCGCGTTTCTCATTGTGTACCCATTCTATCTGGTACCAGCGTTTCCCAGGGTGCGGGAACAACTGTCGGGTGCTCCCCTGCCCGGCTTTCTGGTGGCGTGCGCCGTCCTGCCCTACCTGGCATGCTGCACGGGAGCGGTTCAGTTTCAATTCGTCAGTTTCCTGAAGCTGGTGGCGCTGGCGCTGGCGCTGGGGCTCTGGTATCGCGTGCTGCCGGTCCACCCCCTGACGGACGCCGGATTCCTGCTGCTGTTTGCGGCAGTCAAATTGGGCCGCTACGGAGCGTCCATCTATCCGACTCCTTATCAAGGAGTGCAGATCTTCATCCTTACCGATCTGAGTCTGATCATCATGTCGATCCTGGTCCTGATGCTGGAGCGGCGGATCCGCGAGACCGGATACGGCTTCCTACCCACCCGCAAGGACTGGCGGATCGGCGCGAAGAACTTTCTTTACTTCCTTCCCTTCGGAATTGCCCTGGGATTTGTCCTGCAGGTTGGAAAATTGGTGACGCCCCACGATCCGTTGAAACTGGCCGGCTATGTGATCGGCGCCCTCTTCGGCACGGCGCTCGCTGAGGAATTCCTCTTTCGCGGCGTGCTGCAGCAGTGGATCGAGGATTGGACGTGGAGCCGCCGGACCGCCCTTATCCTGACTTCTATTCTGTTCGGCGCGGCGCACCTCTGGTTCCGTCAGTTCCCGAATTGGAAATGGTGGATCATCGCCGGGACGCTGGGCTGGTTTTGCGGGCGGGCACGCAATCAGGCGGGAAGCATACGGGCGGCCATGGTGACGCACACGCTGGTGATTACGATGTGGCGGGCGTTTTTGGCGTGAATAGCGATCAGCTGTCAGTAGTCAGTTATCAGTGATCGCCTTGCTCCGGGGAGCAGCGCGCGCGGGGCGCGGCACTGAGTAGTACTGACGACTGAAAACTGACAACTCACGCCTGACAACTCGCGGGCCAATCACGTACAATTCGAGTTTATGGCCAAACTTGGATTCCTTGGACTTGGGCTCATGGGCTACCCCATGGCCAGAAACCTGCTCCGCGCCGGACACGAAGTTGCCGTCTGGTCGAATACCGCCTCCAAGGCGCAGAAACTTGCCGATACGGAAAAAGGCAAATTCTGTGCCACCCCCAAAGAGGTGGCTACCCATGCGGACATCGTCTTCCTTTGCGTCGGAGACACCGCGATGGCGAACGAAGTCATTCTGGGGGCGGAGGGAATCATCGAAGGCGCGCACTCCGGCATGACTGTGGTGGATTGCAGCACCGTGGCGGTCAGCGCCAGCCGGAAGATCGGTGAAGCCCTCAAGGCGAAGGGTGTGGACTTTCTCGACGCGCCGGTCACCGGCTCGACTCCGGGCGCCGAAAGCGGCAACCTCACCTTTATGATCGGTGGACCGCAGGAGGTGTTCGACCGGATTCGCCCCCTGCTCGACCCCATGGGCAAGAAGGTCTACTATTGCGGTCCCGCCGGCATGGGATTGCAGGCGAAGCTCACCCAGAATCTGGTGCTGTCCAACATCCTGATGGCGTTCAACGAAGGCATGGTGCTGGCCACCAAGGGCGGTATGGATCCCAAGCTCATGCTGGAGATTCTCGACAACAGCGCCGCCAAGAGCGGACTGATCAATTACAAGGCTCCCTTCGTCTTCAAGCGGGACTTTACCACCAACTTTAGTGTCAAGTGGATGCATAAGGACATCGGCCTCATGCTGGAGAGCGGTCAGGAACTGGGCGTTCCCCTGTTTTTGACCGGGCTGACCAGGCAACTTTTCCAGACGGCGATAGCCGCCGGCCATGGGGATGAAGATATCTGCTCTACAATCAAGGTGTTAGAAGATTTGGTGGGCACGCAGGTGATTTCCGAAAAATAAATCCAAAAAAGTGTTGCTTCCAGAAATGGAATCTACTATTATTGGAATAAGCCGGGGAGGCAACTCCCACCAAAGCGAGACTAACCTCTAAATAAAAGACCCCTGAAGCAATCCTCCCCGGCGCCCGAAAGGGTTTTAGAGGACCTTCCAAAGAAAACAAACCCAAACAAAAGAATCGGTATCAATTTTTGTGCCAAGTAGTGCGGCATTTTGCCTCCCCAGTGGCGGTCGGTTGCTATGAAATTCCGTACATTTCTTTACAGGAGCCGCCTGGGTGCCACGTGGTAGAATGGCAGATGCTCCGATGAAGACAATCGCTGTACTTGGGTCGACAGGCTCAATCGGAACCAGCACACTGGACGTGGTGCGACGCAACCGCCACCTCTACCAAGTGTACTCTCTGGTGGCCGGCCACAATATACAGGCACTCACTTCCCAGATCCTGGAATTCCGTCCCAGGTTTGCCGCCGTTGCCACGGCGCAGGGAATACAAAAACTGACCGACAGCCTGGCCGCTGCCGGCCTTCCGCGCGCCGATTGGCCGCAGTTGGGCACGGGCAGCGCCGCCTACGTCTTGGCAGCCACGGATTCCCAGGTGGACACGGTGATATCCGCCATCGTGGGCGTGGAAGGCCTGGAAGCCACCTACGAAGCCGTCTGCCTCGGGAAACGAGTCGGGCTGGCGAACAAAGAGGTGCTGGTCTCTGGCGGCAGCCTCGTGATGGAGGCGGTACGGCGGCACGGCGCCGAACTTCTGCCCGTGGACAGCGAGCATAACGGCGCCCATCAGTGCCTGCGGGCGGGCAATCGGGCACAAGTTTCCAAATTAATCCTCACCGCCTCGGGCGGTCCGTTCCGCAATACGCCGGCTCGCGAACTAGCCACGGTGACGCCGGCGCAGGCCCTGAATCACCCGACCTGGAAGATGGGCAACCGGATCACGATCGATTGCGCAACCTTGATGAACAAAGGATTTGAGGTGATCGAGGCGTGCTGGCTATTCGGTTTCGCTCCCTCGCAGATCGAGGTGGTCGTCCATCCCCAATCCACCGTACATGCCATGATCGAGTACACGGATGGCAGTGTGCTTGCTCAAATTTGTGCGACGGATATGCGGATGCCGATCCAATACGCGCTGACCTATCCCGAGCGGGCGGAAGCGCCGGTTCCCAAGATCGATTGGGCGGAAGCGCGGAAATGGGAGTTCCTGCCGCCGGACTTTACCAAGTTTCCCTTGCTCAGGCTGGCTTATCAGTGCCAGGAAGCGGGCGGCAGCGCAACGTGTACCCTGAATGCGGCCGATGAAATTGCGGTGGAGGCATTCCTGCAGGGCAGGATCGGATACCTTTCGATGGCGGAAATCGTGCAGGAAACCCTGGCGCGCGTCCCCTCCCGCACACCGCGCTCGGTTGGCGATATCCTGGAGATAGATAGAGAGTCGCGGGCCAGTGCGCGCGAACTGGTGATGGCCCGCGCGGCGGGCACTGTAACAGCTTGAGGCTATATGCTCCTCTTTGGTGAAAACGTACTGTGGCTGCTCGTGCTGATCGGGGTCATGATCATGATCCACGAGCTGGGCCACTTCTGGGCGGCCCGTTTCTTCGATGTAAGAGTCGAAGCCTTTAGTTTCGGGTTTGGCCCGCGCTTGTTTGGGTTTCGCCGCGGCGAAACCGACTACCGTTTTTCCCTGATCCTGTTGGGCGGATACGTCAAAATGGCCGGCGAGCAGCCGAGCGATGAGAACGTGGACGACCCGCGCGGATTCCTGTCCAAGCCCCGCTGGCAGCGATTGATCATTGCCTTCGCGGGACCTCTGATGAACATGATTCTGGCCGTGGGTCTGTTGACAGGCCTCTACATGGTTCGCTTCCAGAAGGTGGCGGATGAAGACATGCAGGCGGTGATCGGCCATGTGATGGTGGATTCGCCCGCGGCCAAAGCTGGGATTCAGGACAACGACCGCATCGTGCGCCTGGACAACAAGAAGAACCCCACGTGGGAAGACGTCGGGTTGAAGGAAATCGCCAGCGCGTACCGTTCGATGAGCCTGACCATCGACCGCAACGGCAGATTCTTCGATACCACGGTGACTCCCACCCTGGGTGAACGCTCGGGCATGGGCTTCGCGGGTTGGGACGAGCGCGGCCTAATTCAACTGGGCGCGGTGGAACCCGGCATGCCCGCCGAGAAGGCCGGGCTGAAGAAGGGCGATCTGCTGATGACCGTGAACGGCCAGCCGATCCACTCGCAGATCAAATTCCAGGAAATCACCAAGAACAGCGGCGGCAAACCGATCGAGATCGAATACGAGCGCGATAAGCAGAGGCACGTCATCACGGTGCAGCCTGTATTTTCGAGTGTCGACACTCCGGCGCGTTGGATGATTGGCGTGATTCCGCAGCAGAAAGTCCGCATCATCACCACAAAGCTGGCGTTTCCGGCGGCGCTCTCCGAATCCGTGGCCACCAACAGCAAGGGCGCGCTGCTGATCGTACAATTCCTGAAAGGCATGCTCGAGCGCCGCATGTCGCCCAAGAATCTGTCGGGGCCGATCGGGATCGGGACGATGGCGGGCGCGGCGGCACGCGAGGGCCCCGCGGAGTTCTTCCAGTTGATGTGCATGGTCAGTTTGAATCTGGCTATCTTCAACCTGCTGCCCATTCCCATTCTGGATGGCGGCGTGATTCTGATGCTGCTGGTCGAAATGATGATGCAGCGCGATCTCAGCCTCAATGTGAAAGAGGCGGTGTTCAAAGTTGGTTTCGTCTGCATCATGGTGATTGTCGCGTTTGCCATATACAACGACATCTCCAAGATTCTGCCAGGCTTGGCGTTAACCGGGCTGCTACCGCCCTGTTGGTGAGATGCGCAGAATCTTTCGGCATCTCATGTTCATCTGTTAAGCTGATCCCGCATGCACTGTTCCTGCGTCCGACAGAGCGATCTGCCTCACACTACGCGTTTGTTCGCGGACGTCCTGTATCATCCTGATAAGACAAGGGACTTTTACCAGCATCCAATTCGCGATCTTGCGGCATTTCGCGCGGCGGCCTCACAAATCCACTTCCCGCCAGAACGGCGAGCAGCGCTGATTGCCGCGTTACGAGTGCAAAATCCGGAGAGTCCGGCGCTGACGCGCCTGGCGCAGGAAGGCACCGTGGCGGTGGTTACCGGGCAGCAGGTGGGGCTCTTTTCGGGACCCGCCTACACGATCTACAAAGTTCTGCACGCGGTAAAATTGGCGGCGTGGCTGGCGGAGAGCGGGATTCCGGCGGTGCCGGTCTTCTGGCTGGCGACCGAGGATCACGATTTCGCCGAGGTCAATCACGCCTGGGTATTTGGCGCCGACCATCAGCCCCAAAAGCTGGAGATGCGCCGGGCAGCGGCGGAGCAACCGGTTGGCGATGTTTCGCTGGCAGCGCCGCCCATCCGCGAACTGCGCGCCGCGCTGCACGGTCTGCCGTTCGGTGAAGAAGTCGCGGACCTGGTGGAAGAGACGTACCGCGCCGGCAACAGCATGGGCAAGGCGTTCGGTGAACTGCTGCGCCGGGTGCTCACGGGTTACGACATCCTGTTTGTGGACCCGATGCTGCCGGCGTTTCGCGAACTGGCCGCGCCCGCCTTGCGCGCTGCCGTGGCCGCGATGCCAGAGCTCTCGGCAGTTGTCCTGGAGCGCAATCGGGAACTGGCCGCGGCCGGATATCATGCCCAGGTTCACGTGGAAGACCATACGTCCTTCGTGTTCCTGCTAGAGAACGGCAAGCGTTTGGGGCTGCGCCGCGCGGGCAGCGACTACGTGCAGAACAGCCGGCGGTTGACCGGCCAGGAACTGATGGACCGTGCGGCCTCGCTTTCGCCCAATGCGCTGTTGCGTCCGGTAGTTCAGGATTCGATGTTTCCCACCGTGACCTACATCGGCGGGCCGGCCGAGGTCGCGTACTTCGCGCAGTCCGAAGCTCTCTACCGGGTGTTGCTGGGCCGCATGCCGGTGATAACGCCGCGCGCCGGATTCACGGTGTTGGATAACCGCAGCGCGAAGCTGATGGAGCGCTACCGGCTGTCGCTAGCCGATTTTTTTCATGGCGACACGGCGTTGCAGGAACGTTTGGCCTCGCGCCTGGTGCCGCCGGCGCTGGCCGGCCGCATACGGGAGTCGGCCGCCGGCGTGGAAAGCGCCGTGGGGCGCATGCGCAATGACCTGACCGCCTTCGACCCGACCCTGGCCGACGCCCTGGATCGCAGTGCCAGGAAGATTGCCTACCAGCTTGCCAAGATGGAGCGCAAGACGGGCCGTGAGATCATGCGCCGCGATGAATATGCCGCGCGCGATGCCCAGTCGCTCTCCGGGCTCATATTCCCCGAGCGCCACTTGCAGGAGCGGCTGTATTCCATCCTGCCTTTCCTGGCTAAGCACGGGCTCGACCTTCCCGCCACGTTGTACGACGCCATTGAACTCGAATGTTCGGACCATCGCGTGATGGTGCTTTAGTCCCAACCTCGAAATCACTCTGCTCCGGCGGGACTTCACCCACTGCGCAGGCCGAGGGGAATGTTGTCTCTCGTCCCTCGACGTGCAGACATTTTGTAACACCTTCTGTAGTGGGCCCAGGTTATAATCCCAAACTGGAGAGATCGTAATGGCGAAGATCGAAGGCTACATCCCGGGATCATTTTGCTGGGCGGAACTGGCGTCGAAAGACGTCGATGCCGCCAAGGCATTTTATAGCGACATGTTCGGCTGGACGCCAGTGGACATGCCGATGCCGCAGGGCGTTTACACCATCTTCCAGGTGGATGGCAACGACGCGGCCGCGCTGTGCAGCCCTCCCGGCGCATCGGGCCAATGGGCAGTCTACTTCTCCGTGGAATCCGCCGACGATGCGGCGAGTAAGATCGCGGCGGGGGGCGGGAAGGTGGTCGCCGGTCCGTTCGACGCGCACGTATTCGGGCGCATGGCGGTGGCGCAAGACCCACAGGGCGCGTTCTTCTCGGTGTGGCAGCCCAAGCAGAGCTATGGCGCTTCCCACGGGGGTCCGCTGGGGATGGTCGGGTGGGTGGAACTCGCGACTCCCGATGCTGCCGGAGCAGCGGCGTTCTATACCGGCCTGTTTGGCTGGGGGACCAAGCCAGAGACCGGAGTGGCCGAGGCCCCCTACACGGAATGGATCAACGGCGGCAAGGCCATGGGTGGCATGCTTCCCATGAAAGGCGACGAGTGGAAGGGCGTGCCGCCGCACTGGACGATTTACATCACGGTGGCCAATTGCGACGAGCGTCACGCGCGCGCCTTGGAACTCGGCGCCAAGGCATGTGTGCCGCCCACCGACATTCCCAATGTGGGCCGGTTCTCGGTGCTCTTCGATCCGCAGGGCGCCGCATTCTGCCTGATTGCGATGAAGTAGCTGGGAGTTGTCAGTAGACAGTTATCAGTTATCAGTAACCAAGCTGCGTACCGACTGGAGTGGTGCTATTTCTTGAGCGCCGCCTGACTGAAGGTGGCGAGAGTGACGAATCGCTGCCCCACACTGCTTGCTCAAGAAGTCGCCATCGCCCCAGCCGTCGCGCAGGCTGGTTACTGATAACTGACGACTGACAACTACCCCCTTACCGTTTCAGCGGGTCTTCCACCCAGGGCGGCGTGGCTTCGATCAGGCGGCCCAACTCGGGTTCGAGTTGTTCCATTTTGACTTTCATTTCCCAGGCGATCTCGCGGTAGCTGAAGTGACCCTTGACGCCGCTGCGCAGGCGCGAGATGTACTCGGCTTCGGCAAAATCCATTTTGAACAGGAAGCGGGAGCGGGCACCGAACGGCAGAAGATACTCCGCGGCGACGCCGGGGAGTTGGCGCATGGCAGTCCACGCGTTCTGCATGGCGTCCGCGTAAATTTCGCCGGCTCCGGATTCGTTCACCAGTTTGGGCGTGTCGAAACCCAGATGTCCGCCATAGGCCTGACGGAACTTCTGGCAGCGGCGGTGGCGATGAAGATCGCGGAACGCGCCGATGTCGATGACGAAATCGTAAGCGTATAGACCACCCCGGAAACCGCCCAGAATTTCGTCGCGGCGGGTCCGCGATTGCAGCGCCACGTCGATGACTTCAGCGCGCTGCCGGTCGCTCCACGTGCAGGCGAGTTCGTAGAGTTCGCGGAAAGGCCGGCCCGTGACCGGATAGAGCAGCGTGGCGGCGATATCGGCTGGAATATGGGTAGGCCGGACCAGGTCCACGCGCTCCGCCTCGCTACTGGCGCGAGCCGGCAGGTTCTGCGCGGCCCACTGCCGCAGATCTTCCCGCGCCTGTGCGGTGTGCCTGTCCGCATCGGCGTGGCGTGCCAGCGTGGGCGCCAGGGCTTCCTGGCTCGAGCCGGCATCCCAGGCGCAGTCCGGCTGCGCGGCGCAGGCCTGTGCGATCTCGTCGCCGAGACTGCGCAGTTCGGCATATTCCGACGCTTTGAGACGGCGGATCTGTTTTTCGACCGTCCGAATGCTGGCCACCTGTCCGACATTGGTGGGCACGCCCCAGAAGAGCAGGTAGCGTGCGACATCGAAGGCGCGTGCGGCGAGGTTGCGCTCGTACGCATCCGGCTTCATGTCCTCGGGACGCGGCAGGCGCTCGCAGAGGGTAGCGAAGGCGAGGTCCTTCACTTGGGCATAGGCGGCGAGCAGGGCCTTACCGGCAGCGTCGTAGGTGGCGGCGGCATCGCCCGTCAACTCCGGAGGCGCGATGAAGCCGGAGCGAGAGAAATCCTGATAGCGCGACGATTTCGCCTGGCCGTCCCACAGGGGCTCGGCCTCGATCTCGGTGGCGGCCAGTTCGCTGATGCCCTCGAAACACATGACAGTGTGGCCCAGGTCGGCAATGGAGGCGTGGCCGTACTGGAAGTAAAAGCTCTCCAGGAACTTCTCCGAATTATGGGTGCGCACCCATTCGATGGAGTCGCGGATGGAATCGGGAGACCGGCTGTAGCGAGCCAGGGCGTAGGCACTCTTCTCCGGTGGCATCGGAGCGACTGTTATGACGCGTTTCGTGGGGGTCAAGAGCTATCATAACAACGAGAATGCAGATCCGAATCCAACGTATTCACGCTCAGGCAATTCTGCCGGCTTATGCTCACGGTCCCGCGGAGGATGCCGGGCTGGACTTGCACTCCGTGGAAGAGGTAATCCTGGAGCCTGGAGTGCCGCGCCTGGTGCCCACGGGATTGACTCTGGAGGTACCGTCTGGCTTCGAGGCGCAGATCCGCCCGCGCAGCGGACTGGCACTCAAGCATGCTATTACGGTGCCGAATGCGCCGGGCACGATCGACCCGGGCTATCGCGGCGAGGTCCGCGTGATTCTATTGAATCTGGGGCGCGAGCCCTACACGGTGCACGCCGGCGACCGGATCGCTCAAATGGTTCTAGCGCGCTATGAAGCGGTGGAATGGCTGGAAGGCGATCTGGCCGATTCGACACGAGGAGCGGGCGGGTTTGGGTCGTCGGGGCGGTGAAACAGCTTTCAGCGCTCAGCTATCAGCTATCAGCTTCGACCCAGTAGGTTGGGGCCTCCGTCCTCAGGTCAAACTTGCCCAAAGTCGCCAGTTATTCAATCCGGCGGCGCCGGAGGCGGGGCTGAAAGCTGACAGCTGATCGCTGACAGCTACCTCATCAGCGTCTGTAAATCCAGCAGATGCTGGGGCTTGAATGCCTTCTTCGACCACTTGAAAGCGGCGTCGAATTCGACTCCGACGAAGTAGCCGATCTCGCGATATACGCAATAGCGCACATAGCCATGGAACTTTTGACGGGGCTGATCCCAGTGGAGTTCGACCCCGAGCGGAATCGGCGCCTCCACCTGAAGACACGCCCCCGACGTGGCAATGTCTTCTAACAGGGCGGTGGTCCGCCGCTCTTCTCCGTCCCGGTCTTTCCAACTTACGTCGATCATATCCGCGCACAACATCCGCACTTCCGTTCTCCTCTCGTCCATAGACAACTTATCGGCAGACCGGCGAGGGAACTTTACTGCCTCGCCGTACGATGCAGTACGCTGCCGCCATGGCATAATCGAAGCTTGATGGCATGAGAAGCCTGCCCATTGCCGCCGCCATCGTCGTCGCCGCGATTGCGTTCGCCGGGTGCGGGCACAAGAAGCGCCCCGGGGTGACCGCCACACCGCGCACACCGCGCACGCCCGTGACCGTCAAACCGGGTGACACGGAGGAAGGTGTCGCCAGTTGGTACGGCAACCCGTACCACGGCCGCCAAGCCGCCAATGGCGAGATTTACGACATGGAGAAGATGACTGCCGCCCATCGAACCCTCCCCTTCGAGACGTGGGTGCGGGTGTACGACCTGGACAATCAGCGGACGACCGAGGTGCGCATCACCGACCGAGGCCCCTTCATCGATGGGCGCATTATCGACCTTTCGCACGCCGCGGCGCGGGAATTGCAGCTTATCGGTCCCGGGGTGGCGCGGGTGCGGGTCGAAGTGATCAAGGCGCCGCCGGGCGCGCCGCCCGGGCTTTTTGCCGTTCAAGTGGGGGCCTTCCGGGACCGCGCCAATGCGGAGCGGGTGCGCAGCCGAATGGAGTCGCGCTACGGCACGGCGCGGCTGCTGCAACGTGCGGAGAATCCGGCGATCTGGCGGGTTCTGGTGGGCGCAGAAGCGTCCGAGGCGGATGCGGCGAAACTGGCCGAACGCATCCGGCAAGATTCTGATGAGAAAACTCGCGGCCTCGTCGTACGTATAGATTCTGCCACCTAAGATCCAAATCCGAGTCGACCAGGAGTGGGAGCACGGGCTGGTGGGGCGATCGCCGCAGATCACGGCGGTGCGGCGGATGATCGGGAAGGCCGCCGCGAACCGTCTTCCCGTCATGCTTTTGGGTGAAAGCGGGACGGGCAAGGAAGTGGTGGCGCGCGCCATCCACGAGACCAACCCGCAGGGCCGCTTTGTCCCGATCGATTGCGGATCGTTGGTCAGCACGTTGATGGAGAGTGACCTTTTCGGCCACGCCAAAGGCGCGTTCACCAGCGCGGGGGAAAGCAAGCGCGGCCTGCTGGAACTGGCCGATGGCGGCACCGCTTTCTTTGATGAAATTGGCGATCTGCCCCTCGAAATGCAGGTCAAACTACTGCGGCTGCTGCAGGAAGGCGAGTTTCGCGCGGTCGGCTCGCTGCAATGGCAGAGGGTCGATCTGAGGATCATCGCCGCCACCCATCGCAACCTCAAGGCGGAAGTGGCGGCCGGACGGTTCCGGATGGACCTGTTCTATCGCCTCAACGTCTTCGGGCTGACGCTGCCTCCGCTGCGCCATCGCAAGGAAGACATCCCGCTACTGGCCGAGCATTTTCTCAGGCAGGCGAGCGCGGGGGGCGCGCCGGCGATCGAGCCTAGCAGCGAACTGCTGGCCACGTTCCAGGGCTACGACTGGCCGGGCAATGTGCGCGAACTGAAGCACTGCATCGACCGGCTGGTGGCATTGCGCTCCGAAGGCGCGCTGGAAATCATGGACCTGCCCTCGGCGCTGCTCACCCACCGCGCCTCACTGGGGCTCGGGAACCTGTCCGGAGCGATCTGCGCGCCCTTGGCGGGACAGGCGCTGCCGGAATTCTCGCTGGCGCGCCAATCCCCCGTGATTTCGCTGCCCGCCAGCGAACGCGAGGCCATCACTCGCGCCCTGGCCGCCACCAACGGCAAGCGGGCCGAGGCAGCGCGCATGCTGGAGATCGGACGCACCACGCTCTTCCGGAAGATGAAACAATACGGTATCGAGTAGCCGTTTGCCCAAACTTCCGAATCTTGCATTGGACGCGACTTACAGTATTGGCGAAGTGCTCTCCGGCGTGGGACTGTATTCGCGGGAGATGCTCTGGGGGTTGGCCGCCGCACACCCGGAGGCGCGCTTCGATTTCTGCTACCGCCCGCACCGCTACCTTAAGGCACGGAGCGAGGCCCTGCCGGACAACGCGCGACGCCGCCTGCTGGCCGAGCCGCTGGGACCGCGCAGCGCCGCTCTTTTTCACGGACTTAATCAGCGTCTGCCGCGCCTTCCCATGCGTTGCGCCGTGGCCACCTTTCACGATTTGTTCGTCATGACCGGCGAGTATTCAAGCGCCGAATTCCGCACACGCTTCACCGGGCAGGCGCGGGAGGCGGCGGCGCGCGCCGATGCCGTGATCGCGGTATCGGCATTCACGCGCGATCAGGTAGTCGCCCTGCTGGGCGTGCCAGCCGCACGGGTCCACGTGGTGCATCACGGAATCCGCAGCCTGGCGCAGGGAGGAGGCCAGGACGGTGCGCCGGCCCGCGAGTCTCCGCCGCAGGTGGTGTTGAACGTGGGCGCCATCCAGAAACGCAAGAACATCGCCCGCCTGGTGGAAGCTTTCGAAGGGCTTCCCGATACGTGGCAACTGGTGCTGGCCGGGTCGCACGGCTACGGCGCTGCCGGCATTTTGGAACGGATCGAACGCAGCCCGGCGCGACAGCGCATTCGGGTTACGGGCTACGTCTCGCCTGCGGAACTGGCGGGGTGGTACCGGCGCGCGACCATCTTCGCCTTCCCCTCGCTGGACGAAGGTTTCGGAATGCCGGTGCTGGAAGCCATGGCGGCTGGCATTCCGGTGATCACGTCAGACCGCTCCGCGCTGCCCGAAGTGGCGGGCGACGCCGCACTGCTGGTGGATCCCGAGGATACCGATGCGCTGCGCCACGCGTTATGCCGGTTGGCCGCGGACTCAGACCTGCGACGTGACCTGGTGCGACGGGGGATCGAGCGGGCGCAAAACTTCACTTGGGAGAAGGCAGTGGGCCAAACCTGGGACGTGTATCGGACGCTGTTGCGCTAGGCCGGGGGCGGGTACTAGCGATTTTCTTCGTCTACGGCGATTTTGAGGGCGCGCAGAAACCGGTGATCCTGGGAAGTGAATTTGATCTTGCCGGTGGCCTCAAACGTACGTTTGGGCTCTTCGACAATTTCATCCTGACTCTCTTCCTCGTCTTCCGCGTTCTCATCTCTGCGGTTAAAGCCGATCGTCGCTTCCAGCACGAGGAAAACGTCGTAACCGGCTCGCTTAATCTCCCCGATTGCCTCCGCAATCCGGTCAGATTCGGAGAGGGAATCGTTGATCGCGTTTCCCAACTCCTGCATGAGGTGCTTCAATGGCTCTTCCACAGATTCCCCTTAATGGCAGATGCGCCGGAAGCCTCCGGCGTTCCACCTATAGGTTCCGCATCCACCCGTTTCGATTGTAGTGGACCGAACTTAGGCGCACAAGCGTCTCTGAGGGAAACAATCGGCAATTCAGGGTTCATCCATTACGTTCGGGAGCAGGTTTTCACGGTTTGTTACGATGTGGGTGTGTGGAAGCATCTAAATGCGCGCAGCGGACGGGAATTCGTCAAACATGTAGTGCCGGCGGTCCTAAAGCCGGCACGCACTCTGTGGAACGAGGTTATCGGGTTTCTTTTCATTTGCTTCGCCGTGGTTTTCGGGTTCAGGGCGCTGCGTTTGTACCAGGACTTTGCCAAGTCGCCGAGCGCCGAATCGGGGGACGAGCTTGGCCGTCTCCTGATTGCCGCATTCTGCACCCTGCTGATGCTCTATTTCGGTGTTACGTCCTTCCTGCGCGCGCGTAAAATCTCACGGTCATGAGTACCGGCGGTCCAGCTCCGGAACGCCCCGGCGAATTCCCCTACACGCGGGGGGTGTACCGGGAGATGTACCGTAGCCGCCTCTGGACCATGCGGCAGTACGCCGGCTTCGGCACCGCGGAAGAAAGCAATCAGCGCTACCGCTACCTGCTTTCGCAGGGCACCACCGGACTCTCGGTGGCGTTCGACCTGCCCACGCAAATGGGCTATGACAGCGACCATCCGTTCGCCGCGGGCGAAGTGGGGCGGGCAGGGGTCGCCATTTCCTCACTTGCCGATATGGAGCGCCTGTTCCGCGAGATTCCGCTGGAAAGCGTTTCCACCTCGATGACCATCAACTCCACGGCGAGCACGCTGCTGGCATACTACGCGCTGGTGGCGCAGCGGCAGGGAGCGGACCGGCGCAAGCTTTCGGGCACGATTCAGAACGACATTTTGAAAGAGTACATCGCGCGCGGCACCTACATTTATCCGCCGCGTTCGGCGATGCGCCTCATCACCGACATTTTCGCCTGGGCCGGCAGTGAGATGCCGGAGTGGAACACCATCTCCATCAGCGGGTACCACATTCGGGAAGCGGGGTCGACGGCGATTCAGGAGCTGGCATTCACATTCGCCAATGCGGTGGCCTACATCGAAGCGGCGGTGGGCGCGGGCCTGCCGGTGGATTCTTTCGCGCCGCGTCTCTCGTTCTTCTTCAACGCGCATAACGATTTTCTGGAAGAGATTGCCAAATTTCGGGCGGCGCGGCGGATCTACGCGCACCTGATGCGCGACCGTTTCGGCGCGCGCGATCCACGTTCGCAGATGCTGCGTTTTCACGTGCAGACCGCCGGGTCCACGTTGACCGCGCAACAGCCCGACGTCAATATCGTACGCACGGCGATGCAGGCGTTGGCCGCGGTGCTGGGCGGAGCGCAATCCCTGCACACCAATTCACGCGATGAGGCGCTGGCGCTGCCTACCGAGGAATCGGCGCGCCTTGCGCTGCGCACGCAGCAGATTATCGCCCATGAGACCGGTGTGACGAATACCGCCGACCCGGCGGGCGGCAGCGAGCACATTGAAGAGCTGACGGACACGATCGAGCGCGGCGTGCACGAGTATTTGAAAGAGATCGAAGCAGCGGGCGGCACGCTGCGCGCCATCGAGACCGGCTATATTCAGAACCAGATCCAGAACGCGGCGTACGAGTTTCAGAAGCGTGTGGAGAGCGGAGAGACGGTGGTGGTGGGTGTGAATCGCTTCCAGCAGGACGAAGCGCGGGGCGCGCTTACCTTCCGCCTGGACGCTGCTCTGGAGCACGCGCAGGTGGAGCGACTCCGCGAGGTGCGCGCGGGACGCAGCACGAGTCAGGTGGCGGTCAAATTGGAAGCGCTCGAGCAGGCCGCGCGAGGCACGGACAATCTGATGCCGCCGATCCTCGAGGCGGCAGACGCTTATGCGACGGTGGGCGAGATCTCCGACCGTTTGCGCGCGGTGTTCGGCGAGCATACGGACGCGTAGCTTCCGTCGTGGTTCGGCAAAGGCGAAGGTGCTTCTGCGTCAGTGCCTCTGCGGGGAATTATGAGCCCTAAGCTCACTCGCTTGCCTGGGCGCGGGTTGATCTCATCCCGTGTATCAACTGGCCTGCGGCAGGCGGCGGCACA
Source organism: Candidatus Solibacter sp. (assembly GCA_039934035.1). Classification (GTDB taxonomy): domain Bacteria; phylum Acidobacteriota; class Terriglobia; order Bryobacterales; family Bryobacteraceae; genus Solibacter. The sequence continues at coordinate 19,912 of JBDTMZ010000075.1, read as the reverse complement.
CCGGGATCTCTTCCACAACCTGGTTGGCGCGTTGCACCGCGAATTTCAGACTGAGCATCACACGCTCCATCTGCATCCGCCGCGCGTGGCGCTGGCGCAGGTGAACAATGACTGACAGGTCCACGATTGCGAGGAGGGCGAGTACAAATGCATCCGGGTTCATGTGCCGATTTAATCACGGAACCGGCGCGCCCTCAAGACCGTACGGTAACGGGACTTTGGGGCCAATTCCGATTGTTTTCAAGGAAATACATGGTACTTTTAGGGCGGATTGGGGGCCGCCGTTCCAGGACCGCGGGGTCGCGCCAACTGCTATGATCTTCGCCAGTGAAGACGCTTGCCGTAATGCTGCTGGCCGTGGCGCTGCACGCGCAACCCAACGCCTCCGAGAATGAAGTGCGCGGTTCGGTGGTGGACGCCCGGGGCGGCGAAGCCCTCTCCAACGTGGCGATCCAACTGGTGGGAGCGAGCCAGCGCGCCACTACGGATTCTGCCGGGCACTTCCGCATCCCGGCGGTGCCGCCCGGCGATTACGTGCTCAACGTCTCCACGGTGGGCTACCGCCTGGTCAAGAAGCCGTTTCACCTGGACGCGGGACAGACGTTGGAATTCGAAATCATTCTGAGTCCCGAGACTTTCCGGCAGACCGAGTCGGTGGATGTGGAGGCCGGCCCCTTCGAACCGTCGCGCCAGGACAGTCCTTCCACGCTCGTATTGGGCGGCAACGATGCCAAGAATCTGGCCAGCGTGCTGGCGGACGACCCGTTGCGCGCCGTGCAGGGACTGCCGGGCGTGGCCACCAATAACGATTTCGACGCCCGCTTCTCCGTGCGCGGCGCGGACTTCAGCCGCATCGGATTGTATGTCGATGGGGTGCTGCTGCACTCGCCCTTCCACACGCTCCAGGGGCAGCAGTCCTCGGGTTCCGCCACCGCTTTTAACGGCGACATGGTGGAGGCGCTGGAACTGCACGAGGGTGCTTTCCCTGTGCGCTTCGGCGACCGCTCCGCGGCCGTGCTGGACGTACACACACGCGAGGGCAGCCGGACTGGAACCAACTTCCGGATCGCGGCCGGCGTGTCCAACGCCGGCTTCATGGCAGAGGGTCCCATGGGCGGGAAGAAGCGCGGATCCTGGATGGTGGGCGCGCGCAAGAGCTACCTGCAATACATCTTTCAGCGGACCTTTCCGGACACGTCGTACATCTTCGGTTTCGAAGATGTGCAGGGACGGCTGAGCTACAATCTCACCCCGAAGCACACCCTCACGCTCTACGCCTTGGAAAGCTTCTCGGCGCTGGATCGCGATGTCACGTCCAAACTGGGCGTGAACTCGCTGACCACCGCGGGCTATCACTACACGCTCGCCAACCTGGGCTGGAACTATGCCGCCAGCGAGAAGTTGCTGATTACCAGCCACGCCGCGTGGATGCGGGAGAAGTTCGACAACAACAATCCGGCGGCGCGACCGCTGGCGGCAGGCTACTACGGGGAATGGGTATGGAATTCCAGCGCCACCTGGATGTGGAACCGGCAAACGCCGCTGGAGGTGGGCGCGAGTCTGCGCCGGCTGCGGGATAGCGGGTTCGCCAATCAGTACCTGAATACCACCGCGACGCCCCGCCTGCTCGATCACTACGACGGCACGGCGATGCGCGAGGGCGGCTACGCGCAGCAATCGTGGATGCCCTGGGCGGGGCGACTGCACTTTACCGCCGGGGTGCGCTGGGACCGCCATTCCACGGACGAAATCGCGGCGCTGTCTCCGAATGTTTCGGCATCGCTCGCGCTGGCGTCGGGCACCCGGGTGCAGTTGGGTTTCGGCCAGTACGTGCAGTATCCGGAGATCAGCCTGTTGACGTCGCCCCTGGGCAGCCGCGCCCTGCTGCCGATACGTTCCAACCACCTGATCGCGGCGGTGGAACAGCGCTTCGGGGCCCGCACGCGGGTGCGCGCCGAATACTATGACCGAGTGGACCGCGACCTGGTCTATCAGCCGCTGTACGATCCGCGGCTGGTGGACGGCAAGCTGTTTGTGCCGCCCGCCAATCCGCGGTATCTGAATTCGCTGCGCGGGTATTCCCGCGGCGTTCAGTTCTTCCTGCAGCGCTCGAGCGCCAACCGCGCGACCGGCTGGATCTCGTACGCCTTCGGACGTACCGGCATGCGCGACGGCATCACCAGAGATCGCTTCCCCTCGGATTACGATCAGCGACATACGGTAAACATTTATGGCGGGTATCGCCTGAAGCCGACCGTAAACCTGAGCGCCAAAATCAGTTACGGCAGCGCGTTCCCGATCCCAGGGTACCTGCAGCAGGTGGGCACGCTCTATTACCTGACGAGCGTGCGCAATCAACTGCGCACGCCGCGGTATTTCCGTAGCGATGCGCGCGTCAACAAAAGCTGGACGAAGGACAAGTGGAAGCTGACTTTGTTTGGGGAAGTGATCAACCTGACGAATCGTACGAATTATCTCTTCGACGGCTTCAACGGGTACAACTCGCGCACTGCTCAGGCATTTCTCACACTGGACACCACGTTTCCCGTCCTGCCGAGCGCCGGCGTTGTCTTCGAGCGATAGAATAGAGACCATGCTTTTTCTAGCTGCGCTTGTCGCCCTGCATCTTCCGACCGTCTCGTCCACCGCGCCGAATCGTCAGCCGCAAATGGCGACTGCCGGGAATACGGTGGCGATGGTATTCGGCGCTGGTGAAGGAATCTGGCTGACCAAATCCACGGACAACGGGAAGAGCTTCGGCGCTTCGGTGAAGGTGGGCGATTTGCCGAAGATGCTGCTGGGCCGGCATCGCGGGCCGCGAGTAGTGATTACTGGAAACACCATGATCGTGAGCGCGATTGCGAGCGAGCCTGGCGACCTGATGGCGTGGCGCTCCACGGATGGCGGGCGCACGTGGTCGGCTCCGGTGGCGGTCAACGACATGCCCAAGGCGGCGCGCGAAGGATTGCACGCGATGGCCGCCGATGGCGAAGGGCACGTGGCAACTGCTTGGCTGGACGCTCGCGGCGCCAAAGGCAAGCGCCTGTACGGGGCGTTCTCCAGCGACGCGGGCAAGACGTGGTCGCGCAACATGATCTTGTACGAATCGCCCGACGGCACGATTTGCGAGTGCTGCGATCCGTCGCTCGCGGTAAGCGGGCGCGGCGAATTCGTGGTCATGTGGCGCAATAAGCTGAACGGGTCGCGCGATCTGTACACGATGCGTTTAAAAGATGGCAAAGCAGCGGGCAGCGCCACGCGGCAGGGCGAAGGCACGTGGAAGCTCGATGCGTGTCCCATGGACGGCGGCGGACTCGCAGTGCGCGACGGGCAAATTGCCAGCGCGTGGCGGCGGGAGCACGACATCTATCTGGCGGCGCCGGGCAAGCCGGAGATCAAAGTTGGCAATGGCATGGACGTGGCGTTCGCCGCGAGTGCGAAGGGCTACTATGTAGCGTGGACCACGCCCGCGGGGATCGCGGTTTACGGTCCGAACGGCGTTTCGCAGGTTTCGGCGACGGGCACATTTCCCGCGCTGGCCGCTTTGCCCGATGGCGGCATGCTGGTCGCCTGGGAAGAGAACGGCACCATCGCCACCGCCAGAATGTAAGCTTCCGGCGTGCGCCCCAAAAATAAGGGCGTGCTACGTTCCGCACGCCCTGGAAAAAGGACTCTGTTACTGAATACGTTTCGCTCGCGGAACGGACCGGACGACATCCGGCCCGCCTCAGCGCAATTCACGCCGCCCACTTATTGAAACGCGGCCACCTTCGCTTCGCGCTTCGCCTTTCCACTGTGGGCTTCATCCCGCAAGTGCGCGTCATTGCCCTCGGCGCGCAGCAGGCGCGGATCGCCTGCCGCGAACTGTCCGCGCATCGCCGCCAGCGTGGCGCGCGAGAGCTTCTCTGCCTCTGTATAGCGCCGCTGCGCGCGCAGTACGTCAGCCAATTCGCCGTGCACCACCAGTGCCTCCGCGCTCTTGCTCCCCAGCGCCTCCTCGAAGATCGCGCCGGCTCGCTGGTAGAGATCTTCCGCCCCGGCTTCGCGGCCGCGATCATGGTAGAAGGCTGCCAGATTCATCAGGCCACGCGCCAGGTCGGGGTGACGGTCGCCCAACGCATGCTCCCAGATCGAGATCGCTTCCCGGTAGGAGTTCTCTGCTTCGAGATTTTTTCCCTGGAAACGGCACGCCTGCGCCAGATTGTTGAGCGCCACCGCCGCCAGCGGATGTCCGGGCCGCAATTCGCTCTGCGCGAGTGCCACCGCCTGCCGCGCGTATTCCTCCGCTCGCACGTTCTCGTTCACGCCCAGCGACGCCGCGGCCAGATTGCTGTATGCCACCACCGTGTTCACCGAGTGGGCGTCACGCAACGTCGCTCGCAGTAGCCTCTCGGCTTCCGCATAACGATGCTGCGCCACGAAAATGGATGCCAGCACATGCTGGTTCGCCGAGTGTTCCGGCCCGTTGCCCGGTGGCAAAGCGCCGAACACCCGCTCCGCGCGAGCCGCCAGCGCTTCCGCCTCCGCCACTTTCCCCATCGACCCGTAGAGCGCCGCCAGATTGCTGGCCGCGCGCGCCGCCTGCAGACTGTCCGGTCCGGCCAGTTCTTCGATCCGCGGCAACGCTTCCAGGTGCAGGTTCGCGCTCTCCGCATAGCGCCCCTCGGCGCGCAGCATGACCGCGATGTTCTCTAGCGTCAGGGCGCGCGCCAGCGTGGCGCCTTCGCCGCTGCGGTCGTACGCATCGAGTGCGCGCCGGTAGGCGGCTTCGGCTTCGCTGAAGTGTCCCGCGCGATAGAGTTGGATGGCCTTCTCGCTCCAGTCCGTTGCGTCGGAAGCGGCGCACGCCAGGGTGGCGGCGGCGATTCCAAGAAGCATTCGCGTGATTTGATTTCTCATGGATAGAGCATGCGCCTTGCGACGTCCCGGGAAGGAGTATGAGGGGGTTATCTTACCGTAAAGTCGTGCCTGCGATACTCAGATATGAGCACTCTCGCCCCGCTGTTTACGCCCTTCACACTTCGGGAAATCACGTTTCGCAACCGCATCGCCGTATCCCCCATGTGCCAGTATTCGTCCCAGGACGGTTTCGCCAACGACTGGCATCTGGTTCACCTGGGGAGCCGTGCCGCCGGCGGCGCGGCGCTGGTCTGCATGGAAGCCACCGCGGTCACTCCGGAAGGCCGCATTTCCCCCGCCGACATGGGCATCTGGAAGGCGGAGCACATCGAGTTTTTGTCGCGGATCACGCGCTTTATCCACAGTCAGGGTGCGCTGGCGGGCATCCAACTTTCGCACGCCGGACGCAAGGCCAGCACAAAGCCTCCGGGGGCCGGCGGCGGGCCTGTCCCCGAAGCCGAAGGCGGATGGCAAACCGTAGCGCCAAGCGCGCTTCCCTTCCGCGAAGGCGAACCGGTGCCGCACGAGTTGTCCAAGAGCGAAATCGCAGGCCTGATCGACAGTTTCCGCGATGCCGCCCTCCGCGCCCTCGAAGCCGGTTTCGACCTGGTGGAAATCCACGGCGCGCACGGTTACTTGATCCACGAATTCGTATCCCCTGTCAGCAACCGGCGCATCGACGATTATGGCGGAAGCCTGCGCAACCGCCTGCGTTTTGCGATGGAGGTGACGGAAGCGGTCCGCGCCGCGTGGCCCGCGCGCCTGCCGCTCTTCTTCCGCCTCTCGGCGACCGATTGGGTGGAGGGCGGCTGGACGGCGGACGATTCCGTGGCCCTGGTCCGCGAACTCCTTCCCCTCGGCGTCGACCTGGTGGATTGTTCGACTGGCGGCAACGTGCCCCACGCGAAGATTCCGGTCGGCCCGGGATACCAGGTACCCTTTGCGGAGCGCATTCGCCGCGAGACCGGTATGCCGACCGGCGCCGTAGGGATGATCACCACGCCGCAACAGGCGAATGAGATCGTAAGCTCCGGACAGGCCGATCTCGTGTTGATGGCGCGGGAATTCCTGCGCGACCCCTACTTCCCGCTGCATGCCGCTCTGGCCCTCGGGGAGAAACCCGCGCCGCCGCCTCAATATCTCCGCGCCTTCTAACTCCCCAAAAACAAAAGCGGCCTCCCGTCTTAGGGAGGCCGCCTTGGGTCCAACTTACCAGCGATTCACTAGGTGGTCGAGCGCTTCGCCACCAGTTCGACTTCCTGGTCCCTCTGGGTGAACTTGAGCTTGAGTTCGTCACCCGATACGGTGCCGTTGTACTTGGTCTCCATGGCGCCGTTCGGCGTTTCGCGCTTCACGGTGAAGGAAACCTTGTCGCCATCCACTTTGCCATCGGTGATTTCCACCGGGGTCGGAGCGCCGCCGCGGCCGCCGCCACCTAACATGGTGCCGGTCAGTTTGGCGCCTTCCGCCTTCAGTTGAAACACCGTCTGCCGGGGCGCTCCGCCATTACGGCCGGGCTGCTCGGCGACCCATTTACCGGTCACATCCGCTGCCAGCAGCGAGAAGGATGCGATCAGCATTAACGTTACTGCAAAAAGAAGCTTCTTGGTCATAGTGCTCACTTAGGCGTCATTACCAGGCCTGACGTTACCGCGTTCCCGGAAAACACAAAAGGCGGCGTGCCCTACCGGGCCTGCCGCCTGATTGTTCGTAAGTGTCCGGAAAAGTTACTTTTCGCGCTTCGCAACGACGTCGTTGGTCTGCGGCGTGCCGTCCTGACCGGTGCGGGAGATCTTCAGTTTCATTTCGTCGCCGGCCACGGTGCCTTCGTACTTGGTCACCATCGCGTTGCCGTTGAATTCACGCTTTACGGTGAACGAAACGTTGTTGCCATCGACTTTACCATCGGTAATTTCGGAAGCGGGGGTATCGCCGCCACGGCCCATGCCGGGTACGCTGCCGGTCAATTTGGCGCCGTCGGCCTTCAAGGTGATGGTCGTGGGACGGCCAGGGCCGCCGCCGCGTCCGGGTTGTTCAAAGGTCCACTTGCCGGACACATCCGCAGCCATGAGCGCGAACGAGGCGACAAGCAAAATGGTGATTACAAAGAGCAGCTTTTTGGTCATAGTGCTCAATTAGGCGTTGTACAGGGCATCCACGTTACAGATCTTATAGCCCAAAATACCCATTCTGCCCTCAACGGCTGTCCCGGTGGACCCTCCCAGGGTGGCGGATGGGCTGTTCCCAAACAAATTGAGGTGCGGCAAGTTGCCACCACCCTGCTATCCTATTTATAAAAGCGCTTGATAACAAGCCACTTATTCCTGGAACGCTGCTGGCCACCGGCATGCACTTATATCAGCTGGCCTCCGTCTTGGGGTCCGCAAACCTGAAAGTAATTTAATGTCGACCACCCGACTTCGCGCCGCCAAAATCGCCTGGAGCCTGGCTATCGTCCTGGCTTCGGCGTCGGCCGGCATCCTGGTGGACTGGCAGGCCCCCGGGATTGGCCGCTACACCCGCGACTGGCTGATGCGCGGGCGGGGCACCCTGCCCGTGCCCGACGACATCGCCATCGTCGCCATCGACGAAATCAGCATGACGCGTTTCGGCCGCTTTCCCTGGTCCCGCCAGGTGATCGCCCGCACCATCGACGCCCTGGCCGCCACCCACCCCAAAGTGATCGCGCTCGACGTTTTGTTGACCGACCCCAGTATCCAGGAAGACGACGAAAACCTGGCCCGCTCCATCGGACGCGCCGGCAACGTGGTGGTGGCGGCCGAACTCACCGATTCCCCCGTCCACGGCGGACCCTCGCGCTGGCTCCAGCCCCTTCCCGCGCTGGAGCGCGCCGCCGCCTCCGTCGGGCACGTCAACGTGCAGACCGAAAGCGATGGCGTCGCCCGGCAGGTGGCCGTCCGCCTGGCTGACGATTCGGGCCGCTCTTATCGCGCCATGGCGGTGGAAGCCGTGCGCGTCGCCGATGGCACCTCCGAAGAGGGCGTTACGGACGAGCAGCACGCGCTTCTGCTCGGCGCCCGCAGCATCCCCCTCGATCGCTCTCCCGCCTCCGTAGACATACAGCCCGCTGCGGCGACGCGCATCCTCCACGGCGGGCGCATCACCATCGACTATGTCGGCCCCGCGGGGTCCTTCGGCCCCGTTACCTACAGCCTCTCCGAGGTCGTCGCCGGACGCGTCTCTCCGGAGAAGTTTCGCGGCAAGTACGTCCTGATCGGCTCCACCGCGGCCTCGCTTGGCGACCGCGTGGCCTCCCCCTTCGTGCGCTATACCGACGCGCGCGCGGATCAGCATGGCGCTCTGATGCCGGGCGTCGAGGTGCTCGCTAACGCCATTCACGTCATCCTTGGCTCGCGCTATTACAGCGAATCGAGCGACCTGGCCGCGTTCCTGTGCGCAGCGTTTGTTGCGCTGCTCACGCTGCTGCTGCTCGAAGGTGCGCAGGGCGGCCAGGAATTCCTCAAGCAGCTCGCCGTGCTGCTCGGCATGGCCGCATTCATCCTGATTGTCTGTTACGCCGTCTTCCTGCAACTGCTGATCTATCCTCCGCTAGTGACCTGCCTGGTGGCCTTCGGGTGTGCCGGACCGCTGGGCCTTTTGCGTCGCTCGCTGGTGGCGTCCGCCCGCCTGGATTCCAACATCGCAGAGCTCGCTCTCTCGGGCGACCTTCTCGCCCCTGCCGGACCGGGCATTCCTGGACCTTATCACTGGGCCGATGGCGGCCCCGTCTCGCTTTCGCGCGGCTGGCTGCCCAAAGGGCTGGAATGGAAGGCGCGCATCCTGAGCGATCTCAACGCCCGCCTGCTGGACCGCGCCAAGTTCGTCAACTTCGCGCTGCGCTCCGTCGAAGATGGGCTGCTGATTGCCGATCCCGAGGGAACCATCACCTTTGCCAATCGCAGCGCCGGGGCCATCCTCGGCGTGCCCGCGCGCGGGCTGGTGGGCCAGAGCCTGACGCAGCGTCTCCCCGGCCCGGTTGAGGCCGAAACGCTCTCCCGCCTGGTGGCGGAACGCAGCCATCTGGAGCGCGAAGTTTCCATCCGCGGCCTGCGCACCATCCACTACACCCTGCGCCTCGCCGCGGTCTCGGCCGACGAAAAGGGCGAAGGCCCCGTCCTCGGCATCGTCGCCTCGCTCAGCGATGTCACCCGGCAGTACGAACTCCAGCAGACCAAGAATGACGTGATCTCGCTGGTCTCTCACGAGATGCGCACCCCGCTCACCGCCATTCAGGGCATGACCGAGCTGCTCGCCGCCTACGATGTGGAACCGGTGCGGCGCCGCGAGATGAACCTCGCCATCAATGACGAAGTGAAGCGGCTCACGCGCATGATCACGGGCTACCTGGACATCACGCGCCTGGAAAGTGGCGCTACCGCCATGCGCCTGTCTCCGGTGCGCGCCGAGGCCATTCTGGAGCGAATCATTATCCTGGTGGAACCCGTCGCCAGCCAGCGCCAGATCAAGCTGGAGCGCAATTTCCCCGCCGAGCTGCCGCCCTTTCTCGCCGATCAGGACCTGCTCTCGCGCGCCGTCGAAAACCTGGTCTCTAACGCCATCAAATACAGTCCCGACGGCACCGTGGTCAGCATCTCCGCACGCGCCGAAGAAGGATGCATTGTGATCGAAGTGGCCGACCAGGGATATGGGATTCCGGAAGCCGATTTGGCGCGGGTCTTCGAAAAGTTTTACCGCGTCCCGCGCGTGCAGGACGCCGGTACGCCCGGCACCGGACTGGGGCTGGCGCTGGTCCGCGAGATAGCCGAACTGCATCACGGCTCCATCAACGTGAAGAGCGAAGTGAATCAAGGTTCCACGTTTATTCTGCGCATTCCCTGCAAGGAGGCGCAATGATGCCTTCTGCCCATGTTGTGAGTAGGACAGGCCTCCGGGGCTGTCCCTCCGGGCGAAGCTCGGACACAAGAAACCGCGCTCGCACGCCGCGTATTTCCTACAAGGAGACCACCTAAATGTCCACCCCCTCGCATATCTTAGTTGCCGATGACGAGCGTTCCATCCGCCTCATGCTGGAAACCGGCCTGACGCTCAACGGCTTCAAAGTCACCGCCGTGCGCAGCGGCCGCGAAGCTCTGGAAGCCATGCAGTCCGCGCATTTCGACGCCGTGCTGAGCGATATCTACATGCCCGACCTTGGCGGTCTCGAACTGGTGGATTCGTTGCGCGCCACAGACCCGCATCTGCCCATCGTGCTGATGACCGCGCAAGGCACGCTGCAGGTCGCCGTGGAAGCCGTCACCCGCGGCGCCAGCGATTTCATCGGCAAGCCGTTCGAAATCACCAGTGTGGTGGACCTTCTACGCCGCCTCCTCGAGGCCCGCCGCGAAGCCGATTCCGTCGCCGCTACCGAGACGGAACTACCCCTCAAACAGGCGGGCCTGGTGGGCCGCAGCGCGCCCATGATCGGGGTCTTCAAACTGATCGCGCAGGCAGCGCGCACCGAGGCCACAGCGCTCGTGCTTGGCGAATCCGGTACCGGCAAGGAACTGGTGGCCCGCGCCATTCACGACTTCAGCACGCGCCGCTCCCGCCCCTTCCTCAGCGTCAACTGCTCCGGCCTCACCGACACCCTGCTCGAAGCCGAACTCTTCGGCCATATGCGCGGCGCCTTCACGGGCGCCACCGGAGAGCGCGCCGGACTCTTCGAAGCGGCCGATGGCGGCACCCTTTTCCTGGACGAGCTCGCCTCCACCAGCCCCGCTTTCCAGCAGAGCCTGCTGCGCGTCCTGCAGAGCGGAGAAGTGCGTCGTGTCGGCTCAACCCAGACCCGCCGCGTCAACGTGCGCGTCATCGGCGCCAGCAACGCGCCGCTGCGCGAACTGGTGGCCGCCGGAACCTTCCGCGCCGACCTCTACTACCGCCTCAGCGTCCTCAGCATCGAACTACCGCCGCTACGCGAGCGCTCCGGCGATGTCGAACTGCTCACCTCTCATTTCCTGCAAAGCGCCCGCGAACCCGGCGCGCCTCCCTACCACCTTACCCGCGAGGCCGCTGACGCGTTGGCCGCGCACAACTTCCCTGGCAATGTCCGCGAACTCGAGAACGCGCTTCGCCGCGCCGTCGCGCTGTCCAGCGGCGGACTCGTGACCATCGATTGCCTGCCCCCCGAAATCGGCGCCCGCCGCGCCAAAGCGGTCGCCGACCGGCCGGAAATGCGCCTCATCGCCGACCGCCCCACCATGGAGGAACTGCAGCGCCGCTACCTGCAGCTTATCCTGGAAGAGACGGGGTGGAACCGCCGCCGCGCGGCCTCCGTCCTGGATCTTGACCGCCGGACCATTCAGCGGCTGATCGCCCGCTACCAACTGAATGGGGCGGTAGACCCTGAGGGCGAGACCGAATTTGAGGCCGAAGGGGAAACCGCGGAAAAAGGCGTGGAAAAGCAACCGGAAAGGCACATGGATATCGCGTGAAAGTGCGGCAGAGTGGCATCCCCCGCGGAAGCCCGGTCCCGATATTCGCGTTTCTCCTTGCGCTTCTGAGCGCTCTCTCTTCGCACGCCCAATCCACCGCCGTCGTGGCTCGCGCCGCCGGCGTCACCGGCAAGGCGGTGCTGTTATCTCCGGGCTTGGCGGCCCTCGCACTCACGCCCGGTTTTATTCTCAATCCGGGCGACCAGATTGACACGCGCGGCGGCGGCCGCGTCGTCATCGATCTAAGCGACGGCAGCATGGTCGTGGTCTCGCCCGAATCGCTGGTCACTCTGAAGGATTACCGCGCTGCCGCAACCCTGCGCGAGCTCTTCGGCATCACGCTGGGCGTGGTCCGCGTCAAGATCAATCACTTCGCTGGCAAGCCCAATCCCTATCGGATGAACAGTCCCACGGCATCCATCGCCGTGCGCGGGACCGAATTCTCCATCGACGTCGCTGCCTCCGGCGACACGCAGGTGGTGGTGTTCGAGGGCGCAGTGGAAGTGGTCAGCCTGAGCAATCCCGACCGCCGTGTCCTGATCGAAGCCGGCCGCGGCGTGCTCGTGCAGGGCGGGCAGGATTTCCATCTCATCGGCGCCAACCCCGCGCCGCCCGGCGGCAATCGCGCCGCTGCCGAACGCAACGGCCCACAGCAGGATCAGCCCCGACCGGTACAGCAGGCGAGTGCCAATCGTCCGCCGGAAAACCACTCGGATAGCGCGCCGCCGCCGCCCGCTGCCCCGCCGCCCTCGCCTCCGCAGCCACAGGGAGCAGGGCCTATGCCGTCGCAGCAGGCCTCCGCCGGCATGCCAAATGGCACGATGCCCGGAGCCGTCCCGCACGCGGACCGCGATCGCGACGACACCCCGCGGGCCAGCGCCAGCACCTACGACCGCTATCTTGCAGGGCTCGCCGATATCGGCCAGTTGCCCTTCCTCTTCCGCTTCAACGCCTTCCCCGAAGCCCATCTGGATAGCCTAGAAAATCCCGCCTACGCCACGGGATTTCAAAACCCGGAAGGCCGCGTCTTCCTGCTGCCGACATTCCGCGGCGCGCGCACTCTGGGGGAATACCAGTCCGCCTTCGGCACCATCGGAAGCCTACCCAGCGACTACAGCATTTCCCCGCAGATTTCGTATTTCACGCCGCTCGCCGGATTCACCCTCGGTGGCAGCGCAGCCCTCTCCCGCGTGGGCGACACAACCCTGACCGCGACGCCAGCGTATGAGGCCGGCACCCTGGAACACAATCCGCAATCGCCTTCGCAGACCACGGGGAGCGCGGGCAGCACGTATTACTCCGGCGCGCTCGTGGCTTCCCGCAAATTCGGCAACAACAGTTTCGGAATCGAACTCACCGGCCTGCGCGGAGCCGGCTCCTTCGACAGCCTGACCAGCGAATCCAAAGGCCCGGGGCGCCTCGCCGAAGAGCACATCGAGGCCACCAGCGACATTACGCAGACGCGTCTCACGGCGGGCTACTCCCGGGACCTCACACGTAACGCAAAGTTCGGTCTCTTCTACCGCTACGCCTTCATCCGCGCCGACGACCACGACGTCTCGCACACCATGAATGATTTCCCGATGGGGTTGAACGCCACCCTCACCACTGGCCATTCGTCGGAGATCGGTATGCGTCTGCGCGGTCTCATCACTCCGCGCCTCTCTTATGGCTTCGCCGCCGCCTGGCTCGGCATCTCCCTGCAGGATGCGATGAGCCGTATCAACACAGCGGATTCCCATCAGGGCGACCGCGCCCAGCGCGGCTCCATGGCCGCCGGGCTGGGTTACGCCCTGTCCCGCACCACCACGGTGAGCCTCGATTTGGCTGGCGGCGTGGGTCGCACACGGGCCTCGCGCACGGAGAATTCCACTGGCGCGCTCCTGCAAAACGCCGTGGCCGACACGCACTTCGTTTCAGCGCACGCCGCCATTCAAAGCGACATCACGCGCCGTCTCTTCCTGACATTTTCGTTCCTCAATATTTGGCAGGTGCGCAATCTGAACGTGAACCTTTTCCCCGACCGCTTCGGCAATCGCACCAGCGTGGAAAGCGCCTTCTTCCCGCTCAGCACCTCGGCCGCGCAATTCGCGCCCCGCTACAGCGATTACGGCGCGGGCTGGCGTTTCACCCGTGACCTCTTCGCGCAATACGTCTACACCACCGATTACGGCCGCTCCGCTGCCACCCACACCCTGATGCTCCGCTACACCTTCCGCCCGCGAGACTAGGCTAGGCAACGCGTCTTGTGTCGCCCATGTGGGGCTGTGCCCGGGTGCAGGCGCTGCAAACGCTCGCCCGCCCGGCGCTGCCATTAGCTCCCCATATACCAGCCGCCATTGACGTGCAGCGTCTGTCCCGTGATGTATCCGTTGCCCGCCAGCATCAGCACCGCATCGGCCACCTCTTCGCTCGTGCCGAAACGCCCGATCGGAATCCGGTCCGGTGTCGCATTCGGATTCGAGGTCACCATCTCCGTCTCAATCAACGCCGGAGAAATCACGTTCACCGTGATGCCTTCCTTCGCCAGGCGCGACGCATAGAAGTGCGTCAGCCCCAGCATTCCCGCTTTCGACGCCGCATAATGCGCCCCCACCACGCCGCCCACGTGCGCCGCCACCGAGGCCAGATTGATGATCCGACCCCACTTCCGCGCCCGCATGCCGGGCAGCGCCGCCTGGGTCATCAGAAAACACGATTTCAGGTTGACCGTGAGCAACTCATCCCAATCCTGCTCGGTAATTTCTTCGATCGTCTGCACGCGTGCAATGCCGGCATTGTTCACCAGAATGTCGATGTGCCCGAGTTCCGTGCGCACGGTGTCCATCAGGTGTTCGACGCCGCCGGTGGTGGACACGTCCGCTTGCACCGCTACGCAGCGCCGCCCCAGCGCGGCAATCTCAGCCTGGGCATCGGAGGCGTCCGCCGCGCGGGTGCGATAGTTGAGCGCCACGTCCGCGCCGGCGCGAGCCAGCGCCACCGCGGCCGCTCGCCCGATCCCGCGGCTGGAACCCGTCACCAGCACGTTCTTTCCTGCCAGCTTTTGCATCTCTTCAGCGTAAGACAGGCCTCCCGGCCTGTCCACCACATCACAAAACTGCTGACTGGAGCGAAGATGGAGGCGGGCGGACCGCGAACAACGATGGTCTGTCCTACGCCCGTCCTCGGCCGAAGCGCCGACACGCAGGGGAAGAACTCCGCTGTGTGGATCGGCGTTGCCAGGAAGACCTCCTGGTCTCGGAGACCAATTCTACCCATACATCAAGTTACGACGAGCATCCGCCCTGCAATTGGAAGCCGGACTCAGGGTGTGTGCATACATGGCAACGCGACAAAGCCCCCGCTCCCGTTCGCCGGCGGCCCCGGTCGCCACCCTACTCGCGCGCCTTGCGATACTCCTCGAACATAAGCATTAGATCCGTGAACAGCACGCTGCCCAGCCGGCGGTAGCCGCCCACGGTGAAATGGACGCGATCCCCCTGCGCCAGTCCCGCTGTTTGCCAGTCGCGGATCGCGCCCGCGCCGCCCATGCGTTGCCGCGCATCCCAATACGCGCAGCCCATTTCGCGGCACACCGCCTGCTGCTGCGCTATCACGTCGTCGATTCCCGACACCAACTGCCAGCGCCCCCGCGTGCGGATCCAGCGATCGCCCGGACCTAACACCAGAATCGTCGCCGCGGGCGCCGCGCGCCGTAGGCGCTCCACCACCTTCCCGAACGCGGAGCCGTAGCTTTCGTGCCGCCACAGCGGATCGCTCGCCTCATTCGTGCCGTACGACAACACCACCAGCGCCGGACTCCGCCGCTCCAGATAACTCGCCAGCATCGTCTCGTCCCACTTCAAAAGCAGCGTCGCCTCGGCGCCATTGATGCCTAGCGCTTCGTAGGTCACGCCGGTATCCCGGTCGGCCACCCACCCGAACAGCCGCACCGGCTTGGGATCCAGCGTCTTCAGCGTGAAGCGGTGCGCGCCCGCTCCCACCGCGTAGCGGATGAAGCCGGGAGCCATCGCGCCTTCCGTCGAAATCTCGTCGAGCCGCTGCTCGTCGTCGTAAAGCACCAGCCTGCCGCCTCCGGGCTGCTGGAGAAACTGAACCTCCAGGCGGTCGCACTCCGCGTTCAGGTACACCGATTGCTCGGCGCGTGCCGTCGTAATACTTACTCCGCCCAGCCCGAACCAGCCGTCGCCCAAACCGCCGCGCAGTCCGGAACTTGTCCACCCGGGCGTGGCGCCGCCGCGCGCATCGAAGCGCCGGTAGCCTGGGAACGGACGCCCCGCCAGAGAGAACCCCGAGCCGCCATCGCCGAAGCGCGCGCGGAACTGATCGCGCAATTCCCCCGTCCATTCGTCCGCCGCCGTGTGCGAATCGCCCCAGTGAATAATGTGTACGGGGGTCTTCGCTCCCGCCGACCCCAGACGCAGCAACTGCTCGAAAAATGGCACCAGCGCGCCGGGCTGCTGAAAAGGCTTGTCCGCCGACGCCGCCA
Source organism: Candidatus Solibacter sp. (assembly GCA_039934035.1). Lineage (GTDB taxonomy): Bacteria > Acidobacteriota > Terriglobia > Bryobacterales > Bryobacteraceae > Solibacter. Next base: position 4,072 of record JBDTMZ010000075.1, on the reverse strand, counting down.
GGTACTCGTCCACCTTGCGCTGCGCCGCGCTCCGTGCGGCGGCACTCACAGCGGGCGCGGGGGCGCGTCTGGCCCGCTTCTTCGCCGCCGCCGTCTTCTTCTTTGCGGCAGGCGTCGTCGCGGCGCCGGTCAGCATGCAGCAGCAGGCCGCCAGCACTGTGCCAACCGCCAGGGGAGTCCGCTTGCGCATCCTTCCAGTGTATGTCGGCATCGTCAGTGCGCCCCGCCTGGAACATGTTCGACTGGAACATGTTCGAGCCGGTATCGATTCAGGCCCGCTCCGATTTCGCGCGCGAAGATGCTGGCCACAATCTTCCCCCCGCCCGGATTCGGATGAATGAAATCGGCCGATACCAGCCGCGGCTGCGCGGCATACCAAAGCGCCATCGTTCCCTCACCGCCCATGGCGTGGAACGTGTCGAAGAAGCCACACGCCGTTTCCCGCGCCACCCGCCGCTGCAGGGCCACGATCTTCGGAATCGTCGCCATCGTCTCAATCTCGCCGGACTCCGCTTTGTGCCCGCGGTCTATCGGACTCATGATCAGCACCGCCGTCCCCGGCAGCGCCGCGTGCAGCCGCCGTATGGCCTCGCGCAGTTCCTTCTCGTAGCCCTTCTCCACGAACTCCGCGAAATCCGCCTCATTGGTGCCGTAATTGAGCACCACCAGATCGGGCCGGCGATGCTGCAACTGCCCCGCCCAATGTTCCTGGTTCAGCATGCGCGAAAGCACTGTGATCGACGCCCCGTTCAAGCCCAGGCTGTCGTAAACCAAGCCCGGTCCCGCGCTCTCCGCCGTCACTCCGAACACGCGCACGTGCCCGCCCGTTACGCGCAGCGAAAGGCTCGACGCGGGCTCCGCGGCCGTGAACGCAGCGAAGTCTGCCACCGTCCCCTCGCCGGCCGTGTCGACCTGCCCCAGTTTGGTACCGCCGGCACTCACCGTCAAGCTTCCGCCGTTTGCCTGCCGCAGGAACCAGACCTCGAACTGCGTATACCTGCCCTTTCCGAAATCGATCGTGCTCACGGCCCCCGCTCCGCCGGTGAAACTCACGCCGCCTAATCCAAACAGGCCATCGCGCGCTTCAAACCGGCTGGCGGGCACATTCTGCCAACCCTTTGCCTCGATCGTGACGCCGCTGTGCTGGTACCAAGCCCACGGCTTGTCGGGAAAGATGAACCCGTGACCCGCGTTGCCAAAGCGCGCTTGCAGCAGACTGCGTAGATCGCCCGTGATCAGGTCCGCCGTAGTCGGCGAATCGCCGTAGTGCACGATGCGGGTCACCGCCGCCGCCTCGCGATTCTCGGTGCGGTGCAGCGCGGCGTAAAAGCCATCGAGTACCCCATCCGAGTCGTCCAGCAGCGGACCGCCCACGTCCGAGCGTGCCGCAGCGAGTTTGCGCGTCACCGGCGCCGTGACCCGCACCGCATCCGGCGTCACTGCCACATGCCGCGTCAGTGGACTCCAGGGCGTCAGTTCCGGCGTGAAGTCAACCAGTCCTCGCAGCATCGCGGCGCCGGGCGGACGCACCAGCGCGAGTACGACGCCCAGGGTGGCGATACTCAACGCGGTATGGAGAGGGAAGTCGCGCATCGCTCAGAACCGGGAGTATACGAACGCGGCATTGCCGCTCGTACCGAAATACCGCAGCGTCGCGGCCACCGCCGCCAGCGCCGCGGCATGCACGTAGAAGGGACACGCGGCGAAGCGCTCGACGCTCGCGGTGGACCATTTCTTCGGCACGAAGAACGTCGCCGCGCCCAGCGCCACCGCCAGGGCGAAGCGCATTCCGACATTTTCCAAACCCGTCGATAAAGAGGCGATCCGCCCCAGAATGTCCATCGCATTGGACATGCTGCCGGCGCGGAAAAAGATCCACGTGAAGCACACGAACTGGTACGTGCCGAATACCGCCAGCGCGTGGCGCCACCCCTTGCCCGGCGTGCGTGCACGGCCGCGTCGTGCCAGATACGCCCGCGTGATCGCGAGCATGCTGCCGTGTAGCAGTCCCCACACCGCAAAGGTCCACGTCACCCCGTGCCACAGGCCGCCCAGCACCATCGTGATCACCAGGTTCAGATACGGCATGAGTTTCGTGCGTTTGCCCGGTAGCGCGAAATAGAGATAGTCGCGCAGCCAGTCGGAGAAACTGATGTGCCAGCGCCGCCAGAACTCCGTCAGGTTGCTGCTGGCATACGGCCGCTCGAAATTCAGCGGCAGCCGGATCCCCAGCAGTTGTGCGCAGCCGCGCGCGATATCCGTATAGCCCGAAAAGTCGAAATACAATTGCAGCGAGTACGCGTAGACCGCCAGCAGCACCTCCGCTCCGCCATACAGTTTCGGCGTGTCGAACACCCGATTCACCAGATTCTCTGCCAGCAGGTCGGCGATCGCCGTCTTCTTGAGCAGTCCGAGCGCGATCAGAAATAGCGCGCGCCCGCCCTCCACCCGATCGAGCGGCTTGCGCTTCGCCATCTGGCTGATCAAGTCACTGACCCGCGTGATCGGCCCGGCGAGCAAGGTCGGGAAGAACGAGACCGCGGAAAGATACGCCAGCAGGCTGTCCGTGCCATCGGCATCGCGCCGGTACAGATCCAGCGTGTACGTCAGCGCCTGGAAGGTGTAGAACGAGAGCCCCAGCGGAAAAATCCAATCCCAGTGCGGACCCACCACCGCGCCCATGTGCCGCGACCCCACCAACAGCGCCACATTCATCAGGATGCTCACGCCCACCAGCGCCCGCCGCAGGAAATTCCGACGCGCCCGCATCAGTCCGAGCCCTACCAGGAAATCGACGGTCGAACACGCCGGAATCAACAGTACATAGAACAGTCCGAATCGCGCGCAGAAATAGTAGTTCGCCAGCAGAATCGCACTCAGGCGAAACAGGCGTGCCTGCGGCAATGCCCAGTACACGAAGAAAACCGCGGCGACAAACAGGAAATAGGAGCTACTGCCGGTGGCCAAACCCATGGAGCCTTCTCAGGGTAACAACCACCACCCTTCGGGGCAATCTTCGGAGCGCCACCTCAGGGCTTCCCTTACCGGAACGCCCTCGGAGTTGAAGGCAGAAGCCTGCCGCGCGAGGCACAATAGGCGTGCCTGGCCGGTCAGCGCAATGTTGTCGTGGGGGGGTGGAACGGAAAATGAGGGCGGACGGAATCGCCCGCCCTCGGAGAAATGACTTACAGGCCCTTCGCAACCAGGAATTTGCAGAGGTCGATCACGCGGCAGGAATAGCCCCACTCGTTGTCGTACCAGCTGACCACCTTCAACAGGTTGCCGTCCAGCACCTTGGTCAACTGCGAATCCACGATGCTGCTGTGCGAATTGCGCAGCATATCGGTGGAGACCACCGGATCTTCCGTGTAGCCCAGGATGCCCTTCATCTCGCCTTCAGACGCCGTTTTCAGCGCGGCGTTCACCGCTTCGGTCGTCGTCGGGGTCTTCAGGATCGCCACGAAATCCACCACCGAAACATCCGGGGTAGGAACGCGCATCGAATAACCGTCCAGCTTGCCTTTCAATTCCGGCATCACGAGGCCGATCGCCTTGGCGGCGCCGGTGGTGGTGGGAATCATGTTGAGAGCGGCAGCGCGGGCGCGGCGCAAATCTTTGTGCGGGAAATCGAGCACCTTCTGGTCATTCGTGTAGCTGTGAATGGTGGTCATCGAGCCCTTCTCGATGCCAAACGCTTTGTGCAGCACTTTCACCACGGGACCGAGGCAGTTGGTGGTGCAGGATGCGTTGGAGATGATATTGTGCTTGGAAGCGTCGTAGGCCGCATCGTTCACGCCCAACACCAGGGTGACGTCTTCGTTCTTGGCCGGGGCCGAGATGATGACTTTCTTGACGGAGCCCTTCAGGTGCTTGGAAGCATCCTTGGCATCGGTGAAGAAACCGGTCGATTCGATGACGATCTCCGCGCCCACGCTGGTCCAATCCAGTTCCGCCGGATCTTTCGTCGCGAAAACCTTGATGGTCTTGCCGCCGACGGTGATGGAGTTCGCGTCATGGGTGACGGTTTCGGGCAGGGGCCCGAGAACGGAATCGTACTTGAGCAGGTGCGCAA
>JBDTMZ010000074.1:0-24842 GCA_039934035.1 Candidatus Solibacter sp. | reverse complement strand
TTGTAGTCGCCCGTCGCAACCCCCATGCCAAAGGATGCAGGCGGGAGGATGCCGGACTTGGCGGTAGCCTCGATAAAGCCGCCCTTGCGATCGTTGCGGTATAACGCATGTTTCAGGGGGCGCGCTGGCTGGAAGAAGTCGCACGGGCCGCTGTTGACCAGGAAGATGTCCATCCAGCCGTCGTTGTCGAAATCGAGGAATGCGACGCCGGGCCCCATAGTCTCGGGCAGGTAGCGTCTCACCGAGCGCGCATTTTCATGACTCCATTGAATGCCGCTCACCGCGGGCGGAATCGATTCGAAGAGAGGCGGGGCCGCCGCGCGCAGCGGCAGTGCGCCCAGCGCGGAAATTAACGTTCGGCGGCTCAGTTTGGCTGACATGCGTGGGCCGGCGCTTCTCCCGCCCTTAGAGTGGCACTGGCGGAGGCTTCGACGTTACCACGAGAAGTGTGACACGGCAAGATCTACGCCCAAGAGATTCGGTCCGGAGCTGGCGGCTGAGACCTAATCGGGCCAGGTTGCCACCACTCTTGCCGGGTCAGAGGTGGTGATCAAGAATCATGATCCGGATACGCACGTAGTTCTCTTCATTGCGGGGTTTCTCGGACGGGGGTTCAAACCCGGAATCGACGCTGAAGTCCAACCGCCGCGGTCTCCCGTTGGTGTCCTCGAAGAGGGGTGTGACGGTAGGGGCGGTCGAATTGGCCCGTCACCTGCAAAGACAAACCCATGCAGAACCGAACTGACCCTCGAACCGCCAGGCAATGGATTCGCTACGTTGTGGTTGCCGTGATCGCCCTCTTCCTCGTCTGGTGGATGTTGCGTCTTTACGTGCTTTAGAGAGGCAAGGCGCTTTGCCTGCGCGTCGGCCTCATCGAATAGGCTGCCGCCCGAGTTCTCAGCCGCACGCGCGAACCATTTCAATCAGTACCGCGCGCGCCTCGTGCGTGTCCTTCACTTCCCGCGGGAATGCGATGCGGCGTCCGTGCACGCGGTCGCCGGTCTTCAGACGCACATGGAAGCCCAGTCGATCGACGGCGGTCATCATCGCTTCGTCCGGCGCCTCGCCAGTGTCGTGGCCCGCGATTCGTCGCAGGGCGTCGCCATGGTCTGCATTCATGTGCTGGATAATTCCGGGGGCAACCTCAGCCAAGGGATCCGGTACCGCCGAGGCGTAGTCTTCGGCAGAGACCCACCCCATCACGCCGAAGCCGCCGATGAAGTAGACGCCTTCGACATCCAATCTGTAATAGGCGAAGTCGGTGTAGTCCTGCCAGTACCGGGCGTTCTCGTAGCGGGAGAGGTACAGGTCGCGGACATCGGCCGCCGGGGTTGTTCTGGCCGCTCCAATAAGAGTGAGGCGAGCGGACCCAAGCGGATCGCCGGAGATATCGGGCTGAGTGATCAGGAGGCTGGCGCGACCGTTCTGCTGAAGATTCTGTGTGTGCATCGCCATCGTGCTGATGAAGAAGACGGGGCGCCCGAGGTTATCGGCCGCAAAGGGCATCATGGAGCCAAAGGGAAAGCCGGGGAACTTACGGGAGTGGGTGGAGAGACTGCCAATCCGCCCAATCGTGGCCAGCGTGCGGGAGCGTTCGGCCAGCGAGGGTTCAGGCACACCTGGGATTGCCGGGCCAGGGCCGGCGTGTTGACCATTGGGCACTATTCAATGATAGCGGACTGAGGCTTGATGAGAGCTACGCACGGCGCTCCAACCCCCCAACGTGGAAAGTGCCCCCTTCGTGCCCCCTTCGTGCCCGCGCCACATCACCGGCAGGCCTGTCGCAAGAGATTCCTTCCGATTCTTAACCGCTTTTGGTGGCGGACTCCCGCACGCCACTCCCCGCTTGGGCTGCGTGTGGCCGGTCTGAAACCGGCGCGACAGGTGTCGCGATTGAGGGTTGACACGCGGCAAAATCGGGCATAATCTACAAACGGAAATACAGGTCTTAAATTATCGATAATGGAGAAGTCATATGACCGTCCTGGAGACCTCTCTTGCCGCGGAACTGGCGGAAACCGCTCACTGGAGCGACGACCCGCCGGCTCGCATTGACGAGGAGGAATTCGACCTTTTGGCATTTGAGCTCTGGCACCTGGGGAGTTGTCAGGATCTCACCGAAGTCGAGGAATCGACGGATGAGGATTGCGTCGTGGGCAGGCGCGCCAGTTGCCTGTAATCGCCGCCGCTGCAAGCCTGGAGCCGCCCACGATATGGACAAGCAACCGGCCATCCTGAGTCGTCGTCTGTCTGGTCTCGACGCCGCCTTCCTTTACCTGGAGCGCAAAGAAATCCCTCTGAATATCGCCGCCGTAGCGATGTTCGACGGTCCCCTCCCCTTTCGCAAATTCGTCGCCAATATCGAATCGAAACTGGAACAACTTCCCCGCTACCGGCAAGTGGTTGTGGCTCCGCCGCTTAATCTGGGTTATCCGACTTGGGAGTACGATCAGGATTTCGATATCGGGCGTCACATTTTCCGGGTCCGATTGAGTGCTCCCGGAGGGGAAGAAGAGTTGGAGGCGCTGGCGGGGCGCCTGCTAAGCCAGGTGCTCGATCGCAACAAGCCGCTATGGGAGATCCACGTCGTGGAAGGCTTGAAGGATGGGCGAGGCGCGCTGATCGCCCGGATTCACCATGCCTTGGCTGATGGGGTCGCGGGGGCGGCCCTGTTACGGATCATGCTGGATTCCACTCCTGAAGGTTCCCACCCGCCACGCAGGTCGCGCATCCGCACGGCGATTCCCCCGCGCTCCGAACATACGCTTGCCGAGCAGATCGGAGGCGCCATCCAGAGCGCGCTGGAGAATGCGGTCGCGGCCGAGACGGGGCTGCTCAGCCTGGCGGACGGACTGCTGAGCGAGCGCGGTAAAGACGCGTTGCACGAACTCGCGGGTCTATTGCCGGAACTGCTGCAACCGCCCGAGCGCTTCCCGTTTAACAAGCCCTGTAGCGGCGAGCGTAAGTTTTGCTGGGCGGAAGTCGATTTCAGCCACGTGCAGTCAATTCGCGCCGCCCTGGGCGGAAAGGTGAACGATTGCATCCTGAGCGTAGTGGTACGCGCGATCTCGCGGTACATCCGTCTGCACGGGGAAAAGGTAACTGGGCGGTTCTTACGGGTGGTCTGTCCGGTGAACCTCCGAGGCGATGAACAGGGAGAGTCTCTCGGGAACCGCATCACGTTTCTTCCGGTGGTGCTGCCGCTGGATATTCGCGATCCGGCAGAGATGTTGCACGTCGTAACCAGCCGGATGGAAATTATGAAGAACGTCCGCGCCGCCGAACTGGTCGCCATTGCGGCCAGTTGTATGAGTGTGACGCCGGCGCCGTTGCAGGAACTGTTCTGGCGAGGCATCCCACTGATTCCCCTGCCACTCCCGCTGCTCAACATCATTTGCACCAATGTGCCCGGATCGCCTTCGGCGCTATACACGGTCGGGCGCCGATTGTTGGCCGCTTATCCGCATGTGCCCACGGGCTATGAACTGGGGCTGGGGGTTGCGGTGCAAAGCTACGACGGCAAACTCTTTTTTGGCGTGACCGCCGATGCACACGTGGCGCCCGACGTCGGGCGTTTGCGCGACTTTATTCTGAAATCTTTCCGGGAACTTTGCCGCGCCGCCGGAATCAAGAGCCCGCGAGCGGGGAGACGACCTGCCGCGACACCACCCGCCGCGAAACTGCCCACCACCCGGCGGCGGAACCCCGTCAGGCCAGTGCAGCCGCTGGCACCCGTCAACGGGACGTCGAGGCCAGCGTCGGCGTTGCAACCCGCAACCGAGTTTGTAGTGCCGCCCGATGCTGCGCCCTCCGCGAACGGCAACGGGCAAACTCCTGCTCCGGAAGAAGCGAGCTTTGAGCCGGCTGGAGAAGCGGTACTAGTGTAGAGAGTATGAGCCAATCCAAATCCGTCCTTCATCCGGACCTGCGCGGTCGTGTCGCGGTGGTAACGGGCGCGAGTCGTGGCATCGGCAGGGCACTTGCCATCCGTCTGGCGCAGGAAGGTGCCGAGGTAGCCGTGGGCGCCAAGAGTGAGGAATCCACGGAGCGTCTGCCGGGCAGTATTCACGAGACTGCGGACGCAATCCGCGCGCTGGGGAGGCGCGCACTTGCCGTGCCGACCGATGTACGTGATGAAGATGCCATCCGTAATCTGATCGAGCGCACCGTGGCGGAACTGGGGCGTATCGACATCCTGGTGAACAACGCCGGCGCGATCTGGACGCAGCCTATTCTACAGACGCGGCCCAAGCGTTTCGACCTCATGATGGGCATCAACGTTCGTGCCGCGTATATCGCCTGCTACTACGCACTGCCGTACATGGTCAAGCAGCAATGGGGGCACGTCCTCAATATGTGCCCGATACTGAACAGCCGTCCCTCACCCGGAAAGGTGGGGTATATGATTTCCAAACTTGGGATGGCCCGAGTCGCGCTCGGTGTGGCCGCGGAGCATGAGCAGGACAACGTTGCCGGCAATACCCTTTGGCCCCGCACCATCATAGAGACGCAGGCTTCGATCGGCTGGAAGATGGCGGAGCGTTCACAATGGCGCACGCCGGAAATCGTGTGCGATGCGTCGCTGGCTATTTTCGCGCAGGAGCCGCGCACCTGCACGGGCCATCAGTGGATCGACGAGGACGCGCTGGCCACCCTCGCCGGAATCGACAACTTCGACCACTACTGGTGTGAAGGCAAGCCTCCGGCGAATCCGATCTACATCGACAAGTGGTGAGGCGGTCATGCCACTCGGACTGGTCCTCTCGGCGGGCGGAATGTTTGGCGCGTACCAGGCAGGCGCCTGGAACGTGCTCGCGCCCCTCATCCGGCCCGATCTCGTGGTGGGCACCTCGGTGGGCGCGCTAAACGGTTGGGCCGTCGCCGGCGGCTGCTCCCCGGCTGAGTTGCTGGATATGTGGCGCGAACCGGCAACCGCGGGGCTGATGCGTTTGCGTTTCCCCCTGCTTCCGTGGAAGGGCCTGATCGATCCCGCCGGGCTGGCGCGGCAAATCCGAACCTGGCACGAGCGCTTCCCGCCCCGTGTGCCCTTTTCCACGACGCTCGTGCAGGTGCCACTGCTTCGCCTGGTGCGCGTACCTCACGAGCGGATAACCCCCGCGCATCTGATGGCTTCGTGCGCGGTGCCGTTCGGCTACCCGCCGGTGTGGATCGACGGCAAAATGTACGTGGACGGAGGCACGCTCGATGTGCTGCCGGTCTGGGCCGCCGCGGAGATGGGCGCCACCCGCGTGGTCGCCGTGAACGTGCTCCCCGTCATGCCTTCGAGGCCTCTGCGCGCGGCGCTCAGCGTGGTGCATTTGCTGGGACAGAAGCCGCCGGCCGCCACCAATGTCGAGATCGTGCACATTCGCCCCCGCGCACCCCTGGGCTCGATTCGGGAGGCGCTCACCTGGTCGCGTGAGAACGTGCGCCGGTGGATTCAACAGGGCGAGGATGACGCCGCCGCCGCGATGGCGTGAACATCAACCCTGTGCCGCGGCGCGATGCGCAGCCAGGTTGGCCAGCCTGTTCAAGCCATCGATATAGGCTTTCGCGCTGGCCTCGATGACATCGGTGGAAGCACCGCGCCCGATGACTCTGTGGCCGCCTTCCTCCAGTTGCACCGTCACCTCGCCCATCGCCTGCGTGCCGCTGGTGACACCGTGAATCTCATACCGCAAGAGACTTGCCGACGTCTCGGTGACCTCCGCAATCGCGCGGCACAGCGCATCCACCGGACCGTCTCCTATGGCCGCGCCTTCCCGGCTGTCGTCGCGCACGCGTAGCCTTACGGTCGCCGTGGGAATCGCCGACGTGCCGCTGTAAATGTGCAGATACTGAAGTTCGAAGGTCGGCGGCAGCGTGTGAATCTCGTCGTGCATAATGGCGATGAGGTCCTCATCGAAGACCTCCTGCTTCTTATCGGCAACGCTCAGAAACCTGAAGTACGTCTGATCCAGCTCCTGTTCGGAGAGCGGGTAGCCCAGCTTGCGCAGGCGATCGAGCAGACCGTGACGCCCGGTGCGCGCCGTAAGAACCACGCAGCTCTCGACCATGCCGACGTCTTCGGGGCGCATGATCTCATAAGTCTCGCGCTGCTTGAGGAAGCCGTCCACATGAATGCCGGAACTGTGCGAAAACGCATTGGCGCCGACCACGGCCTTGTTGGGCGGCACTTTCACACCCAGCAGATCCGCCACCAGGCGGCTGGTGCGATAGAGTTCGCGGGCATCCACGTCAGTATGCGCGCCAAAATAGTCGGCGCGCGTGCGCAGCGCCATCACAATCTCTTCGAGTGCCGCGTTGCCCGCCCGCTCGCCCAACCCGTTGATGGTGCCCTCCACCTGGCGCGCCCCGTTCAACACGCCGTGCAGTGTATTGGCCACAGCCATGCCAAGGTCGTCATGGCAGTGCACGCTGATTACCGCGCGCTCGATTCCAGGCACATTTTCGCGGATGCCGCGGATCAGGGCGCCGTACTGTTCCGGCACCGTGTAGCCCGTGGTGTCGGGAATGTTGACCACGGTAGCTCCTGCATCGATCACCACTGCCAGCATTTCGAAGAGGTACGCGGGGTCGGCGCGGCCGGCATCTTCGGCGTAGAACTCCACGTCGTCGGCGAACTGGCGCGCCAGCCTGACCGCGTCGCAAGCCATCTGCAAAATGGTGCGCTTCTTTTCGGCCAGGGTCCTGCCATACCGTTCATCTCGAAACTTACCGCCGATGTGAATATCGGAGGCGCCGATCCCGGTGTGGATGCGCGGCCGCCGGCACTGCGCAAGCGCCTTACCGCAGGCCTCGATATCGGCCGCCACGGCACGCGAGAGCGCGCAGATCGCCGGTCCCTGGATCTCGCGGCCAATCAATTGGACGGCTTCGAAATCCTCAGGCGAAGAATTGGGATAACCCGCCTCGATCACGTCCACGTTCAAACGCGCCAATTGGGTGGCGACAATCAGTTTCTCGCGGCTTCCCAGGCGTGTGCCGGCGGCCTGTTCTCCGTCCCTCAAAGTGGTATCGAATACGGCGACTTTTTCAGACATGATCTCGCTCACTGACTCCTGCGGAATGTAGAATCCTGCGTACCTTCTTCGGTGAAATGGAGAGCTTTCTAGCCACGCGCGCCACCTTGCGGTCCTCGCGTTCCCAGACCTTGGGGATCACGATGCGGGCGAACTCTTCGGTCATCTGCTGGAAGGTTTTGTTCTCCACGGCCCCGTTGCTCCAGGCGCGCAGCAGCGGGTCCACGGGCCGCGCGTGCAGCACGCAGGCCTTCAACGCCTCGAGGTCGTCCCAGGCCGACTCGCGTTCCACGCCCTCGGGCTGCAGCAACGCCATCGCTTCGTGACAGCAGCGGCGCGCGGCTTCTAGATCGACAGCCGGCTCGGCGGCAAACGTCAGCCCCTGCCACACGCAGGCGCGCGCCAGCAGGCGTGGATCCTGGGTCTGCCTGGCAAATTCGACGGCGTCGCGGGCGAAGCCTGCGGCCAGCGCCGCGTGTTGCGCCGGGTTCTCGCCGATCTGCTCTTCCAGCCTGGCGTGCTCGATCGTGCACTGCAACAGGCGGGCACGCGCCAGCAGAATGAAGTCGCGTGGTTCCTCACCCTGGCTCAGGGCGGAGGCCGCGTCGGCCCCGGCATTTTCCAGATCGCCGCTATCCAGGTGAAGCAAGCCCGAATTGACGAACACGGTCCCGATGCCGCGGCGGTGACCGTGTGCCGCATAGATCTTGTGCGCCTGAGCCAGTTGGGTGCGGGCCGCGAGGCGGAGGTGCTCGATCGCGGCCCGCCCGGCGCGCGATGCGGGAACCGGCCCGGCGGCCGCATCCGCCCGCCGACGCGCCAGGGATTGATCCATCGCGCGCTGCTGACGGCGGGCGATCAGGCGCTCTTCCACCGCGATGTTCACCAGCGAGCGCGCCAGGTGCAGGTGCTGCGGATCGCGGCGCTGATACTCGGCCAGCGCGCAGTTGAAGTATTCCAGCGCGGCTTCGTGACGCCCCTGCCGGCGCGCGATGCGGCCGTGGGCGGATTGGATATTGCCGCGCGTTACGTAATCGTCGGTAGCGCGGAGTGCCGTCTCCGCCTCCTGCAAAAGGCGTATAGCTTCGTTCAGCCTGCCCTTTTGGAACGCCAGCCAGCTTTCCAGCGCTTGCATGATCGCAGCCATGGGCGCGTAGCCGCTCTCCAGAGCGAGTTGCTTGCCCTTCACCGTGAAGCCCAGGGCGTCGTCGTATCGGCCCGTCTGGCGCAGGCAGCGCGCCGTCCAAAAGTTGGAAATGGCAAGCAGTTGGCCGTCACTGATTTCGCCTTCCAGCGATTGCACGAAACGGAAGTGATGGAGGGCGAGCGCGGTATCTCCGCCAGCCATGGCGACCATCCCCTCGGCGAGACGCACATGCAGGTAGTCCAGCAGCGGCAGTTCCGGACGGCGCGCGCCCGGGAAGCGGGCGAGCAGATCGCGCACCAGTTCCGGGCCGCCGAAACCGGCGTCCACCCACTGCGCAATCAGGCCGAGCAGAACTCCGGCCTCAGCCTCTCGCGGGTCCAGCGAATCAAGGGCCGCGGTGAGGCCCGCGAGCGTTCGCATTCCGCACTCCATACGGCGCAAAGCGAGTTGCTCGCGGAGCTTCGAGATGATCGGGTGCAGGCCGGTCGGCCCCATGTTAGAAGTATGCTGCCATGCGGCGGGCTTGTCCAGAACGAAGTGGGACACACACGTCCTATTACTCCAGACGGTGATAGGCCCCTAAGGTGAGGAATTCAGGGAACTCCGCGCTGGTCATCATCTCTTCGTAAAGCCGGCTTGCAAGGAACAGCTCGCGCGCCGGGAATTGGGGCGCGAGACGGGCGCATTGATGATCCAGGACTTCGCGCGCCATGGCTGCAGTGACGCCTCGCCCGTCGCTCAGGCGAGACCCGTACTTGATCCATTGCCATACCTGGGCACGGGAGATCTCGGCGGTTGCGGCATCTTCCATCAGGTTGTAGATGGGCACGCAGCCGTTGCCACAAAGCCATGTGGCCAGATATTGCAAGCCTACGTCGATGTTGCGGTCAAGTCCCTCGCTCGTGATGTCTCCGTTGGGTACGGTCAACAGGTCTCCGGCCTCGACTTCGACGGGCAGGCACTTTTCGATCTGATTGGGAAAGGGCATATAGGTGTCGAAGACCTCGCGGGCGATCGAGACCAGCGCGGGGTGCGCAACCCACGTCCCGTCATGGCCGGCCCAGACCTCGCGAAGTTTATCCTGCCGCACCTTCTCCAGGGCGCTCCGGTTGGCTTCGGGATCGTTCCTGATCGGAATCTGCGCCGCCATGCCGCCCATGGCGTGCACGCCCCGACGGTGGCAGGTGTAAATCAGCAGGTTCACATACGACTGCAGAAAATGCCGGTCCATGGTGACCTGCGCGCGATCCGGCAGCACGAAGCCGGGATGGTCGCGGAATTTCTTGATGAAGCTGAAAATATAATCCCACCGCCCGCAATTGAGGCCCGCCGAATGTTCGCGCAGCTCCCATAGGATCTCGTCCATTTCAAACGCCGCCAGGATGGTCTCGATCAGTACGGTGGCGCGGATGGTACCGCGCGAAATCCCGAGGTCCTGCTGCGCCATGACAAAAACATCGTTCCACAAACGGGCCTCCAGGTGGCTCTCCAACTTGGGAAGGTAGAAATACGGACCCGTACCCTTGGAAATCAAGGCGCGCACATTGTGGAAGAAATACAGACCGAAATCGAAAAGCGACGCCGAGATCGGCTCGCCATCCACCAGGAAGTGTTTCTCCACCAGGTGCCAGCCGCGCGGCCGGACCATAAGGACCGCCGGCGTCTCGCACACCGCGTAGAGTTTTCCCTCGGGACTGGTGTAGGTGATGGCGTCGCGGACCGCGTCCCGCAGGTTGACCTGCCCGTCCATCACATTGCTCCACGTGGGCGAGTTGGAGTCCTCGAAGTCCGCCATAAAGACGCTGGCGCCGGAATTGAGGGCGTTGATGATCATCTTCCTCTCCACAGGACCGGTGATTTCGACGCGACGATCCAGCAGGTCCGCCGGGATCGGCGCCACCTGCCACTCGCTCTGCCGTATGTGGGCCGTCGATGCCAGGAACTCCGGCATGGCTCCGGCGTCGAGTTCCTGCTGTCGCACGCGGCGGTCGGCCAGTAGTTGGCGGCGGCGCGGCTCGAATGCCCGCGCCAGCCTAACCAGGAAACGTTGGGCGCCCTGGCTGAGTATCGCCTGGTGAGCATCGGTCAGGGACGCGGTAATCTGTATCGGCTTCTCTTGTGTGACAAACATCAGACTGGTTCCTTATGTAAGTCAGCCTATCGCGGCTTTGCCAAAAGTCGATGCGCGGTAGTCCGGCACGGACCACCGGTCCAATTCGGCCCAGCTTGTTTGCCGCGCGGCGCAATTCGGCATCTACTACGAGGTAGCCCGGCCGCCGCCTTTTCTAACTTGCGCCGGCCAGGAAATCAGGAGAGTAAAAGCGATGTCGAATTACGCTGAAGAACTTATGCGGACGTGGGAGAGCGATCCGCGTTGGAGGGGTATCCTGCGAACTTACCGCGCCGGTGACGTGGAGCGTCTGAGCGGCACCGTGCGCATCGAATACACGCTGGCTCGCATGGGCGCGGCCAGATTGTGGCACCTGCTGCACACCGAACCCTATGTGGCGGCGCTGGGTGCCCTGACCGGCAATCAGGCGGTACAACAGGTACAGGCTGGCCTCAAGGCGATCTACCTGAGCGGCTGGCAGGTCGCCGGGGACGCCAACCTGGGCGGCCAGATGTATCCGGATCAGAGTCTGTATCCGGCCAACAGCGTCCCTGCCGTGGTGCGCGCCATCAACAACGCCTTGCAGCGCGCAGATCAGATCCACCGCGCGGAGAGCGAGAATGGCCGCCAGTGGTTCGCCCCCATCGTGGCGGATGCGGAAGCCGGCTTCGGCGGCCCGCTGAATGCTTTCGAACTGATGAAGGGGATGATCGAAGCGGGCGCCGCGGCGGTACATTTCGAGGACCAATTGTCCTCTGCCAAAAAGTGCGGGCACATGGGCGGAAAGGTAGTGGTGCCGGTGTGCGAGTTCGTGCAGAAGCTGATCGCCGCGCGCCTGGCGGCCGACGTGATGGGCGTAGCCACCCTGCTGGTGGCCCGCACCGACGCCAACAGCGCGGGGCTCCTCCTCAGTGATATCGATCCGCGCGACACGCCCTTCCTGACCGGCGGACGGACTACCGAGGGCTTCTTCCATTTTCGCGGCGGCATTCAGGCCGCGATTGCGCGAGGCCTGGCCTATGCCCCCTACGCCGACATGCTGTGGTGCGAAACCTCCGAGCCCCAACTGGAAGAAGCCAGGGAGTTTGCGGAGGCCATCCACGCCAAATTTCCCGGCAAGCTTCTGGCCTACAACTGCTCTCCGTCCTTCCATTGGAAGAAGAAGCTCGACGACCACACCATCGCCCGCTTCCAGCGGGAGTTGGGCGCCATGGGCTACAAGTTCCAATTCGTGACGCTGGCCGGTTTTCACGCCCTCAACCTCAGCATGTTCTCACTGGCGCAGGAATACGCCGGCACTGGCATGTCCGCCTACGCGAAATTGCAGGAGCGGGAATTCGAGGTGTCGCGCGACCACGGATACTCCGCCGTGCGCCATCAGCGCTTCGTCGGCACCGGCTACTTCGACGAAATCCAGCAAGTGATCGCCGGTGGCGAGAGTTCCACCGCCGCGCTCGCCGGGTCCACCGAGAACGAACAGTTCAGCGTCGTGCCCAACGGCGGCCTCCACGACAGCGTCAGAATCTGAGCGCCTATGGTGCCGCCGGACGCGCCGCTTCCGGCGGTATTTCCCAAACGATGGGACGATTCTGCTTCAACCAGTCGTCCACGCACGGTTGATAGCGGCTCTCCAGAACGTTGCGTTTGATTTTCAGCGTGGGCGTGATGAAGCCGTTGCCCACTGTCCACGGCCCCTGGGCCACCGCCACGAAGCTGAGCTGTTCGTGCGGATCCAATTGGGTATTCACCGTGTTCATCAGGTCGAGGAGCGTCTGCTCCACGCCGGCCCGCTCCGCGATTTTCGCGGTCGTCTTTCCCGTCTCTTCGGCCAGCAGGACAACCGCGAAGGGGCGCGGCATGCCTGCGCCCATCAGGCAACACGCGTCCACTACCGGGTGGGCCAACAAGTGGCATTCAATCGGTGTGGGCATCACGTATTTGCCCTTGCTGGTTTTGAACTGCTCCTTCACACGGCCCACGATCTTGAGTTGGCCATCGGTCTCCATAAGTGCCAGATCTCCCGTGCGGAAGAATCCGTCGGGGGTGAAAGATGCCGCGCTGCTCGCCGGATCACGGTAGTAGCCGAGCATATTCATGGGGCTGCGGATCAGCAGTTCGCCCTCCGCGGTGACCTTCGCCTCCACGCCCGGGATGGCGCAGCCGACGAAACCAGGGCGTACAGACCCGGGTGCCGGAAGGTGGGTGATCAAGGTCTCTGTCATGCCGTAACCCTCGGCGAGATTGAGGCCCAGCTTTCGATACCACAGGAGGATTTCCGGGGGCAGGGGAGCCGCCCCGCAGGCGGCGTTGAGGACCGTGTCCAAACCGAGTTTTCGCAGCACCCGTCTGCGGACCGCGCGGTTCAGAATCGGGATGCGCAGCAGGCGCTCCAACTTCCGCTCCGGGATCTTCGCGAAGACACCTTGCTGGAACTTGAGCAGCAGGCGCGGCACGGAGAGGAAGATGGTGGGCCTGGCACGGCTGAGGTCGGTCAGGAAGGTATCGATCCCTTCGCTGAAGAACACCCGGTAGCCCAAATAGACCGCTGTGCCTTCCATGCCTGCGCGCTCCACGATGTGTGCCAGGGGCAGGTACGAGAGTACGCGCTCCTTTGCGTTCAAATTGATCAGTTCGGCAAGTACCTTGGCGTCGTACGCGAAAGTGTTGAACGTATGCATTACCCCTTTCGGCGTACCCGTGGTGCCGGACGTGTAAATGATCGTGGAGAGTTCGTCGCCCGCGCGCACCGAGTGGCCGGGCATCGGCCGGTTGGCCGTGACCAGCACATCCCACGTAGGCGATTCTCTGGGGATCGCGGTGGGAAAGCGTACGCACGCGACGCCGGCGGGGATGCCTTCGTCGGTAGCTTCGCGCTCGTCGGTGGCGCCCAGGAAACAGGCCTTGGCGCCGCAATGCTCCAGAATCTGGCGGATGGATTGAGCCTTCAAAGAAGGGTAGATTGGGACAGTAACATGTCCCGCCATCCAGATGGCCAGGTCGGCCATGATCCACCAGGCGCAGTTGCGGGAAAGAATGGCCACGCGGCTCCCGGGTTCCCACTCCTGCGCTTTCAGCCAGGTCGCAATGCGGCGGATTTCTGCCACGGCCTGGCCCCATGTCCAATCGCGTACACTGCCGCCGCCGAACGGTTGTGTCAGGAAGATAGCTTCGGGCCGCTCGCGCTCCCATCGATAGATACGTTGAAGCGGCAGATCGTCTGCAGTGAGATTCGCTGGCATCGCTCCTCCATCAATTACCTTTGGCCTTTCTCACGGCGGCCGTGAGGGCCGGCACCACTTCGAAGAGATCGCCGACTATGCCGTAGTCGGCCACCTCGAAGATAGGCGCATTTTCATCCTTGTTGATCGCAATTACCGCCTTGGAGCCCTTCATCCCAACCAGGTGTTGGATCGCGCCAGAGATGCCCACCGCGATATACACCTTCGGAGAAACCGTCTGCCCGGAACTTCCCACCTGGCGCTCCATCGGCAGCCAGCCGTTATCGCAAATGGGGCGCGACGCAGCCAGTTCGGCTCCCAGCGTGGTCGCCAATTCCTCCACGATTGGGATATTCGCCTGCTCTTTGATACCTCGGCCGACGGAAACAATCAGGCTCGCCGCCGAGAGGTCCACGGTCTGCGCCGATTCACGAAAACGCTCGCCTGGCTGGCTACGGATCTGCCAGGCATCCAGGCCCGGAACGAAGTCCTCCACCGTGCACGTCCCCGCCGCCAGATGGTCGGCGCGGAAAGCGCCGGCCTGCAACGACGCGAAGCACGGGCCTAGTCCCGCGTGGACACAGTCCGCCGTCAACTTGCCCTGCAATAACTGGCGGACGAAGACGGGCTGTGCAGCCTCCATCCCAATCGCGATCACGTCGGCAATCAGTGACTGTCCGAAACGCGTGGCCAGCCGCGGCGCAAAGTCGCGTACCTGGTAGGTATGCGGGAACAGGACCAGCGACGGGGTCAGCGATTGGATGAGTTGTTCGAACGCAGCCGTAAATCCGTCCGCCGTGTATTCGGCCAGCAGTGGATGGCGTACAGTGAACGCGCGTTCCAGGGATTTGCCGGCCAGATCCCCGGCGGCCGCGTCCAGATCCCTACCTGCGACCGCCGCTATTAGCGGTTGGTTGAGTTGTGCGGCCACCGCCTGTCCGGCCGCCAGCGCCTCCCAGGACATCCTGTTCCAGCCGTCGCGATATTCCAGCAGAACCAATACGCCGTTCATATGACCCTCACCTCAAACTTCAGGACATCGGTCAATTTTGCCGCGGCTTCCGCAGGCGATCCGGTGAGCAATTGCGTCTCCTTCTTGCGCTGCGGCAGGGAGATACGTTGCACGTTGACGGTGTGCGGCGTCGGCGGGTGTGGCTGCTTCGGCGTGACGTGGCGGACCTCTTTGGTCTTCGCCTTTTTAATGCCCATCAGCGTGGCGTAGCGTAGCGGACTGATGCCAGACTGGATGGTCAGCAGTGCCGGCATGGGCATCTGTATCCACTGAAACCACCCGTCTTCCAACTCCCGTTTGACTCGAACCACGGCGCCGGCAATTTCCACCTTCATGACGATGGTGGCGTGTGGAATGCCGAGCATCTCGGCCATCACCACGCCGGTCTGTCCCAAACCCAGGTCGTCGGACTGCAGTCCGGTGAGGATTAAATCGGCATTCTCCAGAGCCGCCGCACTCGCCAGGCGCCGCGCCAGCGCCAGTGTATCCAAACTCACCAAATCGTCACAGAGAATGTGGATTGCGCGGTCGGCGCCCTTCGCTAGTGCTTCACGTATCGTCTGTCCGGCGCGGAACGGGCCGGCGCAAAGCACAACGACTTCCCCGCCGTGCTTTTCCTTGAGGAGCAGCGCTTCTTCCAGCGCATAGGCGTCCGGCTCGTTGATCTCGAAGCTAAGTTCCTCTTCTTCGATCCACTTACCGGAGGTATCGATGCGGATCGCCGAGTCTCGCACCGGAACCTGCTTCACGGCAACGATGATCTTCATGACGTTCCAGGGAGGGGATTGCCCGCGCCGGCGGAGAGAATCTGGCCTTTGCGCGACGCAAGTAATCCTCTTGCGTTTTTTACTTACCGGTGGGTAAGATAACAGGAGCGCAGCCTCATGTCAATAGGCAACGCAAGGTCAGTCATGCCAAGAGACGCCACCTCATCGCCCTCGCCCCGCAAGGCATTCGCCGACCGCAGACGCGATCCGGCCACCAAACGCGAGGCGGTGTTGAAAACCGCCGCACAACTTTTCCTCGAAAAAAGCTATGGCAGGACCTCGATGAATGACGTTGCGGAGCGGCTGAACATCACCAAACCCGCCCTGTACCACTATTTCGACAACAAGGAAGACATCCTGCTCGAATGCTACCGCCTGGGCTGTGGGTTGATCGAGGAGACACTCAACAAGATCGCCGCGCACTGTGGCAACGGTCTACAGAAGGTCGAGGCATTTATCCACTCCTACGCCACCGTGATGACGGTCAACTTCGGCCGCTGCGTGATGCGCCTCGACGAAGGCGACCTCACCAGCGACGCGCGCGCCGAGGTTCGATCCTACAAGAGAAAAATCGATCGGCGCCTGCGCTCCTTCATCCAGGAAGGGATCGATGATGGATCGATTTCCCCGTGCGATACCAAGATCGCCGCCTTCTCCATCGCAGGCGCGCTCAACTGGATCTGCATGTGGTACGAAGCGGACGGCGCCCTGTCGCCGGACGAGATCGCCAGTCAGTTCGCCCGTACCCTGACGCAGGGGCTCACCGCCGGGAAGCGGAGCAGCAAGCTGCGCATAGTTTCCAAGAGGAGTTAATTTGCATGAGCGTTGAATCAGCCATCAAACCGGCCGCGGCCGGAGCGTCGTCTCCAGAACTCGCACCCTCCAGCGTGATCCGCAAAGCGGCGGTCCTGGGGGCCGGTACCATGGGCTCGCGGATCGCGGCGCACCTGGCCAATGCCGGGTTGCCCGTGGTGCTGCTGGACATTCCAGCCAAAGAAGGTGCGCGCAGCGCCATCGCCACCCAAGCGCTCGATACCCTCAAGAAAGGCAAGCCGGCGGCGTTTTACGATCCCTCGTATGCGGCGCGCGTTCGCGTGGGAAACTTCGACGATGACCTGGCTTTGCTGGCGGATTGCGACTGGGTGATCGAGGCGGTTACCGAGAACCTGGCCATCAAGCAGGCCCTCCTGACCAAGGTGGTGCCACACCTCAAGCCGGATGCAATCCTGACCACCAATACCAGTGGGCTGCCCGTGGCGTCCATCGCCGCGTGCCTGCCGGAAGCGGTGCGGCGCCGTTGGTTCGGCACCCACTTCTTCAATCCGCCGCGCTACATGAGGCTGCTGGAGATCATCCCCACGCCGGAAGCCGATCCTGGCGCCATCGCCGCCATCTCGCGTTTCTCCGACGTGCTGCTGGGCAAGGAAGTGGTGTTCGCGCGCGACACGCCGAACTTCATCGCCAACCGGATCGGCGTCTTCATCATGCTGGAATCGGTTCGCCTCATGCAGGAGGAGAATCTGACCATCGAGGAGGTGGATGCGCTCACCGGAACCGCGATCGGTTGGCCGCGCACCGGAACCTTCCGCCTGGCGGACATGGTGGGCATCGACGTACTGGCGCATGTGGCCGCCAACTTCGAAGGTTCGGGCGCGATGCCGCCGTTCGTGCAGGCCATGCTGGAGAAGCGCTGGCTCGGGGACAAGACGAAACAGGGCTTCTACAAGAAGACGAAGGACGCCGATGGTAAGGAACTCCGCCAGGTGCTGGACTGGAAGACGCTGGAGTACGCTCCGGCCATCCGGCCCAAAATCCTGTCGCTCGAAATGGCGAAGAATGCCGAGAAGTTGCCTGAGCGTCTGACCCAATTACTCGCCGGCGATGTCCGCAAGGACAAAGATGCGCGCTTCCACTGGCGCCTGCTCAGCGCCTTGTGGAACTACGCGGCCGATTGCCTGCCGGAGATCGCCGACGACGCAGCCAGCGTGGACCGCGCCATGCGCGCCGGGTTCAATTGGGAAATGGGTCCGTTCCAGCTTTGGGATGCGGCCGGCGTGGCGGCGACGGTGCAGCGCATGGCTGCGGCCGGAGAACCCGTCAGCCCGATTGTCGAACGCCTGGTGGGGTCCGGCGCCGAGGCCTGGTACCGCGGCCGCGAGTGTTTCGACGTGAACAGCGGCGCGTACCGCGAAATCGCCGAGGCGGAAGGCCTCGGCCGCATCGCCAGGTATCGCGCCGCCAACGGAGTGGTGCGCCACAATCCCGGGGCCTCCCTGGTGGATTTGGGCGACGGCGTGGCGTGCCTGGAACTGCACTCAAAGAAGAATGCCGTCGGCGAAGACATCGTGCGCCTGGTCACCGAGACGTTCTTGCCGGGCAGCGATGCGGTGCGCGATTTCGAGGCGTTCGTCTTGAGCGGCGACGCCGAGCATTTCTCGGTGGGCGCTAATCTGATGCAACTGCTGATGAGTGCGCAGGACGAGGAATGGGACGAAGTCGATTTCGCTGTCAGGGGCTTCCAGCGTATGACGGCGGCGATCAAATTCTGCCCGCGTCCCGTGGTGGTGGCGCCCTATTCGTTCTGCCTGGGTGGCGGGGCGGAAATCGCGATTCACGCCGCCCGCCGGCAGGCCCACGCGGAGTTGTACATGGGGCTGGTGGAGACCGGGGTCGGCGTACTGCCGGCCGGCGGCGGCTGCAAAGAAATGTTGCTGCGCGCGCTGAACGTCGTGTCGGCGGTCCACGGCGTGGCTCGCAATGAATCACCGGAACTGTTGGGTGCGATGCGCCGAACTTTCGAGACCATCGCGATGGCGAAAGTGTCCACCTCCGCGGTGGAAGCCCGCCAGATCGGCATGCTGCTGCCCTCGGACGGCATCACCATGAATCGCGAGCGCTTGCTGAACGACGCCAAACTCTCGGCGCGCGAACTGGCGGCGGGCGGCTACTCAGCGCCCTTGCCGCGCACCGATATTCCAGCGCCCGGCGAGAACATATTGGCATCGCTGAAGCTAGGTGTTCACTTAATGAGGCAGGGAGAATTCATCAGCGACCACGATGTGAAAGTGGCCAACTGGGTCGCCTATGTTCTCTGCGGTGGACCCGTAACGCCGGGCACGCCGGTCAGCGAGCAGTATCTGCTGGACCTGGAGCGCGAAGCTTTCCTCTCGCTCTGCGGCGAGAAGAAGACGCAGGAAAGGATCGCTTTCACGCTGAAGAGCGGGCGCCCGTTGAGGAATTAAGTGGGGCAGACTTCAGTCTGCGCACCGACTTCAGTCGGTGCACCGGCCGTAGGCCGGAGGGAGGAGAATTATCCATGAGAGACGCAGTGATCGTGAGCGCCGTACGTACGGCGGTAGGCAAGGCTCCGAAAGGAATGTTGCGCGCCACCCGGCCGGATGACCTGGCTGCTTCAGCCATCCAGGGTGCGATGGCCCGAGTGCCCGGGCTCGACAAAAAAGAAGTGGAAGATGTGATCATCGGATGCGCGATGCCAGAAGGCGAACAGGGCATGAACGTCGCGCGGATTGCTGCGCTGCGCGCCGGTATGCCGATCGAATCTTCCGCCATGACCATCAACCGCTATTGCGCCTCCGGCCTGCAATCCATCGCTCTCGCGGCAGAGCGCATACGGGGCGGGGGAGCGGAGGCGATCGTCGCGGGCGGCACCGAATCCATGTCCTTCATCCCCTTCGGCGGCAACAAGATTTCCGTCAATCCATGGCTCCAGCAGAACTATCCGGATTCCTACCTGTCGATGGGCCTGACGGCGGAACGCGTCGCGCAGCATTACGGTATCTCGCGCCAGCAGGCCGACGAATTCGCCCTGGCCAGCCATACCAAGGCCCTGGCGGCGCAGGCGGCCGGCAAATTTGACACGGAGATCGTACCGGTGGCGGTGACCTTCTCGGCCCCGGATGCGAAGTCGAAAATCCGCAAGACCGAACTGGTCTTCCAGGTGGACGAAGGGCCGCGCGCCGATACTTCCATGGCAGCGTTGGGCAGCCTGAAGGCCGCCTTCCACGCCAGGGGCACGGTTACGGCCGGCAACTCCTCGCAGACCTCGGACGGCGCCGCGGCAGCCGTGGTGATGTCGGAAGAACGCGCCCGCGCGCTGGGTATTACGCCGCTGGCGCGCTTCGTGGCCTTTGCCTACGCGGGTTGCCTGCCCGAGGAGATGGGGATCGGGCCGGTGTACGCCATCCCCAAAGCCCTTAAACTAGCGGGCCTCACCCTCGACCAGATCGACCTCTTTGAACTGAACGAAGCCTTCGCGGCGCAGTCGCTGGCGGTCATCAAAACTCTGGGACTGGCGATGGATCGCGTCAATGTCAATGGCGGGGCCATCGCGTTGGGGCATCCCCTGGGTTGTACGGGAGCGAAATTGACAGCCAGCCTGTTGCAGGAAATGAAGCGCCGCAAGGCGCGATATGGCATCGTGACGATGTGCGTGGGCGGCGGCATGGGCGCCGCTGGAATCTTCGAAAATCTGAACTAGGCAGGAGTGGAACTTATGGCAGCCAGCGACATGCAAGTGATAGCGAAACAGGTCAAGGGCGGCAGTTTCCTCACCGAGGAACGCGACCCACAAGATGTTTTCACACCCGAAGACCTCTCCGAGGAGCACCGGCAGATTGCGAAAACCGCAATCGACTTCATCAAAAACGAGGTGATGCCCGTAGCCGCCGAGATCGAGGCCAAAAACTTTACCATCACCAAAGGACTGCTGCGCAAAGCCGGCGAACTCGGCCTGATGAGCGTGGACATTCCGGAGGCGTATGGCGGGCTGGAAATGGACAAGGTGACTTCGGCCCTGATCGCCGAATCCATCAGCCGGCTGGCCAGCTTTTCGGTGGCCTTCAGCGCGCACTCGGGAATCGGCACGCTGCCCATCGTCTGGTACGGCACGGAAGACCAGAAGCGCAAGTACCTGCCGAAACTGGGCACCGGAGAATGGATCGGCGCTTATGCGCTATCGGAGTCCTCCTCCGCCAGCGACGCCATGAACTGCCGCACGCGTGCCGTGCTGTCGCCCGATGGCAAGCACTACATCCTCAACGGCGAAAAGATGTGGATTACCAACAGCGGTTTCGCCGACCTGTTCACCGTCTTTGCCAAAGTGGACGGCGAGAAGTTCTCCGCCTTCCTCATTGAACGCAACACCCCTGGCTTCTCCGTGGGCGCGGAAGAGCATAAACTGGGCATCCGCGGATCTTCCACCTGCCCGTTGGTTCTGGCGGATTGCCAGGTGCCGGTGGAGAACCTGTTGGGCGAAATCGGCAAGGGGCATCACATTGCGTTCAACATACTGAATATCGGTCGCTTTAAGCTGGGCGCCGCCTGCGTGGGTGGGGCGCGCAATAGCCTGCAGGACGGCATCGGTTACGCCAAAGAGCGCAGGGCCTTCGGCAAAACCATCTCCGAATTCGGGCTGATCCAGGAGAAACTGGCCGAATCGGCCGTCGGCATCTACGCGGGTGAAGCCATGGTATATCGCACCATCGGCATGATCGACGCGGCGCTCGCCGACGTGGACGCCGGCGCCGAAGGCGCGTCTCGCGAAATCCAGAAGCGCATCGAAGAGTATGCGGTGGAGTGCTCCATCCTCAAGGTTTGGGGCTCCGAGATGCTGGATATGGTGGTGGACCACGTCCTGCAAATCTACGCAGGCTACGGCTACGTGGAAGAGTATCCGGCGGAACGCGCCTACCGCGATTCACGCATCAACCGCATCTTCGAAGGCACTAACGAGATCAACCGCCTGATCATCACCGGCTGGCTGATGAAGCGTGCCATGGCCGGACAATTGCCGCTGCTGCCGGCCATCAAGAAACTCATGGACGAGGTGATGGCCGGGCCTAGCCCCATGGAAGACCGCGAAGGTCCGCTCAGCGCCGAGTACCACCTGCTGGCAAATTCCAAGAAGCTGGCCCTGTTCGCCGCGGGCACGGCTTCGCAGAAATACATGACGGGGCTGAGCGACCAGCAGGAAGTGATGGGCGCCCTGGCTGACTGCATCATGGAAGTCTTTGCGCTCGAAAGCTGCATTCTGCGCACAGAAAAACTGATCGCCGCCAAGGGCGAAGCGGCGGCCCGCCAAGCCATCGCGATGACCCGGTATTTCGCGGCGAAGTCCGCCCAGACGGTGGAGCAGTCCGCGCGCAAAGTGATCGCCGCAGTCGCCGAGGGCGACATGCTCCGGACCCAGATGGCGATCTTGCGCCGCCTCTCCAAGCACGAGCCCGCGGACACCATCGGGCTAGGGCGCCAGATCGCCAAGCACGTAATCGCCGCCGGCCGCTACGCCCTGTAGGCTGCTCTGCCACTGTACTTGTAGGGCGGGCGCCCCCGCCGGGGCGGGACTCCCTCGTCCCGCATCCGAGCGACGCGGGCCCTTTTCACACGCGAGCTTTGCGCCGCCCCAGAGCCTCAGCCTTACGTATAAACGCCTCGCGCATTTTCCAGGCATCGATTGCCATCTGCGCGCCCACGCACGCCATACCGGTGCTCATGCGCCGGTCGGCCTCGTCGAACTGTGCCTCCGCCGCATCCCGCGCCTCCACTGCCGCTAGATCGTCCTCACGCACGCGATCGAGCGCCGCCCTCACCTCCGGGTCGAGTTCGGCATAGCTCCGCGATCTCGGATGGCGGTATGCCGCCCGCCACTCCTCCTGCCACCCGGCCCGCACCTTTTCTTCGCATGCCTCCAATGCGTTCCAAGCGGCATCCGCGGTGGCTCGCGCCCGTTTCTTTTCGACGAGCCATCGCCACATCGACCAATTCCGGGCTTCGTCAAAGAGTGTTTTTGCGTCTTCGACAGCGGTAAGCTTCTGCATAGTCCAGTCCCTGCCTTCAGCCTACGCAAAATCGATTCCGGAATCCAGTAAAATCATATCTGAAAATCCTCTTTGCAAAGAGCCCGACTGGAGCGATAATCAATCGGATCTTTGGTATGAAATATCTGATTGCCTGTTGCCTGTTACTACCCGCCGGGCTCCGCGCACAGCAGCCGAAGCCCGAAACCACTCAACAATTCGATTGCTATGTCCAGTCCGCCGAAGCGCGAATGGACGCACGCAAGGCCTTCCTGTTGGCCGATACCGATGCCGCGCTGACCGAACAGATCGTACGCGGCCAAAAGGTTCGGACCATCGAGGCGAATGGCGCCAACCCCCACAAACTGCCCGGAGGCCAGCTCTACGACTGGATCGGCGCCTCCTTCATTCCCGGCACCACATTGGAGAAGCTGGTCCGCATGCTCCAGGATTATGACCACCGGGCTCAGTACTTCCCCGAGACTATCTCCACCTCCAAGCTCCTTTGCCTCACCGGGACCGACCGCTTCCAATATTCCATGCGGATGAAGGAGCCCGCCATCCTGGATGTGGACAGCGATGTCGTCTGGGAAAAGGTTGATGCCCAGCGCTGGCGTTGCCGCAGCATCTCCACGCGCGTGGCGGAGGTGGGCAAGGATCACGGCTACCTTCGCCGCCTCAATTCCTACTGGCGCTTCGGCGAAACTCCGAAGGGCGTCTTTGTGGAAGCCGAGACCATCACGTTGAGCGACGAATTCAGTTCCGTTACACGTCTGATGGGCTCCGCCCTCATGGGCATCAACCCGGAGAAGTCACTCAAACACTCGCTGACTTCCATGCGCGAGAGCGTGCTCCGGCCGGGACTTGATGTCCCCAAACTACCGGCGGGCATCGCCGTCTGCGGGCCGCCCGTTGCCCGTGCCGCCTGCGCGATTGTGTCCGGCAGTAAGTGATGGACTTCGACTATGTCGTGGTGGGTTCCGGCTTCGGAGGCAGCGTCTCCGCCCACCGCCTCACCGAAAAGGGCTACCGCGTCGGCGTCATGGAAATGGGGCGACGTTGGACGCCGGCGAATCTCCCGCCCACCAACTGGCTGATCTGGCGATGGATCTGGCGGCCCGGTCTGGGCCTGCGCGGCTTCTTCAATATCGACCCCTTCCGCCATGTCCTGATCATGCACGGCTGCGCCGTTGGCGGCGGCTCCATCACATACGCCAACACGCTCCTGGTCCCGCAAGAGTCCATCTGGGATGCCGGATCGTGGGCGGGACTGGCCCACTGGAAGGCCGAAATGCCCCGTCACTATGAAACCGCCACGCGCATGCTCGGGGTCCAGGAGAATCGCATTCTGGGCCCCGCCGATCATATCCTGCGGCGCGCGGCGGCAGACCACGGGGCTGGGCATACCTACTACCGGACGCGCGTGGCGGTCTTCGAAGGGCCTGAGGACGCGCCACCTGGCCGTATCTACGCCGACCCGTATTTCGGCGGCCATGGACCCGAGCGCGCCAGTTGTACCGGCTGTGGCGGTTGCATGATGGGGTGCCGCTATGGCGCCAAGAATACGCTGGACCAGAACTACCTTTATCTCGCCGAGAAGGCCGGCGCCCAGGTTTTTGCCGAGACCAAGGTGGTGGACGTGCGGCCCCTGGATGGCAGCGCCGATGGAAGCGGGGGCTACGAGGTGCTCACGGCTTCCACCGCATTGTCGGGTGGGCGCCGCCGCTTCACCTGCCGTGGCGTGGTCTTCGCAGCCTCTGCGCTGGGCACGCTCGATCTCCTCTTCCGCCTGAAAGAGAAGGGATCGCTACAGGGTATAAGCGTGCAGTTGGGCAACCGCGTGCGCACCAACGCCGAATCGCTCATTGGTGTGCGCGTGCCGGGGTGCGAAGAGGATCTGTCGAAGGGGATTGCGATTGGTTCCGGATTTTACCTTGACCAGCACACCCACATCGAGGCCACCCGTTATCCGGCGGGCTCCGACGCCATGGGGTTGTTGGCGACCGTGCTGACCGGCGGCGAACCCGGCCGGAAACGCATTCTGCTCTGGCTCAAACTCCTGGCAGGCTCGCTATTGCGGCATCCCATTCGTACCGTGCGGACCCTGCACCCGTTCGGCTGGGCGCGCGAATCCATCATCCTGCTCTGCATGCAGACGCTCGACGGCCACATTCAGATGCGCATGGGCCGTCCGTGGTTCTGGCCCTTCCGGCGCGTGTTGCGCAGTCACGGACAGCGCATTCCCACCTTCATCCCGCAGGCCAATGAATTCGCGCGCAAACTCGCCGCCGCCATCGGTGGCACGCCGATGAGCATGGTGACGGAGATCCTGTTCGACGTACCAGGAACCGCGCACATCCTGGGTGGGTGCCCGATGGCGGCCTCCGCGGAACAGGGGGTGGTGGATCAGCGGAATCGCCTGTTCGGCTATCGCAACTTGTACGTGTGCGACGGCTCCGTGATCGCCGCCAATCTGGGGGTCAACCCCAGCCTGACCATCTGCGCGCTCACGGAGCGGGCGATGAGCCTGATCCCGCCCGCCGTGAGCGCTGACTGGAGCGACGTCCCGTGATCCGGTTTAGTTCTTCGGAGGCTTCAGCTCGGCCTTCCTTTCCTTGACGATGTTGGGGCCGAAGTTGTAGGCGGGGCCGCAGGAGAAACGCACCGTCAGGCGCCCATTCGTCATCAAGTCGGTGAACAGGTGATCGTACACCAGGTCGGACTGCGTTCTCCAGGCGAAATGCTTGCCGA
>JBDTMZ010000073.1:0-15616 GCA_039934035.1 Candidatus Solibacter sp. | reverse complement strand
ATCCAGGACCTAATTCGTTGAAAATAATCGTTCAGCCACAGAGGTGGTCATAGTGGATAATCACATGATGGCTGCCGTGCTTTACGGCAAGGAGCATTTGCAGGTAGAGCCGGTCGCTGTGCCGACCATTGAAAGCGGGGACATGCTGGTACGCGTCAAGGTGGCGCTTACGTGCGGCACAGACGTGAAAGTCTTCCGTCGTGGCTACCACGCCCGGATGATCGTGCCGCCCGCTGTGTTCGGTCACGAACTGGCGGGGGATGTCGTCGCAATCGGCGAGGACGTGAAGAATTTCACCATCGGGCAGCGCGTGGTTGCGGCCAATTCGGCGCCCTGCGGGCAGTGCTTCTTCTGTCACCGCGACCTGGAAAATCTGTGCGAAGATCTGTTGTTCAATAACGGCGCCTACGCCGAGTACATACGGATTCCCGCGCGCATCGTGCAGCGCAACAGCTACGTGATTCCCGAGGGAGTGGGATACCACGACGCTGCCCTGGTGGAACCGTTGGCCTGTGTGCTCCGCGGCTTGGAAGAAGCAGCGCCGCGTGCCGGCGATACCGTCGGGATCATTGGCCTCGGCCCGATCGGCCTCATGTTTGTGAAACTGGCCAAGCTTTATGGCTGCCGCGTGATTGCGGTGGGCCGCCGGCAGACGCAACTGGACCGGGCAGCGGCAGCGGGCGCGGACGATCTGATTGTGGCCGGAGAGCACAGCGACCCGGTCGCGCAGGTTCGCCAGATGACGCACGGACGCGGTGCCGATGTCGCCATCGAAGCGGTCGGCAAACCACAGACTTGGCATTGGGCCGTCAATATGGTGCGCCGCGGCGGTACCGTCAACTTCTTCGGCGGCTGCCCCAACGAAAGCAAAGTCAGTCTGGATACCGCCCTGCTGCACTACTCGGAGATCACCTGCAAGGCCAGTTTCCACCACACGCCGGCCTTCATTCGCAAGGCGCTCGACCTGGTCAGCGCGGGTCATATCACGGCCAAAATCTTCGTGAACCGGGAAGAGCCTTTGGCCAACCTGCTGGAAGTGATGCGCCACCTGATGAGCCACAACGGCCACCTGAAAACGGCGATCGTTCCCTAGATGTCCCGCGTGGGTTCACCCGCGTTTCTGGCTCCAGCGGACTTCGTCCAGTCGCCGGAAGCGATGCAGCGCGTCTGGCAACCGGAGGAAGCGCGCACTTACACGCGCTGGCTGGCCACCCACCACTACGAGAACTTCCACGTGGTCAGCTTCCTGCTCCCCAAACGGCTGCACCAGGATTTCTACAACGTGTACGCCTATTGCCGCTGGGCGGATGATCTGGCCGACGAGATCGGCAATCCGGCGGAAAGTCTCCGCCTGCTGGCCTGGTGGCGCGAGGAACTGCACGCGATGTACCAGGGGCGGGCGAGCCATCCGGTGTTCGCGGCGCTGGCGCCCACCACCGCGCAATACAACATCCCGATGCAGCCGTTCAGCGATCTGCTGGATGCCTTCGTGCAGGATCAGACGGTGACGCGCTATCGCAATTGGGAGGAACTCTTCGCCTACTGCCGCAACTCGGCAAACCCCGTGGGGCGGCTGGTGCTCTACCTTTGCGGGTATCGCGACGCGCAGCGGCAGCGCCTCAGCGACGCCACCTGCACCGCTCTGCAACTGGCGAATTTCTGGCAGGACGTCACGGTGGACCTGCTCAAGGATCGGGTCTACATCCCGCTCGAGATTCTCGAGCGCCATGGCTGCGCGGTGGAAGATCTTTTCGCGCGCCGCTTTTCGCCGGCGTTTGCCGCGGCCATGCGCGAAGCCGTCGGCAAGACGCGCGAATTATTCCTGGAAGGACTGCCCCTCTCGGGGATGGTGGACCGGCGCCTGGCGATCGATCTCGATCTCTTCAGCCGCGGCGGCCTGCGCATTCTGGACAAGATCGAACAGCAGGGCTACGATGTGCTGGCGGCCCGGCCAAAGGTTTCGAAGGTAGAACGCGTCGGACTCCTTCTGGGTTCGGTGGCGCGGGTGGCCTTCTC
Organism: Candidatus Solibacter sp.; assembly: GCA_039934035.1. Lineage (GTDB taxonomy): Bacteria > Acidobacteriota > Terriglobia > Bryobacterales > Bryobacteraceae > Solibacter. The sequence continues at coordinate 13,600 of JBDTMZ010000073.1, read as the reverse complement.
CACGCGGGCGGCGTAATGGTCACGGTCGATCAGAGCTACCAGTATTGCCGGCATGTGGCGCGCAGCCGCGCCAAGAACTTCTACTATTCGTTCATCCTGCTCAGCTCACAGCAGCGCAAAGCAATGTGCGCCATCTATGCCTTCATGCGCTATTGTGACGATCTGAGCGACGAACCGGGCGCCTCGCTCAGCGCCGTGGAACGCTGGAAGGCCGACATGGAAGATGCCCTGGAGGGCCGTTTTACCGAGCACCCGGTCTGGCCTGCCTTCCATCACACGGTGCGCCGCTTCGGCATTCCGCACGAGTATTTCCGCCAGATGATCGATGGCATTTCGAGCGATCTGGAACCGCGTACCCTGGACACTTTCGACGACCTTTACCGCTACTGCTATCAGGTGGCGTCGGTCGTGGGCCTGACCATCATTCACATCTTCGGCTTCGATACGCGCAGCGCGCTGCCGCTGGCCGAGAAGTGCGGAGTGGCGTTCCAGTTGACCAATATTCTGCGCGACATCCGTGAGGATGCCGAGCGCGGCCGGATCTATCTTCCGGCCGAGGATCTGCGCAACTTTGGCGTGACGGCCGACGATCTGCGGGCCGGCAGGCGCACTCCGCAATTCCTCGAACTCATGCAATTCGAAGCGGCGCGGGCGCGCGATTATTACAACCAGTCGCTGCCGCTGCTGGAGTTGATTCACCCGCGCAGCAAATCCTCGTTGTGGGCCTTGATCTCGATCTATTCGAATCTGCTGGATCGCATCGTGGCCAAGAATTACGACGTCTTCTCGCAGCGCGTGCGGCTCACGCTGTTCGAGAAATCGTGGATCGTGGTGCGGGCCTTGTCGTCGTGAAGCTCTCAGAGCGTCGAGCACAAAGCTTCTAACGCAGAGACGCAAAGACGCAGAGGAAAACGCAGAGAAAACAAGGAATGCACCGTCATCGTGGCGCTCTCATAGCCTCCAACAAAAGCGTTCAACGCAGAGACGCAGAGGAAGACGCAGAGGCGCAGAGAAAACAATGAGTGCAGTGGCACTCGGGACTTCCGAGATCTTTGTATCGAACTGAAAACCGCAAAATACCTGGGGGCGAAAACGCTCTTTCTATTCTTCTCTGCGTTTTCCTCTGCGTCTCTGCGTGGGAAGCTTCCCTCTTCGTCCTCGCCTACTCGATGAGGCTCATCTGCCGTGGATCGACGAACGGTACTTCTTCGCGCCTCTTTCCCAGATCGTCGTGGTTGGGATCGAAATTGCGAATCAGTTTGTTGAGGTGGAGGGACGCCTGCCAGATGTCGTGCAGCAGGGTGCAGCGCGCGCAGGCGCCGCGAATGCCGCCCGCACCATCGACCGGCGGATTATAGCCTTTGTGCCTGGCGCAGCGGCCGACGAATTTGCGGGCTCGAATCTTCAACGCTTTCTAAAATACATTAGCAGGTTGCGACCCGGTTACCGCAGCAGAAACTAGGCTTTTTCGGACTTGACGACTTCCGGCGGGACAGGCGGCGCAGCGGGCTTGGCCTCATCGCCCTTCAAGGCGTTCTTGAAGTTCCGGATCCCTTCCCCCATGCCCTTGGCGAGCTCCGGAATCTTCTTCCCGCCAAACAACAGGACGGCGATCCCCAGAATCACCAGAAGCTCGGGCATGCCTAGTGTTTCCATCTCAGACCTACTTTCTCTTTACAGTGTAACCCGCCGGTTTTCAAAACGTCGCGGTACAATCCGATTGAATGCCAACGCCGCAGCAAGTGACTTGGGCGAAGTTTCGCTCCGCCGCCGTAATCCTGGCGGCGTTGCTGATTCTCGGCACCATTGTCTACCTGCTCACCGGCGGAACCCTGATGGAAGCCAAAAGCAAGGTCTACCTTTACCTGCCCGATGCGACAGGCATTGCCGAGGGGGTGCCCGTACGGGTGGATGGAATCGGCGTCGGCAAAGTCGTGCTGGTGGAACTTTCCGGATCGAGCGAGCCGGAACGCGTGGTGCGGATCGTGATGGACGTCGATCGCGACCGCCTGCGCAGCATTACCAGCGACTCGACCGCCGAGCCGACTTCAGACACCCTCATCGGCGACAAGTTCATCGACGTCACCAGCGGAACCAGTGCGTCGCAACTCGCCGCCGGCGGGGAAATCAAGTTCAAGGGCAGCCAGGATATGATGCAGCGCCTGGATCTGGCGCAGTTCCAGCAGCGCCTGCACCTGATGGAACTCCTGCTCGACGACATCGAACAGGGCAAGGGTCCGGTGGGCGAGTTAATTCAGGGCGAGACGCTGTACAACGAGATGCGCGACAGGGTGGCGGAACTGCAGCGCGGCCTCCACACGGCTGCCGACACTACCTCGTCATTGGGCCAGGCGCTCTACTCCGACGAGATGTACCGCAAATTGACCGAGCCCCTGCGCCAGTTGGACCAGTCGCTGGCGCGCCTGGAGGCAGGGCAGGGAAGTTTGGGAGCGTTGTTGCGCGAGCCCAACCAGTACCAGCAGGCGATGACGCAGGCGGGAGATCTTCGCCGCACCATCGAAGCTCTGCACCAAGGGGAATGGATGACCTCGGGCGCCGCGTACACCGCCTGGTCCAGGCTCATCGAAGACATGATGCGCAAGGTGGCGGAGTTCGACGCCTCCCCTGGCATGGCCACTCCCGCGGTCTACGACAATCTGGCGGGCATGGCGAAGGAACTGGAGTCCACCACGAAGGAATTCCGCGCCAATCCCCAGAAGTACCTGCGGGTGAAAGTGTTCTAGGGCCGTCCGCGGCTCAGCGCAACCCGCGAAAGGGGATGCTGAGCAGGAACAGCGCGCCATTCGACTCTTCGCGCGGCATATATTTCAAATTCCCCCCGGCTCTCAGTGCCATCGTTTGGGCGATTGCCAGGCCCAGGCCCCGGCCTTCCGGATTGGTGATGCGCGGCAGGCCCAAGCCCTCTTCGTGGAGCAGATTCTTGATCTCGCTCTCGGGGATGCCGGGCCCTTCGTCCAGCACCGAGACGACATAGACACTGTTTTCCGGGTCGGCGGCCACATGCACCTGCACGCGCTTGCCCTTGGGAGAGTGTTTGATCGCGTTGTCCAACAGATTTTGAACGATGATCTGAATCATGTCCCGGTCCCCTGTAAAGGGACACGCATTGCCCGCCGGAGCCGCCAGTGTCAGCTTCACCTTTTTCTTGTCGGCGAGGGGCTGAACGCCTGCGATCGCAGCGCTTAAGACTTCGGCCAGGGATTCGTCGCGGACCTTGTAGCGGCTCATGCAATCCACGAAGACGTTGGTCTCATTCATCAGTCTTTCGAGCCAGTCGATCTGCGTCGCCAGACGACCCGTCCAATGTTTAGCCTGCTCGGTTACGGCCACCCCCTCGGTGCGCCACAGCCGGTCGGCAATGCCGACAATCGAATGCACGGGAGTCTTGATGGTGTGGAGAATGACCTCCAGCACCTGCTCGGCCACCTTCTCCACCCGGGAGCGGGTTTCCTGCTCCACCATTTCATCGGAGACGATGATCTGCGCGGCGATGGCGCCGATCACGGTCATGTATTCCAGATGCTCGGCGCCGATGCTGCGCTTGCTGCGTTCGGTATCGGCGGCAATCTGGCCTTTCAAGTTGCCGTTGAAGACGATCGGTACCACCGCCCAGGAGGCAGTGGGATTCTTCTCGGTTTTCGCCGCGTCAGGGTCCGGCACCTTGGGCAGCGAGACCGCCAGCCTGTTGGCTCCGGTGGGATCGAACAGGTAGGCGGAGGGATCTGCCACTGCGCGTTTCGCGGTATAGCACGCGTACGGATTGGTAGGGGAAATCACGATGCCTGGAAAACGCTCCGGATTGGACATGCCCCAGGACAGCCAGCCCTCAAACTGTCCCAGCTTGGCATTCCAGCGAAAGAGGCGGACCCGGTCGAAGCCGTCGGCCAGCAGTGCGCTCCCGATGCGGTGCAGCCGGCTCTCCAGATCGGCCACGGTGGCCAGATTGATCCTGCCGATTTCCTGCAGCACGGCGCGGTTACGCCGCAGGGTCTCGAAAGGCAGCATCAGGCAGGCCCACAGCGGGGCACGGGAATTGAGTTGCGACAGAGTTCTTTCCCGTTCCTCTTCCGTTTGCCAATAGGTGCGCCCATGGTTGCGCTTCCAGGCGACCAGGATGCCGACCACATCGCCGCTGGGAGCGATCAAAGGAAGCCCCAGCATGGGACCTTCCACGCCGCATTTCCGCGCGATCGTTTGCTCCACGTCGGGATCGTCATACGGGTCGAACGAAAAGCAGGCTTTGCGGGCGCGCCTTACCTTGCTGGCGAAACTGCTCGAACTATACGGATAGCGAATATCCCGAGGGTTGAAACCGCTGTCTTCCCCGCCCACCCGCAGGGCGGCCTTGCTTTCGAGCATGCGGTCCGCATCGTTGGCGAAATACAGGATGGCGGAGAGATCGGTGTCCTCGATCGTCTTGCCCAGCACCAGCTCCAGTTCTTTGCGGCCGGGATCGGCATAGGTTTCGGCGAAATAGCGGGCGATGTGCGCTACGTCGGAGCCGCTCACATCCGCCTTGAGGGCCAGCGCCGCATACGTGCTGAGGTCGTCCAGTACCTCCATGTCCGGTTTCCGGAAATTGTTGCGCTTGGACGACTCGAAATTGAGCACGCCCAGGTTGCGGCTGCCGATCCTGATCAGGCTGGCCGCTTCGCTGCGCGTGTCGACCGAGGCCGGATAATATGCCGCCGCCGTGGACACCTCGCTGCTGAGGGCGGAGCCGTTGGCGTACACGCTGTGCACAAAACTATCGGGCGGCACCTTTTCATGCAGGACTAGTTTGGTTTCTCCCGTGGCGGCGGCCAGTACGAGTTGGCTCCGGGTGTTGTCCCAGAGTGCGATATCGCCGCGGTCCGCCCCCAGAATGACGGCCCCCGCCTGCAGGATATTTTCCAGAACGTTGCTCTGCCCGGAACCCCCGCTGGCGGCGCGCAGGATATCGCGATAGCCGCGCAGGGTGCCGTAGCTATTGAATACCAGGGCCAGGATATTGCAGAAGATGCTGGCAATTTCCTCGTCGTCGCGAGTGAAATATCCGTCGGCGGCGGTGCGGCCCGAGGACTCTTTCCGGTTGGAAAATTTGACCAGAGCGACCACGCGGCTGCGCTGGTCCAGCACCGGTACCGAGAGAATCGATTGCTGCGGCGCGTTCAGGTAGGGTGCCGGGTCGTGCACGATGTCGCTCGCCAGGTACGGGTGATTCATCAATTCACTGCCGTGCAGCCTTATCGGACGGCACTGGTGGACGAGATAGGCGGTCAGGCCGCCACCGCGTATGCTGCGCGCTGCCAGCGTTACGGGATCGAATTCGGCGCCCAGGCGGTCGCAATGATGCGCTTTCAGAATCAGCTGGTGCGGCGCATGTGGGTCGATGCTGAAAACCGCGCAGGCCTCGCAGAAAATCAGGTCGGGCCCGCGGAAGCGTTCGCAGGCCAGCGCCAGCGTCTCCTGGTAGCCCTTTTCAAACAGGCACTTCACCATCTCGTCGAGCGTGCTCAACAGCGCGGAACGCAGAGTGGGGGATTCTGGCGACGGCTTACAGACGGAATCGTCAGGATTGTGTGCCACCGCTACTCCTTCGCTTTTCGGCTTGGGGCAGGCAGCTTTCCTGTAGCAGCGCACCCACTTTGCTGGCCTTGGCGGGTTTGGTGAATTGGGGCACGCCCGCGAGGGCAAACTCCGCGGCCAGTATGGGTGAAATCCGCGCCGACAGGACAACGACACACGGCACCCCGCGCGCTCGGGCAGCTGCCACCACGTCTTTCCCGCCCATCAATACGAAACGTTCTCCGCGGACCGGAGGCAGCGCCAGATCCACCACCGCTGCGCGGAAGACAACCGGGCCTTCCAGAGCTTCCAAGGCTTCCTCTGTGGAAGCGGCGATGTGGACATCGAAGGCTTCTTCCAGTTCGGCGGCCAGTAGCTCCTGGTGCTGGGTTTCATCCTCCACGATCAGGACGGCGGGCCGGGTATCCTCCGGCCCGGCGGTGGCCGCGCGCAGTTCCTGGATTTGCGACTGGGCGGCGCGGCGTTGCTCATAACTGATCAGCAGCGCTTCGAGGGCGGCGATGGCTTCGGCATCGAAAGTCCGTACCGCGAGCGTACGGCCTTTGGGGGTCACCGTGGTGAAGGTGATGTAGCCCTGCTTGATGAAGTAATAGAGAAGATCGCGGGTGAAGAAGGGAAAACGGGGGCGGAATCGCTTTAAAACTTGCGGCGTCGTGAGAGAACCCACCAGATCGAGTGGCAACCTGTAACCTTTCGTAAACTGAGTTTCGTCCTACTGGGTGAAATTTAATGAATCCGGTGATCTGGATGACGTAACCTAGATTTCAATTTGACCGCCAGATCAACCACGCAAAGTAAACTATTGTAACGGAGGACGACATGCATCGCAACCACATTCTACACCCCACGGACACCAGACTGGTGCCTTCCAGCACCCCTCGTGCCCTTAAGTCCAACCCCCTGATCGAAATTGAAGGAGATTGCTGAAAATGAAACGTTATTTGCCAAGCCTGATCGTGCGTACCTGTGCGATACCGCTCTGCCTCTCACTCATCTGCACCCTGAACGTCGGATCCCAACCCAGGCCGACGTTTTTCCCCGCCCGTGTTCACGCCGCGGAATGCACCCTCCAACAGCCTGCCGATCCCCCGCCCGCTCCCGAGCCTGTCCGTGCCTTGGCTAGCTGGGTTCCCGATGAATTTACAAGTTCGGATATGCCGCTTGCGGCAGTCACGATCCGGACCAATTTCGCTGCCCCGGCCAGCGCGCCGGACAGCGTGCCTAATGCCTCCACAACCGCTGCGAGAGCGGGAAATCACTCGTTCGATCGCAGAGCTAGGGATTCAACAGTATGCTGAAGCTATCGATCGCGCTACTCACGCTCTGTCTGGCAGTTCTGGCAGTTTCTTTCGATGCAGAGCGATTTGTAAGTCATGACGGCCGCAACACGCCCAAAGGCATTCTGTTGCGCATCTATCTGGTGGACCGTTACCGAGCTTTGGAATCCTGCGTGGACATCCGCACCACCGATGATAAGACCTACTGGCTGGAATCGGCTCGCCGCGCGGGTTGTCCGGACGCCGAAGCCTTCGAGGGCATGCATCTCGAGCGCGGTGCACAGCGCCTGTACTATTGGGTCGTTGCGGAGGGACGTTTCATTTCCGACCACGGGGAACCGCTCAAGATCGGACCCTCGCCCTATGCCTCGCCTGCCGGCCGCATCACCATCGGCGGACGCCGCATTCAGCTCCTCCGCGACCCTCGCCTCGATCTGGGCAAGATCAGCGCGCGCAAGATGCAGGGACACAAGGAACAGGGCGTAATTACACCCGGGTTAATCCTCGCGCATGAAGCTGGACATGAGTGCGGCGGTGCGAAACGGTCCCTGACGAAAGAGGACTCGGCCGCTTGCGCGATCCGGGCCGAGAATCGATTTCGGCAGGAGCGCCAGCTCTTACCCTTCCGGGAGGTCGACTAGCATGAGGCTACGACATGCTCCGAACCTTGCGATCCGGCACAGAAGCCATGCCGCCACGTTGCGCAGCCCAAAGGAGACCTTGACTTTGACTACGCAAATTCATATGATTCAACTAGTTACTGACTGGTGCGCTATGCTCGCCAAGTGGTGTCTTTCGCTGATTGTGGGGCTGACACTCTTCGGAGTGTCCTATTCCGGTGCCTTCAGGCCCGCTCAGACCGACCCTCTGACTGGCCCCGTGGCGACCAAATTCCTCAAAGTATTTGCCGGCTTCTCTTACGCTGGCGCCTACTCCTGCCCGGGCTTCGAAGTGCCGGTCCACGGCGTTGAGCGGATGGCTGCGCCCACTGGTTTCGACCGCGAAAAGTGCTATGTCTTCCACCTTCCCGTGGAAAGCGCCGATGTCGATCCCGATGTGTTTGTGCGCCGCATGCGCGAGCAGCAAGTCGAACCGGTACGCTATCCCAAGTCGGACAGTGAGGTTATCCATCCGGTGGATGGCGGCTCGATTTACCGGATCGATTTTCGAGTGAATCGGGTGGATGGCAGCCTGCTCTCGGTACAGGGAACACACGCCATGAGCCCGGGCGCCACAGCCTGGAAGCCGGAGGATTACCTGCTGGTCTTTGCCCGCCGCTGACGCACACCGGCGTCAGCGGTCGAGCAGGGCTGGAGCCCCATCGAAAACGCGAACGTCGGGCACTTGCAGTCTCATGCCGAATTAAAGTGCGGAGATCGAACGCGCTGACGCCCGGCCTCTCTCCCTCGGCCGCCCACTCCGTGAACTCCACTTTTTAGGCGAACATCCGTGTTCTAGCGGCGTTCGCCAACAGACTCGCGGGTCGGTTATCATAAAGGGGCAGGTCCTTCAGCATTGCCCCAAATCTCCTTCGAAATCATCGCCGAGTGTCCGGATACGCGCGCTCGTGTGGGCCTGCTGCATACCCCTCACGGCAGCATTGAAACGCCTGTCTTCATGCCGGTGGGCACCCAGGCCACGGTCAAGGGCTTGACCCAGCGCGACCTCGCCGAAGACATCGGGGTGCCGATCCTGTTGGCCAATACCTACCATCTGTACCTACGGCCGGGGCACGAACTGATTCGCAAACTGGGCGGCTTGCACAAATTCATGTCGTGGCCCAACGCCATCCTCACCGATTCCGGAGGCTTCCAGGTGTTCAGCCTGAGCGGCCTGCGCAAGATCGAGGAAGACGGCGTCCTGTTCCACTCGCACCTGAACGGCGATGCCCACACCTTCACGCCGGCCTCCATCGTGGACGTGCAACTGGCCTTTGGCAGCGATATTCAGATGGTGCTCGACGAATGCCCGGAGTATCCGGTGAGCCACGAATACGCGCGGCAGAGCATGCAGCGCACGGTGCGCTGGGCGAAGCTGGCGAACGATCACTTCCTGCGCCGCATGGCGGATAGTCCGACCCGGCACGCGCTGTTCCCCATCGTGCAGGGCTCCATGTTCCCCGATTTGCGCCAGGAGTGCGCCCGGGCGCTGCTTGAACTGGATACCGATGGCTATGCGATCGGCGGGCTTTCCGTAGGCGAACCGCGGCCGCTCAGCCTGGAGGCGGTGGAGGCGACGGAAGCAATTTTGCCGCGCAGCAAGCCGCGCTATGCCATGGGTGTGGGAATGCCTGCGGAATTGCCGGAATATGTGGCCCGCGGAATCGATATGATGGATTGCGTGCTGCCCTCGCGCAACGCCCGCAACGGCTACCTGTTCACGTCGGAAGGGCGCGTAATCATCAAGCACGCGCGCTATCGGGAGGACGGCGGCCCGCTCGATCCCAACTGCGGTTGTTACACCTGCCGCAACTACTCACGCGCCTACCTGCGGCATCTCTTTCAGGGCAAGGAAATTCTGTATTCGGTGCTGGCCACCCGTCACAACGTGCAGCGATACCTTGACATCATGCGTGACATTAGGCACGCTATTAAGTTAGGCTCATTTCTGGAATACTTGAGGTGTGCGCGTTCAGCCGCTCGGGAGGCCGAGTCGCGCGCGGACGGTTAGGTTTGGTCTACAACGTGGTTTTCAACCTGTTTCTTCAATCGACGCCGAGCGCGAACTCCCTGGTGGGATTCCTGCCCATCCTGCTCATCTTCGGGATATTTTATTTTCTCCTCTTTCTTCCGATGCAAAAGCAGCGCAAACAGACTCAGAAGATGCTGTCGGAGCTGCAAGCGGGAGACAACGTTGCCACCAGCGGCGGCGTGGTGGGCACCATTGTGGCCCTGGATAGCGATACAGTAGTGTTGCGGGTGAAGCCCGACAACATCAAAATTCAGATGGCGCGCAGTTCGGTTTCCAGCGTGGTCACCGGCGCGTCTTCCAGCGAAGGCAAGAAGTAACGTAGTACTCTATTTTGGACTGGCAAGTAACACTCCCATGAAGAACAATCTAACGGCGCGAACCGTGATCATCGTTGTCACCCTGCTGATCTGCGTGTTCGGCATCATCGGTTTTCCCAAGAGCGGCGAAGATCTTAAAAAGAACTTCTCCGACAACATCCGCCTCGGGCTCGATTTGAAGGGCGGCACCCACCTGGTATTGGAAATCCAGGTTCAGGATGCGGTGAAGGCCGATGCCGAACAGACCGCGGACCGGTTGAAGGAAGACCTCAAGAAGCAGAATCTCACCTGGAACAGCATGGACGTGCCGGATGTCTCCAAGGTGGAAGACGCGGAGAACGTCGCCATCACCATCAAAGGCATGCAGGGCACCCAGGCGGGCGAGTTTCGCAGCTTGGTTTCGGAGCGCTATCCCACCTACCTGCTGAGTGTGCTGAACGCCAGCGACTATTCAATGAAGCTGAAGCCGACCGACCTGAACGATCTGAAGACGGACACGGTGAAGCGCGCCGTTGACACCATCGGCAATCGCATCGACCAGCTCGGGCTGGCCGAGAAATCCGTACAGCAGTACGGCAAGGCGGGCGCCAAGTACGAAGTCCTGGTGCAACTGCCGGGCGTGGACGATCCGGCTCGCGCCAAGGAGTTGATCGGCACCGCCGCCGTGCTCGAAATCTGCGACGTGAAGGACGGTCCCTTCCCGACCGAAGAAGCGGCGCGCTCCGCCAAGGGCGGCATGCTGCCGGTGGGCACCAAGCTGGTGTCCTCCAAGCCGCGCGGCACCCAGGAAGGCCAGCAGTGGTACATCGTGACCAAGAGTCCGGTGATCACGGGCCGGGAAATGCGCAATGCGCGTCCCGGACAGGACGAGTTCCGCAAGTGGGAAGCCAGCTTCACCCTGTCGCAGGACGGCGGACGCCGTTTTGGCCGCTACACCGAAGCCAACATCGGCAACAAGCTCGCTGTCGTGCTGGACAACAAAATTGTCAGCGTGGCCACCATCCAGTCGAAGATCGAAGATTCCGGCCGCATCACCGGGCTGGGGAGCGAAGAAGAATCGGTCGATCTTTCGCGCTACCTCCGTTCGGGTTCGCTGCCTGCGGGCGTGCTCTATAACGAAGAGCGTTCCATCGGCCCCTCCCTGGGCGCCGATTCGATTCATCAGGGCATCGTGGCCGGTCTGGCGGGGCTCGGCGCCGTCATCGTCGTGATGCTGCTCTACTACAAGCGGTCGGGTGTGAACGCGGTGCTGGCGCTGGTGCTGAATACCGTCATTCTGCTGGCGGCGGTGTCGTACTTCCACGCCGTGCTGACGCTGCCCGGCATCGCCGGCATCATCCTGACCATCGGTATGGCGGTCGACTCGAACGTGCTGATTTTCGAGCGCATCCGCGAAGAATTGAAAACGGGGAAGAGCGTGATTTCCGCGGTGGACGCGGGCTTCAGCAAAGCATGGTGGACCATCGTCGACACCCACGTGACAACCGTGGTATCGTGCGCCTTCCTGTTCCTGTTCGGCGAAGGTCCGGTACGGGGATTTGCGGTAACATTGACAATCGGTTTGATCGCGAACATTTTCACCGCGGTATTCGTGTCGAAGACCATTTTCGACTTCGAACTGTCGGGACGCCGCCAACTCACCGAGCTCAGCATCTGAGCTGGCTGGCGGTTGCGGGAATCGTTAGGGAAACAAAAGGTAAAGGACTGGTGTCCAAGTAGCTGAAGGACACCAGCACGGCAAGATTCGATGGAATTATTTAAGAACACGAATTTCGATTTTCTCGGCAAGAAGTGGCCTTTCATTGTCGCCTCGCTGGTGCTCACGGTGGCCGGGTTTGCCAGTATCCTCATGCAGGGCGGGCTCAAGTTCGGCATCGATTTCAAGGGCGGCACCCTGATGACGGTGAAGTTCGCGCAGCAGCCTCCGCTGGAGAAGATCCGCAGCGCCTTTGCCCGTTCGGGAAAAATCAAGGGCGAAGTCACGGTCCAAAGCTTCACGGATCCGCAGACCCAGAACGAAATTGAAATCGGCACGGAATTGGTCGATGAGAGACAATTGGCGGCCAATCGCCAGGCGATGGAAGAAGTGCTGGCCGCCACATTTGGCCAGCCGGGCAGCGGCAAGTTGGATTTCAACGCCGCCAGCAGGGATGCCCTGGCATCGCGCCTGCGCGATTCGCTGGCGCGCAATAGTGTAGCCATGTCAGAGCCGCAACTACAGAAACTCGTGGCCGACATGCTGAGCTACCGCGACACCCCGCCGCGCTCGGGCTTGATTTCGGATTTTAACCAATTGTCCTCCGTTTCCGGCGTGAATGCTGGTATTATTAGCACGCTTCAACAGGAGAGTTTCCTGTCGCCCTACACCGTGAAGAAGACGGAAATGGTCGGCCCCAAAGTGGGCGCCGAACTGCGCAACAAAGCCGTACTGGCTACGTTGTATGCGCTGGCCGGCATGTTGGCGTATATTGCCTTTAGGTTTGAGTGGATCTACGGGCTGGCCGCGGTGATTGCGGTATTTCACGATACCCTGATCACTCTCGGGTTGTTCTCGATCTTCCACGAAGAGATTTCGATGACCGTGATCGCGGCCCTGCTGACGCTGGTCGGCTACTCGATGAACGATACCATTGTCATCTTCGACCGGATTCGCGAGAACTTGAAGATTATGAGGCGCGAACCTCTGGAATCTCTGATGAACAAGAGCATCAACCAGACTCTTAGCCGTACCGTCATGACGTCTGGGTTGACATTTCTGACCGTAATCGCCCTATTCTTGTGGGGCGGCCCGGTGCTGCATTCGTTCTCCTTCGCGCTGGTCTGCGGCATCATCGTCGGCACGTATTCCTCGGTTTTTATTGCCAGTCCGATTGTGTTGTTCTGGCACAACTGGGCGGACGCGCGGAAGCCTACGGCTCCGGCAGTGCCCGCCCCGGCACGCCCTGAAAGCGGACGTAAGAGTCCCTCGAAGGCCGCCAAATAAAAAATTCCGGGTGCGGGCACTTTCTTCCCGCACCCGGAGTCAAAAGGATAGGGAGCTTTGTATGTTCGAGCAAACATTCGTCGAAGGTAAGACTAAGAAAACCTGGACAGTCCTTGTGGCATTTCTTGGACAGACTGTCTTCATGATCGTCGCGGTCATCCTCCCGATGATCTACTTCGATGTCCTTCCTAAGACTCAGTTGACCAGTTTCCTGGTAGCGCCGCCTCCGCCGCCACCTCCGCCTCCTCCGCCCGCCGCGCAGGCACCCGTCAAAATTGTCAAAGTCATTCCCCGTCAGTTCGACGCCGGACGCCTGATGGCCCCGAAGTCGGTGCCCAAGGAAATCATGACTATTAAGGAAGAAGAGCTTCCGCCCCCCACCAGTGGCGTTGCCGGCGTAGTCGGCGGTGTTCCGGGTGGCGTTGCCGGTGGTACTCCCGGCGGCGTGCTCGGCGGCATTATCGGTTCGGTACCGACCAGTGCGCCTCCTCCTCCGCCTCCTCCGCCGGTGAAGGAAAAGCCCAAGACCCCGCAGCGCATCACGATCGGTGGTAACGTTCAACAGGCCAAGCTGGTCCGTCAGCCCAAGCCGGTTTACCCGCCTCTCGCGAAGCAGGCGCGCATTTCTGGTATCGTGCACCTGGCCGCGGTGATCTCCAAAGACGGGACGATTCAGGATCTTAAGGTGATCAGCGGCCACCCGCTGCTGATTCCGTCCGCTCTCGAAGCGGTGAAACAGTGGG
>JBDTMZ010000072.1:0-98929 GCA_039934035.1 Candidatus Solibacter sp. | reverse complement strand
GGACCTTGAGCGCGAATTACGCCGGCCAAAGGTGCGCGAGGCCCTTGACGGTGTAGCGGCAGAGGAAGCATTCGCGCAGATTCAGGCACGCCGGCTGGCGACGCCCACACCCGACAAGTCCGTCAAGCAGGCGGAACTGGAGACGCTCGCCGCGTCGAAGGATGAGATCGGATCGGACCAGCCGGAAGGTGGATTCTACGCCCGCTGCCTGCCCACGACCATCTGGGATCGACCTTGGATGAAGCCGATTGAACGGATAGTCTTGGTCCATCGATTGCGAGAGGTGGGTGCGCAGGTCGGCTTCACCCGGTTCGAGTCCGCGGCGCCCGACATCGAGGGTGAGTTGGATCTTGGAGTCAAGCGTGCGGTGTTGGCTCGTGAGATGACCTGGCTGCCGGCTTACGAAAACAAGGGCGAAGGGGTTTTCCTCCAATTCAGCACAGCGTACTTGAATGATTGGGTAAAGAAACCGAAAGTCATTAAGCATGGAATCCGGCTGAAACAGGGCTTCGATGCCTGGAAGGCTGAGCGCCAAAACAGTTCGCGCCTGTTTCCTGGATTGCCCTACATTGCCCTACATGGCTTCTCTCATCTGTTGCTCACGGCGGTCGCTCTCGAGTGCGGGTATCCGGCGAGTTCGATCCGGGAGCGCATTTACGCGATCCCGAGCGTGGGTTACGGCGTTCTGCTGTACACCGGAAGTTCGGATGCCGAAGGGACTCTAGGCGGACTGATCCAGGTAGGCAGACGCATCCACAATTCGGTGCGGAACGCTCTGGAACTTGGCCTCCTGTGCTCGAATGATCCAGTCTGCGCGCAGCACGATCCGGAAAACAAGCAAGAGCACCGCCACCTCCACGGGGCGGCTTGTCACGGCTGCGTTCTGACGGCCGAGACCAGTTGCGAGCAGCAAAATGACTTCCTCGACCGTGCCCTTGTCGTGAAGACGGTGGAAGAATTGGGCGCTGAGCTGTTCAGCGACGCCGGGTGGTGATGAAGGGACTGCTTGCGCTCTCGGCGTTAGACCTCGCCGCCTTGAAGGAGGCTCTGCGATCCGGCCGCCTTCCCGCGCCATATCTGCCGACACTAATTGAGAGAATCGTCCCAGGCGCGATATCGGTCGACGTTTCGGCCGCGCTACAAGGGATGGCGGCCACTGGCGCAAACCGAGAGGGTCTCGTCGCCGCACTAGGCTTACTGGCAACCGCGCGCGCCCAACAACCGTCGATTGACGAAGTGATCGAACTCGTCACTACCGGCCCCGAAACCGGTGCGGTGACATGCCGTGACACCCAGATCGTTGTTCAAGATTTATTCCGGAATGCCGAGCACAGCGTTCTCGTCGCCGGCTATGAGCTGTATCAGGCCGAGCCGGTATTTCGCACGTTGGCTGCCAGGATGGCCGAAGAGCCCCGGCCAAGCGTTCGAATGTTCTTGAACGTTAAACGGCAGATCGGAGACACCAGTACGGATGGCCAGCTCATCGCAGCGTTCGCGCACCGCTTTCGAACCAATCACTGGCCGAGCGATCAAGCCCTGCCCGAGATCTACTTCGATCCGCGGTCATTGTCGCTGGACTCAAAGCGGAAGGCAGTTCTTCACGCCAAGTGCATCGTCGTAGACGGACGAACGGCATTCGTATCGTCGGCAAATTTCACAGAAGCCGCACAGGAACGGAATATCGAAGTTGGGGTCTTGGTGCGGTCACCGATTCTCGCTGAGCGCCTCGCCGCATTCTTCTCGGCCTTGACCGCAACTGGAGCGGTGAAGCGAGCGCTGTGATGGGAAATATTCATCCCAGATCGCCAAGGACGACGCTGGTAAAGCTCGGTCGGCCCGGGATTTCTGAGCTTCGAATCGGTGTATCAATGCTGCTAAACTGTTGGAGCTTCTCAACATGTTGCGTTCCGTGTGCCCAGGTTGACCGGCGTGGATTCGTTTCGCCGAGCAAAGCCGGCGCTGCCGCTAGACCACTGACCATCGCCGGGCATAGGAGACCAAAAGGTACGACAATTAGTATGATGCCGCAACGCGAAAACCTGTCGGGGAGTCTCTGGCATCTCGGGGTCACTTTCGCTTTTTATTCGCCTTTTGGTAGTATGGGAGAGCTTGTGATCTAGGTGTGAGCGGTGACAAATCTTGACGCCGGTTGGGACGGACCCGGGGCGCGGAAAAAGGGGTATTCATCGAGTGCCAAGAATGAAGCTTGCGAAAGCAAAACAAGGAGCGAAAGTTGTTGGGACGGGGTTCCTTCCACTGGATCTTGTCTATCGCGATGACGATCCGTCAAAACTGCAAGCTTATGCTGGGGGAACCTGCGGCAATGTCCTGGCAATTCTCGCATTTCTCGGTTGGGATGCCTACCCCATTGCCAGACATAGCGATTCTCCTCTTGCGCAGATCATAAAGGACGACCTGAAATTGTGGGGCGCCCATCTGGAATTCATCGGCTTGGAGCCAACTGCGCTGCCGCCCGTTGTTGTCCAACGGGTCTTCGCAAAACCACGTGGCGCGAAGACTCACAGTTTTTCATGGGCCTGCCCCGGGTGCGGAGTTCCACTTCCGAGCTTCAAGCCAGTCCTCGCCAAGAGTATCGTCGAGGTGACCGACCGCCTGCCAAAGATGCAGGCCTTCTTCTTTGACCGGGTTTCCCGGTCGGCGCTCGATCTTGCGAAAACATGTGCTGATTCGGGTGGCGTCGTAGTTTTTGAACCCTCAATGATCGGCGATCCGCGACTATTTTCCGAAGCGATCCGACTAAGTCACATTTTCAAATACTCTCAGGATCGAATTTCGGATGTTCACGAAGTTCGCGGCTCGGCAAAACCGTTGATTGAAATTGAGACTCTTGGTTCGGCGGGATTGCGTTACCGGCGGCTCGGAAAGCTGTGGAAGGAAGTTGACGCGTTTTCCATCCGTCGAACCGTTGATACTTCTGGCGCCGGCGACTGGTGCACCGCAGGAATCGTGCACCTGCTCTGTCAGGAGGGAAAGGACGGCCTACAGCGGGCAACGGATCAAGAGACCCTGGTGGCTGTGCGACTTGGTCAGGCAATGGCCGCTTGGACCTGCCAATTCGAAGGGGCGCGAGGCGGAATGTACGGCGTTGACTGGGCCGATTGGAAAAAGGCAGTTCTGGAGATCATAAAGAGCGGATCTACAGTCGACCAAACTACGCACCAAGTGGCGCGTGTTTGTCCGGCGGTTCTTCTCGATGTGTGCCGTCCGAGCTCCGACGATCACATGAATCACGGTGCTCACGTGCCGCATACTGGCACTCAGGTCTGCGCCACGCTCTGGCCAGGGGGTAGCGTTGGGAAAGCCCTACCGAACCGAACTTAGCCTACTGTCCGATACTTTCGATTGGGCTCGCGGCCAAGACCTCGGATCCATTTCGAGGGCAGTCAGCGCATCTTCATTTCGTCCTATTTTGGCAATCGGGTCCGGCGGTTCTATGGCGGCCGCAGATTATCTTGCGGTGCTGCACACAAGTCTCGCCGGCCATTATAGTTCGACTCAAACACCTCTTGAGTTTCTCCGCTCAAATGCTCGAATGGACGAGTTTTCCGTGTGGTTACTTTCAGCTGGCGGGCGGAATGTGGATATCCTCCGCAGTGCTCGAAAGGCCATTCAGGTAGAGCCCGCTCACCTAGCCATCTTTTGTGCTTCAAACGGCAGCCCTCTTGCAAAAATGGCAGCGCCACTCGCCATCGATCTTATGGAGTACGAGCCGCCGGCCGGAAAGGACGGGTTTCTCGCGACGAACTCTCTGGCTTCCTTCCTGCTCCTGCTCGCCCGTGCGTACTCAGACGCTATCGGCACAACATTTGTTAGCTCTCTCCCTGAGTTGCTAGATGCTGCGCTACCACACTCGAGCGATTTGTCTTCCATCCGGAAAAAGTTCGCACCATTGTTGGATCGCGAACACTGGCTGGTCCTCCACGACCCGGGTTGTCGTCCAATGGCGACGGATATGGAATCGCGATTCAGCGAGGCCGCTCTTGGATCGATCAAAGTTAGTGACATCAGGAACTTCGCCCACGGCAGGCATCATTGGATCGCGAAGCGCGAATCGAC
This sequence comes from Candidatus Solibacter sp., assembly GCA_039934035.1. Classification (GTDB taxonomy): domain Bacteria; phylum Acidobacteriota; class Terriglobia; order Bryobacterales; family Bryobacteraceae; genus Solibacter. Next base: position 94,852 of record JBDTMZ010000072.1, on the reverse strand, counting down.
CTCCGCTGTAGTCATCTTGAGCCAACCGGGTACGGCGAGAGTGGCCATGAAGTCGCTCGATTTGCTTCCTCGGTCGCTTCCACGGATCCATTTGCAGTTTTCTGACAATGCAGTGATCGCACCCGTGGGCGGGATCTTCCTCTCCATGGAAATTGCCGGTTGGGTAGGTGAGGCACGAGGCATTGACCCAGGAAGGCCAGGAGTTCCGGAGTTTGGTCGGCGGCTATATAACCTTTCTTCAAATCCGTTGCCTGGCTCGAAGCTCCAGTCCGTGACGCAGATCGTTGTCAGAAAGGCCCGCGTCACACCAACTTCGCTGCGAGCTTCCGGGCTTGACAGGTTGTGGGAAGCGGCGTTGGATATTTTCCGAGATGAATTATATCGTACGCCGATCCGAGGGATTATCTTCGACTACGATGGAACTCTGGTTGACGTCCGAGATCGATTCAAGCCGCCAAAGCAGGATATAGCCGAGGCGCTGATTAAGTTACTTGCATCTGGGGTTCGGATCGGAATCGCTACAGGTCGCGGACGATCGGCCCGGCGAGATCTGAGGGACGTGATCCCACGGCAATACTGGCCGCATATCCTCATGGGTTATCACAATGGTGCGGAGCTTGCCCAGCTCACGGACGAGACCATCCCAGAGTCAACGAACGGATCAGTTGACCCAGCGATCGCTAAGGCGCTGGAACTACTCAGTGATCACCCCGCTATCTCATGTCGCCTGACCGTTGATCCTTCACATTCGCAGATTGGCCTACAATGGAAGTCGAAGATCCTTGGGTGGCATCTTGAGTCTCTCCTCGAACCGTTGATGCCAGCCCTGCACGCTCTCGGCATACAATTGGTGAGTTCCGGGCACAGCATCGATCTGCTCGCATCTGGTGTTTCTAAGAGACGAGTGGTTCGTCGCTTGGCGGAATCCGGGGCCATATCACCTTCCGAGATCCTGGTGATCGGAGACAGAGGTCGGTCGCCGGGCAATGACGCTGAGATGCTGTCCCACCGTCCGTCACTCAGTGTTGACGAAGTATCCGATGAAGCGTCAACGTGTTGGCGGCTTACCCCGGCGATGCTCAAGGGCCGAGTCGCGACTCTTTGGTATCTTGGCCGCCTTACGATGCGAAAACAATTTCCCGGTGCTGTCTTTTTTAAGAAGGGCAGCCTTCCGAAATGAATCAAAAACTCGGCCTTCAGCTCCTCGGAGAGATCATGCAGTGGTCAGATGAGCAGGCACGGGACGAGTTCCGCTGGCTGAAGCTAATGTCGCGCTTTCGATATGACGGCTACGAAGACTTTCGGGCTGGCGTAAGGTTTCTAGAGCGGCTCAGCGTTTGGCTTCAGCAGTTTAAACAACAACATCGCGAAACTGCCTATCAGTTCGTCAAGACTCGGTTGGTCTACATAGGGCCGGCCGAGATGCAACTGCTTGTTGAGCGCCTGTATCCGGAAGTCATTGAGCGTCGGCTGGTACGCGCCGTCTCGACGGCACGTGGCATTCCGCCGTATCGTGTATGGAGAAGTCCAGAGGCGGTCAATGATCTCGTTGCGCTCAGACGCAAATCGTTATTCATGGCACTGAGCGATGGCGCCAGAATTGACGAATTTCGCCGTGCGAACGTCGGCATCCTTTCGAATGAGCAGATTGTGGTCGCGACGCAGCTCGATGGGTCGAAGTGGAGGGACCTTCGAAAGGAACTGCGTAAGGATCAAGGTGGGAGTGCGACGTTCGAGGAAGTTTACCTCATTGATGACTTTGTTGCTTCGGGCACAACTTTGCTGCGCCTCAATGAGGAGGACAATTCCTGGAAGGGAAAGCTCGTCAAATTCAGGGACACGCTTCGAGAAGCGAAAGAAGCACTTAGTGGGGAAAGTGTCATCGCGGATGCGGCACGGATCCACATTCACCATTACGTAGCATCTGCCTACGCCGAATCGATCATCAGCGATCGCTTGCTTGAAATGAGGAAATCAACCTCGACTGCGGATTGGCTGGAGCGAGTGACTTTCTCCTTCGGATACGTCCTTCCGGTTGATCTGCCGTTGACAAAACAGTCCAGCGAACCGTTCCATGACCTTGTCGTTGGTTACTATGATCCAAGTCTGGAAAATCGCCATTCAGCCGTGAGTGGCGTAGAGTCGATGATGTATGGCTACAAAGAGTGTGGTCTGCCATTAGTATTTGAGCACAACACGCCGAACAACTCCCTCCCGCTGTTGTGGGCTGAGACCGCGGGCGATTCGGCGAAGGGAGCGCATTCGATGAGACCCTTGTTCCGACGTCGTCAGAGGCACTCCGAATGAGTAATCCATTTGAGAAGAGGGCGACCGAGTACCTTCGTGATGACGAAGCGTTTCTGTCTGTCGTGACCCCCGCTCCTCTTTTTACGTTCTTCGAGCCTAAGGCCAAGGACGGCGTCCTTTTCGATCGGCTGGTCGTTGTCATAGGAACTCCAGGGAGCGGGAAGACAACGATTGCGACTCTTTTGCAGTATAAGACGATGGATGCGCTGCGCCGAACGACGGGCATGGAGAATCACAAAGAATTGGTCCAGGCCTTGAGCCGTTGTGGAGCAATGCGGGACGGTGAGATCGTTTTATGTGGATGCAGACTGGCGCTCGAATCTGAATACCGCGATTTCTGGGAGCTACCTTATCCCGAGAGTGTAAAAACGGGATTAATGCACTCTCTGCTGCAAGCACGCGCGGTGATTTCCTGGATTCAGAGTTTTCGCGAAGCCAACTCTCATTCCGTTGAAGAGATAGAGATCGTTCCGAAAGACCCCTCACCCGGCCGCATCGAGCAGATTGGGGGCATCTCCGGTCCCGGAGTTTACGCACGGGCTTGCGAGATGGAGCGAGAGATCTATCGCATCGGATCCGCTTTGGTCCCACCAAAACTAGAGGCACTTTCCAAACTGGCGCTAGAAGGATATTCGCCTTTCGAAGTTATCGATAAGCTTTCAGTACGTCAGGGTGGTTCCGACTCCGCTCGTGAGTACCAGCCCCTCGTCATTTTGGATGATGCACATAGCCTCCATCCCCAGCAGCTGGCTGAGCTGTTGAGGTGGCTCGCGCGGCGCGAACAACAGGCCTCGAGATGGGTCCTCATGCGACTTGATTCGCAAACTCCGCAAGCAGCTCTACTCGACTCATTCGAGGACGAACAACCCGAAGAGGCGGAGCGTGGCCCGAAGGTCGCCAGAGAAGTGACGACGATCTGGCTGCAGCGCAAAGATGATCGGCGGACCCAACGCACGCAATTTCGGTCGATGGCCAGGCAAATGGCCGATCGATACTTGCGCCTCATGGAGACCTTCAATCGCGGAGGAATTACAGGTCTAGCCAGCATTCTTGACGTCCCAGCCGAATCGCTCCCGAGCGGCAAGGAGAGAGAACTCGCGAAGCGGGTCCTAAAGACTCAGGAGGAGCTGAGGATCCCAGGTGTGATACGAAGGGATCTCGAAAAGGAGATAGCTACCTATTTCGAGGGCGCCAGTAGTGAAGGTAGTGCGGCCGACGTACAGCTCGCAATGCTTCAAATACTGATGCACCGCTTTGCTAAGAGGACTCCCCAAGTGGGACTTTTTGAAGCGGCGGACCTGGAACCCTCCCGTCCTGTCATAGCGAACGCCGGAATCGCAGATGGGGCACGAATTCAGTTGATGCATGAATACGGCCGCCCTTATTACTTCGGTATGGATGCGTTATGCGACGGCGCATCGGAGAACGCGGAGATTTTCCTGCAGCTCGCAGGTCGGTTAGTCTCTCTCTGCGAGACACGTATTATTCGGGCAAATCGCTCCGGACCAAGTCTTCCAGCGTCACTTCAGCATAAGGAACTAAGGCAAAAGGCGAAAGAGATGATGGACGAGTGGAGATTTCCTGAACGAAGGCTGGTAAATGCTCTCGTTGATGGTATCGCCGCAGAATGCATCGCAAAAGCGCTTGAGCCCACGGCTTCGCTTGGTGGGGGCCCCAACGCGTTCGGCATACCTCAAGAGACGTTTGAACAGATACCAAAAAGCCACCCGCGACTTGCTGAAGCATTGAAGTATGGTTTCGGCTATAATGCCCTTCACATTAAGCAGGACCACGGAACGAAACACGTGACCTGGTGTCTTGTCGAACTCGGCGGGGTCGCAATTCTCAAACACGGCCTTAGCTTTCGTCGAGGGAACTTTCTGGAGCGCACGCCGGAAGATCTTGCTCGCTTAATCAAAGGCGAGTTCCCATGAGCGCCTCGATTCGTTGGCAGCCGTGTATAAGCCACCGGCCGGACGAAGTAGAGGAATTCGTTGTCAGCTACTTCGGCGGTGGTGATTCTAAGATCCTCTTGATTGCGGGAGCAGGCTTCGACCCTCGTGCGACATCTGTTGCCCAACTCCTTCGAAGGAACTGCAAATTGTTCCCTGATGCGGTCTTTATTAAGGAGGAACGGCCAAATCCAGATAAGGTCCTTGTGGAGCGGGCTAGTGCCAACCTGGATCTACTCAAGCCATGCGCAACCAGCTCAATGGTGCTTGAGGTGAGTGTTTTCGCGTCCGACGGAGCGGTCGTCGGTGGGCGCTCTGTCCTTCGACAGCTTGATGCCGTCGACTTCTCGCCATATTCTGACGTCGTGATCGACTCGAGTGCCTTATCGATTGGGATCAGCTTTCCCATCGTGAAGTATGTTTTAAACCGGGCCCAGCTAAGCGGCCAAAATGTGCACCTATTTGCTTCTGATTGGCCCACTTTGGACCACGTAATCCAACCTCAGCTTGCGGATCGGGCCTCAAATGTTCACGGCTTCAGGAAGGTCACTGAACTTTACAGCGCTGCGTCCGTCGCCAAACTCTGGCTACCGCAGCTTGCGCCCTCGGGCCGCCCTGCGTTGCAGAGGATCTTTGACGAGGTCCAGCCGAGCGACACGTGTCCCATTTTGCCGTTCCCCTCGGCTTCGCCTAAGCTCTCCGATCGACTCCTAGCGGAGTACCTCACTGAATTGGAAAGCACGTGGAGTGTCGATACGGGCAGCATTATCTTTGCGGATGAAAATGATCCATTGGGGCTATACCGAACGATCCTAAGAATCGACGACGAAAGAACGCTAGCCTTCGAGGCCTTAGGCGGTTCCCTGCTGATCCTGTCGCCGCTCGGTAGCAAGATGCTTGCGATTGGGGCCCTCATGGCGGCGCTTGATCGGGACCTGCCTGTATATTATGTTGAGGCTCGTGGGTACGAAGTAGACTGGAAGACCGCTGGTAAAGTCGATCTTAGCGCGTCGTCCATACGTCACGTATGGCTCGCAGGATCTGTCTATCCATGAGAGATTGCCGTATTGTGGCTCGGCCTTGGCTCGACCTTTTCGCGGATGAGGTCGTGATCGGTATCGGCTCCTTAGTATCCAGCTTGCTAAGCCGTGTGTACTTGGGCATTGGTCTGCGGTTTTCGACCTCCTCCGCCGTCATATGCCCGTCCGCTTGGCGGACCTTCTGCGCCACGACACAGGAAATCAGTCTGCCTACGTGGGAAGGTACCTGCACTCGTGGACGACCTCTTTTCACTTGCGAACCCTCAGTATAGTTTCCGGCCTGGGCAGCCGGGGCGGAGCCGGCTGCATTTTCGGCGGTCCCATGGTGACCGTATTCTGACGCTCGGTAATTCTCCAGGCAAGAATACTCAGCCCCCTGCCCGCGTTCTTCTCACCATAATCCTTCCGCGCGAGGGATCGCCAGCGAATCGCCGAGACCCTCATTCGCTCCAAGGGACTTCGGGTGCCACCCCAGAGCCCGGTCCGGCACGGCGGAGGCGCCTTCCTCTACCGATCAAACGCCGGCCGATCCCGCCTCCTGAGCGGATGTCATTCGCTGCGAGGATTTCTCTCATCAATCACCTTTCTGAATATCGAAATGAGCTCTCTGGGTGATTGCATGGGGTGTTCCATCAGCGGACAGCCGTGGTCCCGATCCACTGGAAAGCCGATCTTGCAGGGTGCGTCACGTTTTTGAAGAGTGATTCGCCTGGTAGCCTCAACTGCGAACGTCGATGATTCGGAAAACCGATGCCAGTATGTTTCATCGATTGAGACAAAATTTTCAACTTCAGTTTCACCCGACACGCGTTCGCAATCACGAGAGCAGGCGTCCAGAAATTCTCGGCGGAGACGCGCCAACATGGCGCCGCGCAAATGTTCGCGAACTTCTTCCGGGAATGCTTGCTCCGTCATTTTCCAGGGATCTTCAATGAGGGGCCCGATTGCTTCAGGGGGCAATCGCGCTATCCCGATCGACGCGACATAGGCGCCAAGCTCCACAATTCTTCTTGGGCTCACGCCGAATTGTTCCGCCCGGTATTCCAGCGAAAGGAGATTCACCATGACCAAAGCGACTGCGTGCGCGAGCATCGAAAGATCCGTCCTGCCAAGCCATGGGCGTTCCCTGACATCCCCGTTTGCCAACTCGCCCGCCACAATTGTGATCAGTGATTCCGGGGACCAGTCAATCTCCTCCTTGGCCTCCCATAACGCATCGAGATCATCCCCGCCGGGAAAATAGAGCTGATTCCAAAACCGCACCCGCAGTGCCTCAAGTCGCCCCTCTAGTGAGAGGGCTTCCGGTGCGAAGCGCGCGATGACCGACGGGTACTTCACGGCCATCCGTTCGAGCATTGCTCTGTCCCAAAGGCGGACCTTCGGCCTCGGGTGTTGCGACTGCCATTGGGTTACCCAATCGCGGGATGGATTCGAGAATTGCGTATTGGTGACTATCACGAGGTAGTCGAGTTCCGGGCGGTTCGCTGCTCCGACAATCGCTGCCTGTACCGCGGTCGGTTCAACAGTCTTTGACCGACCCTTCACCTCAAACCACCAACGTTGGGGATCAATCCCACCGTCTGGTCCGGGCACGTGAAAATTTGCCTCAAGATCGCGCCCCCCATCTGCGGTAGTTGTCTGCGTACCGCCTCTTCGCCATTCCAAATCTTTCGCACCCATGGAATCCAATAGCCAGAAAAGGAATTCCTCGAGCACTTCTCCCTTCAACTCCTGCCACGGTATATTGCTTGGTACGACCAAATCGGACATCGATCCCTGCTACCTCTTGCCCCATTATTACAAGTGACCGCCGGAATCCGCACCGAAATCGGCGTTGCAAGACAGCCCCGCGGCTAAGCGGCGACACATGCTCTCTTAACCGGCGTTCATGATTTTCGCAGAGTAGACATTAGGGGAGAGGATCATGGTCCGGCATAGCGAACTGGAAGACTTTCAAGGGCGCGATCGACCTGCGCCGGAATACGCGGCAGCCATGGGCTATGTCCCCGACCGGCGCGAGAACTGGCCCGGCTCCGCGGTCATGCGCACCGGCGCGGACAAGGTCGTCATCAAGCGCGATCGCGACGGACATATTTCTACTTCTCGGTACGCAACGGCCGGGGCAATGGCTCGATCATAGATTTCATTCAGTTCCGAAACCATCTCAGCCGGGGCGAGGGCAGAAAAAAACTGCGCCTCTGGATCGGGCAGCCGTGCCCTCGACTCGCCATGTTCCCGTCGCTCGAAAAAACCCTGAAGAAACCGAATGAAAGCCGAAACGGAATACAGGGGTATGGGGAAACCCCGCGGCATCCTTATCTTGAATGCGAAAGACAGATACCGGCTGATCTCTTCGCCTCCGACCGTTTCGGTGGTCGGATAGTAGAAGCCATTATTACGCACGAACTGTGCCACGTCCGCCACAGGGATAATCTCGTGGCTGCTCTGCATATGTTCGACGGTGTTTTGGTTCCATCCGCTGCTGTGGTGGGTGGGGAAGCGGATGGTGGAGGAGCGAGAGGGCGCTTGCGACGAAGAGGTGTTGCGGCTCGGCAGCGAGCCGCGGGTATATGCGGAAGGGATTCTCAATGTCTGCAAGCTCTACGTGGAAGCTCCGTTGGTTTGCGTCTTTGGCATCACCGGTGCGGACCTGAAAAAGCGCATTCATCAAATCGTCTCCGCCGATGTAGTGTGCCAATTAAGTTGGCGCCGGAAATTTCTGCTGGCCGCGGCTGGAGTGACGGCGCTCGCGTGGCCCGTTGGCATCGGCATCCTGAACGCGCCGCCCGGACGGGCGTAATCTGCGGTTGCTGCGTCGCTGAAATTCGAAGTGACTTCGGTGAAGCTCAGCAAGTCGGGGTCGGAGCGCTCGCCCTCCATGATTCTGCCGGGCGGCCGATTCACGGCGACCAACAATACGGTGCGTGCGCTGATCCTGAACGCCTACAACCAGATACCGCCGTACCTGCACTCCGGCGGCCCGTCGTGGATCGATTCCGAGGCTTACGATGTGGACGCCAAGCCCGCCGATGGAACGATTCCGCCCGGCGTGCAGGTCCGCGCTCTCTAGGACAAGACCCGCGCCATGCTACGCGCGCTGCTGGCCGATCGCTTCCATCTGGCGATGCGGCGCGAGAGCAAGGAGATGCCGCTGCATGAAATCTCCGTCGCCAAGAACGGACCGAAGCTAACGAAATCGACTCGCGACTGCAGTGCCGACATTGACGCGTGCCACGGGTTCTCGGGCAATCCGCGGCAGCTTTCGGGAATGGGAGTCGATATGACGTACCTCGCGTCGATTCTCACCGGCTACGCGGGCCGCCCCGTGCTCGATAAGACGGGAATCTCCGGCGTCTTCGACATTCTTCTGCGATTGAACGTTTTCAACGGGCGCCAGCAGACCACGCAGAACCACCGACGAAACGTCGCGTCCGCCGTCGCGTTATGAAGGCGCGATGCCCGAAAATGATTCGCTTCCCGACCTAACCACGGCGCTTGATCGACAACCCGGTCTGAAACTGGAATCGCGAAAAGGGCCGGTCGAAACGTACGTGATCGAGCGCGTTGAGCGGCCCTCCGAAAACTAAACCCTCCCCACGGGGAACCAGGGGCTCCAGCCCCCTGGGTCATTTCTGGAAAGCAGGGGTGGGTAAGTTTTCTCAAGCGCCGAAGTACGGGAATGCTGTCCTTCCGCACTTCGATGAGATGGGCTTTGCGGGCATGAATTGAAGGACAGGAACTTCACGGAGCTTCGCGCGTGGCGGCGAAAAGGGTCGGTGGTCGAGCAACTCTGAAGATAAAGTAAACCGACTGGTGTTCGCCGAGGGCGCGATTCACGCCCTCACCCTGGATCCGGACAGCCGCGCGCCCGCTCGGGCGCGCCAAAGTCGGCGTGATCGCGGAGTCTGCTAAGCTCAAACAAAGCTGTAGCACTCTGTTCGATGAGAGAGAATTGATGCGACGACAATTCGACAACGCTTGGTTATCGTTCCGGTCCACTCTACTGATTTTTGTGGCCGTTTATCCCTTCGCTGTTGGAGTCTTTTTGTTAGCTGGTGACGTCAATCAGAACAACAGACCCGATTCCGATTTGGTCTCCCTGTTTGGTCTCCCTACTTTCATGGGAAACGAGGGGGTTTAGGGGACCAACGATTCTCTAAGATATTGAAAATATTGCCTCATACACCCCACAAGCCCCCCGTGCACTGTCTCTTAATCAGTAGGTTGTAGGTTCGATTCTTGCCGCGCTCACTAGATTAGATAAATCAAAGTCGGCAACGGCTTCCAGGTCAAAGTCGCGCCAATTCCCGCAGCCGCGTCTTCAATGCCTAGTCCTTCGGCGTCTTCCCATTCCGAGCGAGCCAGGCCGACAGAATCGAGTTCCAAAGGGCATGCGTCGTCTCCGGCGCCTTCACCCGACCCTCAATCCCCAAGCTCGGCCGGTCCTGCCAATGCGGAACCTTCAACGCCTGCATCCGGAGGATCGCCGCCTAATAGAGCGTCTCCGCCGTGACTTCGATGGAATGCGTCACCCCTTCCAAATCCTAGGAGCCGATGCATGAGCGAAGTGCTGGCACGCCTGCCAGAATACCACGGGTTTCGCCTTTTGTTCACGCGACACCGAATCTTGCCACCCGTCGGGGACAGCAGCCGGGCTCGCCTATTATTGGCCGGAGTCTTGAACGTTGGCCAAAGCACGCCGGTCGCCAAAAACGAGGTCATCGTCCAAATCAAATCCGTCAAGTCGCTCGCCCGGGCGCCCGGGCCCACAAGTGTCAGCGTCTGATCTTACGTCTGGCGCGTTGACAAGCGTCTTGGCCTGCTGATCAACTGCCACGTGCCCGCTTATCAAAGACGGATCATGCGCATCGTAAATCGAATCGAAGAGGATCCTCACACCAAGCCGCAAAGACCCGTACGACTCCTAAACTAACAGGCTGCTGAAAAATGCTGATTTCTCGCTGAATGACCGCGGAATCGCGGTTGCCGGCAAATCGCGCATTCTTAGAATCAGTTGCTTACAGGCAACGACCAGCGGCGATAGGTGACTGTTTCTGGAAATCGGCATTTTTCAGCAGCCTGCTAAGTCGCCCTCTCGTCGGGGTTTCAAAGGTGCAGTCCTTGGCTATATTTAGGTTCCAGGGCCTCCGCGATCGGCGTCAGGAGGAGGGAGACGTCGAAAGTGCGGGCTCCACTGCATTAGGCGCGCTACTCTCCTACTGCAACCGGCATATTCAGCACTGGCGCTCTTTTGGGGCGGCCCGGCGCCGGTTGTTGCTTTACCTTCCCCTGCTTAATCCAGGACGCCATCACCGATTGATTCAGGCTTGCCTGCCGAGCACGCACCCATGGCATATAGTGGCGTTCCGTGATCTTGACGGATGAATGCCCCAGGCTCGTTGAAACTTCCTCAAGCCGCATACCCGAAAGTAGGCTCTCCACTGCGAACGTATCCCGAAGCATGTGCGGGTGACAACGCTTCGGACTTCCATCCGGTTCCTTGAGGGCTGCCAGCTTGAACAGTTTCTTGTACGACCGTTGCCAGTTTGACGTGATTGTCTTCGCGAGCCCTTGTCCAGTCCAAAAAAAGTACGTCGCGTTCGTGTTCCCTTTCTGGCTGGCTGGCACATGGAGCAGCATGTCGGCCACGTCCGGAGGAATCGGACAGTAGACCGGATCTCCGGTTTTCTTTTGATAGACCATCACGCTCCACATTTCAGTACTAGGATCGAGCGCCAAGCGGCTCTTTTCCAGCGTTACGGCATCCCTAATGCGTAGGCCCGTCCACCGCATTAGCTCAGTGAGAGCGCGGATCCGCTCTCCGCCAATGGTGAGAGAATTGTGGCTATCAACGCTTGGACGGTCGCTATAGATGTACGTAGCGTCGATTACTGCCTTGTATTCTGCGGGTTGAAAATACCCGGTCTGGGTGGCCTTAACCTGGATCTTCCCGAGGCCGCGCGTGATGTCCGAGGCGTAGTTTCGCGGCAGCCATCCAGCTCGCTCGCAAAACCACAAGAACCCGAGCACTTGGCCCTGACGCTTGGCTCGTGAGAGGGACTCTAAGTTCCAGCCGGCGCGCCACTCCCTGATGGTGCTGAGATCCAATTCGGACAGAAAGCGGATTCCCTTGGCAACGCAAAACCGCAGCAACGCCGATTCGAACACCACGTGTTTCTTGTACACAGTGGCGACCGAGTTCCCGCGGTCGCGGGAATCGGCCATGAACGCGGCCACCGCCATGGTTACCGTAGGAAGCGGCGCCTCCGGTTCCGCGACAGGCGCGGACACCAAGGCGTACTCTTGCGGCCGCACTGGAGCTCCCGTTTGTTCCCACAGGATGGCGAGGTTGCGAGCCGCCGCGAGGTTTCGGGTTTCCTCGGGAGGAAGGTAGCGCGCCGTCGAGAGGGAGATGGGCTTCCCTGCGAGCGTGCCCCGAATGACAAGAGGGCAAGCACACTTGGTGTACCCCTGGTGCCACTGTGCTTTCTTGCAAGGTGGGCGGTGGCGTCTTTGGACCTTGAGCATACCTCTAAATTGTAGGGCCTTTGCTCAATCTTGCTCAATTATTTCTTAAATATTCGCTAAGCTATTGATTCTATTGTGGTGGAGGCGGGGGGAGTTGAACCCCCGTCCGAGAAAGCCCGCAATGAAGAGAACTACGTGCGTATCCGGATCATGATTGTCGGCCGCCACCGCTGACCCGGCAAGTATGGTGGAAGCCTAGCCCGATTAGGTCTCAGCCGCCAGCTCCGGACCGAAGCTCTTGGCCTATCCCGCAAAATGACGTTCACTCACCACCGCGCGGGCTCAGTGGCTGGAACGGCTACTTAATTAATTAAGCAGCGTATGCAAACTGCGTGTTGGCAGTTGTGTTTTTCCGATCGTTTTACGGGAGCTCGGAACCCGGCACGCCTCCCCACCACGATTCGATCCCGTCGAATCCGTTGCGCCCCCCCATGGTTGCGACTGGCAGGTACTACATGCTCATTCTACCACCTCCCGCTTCCCCCGTCGTTTATAATCGGGGTATGCGTAATCGGCAATGCCTGCTCCGGATTTTTTGGCCCGCAGCCGTAATGTTGACCTTGCTCGCGACGGCCACGTTCGCCGCCGACATGACCAAAATCGTCATCGCGGTCAAGAGCGAGGGCGGCAAGCCGGTGGAACATGCCAGCGTCGTGGTGCGGTTCGTGCAAGGGCACTCGGTGGTCAAATTAGGCAAGTCCGTCAGGACCACCTTCGAACTGCGCACCAACCAGGAAGGGGAGGCGCGCATTCCTTCCATTCCCCAAGGCAAGATCCTGGTGCAGGTGATCGCCAAAGGATACCAGACGTTTGGCCATACGTTCGAAGTTGAGGAAGAAGAGAAGACCCTCGACGTCACGCTCAACCCGCCGCAACAGCAGTACTCCGCTCACTGACACGCGCCACCTCATGATCTTTCCTCCTGAATCCGTAAACGATTTCCGTCTCGAACTGGAAAAGAAACTGGAAGCCGGCAGCATCGACCCGGCGGAAGCCTTCCGGCAGGCACTCACGGTGGATCCCAACGATCCCCTGGCACTGCGTTCCCTGGCGGTGATCGCCGAGGAGACGGGCGACCGCGCTCTGGCGGCGGACTACGCGCGGCGCGCCATCAACGCCAACCCGGTCGCGCACGACTGCTATCTCGTGCTGGGCCGCGTGCTCCCCGACCCGGCGCTGGCGGCTGCCTATGCCGCCCTGGGAAAACAGAAGCTGCACTTCTATCCGGTCGAGGAAGGGGAAACCGATCCGCACCTGCTGGACGCGCCTGCGCCGGCGCTTGCGCCCGGTGAGGAGCCGGAAGCGGTGACCCGGGAACTGGAGCCGCACCGTCTGCTGCACCAGCTTTTCGCGGCGGGCCTGGACGCCGTCGAGCCGTCCCTGGTGGATCGCATTCTGGCGCGCGGCGCCGACATCGCTCCGCTGCTGATGGGTGTGCTCAACGCCTTTGGCGAGGATCTCCTGGACGATGCCGACGACGGCTTGGCGGCGCGCGCTCTGGCGCTGCTCGGTGAAATCGGGGATCCCGCCTTTCTGCCGGCGCTGCACCGTTTCACGCCGATGGAGGACGAGGCCGTCGGTGGGGCCGCACGCTGGGCTTTCCTGCGCATTGCCCGGCGGCACCCGCAAGAGACTCTCGCCATCATCAAGCAACTCTCGATCGGCGCCGCTGCGCTGGACCTGGCGACGCTGGCACAGCAGCTATGCATGATGCCCGAGACACCGGGACGCGACGATGTGCTCTTGGGATTGGCCGACCATATCGACGAATTCGATAAGGATGAGACCGATCTGGTGCTGCTCAGTATGTTCACCAGCGCCTTCGTCATGCACGGGGCGGATAGCGAGCCCGAGAAGGCGATCGAGGCGAAATACGGCTCCAGCATCTCGCGGAATGGCCGCAAGGAACTGCGGGCGCTGCGCGCGGAGATCGAGGAAGCGCGCCAGGAAATCGCCGGGTCGGAAGAACCCTCCATTTACGACGTGTGCGTCGAAGGCTTCGACGCGGTGGAGAATGGAACGTTCGAACACGAACATCCTAAGGTCGGCCGCAACGATCCCTGCTGGTGCGGAAGTGGTAAGAAATATAAAAAGTGTCATCTCGATAGCGACGAACATCGGTAAGGCGAGCTTTTATGAGAAACTCCGTGCGTTTGCTGCTCCCCCTCCTCGCGTTTGCATTGCAAGCCATGGCTGCCGATCAGGTGGTGTTGACGAACGGCGATACCATCACGGGCGCAATCGTCAAGAAAGACGGCGACAAGCTCACCATCAAAAGCGAATTCCTGGGCGAAGTGACGATGCCCTGGTCGGCGGTCAAGAGCATTCGCAGCGACGCTGAGCTCAGCGTGGTGCTGCCCTCGGGAGAGACAGTGAAAGGGAAGATCGTCACTGCCGGCGATCAGTTGCAGGTTGCCGCGCCCGGCGCCGCCAAGAGCGCGCCGCTAGCGACGGTTGCCGCCGTGCGCGACGCGGCGGAACAGGCGCATTTCGATCGCATGCTGCATCCCGGCCTGCTGGACCTGTGGGCCGGTTATTTCGATATGGGCTTTGCGCTGGCCACTGGTAACTCGCACACCGAGCTTCTTTCCACGGCGTTCAACGCCTCCCGCGTGACGCGAACCGACAAGATCACGACGTATTTCAATCAGGTCTACACCACGGCGCGCATCAAAGAACTCCAGTCGACGGGTGAACTCCGCAATGTCAACAAGACAACGGCAAGTTCCTTGCGCGGAGGCTGGAAATACGATCGCACCCTGGTGGGCCGGTTGTTCGTTACCGGTTTCAACGATTATCAGCATGACTCGTTCCAGGACCTGGATCTTCGCTTTGTCGCGGGCGGCGGCCTTGGGATGCACGTGATCAAGAAAGAGAATGTCAGCTTGGATTTCGACGCGGGCATCAACTACCAGCACGAAAAGTTCATCATCCACGACTCCAGAAGTTCGGCCGAGGCAAACTTTGGCGACAATCTGAGTTACAAGCTTTCCAAGGCGGTTTCGTTGACGCAATCCCTGCGGTTCTTCGCCAATCTCACCGACACCGGCGCCTATCGTGTGAATTTCGATTTTGGCACCAACACGGTGCTGAAGAAGTGGTTGGGCTGGCAGGTCACGGCAAGCGAACGCTTCGTCAGCAACCCCGTGGGAGGCTTGCAGCGCAACGACCTGATCCTGTCCACCGGCTTACGCCTCAGCTTCGCGCGGTAGGCGAGCATCGCTGGGCGGTAACGGAATGCGTGCCTCCACTCATCATCACACCGGTGAGGAAGCGCTCTCCTAAAAGCGCTTGCCGGCGAGCGGACTCACCTGCACAGCCCTGAGCCATGCACACCAATAAAAAAGCCTCCCGGGTAGCGGGAGGCTCTTGATGCTTGGGAAGGAAACGCCTACGCGAGGTCGAACTTCTCCTGGTGCAGCAGCGGGTCGCTCTTCACGATCACCGGCTTATTGAGAATCTCTTCGATCTCCTGCAGGTAGGAGTTCTGGTTGCTCTTGAGCAGTTTGGCCACGTCGGGAGACACCCGCAGCATGACGTCCTTGGTATCCACCGCGCGCGCGATCTTCTGCGCTTCCACCAGGATCTCCGAGATGACGGTCTGCGGACTCTTGATGTAGCCGGCGCCCTCGCAATAAGTGCAGGGCGTGCATAGGGTGCGTTCCAGGCTCTGCTTCACGCGCTTGCGCGTGATCGCCACCAGGCCGAAATCGTTGAACTGCAGAATTTTATACGGGGCGCGGTCGGCGCGCATTTCCTCTTCGAGGGCCTGCATCACCTTCTGGCGATTCTTGCGCTCGTCCATGTCGATGAAGTCCACCACGATGATGCCGCCCAGATCCCGCAGGCGGATCTGGCGCACGATTTCCTTGATGGCATCGGTGTTCGTCTTGACGATGGTGTCTTCCAGGCGATTCGATTTACCGACATATTTGCCGGTGTTGATATCGATGGCCACCAGCGCTTCGGTCTGGTTAATCACGATATAGCCGCCCGATTTCAGCCACACCTTGGGACGCAGCGCCTTTTCCAGTTCGCTGGTGATCCCGAACTCGTCGAAGATTGGGGTGGAGCGCGTGTACATCTTCACGCGATTGACCAGGGCGGGTTGGAAGCGCTGCACGAAGCGCAGCACGCTTTCGTAAACCTCTTCGTTGTCCACCCAGACGCTCTTGTAGGAAGCGGTCAGTTGATCGCGCAGAATGCGTTCCACCACATTCAAATCGTGGTGAATCAACATGGGCGCGGGACGGCGCTCCGCCTTTTGCCGCATGTCCAGCCACAGGTTGTAGAGGAACATCATGTCGGCGCGCAACTCTTCTTCCGTGCGGCCTTCGCCGGCGGTGCGGACGATGTAGCCGCCCGAAATACCAGTGCGGTTGCCTTGCAGTATGCGCTTCAGGCGGAGGCGCTCTTCGTCGCTCGGAATCTTGCGGGAAACGCCGATGTGGTCGACCGTCGGCATGTAGACCAGGAAGCGGCCAGGGAGGGCGATGTGCGAGGTGATGCGCGCGCCCTTCTGTCCCAGCGGTTCTTTGGCGATCTGAACGATAATTTCCTGGCCTTCTTTCAGCAGGTCGCTGATGGAAGGCAACGGGATCTTGTCGGAGCGTTCGGGACGCCCTTCGGAGCGTTCGGGACGACCCTCGGAACGTTCGGGACGGCCTTCGGAGCGTTCAGGACGCCCTTCCGAGCGACCTTCGCGGCCCTCGGAGCGTCCATCGGGACGGCCTTCCGAGCGACCTTCGCCGCGCCCTTCCGAGCGTTCGGGGCGTCCCTCGGCCCGGCCTTCCGGACGTCCGCCTTCGGGACGCTGCACGATGCGCTGTTCCCCGCCCTGCTCCGGCCGTCCCTCGGGACGACCCTCGCCCTGGCGCGGCCCGTCGGGACCACGATCGCCGCGGCCCTTGCGGCGCGACCGGCGCGAGACACGGTGCGGATAACGTCCGCCCTGTTCGCGCAGCGTGGCGGTGAGGCTGGTCGGCATGCGCGCGGGTTCGGGGCCCTCTTCTTCGGCTACCGTATCGGCGGTGACTTCTTCGCCGGACTCGGCTACGGCTTCCACGTCGGTATCGCCGTCGATTTCTTCATCGGAATCGTCGATTTCGGCGCCCTCTTCGGAGCTTTCGAGGGGCTCCGGGTACTCCTCTTCGAGCGCGACGAAGCCGGTTTCGAACGACACCACCTGAATGGGAGGTTCGGCGGCTTCCATGGCGGCAACCAGGGTTTCGGCGAGAGCGGCGTCGGCAGCTTCCCCTGAGGCGGCAGGTACTTCCTCCGCCGGCTCCGAGGCGGATTCCGCCATCGGTTCTGGCACGGCCACAGGCTCGGGCTCGGCAACCAGCGGGGCGGCAGTCACCACTTCGGGCACCGCCGGTTCGGGTTCGGCTGCTACAGCCACCGGTTCGGCTACGGCCACGGGTTCGGCTGCGGCCACCGGTTCCGCTGCGGCCACCGGTTCGGCCGCTACAGGTTCGGGCTCAGCAGCCGCAGGCACTTCGCCGCGGGCGGATGTCGAGGGAGTTTTCACTTCCACGGAGGCGGCTTTCGCCGCTTCCTCGAGCATGCGCTGCGTCCCGCCTTCGAAGCTGCCTGCCGCTTCTTCGGCAGTCAGCTCCACGTCGGAAAACTCTTCAAAATCACCGGCGGATTCAGCTTCCGGCTCGTCTTCGGGGCTTCCTTTGTATTTGGCCAGCGACTCGCCGGGCAACACGAAGAAATCATCCTGCGAAGGATCGAAAATGATACGGGGCTGTTCCAGTTGCTGCTCGGCATCTTCCATGGGCGCCGCTTCCGGAATTCCGGCTGCGGGCGATTGGTAGCGCGAGTCGCCCTCGGGGCGCGGCGAATAATATTTGGCGTCCGGCAGACCGCGTGCGCCACCGCGTTGTCCGCGGCCTCGGCGGGAGCGGCGCCCCCGGCGGTCATTCTGATCCCGCTGCTGATCGCGCGGCTGATCCCGCTGCTGATCTCGCGGCTGGTCGCGGCGGTCGTCGCCGCGCTCGGGGCGGCGATTCCCCTGATACTGGTTCGCGGGACCGACCATCGCGCTCGCAGGAGGGCCCAACGCGACCGGCGGCGGCGCCACATCCACGGGCATTGCCACGCCTTCGATCGCCGGCGGTGCGGCGGTTTCGGCGCGCGCCACCGTTTCCCCGGTGTCAGCGGGCAGCGCCACGGGCGCGGGGGGGCGGTCCAGTTGTTTCAGGACCTTCTCTTCCACCGACGTCACGATCTTGTCGTACTCGTCGTTATCCTCGAAGAAATCGGAGACATAAAGGAAGGCGTCGCGGCCCAAGCCGATATCGACGAAGGCGGACTGCATGCCTGGAAGCACGCGCGTCACTCTGCCCTTATGGATGGAACCCGCTAAGGAATACTCGTTTTCGCGTTGATAGTAAACTTCAACGACCTGATCGTCGTCCAGCACTGCCACGCGAGTCTCGTGGCGATTTGCTGAAATCACTAACTCTTTTGACATTCAACTGCCTCCCCGGGGCTAGGAGAGGACCAGGAGGAAGGGCTGCGATGGCCCGGTGGCTGTGGATCCGCCAATTGCTGCCGGCTTATCCGATAACTTCAGCTACGAACTTACGCGGGCCGGAGATGGAGATGCATCTTCCTCATACATCCGCCGGCCGGGAAGCACTCCTCTTTGCCGGGACGGGCGTTTCCGCGCCACTTCGCGCTTTCGTGCCCTGTTCCCCGGGGGTCTCTACAGGCTCCCGAATAATTTCTTCTGCAACGGACGCCTCTTGCGAGAACATCCGGTCAATTCACGAACCGCCTGAGGCGGACATTGTTAACCAGCCCCAGCGCCAGGAAAAACGTCCAGACACTTGAACCACCAAAACTCATGAACGGCAGCGGGATGCCGGTCACCGGCATCAATCCAGCCACCATTCCCACATTCACCAGAATGTGGAACAGCAGCAGGGCCGCCACCCCCATACATATATACATCCCAACCCGGTCTGGCGCCGTATGCGCATTTTGAATGATACGCATCACCAGCACAAAAAACATCGACAACAGAATCGTCACACCCACGAACCCATGCTCCTCGGCAAACGCCGAGAAGATAAAATCCTTGTGGGGCACCGGCAGAAACCGCAATTGCGTTTGAGTACCCTTGGTCACGCCCTTGCCGAACATGCCTCCCGAGCCCACGGCAATCTGGGACTGGATCAACTGATAACCCTTCCCCTGCGGATCGCGCTCGGGGTCCATGAAACTTACGATCCGCCCCTTCTGATACTCATTCAAAAACTGCCAACTGATAGGGAGCACTACCACCGTCACAATGGCGATGACAGCCACATATTTCCAACGCAAACCCGCGATGAACGCACAGGCGATTAGTATCGCCACATACGTCAGGGAGGTACCCAAGTCCGGCTGTTTCATCACCAGCGCGGTCGGCACCATTACCAGGCCCGCCAATTTCAACATCTCCCGAATTTCCAGATCATCGGTCCGCAAATCGGTAAGATAGCGAGCTACCAACAATATTATCACCAGCTTGACAAATTCCGATACCTGCAAATGGACCCCGAAACCGACTGGAATCCAGCGTTTGGAGCCGTAGGTCTTCTCGCCCACCATGTAGGTCACCATCAGCAGGACCACGCTGCTGACGTAAAGCGCGGGAACGTAATGCAGCAGGGAGTGGTAATCGATGGCGGTAATCAGCCACATCAGTACCAGCCCGCCGACCACATACAGGATCTGCTTCCACCAGGCGGAGGTGTAATCCGTATCGCGGGTGGCGCTGAAGATTTGCAGCACGCCGACTCCGCAGATGAGCAGCACGATCAGCAGCACGGTCCAATCGATGTCGCGCGGGGAGAGGTATTTGGCCATGTTAGCGGCCTGGCACTGCCCCGGCCGGTCCGGGAACCCCGAGGGTGAGCGCGGCAACCGTCCGGCTCTGGCTCTGCTGCATCTGCGTCATGCGTTCCTTTTTGTCGAAATGGGCCTTGAGCACGTCGCGCACGATGCCGGCGGCAAACTGCCCGTGAGCGCCATGTTCGAACAGCGCCACAATCACGATTTCCGGATTGTCGCGCGGCGCAAAGCCCACGAACCAGGCATTATCCTTCATCTCCTTGCCGGCGGCGGTGCCCTTCAGGAAGTCGTTGGACGCGAGCTGCGAGGTGCCGGTCTTCCCGCACACTTCGATGTGTGGCAACGCGGCGCGCACGCCAGTGCCGCCCTCGTTGACCACACCATACATGCCGCTGATCACGGCCTTCACATTCTCCGGATTCAGCGTCCACTCGGCCATCCTCACCTGTTCGATCGACTTCTTCACCATGTGCGGCTCGAACCATTTGCCGCCCACGGCCAGGCCGCCGATGGCGCGCGCGAGCTGTAGGGGAGTCACGGTCAGCGCGCCCTGACCGATGGCCACCGAGGGCGTTTCGCCCGGATACCACTTGGTGCGGTAATAGCGCAGCTTCCATTTTTCCGACGGCATCAGGCCGCCTTTCTCGTGCGGCAGATCGATCCCCGTGGGATGTCCGAAGCCCACGATGTCGCCGTAGAAGGCCAGGTTTTCGATTCCCAGTTTGGCGCCCAGCGTGTAAAAGTAGACGTCGCAGGAGTGGACGATGCCGCCGTGCAGCGATTGCGTTCCGTGGCCGCGCGGCTCCCAGCAGCGCTGGTAGCGATCGTATAACTTGACGCCGCCGCCGCAGCGCGTGGACCAGTGTTCGTCGATCGTGCCCGTCTCCAGGCCGGCCAGCGCGACAATCGGCTTAAAGGTCGAGCCCGGCGCCAGTTCCGCCTGGATCGCGCGATTCAGCATCGGATGATCCGGATTGTCGGCGATCTCGCGCCAATCCTTGGTGCGAATGCGGACGGCGAATTTATTGGGGTCGAAGGTGGGCCGGCTGACCATCGCCAGCACTTCGCCATTGCGCGGATCGAGCGCCACCACGCTGCCGTTGCGGCCCTCCATGGCAAGTTCAGCGACGGTCTGCAGGTCGAGATCGATGGTGAGTTGCAGGTCTTTGCCTTCGACCGCCTTCTTGGTGGCGAGGGTCTGCCGCACCTGGCCGCGATTGTCCACTACGACCTGCCGCTGCCCGTCCACGCCCATCAGCGTGTCGTTGTATTGTTTCTCGATTCCAAACTTGCCCACCACGTCGCCCTGGTTGTATTTGGCGAATTCCGCCAGATCGAGTTCCTGCTCGCTGATTTCCCCGGTGTAGCCGATGACGTGGGCCAGCATGCCATCGCGCGGATAGAGGCGGCGGGGAGTTTGAATCAGGACCAGTTCCGGGAAGAAATCGTGATGCGAATCGACGAACGAGAGGTCCGCCGGCGTCAGCTCGTCTTTGATCGTCAAGGCGACGTATTTAGGCTGCTTGCGTACCCGCTGCACCCGCGCAAAAAGGTCCGGGTAATCCAGGTCGAGCCCTTGCGCGATGGCGCGCAGGTGTTCCTCTTTGGCGGATTCGCGCGCCAGCAGCAGGCTGAACGACGAGTGATTGTCGACGATGACGCGCCCGTCACGGTCCAGTATGCGGCCCCGCGGACCTGGAATCGGTACGGATTTGATGCTGTTCTGCTGGGCGCGTTCACCGTAGAATTCCGGGTTCTGCACTTGCAGGCGCCAAAAGCCGGAAATCAGAAACAGGAACGTGACGACTGTGGTGTACTGAAACACCGCAATCTTACCGGCCGCAAAGCGCGTATCGTCGCGCAGGGGAGGCTTATCGGAAAGCTGAGGTCCGAGATTTGGGTCTGCCGGAGGAAGGGTCACAAACTAACTAAAGCCCGTCAATGCTCATTCTAGCAGCAGCTTGAGATCGATTGCCCCAGCCATGGCGAGATATCCGGCACGGTTCGGGTGGAGTTTGTCGCCCGCGCCCCCAGTGGTGCTATCCGGGACAAATTCGGGGCGCAAGTGCCCGGTCGCGGGATCGAGGGTGGCTTTGTCGAAATCGGCGACGCCGTCGAACGCTCCGCCGCCGCGGATGAAATCGTTGAGAGCCCGCCGCTTTTTGTCCTCTGCCTCACTGCCATGCGCGCCGGTTGCGCCCAGCGCGGAGACCACGGTCGCGCCGATCACGCGCACGCCGGGAACGGCTTTGCGCAATCGAGCCACAATTTCGCGCATACCAGCCTGTATAGCTTCCGCCGTGGCATTGGCGCCGAAATCGTTGATCCCTTCCAGCCAGATCACCGAAGAAATCCCCGAGATTCCGATGACGTCACGCTCCAGCCGCTGGCCCGCCGAGGGTCCGCCGAAGAAGGGCCGCTCCGCGGTGTACTCCGCCGGGCCCAGTACTTGATTTCCGCCGATTCCCGCATTCACCACACTCACGCGATTGCCGTACGCGGCATGCAGGCGGCGCGACAGCGCATTCGGCCAGCGATCGTCTCCGTTCAGCGTGGAAGCAGTGCCGTCGGTGATGGAATCGCCGAACGCCACCACCACGCGTGTATTGGCCGCAGCCATCACGTCCACCGCGTCCAGAAAATACCAGGACGTGGTGGTGTAGGGGAACGCGCTCTCGTCTTCCGAATCGCCTTTCGCTCCGGCACCAGGCGCGCTCAGATACGACGTCGTCAGCGCCTTCGCATGCCAGCTCATGCGTCCGCTCTCGCCAGGCACATGGAAGCTGACGGCGAGCTTGCGCCCCGTCAGCAGCGCCGCATTGGTGACGAAGGACAAGTCCACCGCATCGCTCCACACACTGCCGCCGGGCGGAATCGTCACTGCCGGCTTGCCCGCGAAGCGCACCGCGCGATTGGTGCCATGCGCCAGGGCGCCGCCGCTGCCAT
The DNA here is from genome assembly GCA_039934035.1 of Candidatus Solibacter sp. GTDB lineage: Bacteria > Acidobacteriota > Terriglobia > Bryobacterales > Bryobacteraceae > Solibacter. The sequence continues at coordinate 72,231 of JBDTMZ010000072.1, read as the reverse complement.
GCAGTCCGGCAAATACGCCATCGAAGGCCACGGGGCGATTGCCGAAGGCGTTGCTGAAATGCAGACGCACGCGCTTCCCCCAGAGGTCGGGCTGTACCATCAGGCGGAAGGTCTGATCGTGCGCTCCGGTTTCCGGCGCTGGAAATGCGAATCGAAGATTGGGCTGCGCCGAGGCATTTCCCGAGGGGTAGGGACCGTGCACGGAAGCAGTCCACGTGGCCACCCACTTCTGGCCGGACAGCGCGCTCAGCAAAGGAACTCCCAGCAGGAGGAGGGGAATCAGACGCATCACGGCGTTAGGTTATCAGATGCGGCGCAATGACACCCTAAAAGCGCTGTGCGGGCGGCAAAAATGAGCCGCCGAATTCAGGAACTTTCGCGCCCTCGCAGGAAACTCCATGTAGGGGTGAGAGTCGTGTTCGGAATCACGGGGAACCTGAATGTCATGCCGGCGGCCAGCAGCAAAGAAATCGAACCCGACCAGGAGTGGATGCTCGCCTTCCAGTGCGGCGACCGCACCAGTTTCGCGCGCATTGTCGAAGCCTACCGGCGACCCGTGATCAGCCACGCGTACCGTCTGGTGCGCGATATCGCAGTGGCGGAAGAACTGGCGCAGGAAGTCTTCCTGCGGGTCTACCGCGCGCAGGGTTACCAGCCCACCGCGAAGCTCCGTTCGTGGTTGTTCCGGATCGCCACCAACCTGGCGCTGAACTGGCTGCGCGACCATCGGCACGAAGCCAACCACCAGCGTTTAGACCATCCTCCCGGCGAGGCCCGCTTGCGCGAGCCGCGCGCCCACACGTTGAACATGGAGGAATTTCTGATTCGGGATTCGCGTTTCGCGCAGGTGCGCGCCGCCATCGAACAACTGCCTCCGAAGCACCGCGCCGCCGTGCTCATGCACAAGTATCAGGAGCTGGATTACAGTGAGATGGCGCTGGCGCTGAACTGCTCCATTCCCGCCATCAAGTCGCTGCTCTTCCGCGCTTATGAGACGCTCCGCAAACGTCTGGCGCACCTCAATCCGATCGTCCGCAGGCCTGCCGCCTAGCGCCCCTGCGGCGCAAGCCGCGGAGCGTACCGTAAGCCTACTGCATGGTGACGGTGACGCTGCTCTTTTCGCCGGCTTTGACAGTGACCGGTACGGTGCCGCTGACCGCCTTACCGCCAATCGTCGCCGAAGCCGTGATTGTGTACATCCCGGCAGCCACCGGCGTCTTGGTCCAGATCTTGGCGTTCTTGACCGTCTCGGTAACCGGCGCGGCACCCGGCAGGTTCAGCGTCGCTTTGAACTCGGGCGGCACGGCCTGATCGGCGTTGATGACGGTCAGTTCGATCGTACCCGCCTTCGGCGCCGCTTCCGTAGTCTGCTGGACCTTATCGACCTTGGCTTGCAAAGCGGCAAGTTGTGCCTTGAGATCCTTCTCAGTCTGCGCCATGTTCGACTGGAATTCCGCAACCCACTCCTTCGTCTCCTGCAACACCATCCCCTGCACCAGGGAGACAAATTCTTTGGCGCTTTGGATCAGCGGGAGCGCCTGCTCCGCGCTGGGAGTGGGGCCGGCCTTCGCCATGAGTTCGACCCAATCGATCTCGAACTCCAACATCGCTTTCCGGATCGACGCGCTGGTCAGGCTGTAGCGCACCCATGCCGTGGAAAGCCCGAACGCCTTGTCCATGCCGATCAGGGAGGCGGATAAGCCAATCAGCAGCGAAGCCAGCAACCCGGGATCGCTCACGGCCAGCGCCGGAACCGCCTTTGCCCACCAGTCCCAGAGCGGTGAAAACAGTTTCGCGAGCACCGGCACGAGGCCACCCAGCGCGGCAAGAGTGAGCGCCAGGGCCTGAAACCAGCGCGACGCCTGACGCTTCCACCGCACGTTGCGGTCGTACCAACCGATCGCATCGCCGCCAACCTTCCTGGCATGAGCTTGTACAGCCTTGAGGGACTCAATCACGTTGTCGCAACTCCACGTGAGGTCGTCTGGCGTCCCCAAATTCCGCGAGGGACTGTCAGCCATGTTGGCGCTCCTGTCTTGGTTTTGGCTAAGGGCATTCACCCTATCACAGCGGAAATGGCTTAGCTATCCGGAAAATCCCTACATCGGCCGGCACGCCGCGTAGTACGATACGGTTTCGCTTTTGCCAGGAGGCACGACCATGTCCGCACCCTTGCCCAAACAACTGCCCACACAATTGCCGCCCAACGCGTACACGGAACTCCCGCCCGGCGAGCTGTACCAGCCCTTGGTTCCCGCATCCCAGGCGCCGCCCGAATTGACGGTCCGCTCCGTCGGCTGGGGCGTCTTCCTCTGCGTGATTTTCACCGTCGCGTCGGCTTACTCCGGCCTCAAGGTGGGACAGGTGATGGAAGCCGCGATCCCCATTTCCATCCTCGCCATAGGACTCGCCCGCGTCTACTCGCGCCGCTCCAGCGTGCTGGAAAATGTCATCATCACCGGCATCGGCGGACTGGCCGGCTCCGTTGTGGCGGGCGCCATTTTCACCCTGCCCGCGCTCTACATCCTCAAGCTCGACCCGCACCCGGTGCAGACCATTTTCATCTGCGTCGCGGGAGGCTGCCTCGGCGTACTCTTCCTGATTCCCCTGCGCCGCTATTTCGTGCGCGACATGCACGGCGTACTTCCCTACCCCGAAGCTACGGCCATCACCGAGGTCCTGGTCACCGGCGAGAAAGGCGGCTCCCAGGCCCGCCTTCTTCTCCAAGCCACCGCGATTTCCGGCGTCTACGATTTCCTGGTCACCACCTTCCACGTCTGGAAGGAGTATCTGGATTTCCAGTTCGTGCCGGTGGTGCACAATCTGACGGAAAAGGCGCGCGTCTTCCTGAGCTTCGATGCCATCGCGTTCATTCTGGGCCTGGGCTATGTGATGGGCCTGCGGAGTTCGATGATTCTGTGCGCCGGCGGCGTGCTCTCAAACCTCGTTCTGGTTCCCCTCATTTATATGATCGGCAGTCACATGCCCACCGCCGTCTACCCCGGCACCGTTCCGATCTCCGCCATGACCGCCGCGCAAATCTTCCGCGGCTACGTGCGTTTTATCGGCGTCGGAGCCATCGCCACCGCCGGCATTTTCGGCATCGTCAAATCGCTGCGCATCGTCGCCGCCAGTTTCGGCGTGGCGCTGAAAGCCTTTCGCGGCGGCGGCGCGCAATCGGGCGAACGTACCGACCGCGATCTGCCGGTGATGACCATTCTCATCGGTGTAGTGCTGAGCGCCCTCGCAATCGGCATTTTCCTGGGCAACCTGAACAGTACGCCCGTCGTCATCATCACCGGAGTCGCCCTGGCGCTGCTGTTCTCCTTCTTCTTCACCTCGGTGGCGGCCAACGCCATCGCCACCACCGCACGCAATCCGGTCTCCGGCATGACGATGCTGACCATCATCATCTCGTCGCTGGTGCTGCTGAATTTCGGAGTCTCCGGCACCACGGGCATGTTCTTCGTCATGGCACTGGCCGGGATGGTGTGCACGGCGCTCTCCGTCTCTGGCCAGACCATCACCGATTTCAAGGCCGGCTATTGGCTCGGCTCCACCCCCGCCGCGCAGCAGAAAGTGAAATTCCTCGGCGTGATTGCGGCCTCCATTGCCGCCGGACTCACCATCGTCTTGCTGGCCCAGACGTTCCAATTCGGCGAAGCGGCTCCCGGCGACTTGCGGGTCGTACTCCCTTCGCCGCAGGCTTCCATCATGAAGGCACTGGTGGAAGGCTTCATGAGCCGGCAACCGGTGGCCTACATTCTCTTCGGCGCGGGCGCGGCGATTGCCGTTTGCATGGAAATGCTGGGTGTGCCGGCGCTGATTTTCGCCCTCGGCATGTACCTGCCGCTGGAACTCAATACGCCCGCCCTCGTCGGCGGCTTCCTCGCGCACTACGTCACCAAACGCAGCGAGCGCGAGGGCGGCGAACGCGGAGCAGGCATTCGCGAACGCGGCGTCATCATTGCTTCGGGTCTCATGGCGGGCGGCGCGTTGGGCGGCGTTTTCGGCGCGGCATGCCGCCTCATCAAGGGGTACTCTGAAGATTGGGTGCGCACACCGTTCTATGACAACGAAGTGATCTCGCAACTGGTCTCCGCGGGACTCTTCATCGCGTTGTGCCTGTACCTGTGGTTCGGATCCCTGCGGCACGAGGAGAAAGCATGAGCGCGCAATACGAAGAGTTGATTGGCAACGCCATTCTGGGCATCGATACGCTTTGGGGCGGCGACGTGATGAACCCCTCCGGCACGGGACGCTTCATCGCGGATTCCTGGTTCAGCGATTCGCCCCTGCCGCGAGCCTATACCGTGCCCCAAGCCGCACGGGTGCGCGAGAGCGGCGGTGTCAGCGCGAAATCGCCCGACGTGGCCGCGATCGACGCGTACCTCGCGCAGGTCGATCTACCCGCTGCCATCGCCGGTATGAAAGCGTCGGCCGCCGGATTCGGAGACTTGCGCGGCGAATATCTCGCCGGCCTCGCGCTCTGCTTCGAAGCCATGTGGGACCTGGCGATGGAGATCATCGGCAAAGGACCCGCCGTGCCCTACGAGCGTTGCGTCATGGCATCCTGCGGCCAGGCGCCCGAGCCATCGGACCCCGTGCGCAAGCGTGAACGTGTTGCCGAACTCCTGGGCTGCGGCACGGCGGATCGCGGCGCCCTTTTGGCCGCTGTCGATGCATGGCGCAAACAGCAAGCCGTCCCCATGGCATCGATCCGCCTGCTGGGCGCCGCCGTCATCGGGCACTTTGACGCGCTCACCGCGCGCAACGTCGTGCCCTATCTGCCCGCCGAACTGGCCGATGTGCCGCGCGCCAACATCGAGTTCCTGCCCATCAAGGACGCCTGGTTCTCTGGCTCCATGAACTACCTGGGACACGCCCGCAAGCCGGGTGGCGAACCCGAGTACGAAGCCTCGTATGAAATCAACGCCTCGCTCCAGATCTCGCTGCCCGAGTTTATGCAGTTGGTGAGCCACGAAGTGGTGCCGGGGCACGTCACCACTTTTGCCTACCTGCAAAATCTCTACTGGCGAAAACTGGTGGGCTTCGAGGCCAGCGTGCTCACCATGAACACCCGCGCCGCCGCGCTCTTTGAAGGCATCGCCAATAATGCCATCCTGATGGCCTATGCCGTCACCGAAGTCGAGCAGTTGCCCGACCCCGACCTGCAACTCGGCGTACTGCTGGCGCTCTTGCAGGACGACGCCAAGAATCAGTCCTCCTACGCCACGTGGGGCGAGGGCCGGCCCACGCCGGAAGTCGCCAACACGCTGCGCCAGGACTTCCTGGTCTCGCTCGAACGCGCGGACAAACTCTCGGGCGCCTGGGGACGGCATCCTCTGTTGGGGCGCATGTATCTGCCCGCCTACCGTGCAGGCACGAAGAAGGTCGCCGCACTGCGCCGCGCGCACCAACCGGAAGTCTTCCTGCCCGTGGTGTTCGGGGCCGCCGGGCTGGTGGACATCACCACCATCGATAAGCTGCTTGTGGAGTAGCGCCTACTTTTCGCGTTCGGCGAACACGGCGAGGCTGCTGCCCACTGAGCGCCCCTTCGGATTGTCCGACGACACGTTCACCATCCTGCCGTCCAGCGCCAGGGTGGTCGAACCGCCGCCATCCAGGTTGAGCGCCTGATAGACGCCATAGTCGCGAATCAGGACGTCCGCCACCTCGCCCACCCGCATCCCCTCGCTGCCGCCGCGCACATCCACCGTGAACAGCACCAGGGTCTGGCCGTCCCTCGTGATGCCGATTGCGGAACGGGCATTGGTCTGCGCGTACCAGGATCTCGTGCTCGAAAAACCGGCGCCGGGTCCGCCGGCCTTCAACACACCCGCTGGCTCGTACTCGGGTATGGTGCGCACGCCGTCGGTGACGATCTGCGCCGACCCGGTCACGGCAGTCCACACCTTCACCTGCTCCAGCACGTGCTTTCCATCGTTGAATGCCGGATCGCGATGGATCAGACTCGCGTGATTCCCGGGATCGATATTGATGGCGGGAACGTACGGAATCAGAGCGTACGCTTGCTCCGGCGTCTCGAATCCCGAATACACGGTGCCGTTGGACGCGGCAAAGCCCACCAGATCGGCGTCCGGTTGATCAGAAGGCCACGGCAGGAAGAAGTGCGCATTGATCGCCACCTGCGCGTGCTCCTGTAGCAGGTAATCGAGGGTGGTCTGCCGTATGGTTTCCAACGGACCGCCCGGCGGCGACAGCTTGAATGAGAGTCCCGGCGCGGTAAGGTCGATCTTCACCACGTGCATGCGCACAGGCCGCGGTTCAGTTTCCGCACGTTTGATGTAAGTGATCCCGCTGAAGGGGTGCTCTACGGTCTCCGCGCCAGGCAGCGCGCAGCACCACACGGCAATCAGCAGCAATCCTCTTAGCGTCATCATTCGTTTCATGGCCGGAAATTAGTACCTTACCGCGATAGCAGGACCACCGCCACACTGCCGGGCGGCAGCGTGACCCGCGCGCTCATCCCCTTGCGCTCCACAGGGCCGTCGACCGCCGCTGCGCTGCCGGCCGCGAGCAGTTTCATCCCTGCGGCCAGCAGCGGAAAATCACCGCGCAGGACAATCTCCGCGGTTACCTCGTGTCCTGTGGGGTTTACCATCTTGACGAAGATTCGTCCGCCATCGGGGCTGCGCGTCGCCGTAGCATTCAGCCCTCCCGCCGCGTCCGATAGCTGGAGCACGTCCGGCGCGTAGGCCTCGCGTAGCAGCTTCATCGCGGCGTACGCCGGACCCCAGATAAGCGGCGTCGCCGGTGCTGCCATCGCCACGTTGGGATCGCGTTCCAGCGCGTTCCATGCGCCGGCAAGGGTAACAGCATCCTGCGCGTTCCACTCGGCGAAGAGTTTCTCGGCGCGCGGAGATCCTGCGGTATTCGCGCCCTGCCGCACACGTACGAAATCCACCAGCTTCGACGCGCCGCCCTCGCCGATCACCTGTGCACGGTCCGCTTTCAGCGCGGGCAGCGCCTCTTCCAGCGCCTTGGAGTCTTCGCCTGCCCACTCCCAATACTTCACGTGGTAGGGCTCGGCGTGGCCGTTCTGCGCCCGCACCTTGCCCCACGTCGTGGCCGGCGCACCGTTGCAGTACTCCGTCAGTTCGAGTGCCTCCGGACCCGCGGGCAGCGCGATGATCGCCTCCGCGCCGAGCTTCGCTGCAAGTGCCAGGAACTCGTCCACGCCGAAGGCCTCCGCTCGTTTTCCGCCGGCGCCGATGCCGTCCTTCCAGTTGCCGGCGAACCAACGCACCACCGGCGGACGCAGCGCCGCCAAGGCCCGCGCTGCTTCATTACGCAACCCGCCATTGGCGCGCGCGGACTCCGGCATCAGAGTCACCTGATCCACTTTGACCGTCGAACGCGCCCGCGCCACGATGCGCAGCAGCGCATTTTCCGAACTGGCGCGCGGAGTCAACAGCAGCGGCACTTCTTTCCACTCCGCCGATGGTGGCGCGATCGCCTGCTCCGCCAGCACCCGTGTGCCGTCCACCAACCGCACCGCGATTCCCGTGCCGGTGCCGGTCAGCCACAACGAGCCGCGCAGCGCATCGCCCGTGCGCACAGCGATCCCACCCTGTTCGACGCCCGTTTCGGCAGCCCCCGCCGCGATGCGCAGACTTCGATTGCCGGCCGCGGACCCCTCGGAATCGGTCGCGATCTCGCCGTTGCCCCCTGCGCTCCAACCGCGCGCTGCCGTTGGCGTGCCGCTCCACAGCGGCGTGCCCGCCAGCGACTTCACGGCGAAATGCGCAAACTTCCCCGTCCCGCCGCGCACCGACACCATTACCTGGCCGTTCGCGGGACCGGGCGCCGAAAGGTCGAACAGCATCCGGCCGTCCAACCAGACCTGCACTCGCTGGCCTTCCACCCGCAGGCGAATGTTGTACCAGCGCCCGTTCTCCAAGACCCCGCCGGCGGACTGCAGCACCACGCTGGCATTGCGTGCCACGCGCGCCAGTTGGTACCCGGAGGGTCCGCCGAGCGATAGCGCATAGCGGGCGCGCTCATCGCTCCGCAGTCCCACGGTAATGACCCCGCTGCCACTGGGGCGCGCGACATCCATCGCCAATTCGTAATCGCGCCACGCGTCGTCGCCGAAGCGCAAGCGCCCCTCGTCCGTCGCCGCCGTGCCTTCGAGTACGCCTGCACTCACCTTCCAGACGCCGTCGGCCGCAGAATCTTCAAAGCTACGATTGCGGACCGCTTCTCCCCACACGCGACTGTCCACCGCTTGCCCATAGATACGCGGATCCACCGAGTGCATAGCGATGCCCGTGTTCACCGTCAGGCTGACCGTCTGCGCCGACGCCATACCGGCCGCCAGCCAGAGCCACACCGCTTTGCCCATACTTCGAGCCTACTTCATGTGGGCTTTCAAAAAGCGCCCGGTATGCGATGCCTTGCACGCGGCGACGGTCTCCGGCGTGCCCGTCACTACCACCTGTCCGCCCGCGTGCCCGCCCTCCGGACCGAGATCGATCACGTGGTCCGCCGTCTTGATCACGTCCAAATGATGCTCAATCAGAATCACTGTGTGGCCCGCCTCTACCAGGCGATTGAGCGACTCCAACAGCTTTTCGATATCGGCGAGGTGCAGGCCCGTGGTCGGCTCGTCGAGGATGTACACCGTATGCCTGGAGCGCTGCAATTTGCTCAACTCGGTGGCGATCTTGATGCGCTGCGCTTCTCCACCCGAAAGCGTCGTGGCCGATTGGCCCAGCGTCAGGTATCCCAAACCGAGGTCGGCCAGCACCTCGATCTTCTTGCCGATGGCGGGCTCTCTGGCGAAGAACGCCACGCCTTCCTCAACGGGCATATTCAGGATGTCGTCGATGGTCTTGCCGCGCACCGTCACATCCAAGGTCTCGCTGTTGAAACGCGCCCCCTTGCACGCGCCGCAGATCACTTCCACGTCGGGCATGAAATAAAGCTGCGTCGTAATCGTGCCCTCTCCCTGGCACTCTTCGCAGCGCCCGCCCTTCACATTGAAACTGAAGCGCCCCACTTTATACCCGCGCTCCACCGAGAGCGGCGCCTGCGCAAACAAGTCGCGAATCGTGTCGTAGAAACCGATATAGGTCGCTGGATTGGAGCGGCTGTTCCGTCCGATCGGCGATTGATCGATGCTCACCACCTTGTGCACGTGCTCCATGCCATCGACGGCGTCATGCTCGCCCGGCAGCGTGCGCGTGTCCACCAGGCGTTTCCAAAGCGCCTGGTACAGAATGTCGTTCACCAGCGTGCTCTTGCCAGACCCGGACGCGCCCGTAATCGCGATCATTGTTCCCAAGGGGAAACTCACATCGATGTTGCGCAGGTTGTTCTCGCGCGCGCCGCGAACCGTCAGTTTCTGGCCGCTGCCCTTGCGGCGCTGCGACGGAGTTTCGATGCCGCGCCGCCCCGATAGATACTGCCCGGTGGGCGATGTCTTGCACGCCAGGATGTCGCGTATATCGCCTTGCACCACCACACGGCCGCCATGAACGCCGGGTCCCGGGCCCATCTCCACGATATGGTCCGCGGCCCGGATGGTGTCCTCGTCGTGCTCCACCACGATCACCGTGTTCCCGATGTCGCGCAGGCTTTCCAGCGTCGCGATCATCTTCACGTTGTCCTTGGGATGCAGCCCGATGCTCGGCTCGTCCAGCACGTACAGCATGCCCATCAGGCCGGAGCCGATTTGCGTGGACAAGCGGATGCGCTGCGCTTCGCCGCCGGACAATGTCCCCGCCCGGCGGTTGAAGCTCAGGTAATCCAAGCCGATCCCGCGCAGCAGTTCCAGGCGGCCGCGAATCTCACCCAGCACGTGCTTCCCCGCATCCGCGCCGCGACCCGCCGTCTTCACGCTGCCCAGGAAGGCATGCAGTTCGTCGAAGTGCAGTTGCCCGACATCGTAGATGCTCTTGCCGTCGATGGTGAACAGCAGCCTGGTGGCCCTCACCCGGGCGCCTTTGCAGTCCGGGCACGTGTGTTCCACCATCACTTTGTCCAGCCACGCCTCCATGCCGGAACTGGCTTCGCCCCTCTGCCGGTAGCGGCGATAATGGCGCTCGATGCGGCGTGCAATGCCGCCGAATCCCACCGGTTTGCCGGCCGCGTCCTCGCGCTTCACTTTGGCATCGGGCGGCATCATCATCGCGATTTTGCGATGCTCCAGGCCGTACAACAGCGTGTTGCGCACGCTCTCCGGCAGCTTCTCCCAAGGTGTATCCAGCGAGAAGGGCAGCGTCTTCGACAGGCTGTACATCACGCGCCCGTCCCACGTGTCCGGATTGTATTTGAATGCCTCCTTTACAAAGCAGCCGCCGGTGATGCTGCGCTTCGGGTCGGGCACCAGCAATTCCGGATGCGTCAGCTTGTGGACCCCGAGTCCGCCGCACGTGCGGCATGCGCTCTCGGGGTTATTGAACATGAAATATTCCGGCAGGATATCGCCGTATACGAAATGTTGCGTCTTACTGCACAGCGCCTTGTAGAAACGCTCTGCCTCCGCCTTTCCGGCGCCTTTCACGATGTGCACCTGAAGCAATCCGTCGCCCACCAGCAGGGTCGCTGCGATCCCCGCTTTGATCGCCTTCTCGTGCTTGCGGCCCACCAGGAAACGGTCCACCACCGCATCCATGTGCGTGATCTTCGCTTCGTCGAGCTCCACCTCTGCCGAGATGTCCACCGGCTTTCCGTCGATAATCAGGATGCGGCAACCCTTCTTCCGCACCTCCGTCAGCACATAGTCCAATTCCTCGCCGTATTGCTTGAAGACCGGAGCGCGCAGTTCGATCTCCGTGCCTTCCGGCAATCCCAGGATGGCCTCCAGAATCTGGCTCGCCGTGCGGCTGGGCGCCACTTCCCCCGAGCGCGGGCAATGCGGCACGCCGATGGTCGCGAACAGCAGATTCAGATAGCTCGAGATATCGGTCATGGTGCCGACCGTGGAGCGAGGGTTGCTGCCGACCGTCTTTTGCTCGATCGAAATCACAGGAGACAGCCCGTACACGAAATCCACGTCGGGTTTGGCCACTTGAGCCACGAAGCGCTTGGCATAAGTCGAGAGCGACTCCATATAACGCCGCTGCCCTTCCGCGTAAATCGTGTCGAACGCCAGGCTCGATTTGCCCGACCCCGACAGTCCCGTAACCACCACCAGTTTGTCGCGGGGGATCTCCACGTCCACGTTCTTCAGGTTATGCACGCGCGCGCCGCGGACGGCAATCGTGGTGCGCGCCGCCCTCACGGCTTTAGAACTCATCGGGCTCTTCCCCTAAATGAACGAACGCCAGTTCCTGCACCATGATGTTACTCATCTTCGTAAGTTGCACGGCAGTGGATGCCTTGCCGATCAAGCCCCGGTCCGACAGATACTCGCAGGACATGGTTACATTACTAATATTGAAATTGCGTTTGAAATGGGCTTCGATCTCCGTGGCCGAACGCGCCTCCGCCACTTCCTTCAGATGTTCCAGGAGCGGGTCGAAAAGCGCGGAAGTGCGCTCCGCCACGTAGCGATCGATTGCCTGCAGCGCCGCTTCCACGGCCTTACGAGTCTTCTTCGCGTTCAGCATGCCGGTGTAGATCTGCGTGAAGAACCCCGGATTCAACTTCATGGCATCCAGGATGACCTCGCGGCCCACCAGTTCGCGCGCGCTGATCACTTCGATTTGCGCCAGGGGCGTGGCGGCATACAAAATCCAGAGTGCGCAGTAGTCCAGATCGCCGCGCGTCACCAGCCACTTGTGCGCTTTGTCGATGCAGCTCAGCGCGTGTGCCGCTGCGCCGAAAAGCTGCAATCGGCTGTCCCGCTCGCCGATCTCGTGCAGGCGCGCGCACAGCGCGGCGATGGTCTCGTCGTGCGTGTACAGCAGGCGCCCCTTCGCCAGCAGCGAGTGCATGAACGAGTTTCGGACCGCCCCCTCTACGGTTTTGCGGAACTCGGCGCGCGGCAGCAGAAAGGCGTGTACATTCACCCCGTCCGCGTACAAAGAGATGCTGGCGCGATCCAGCTTCTTATCGTCGATCGTCACCAGTGCGAGGTCGATATCGGACTTCTCCCACACCGTGTCGTGGGACAGGCTGCCGCAGAGGATCGCGGCCAGAATCGAGCGGTCCTTGCGCACCTGCGCCACTAAGTCCTCGAGCGCGGCGGCGAATCTCTTCTGAATGGCTTCAGCAGACGGAATACGGCCCTCTCAATGCACGTCAATTTAGCCTTTCCGGCGGCGCAAAGTCAATTCGCCCAATCAGAGAGACCCAATCAGAGGCTCGACCGTGAGGGAGCGTTCCCTTCCCCATGCCCAACTCACCTTCCGCGCCATGTGCATGCCCCCCATGCCGGAGGCCGTGACGCCGCAACTCGACCGCCCCTTTCCCGGCGAATCGCCCTGCGGCGCGCCGAATCGGGGATCGACCCCTTGGCGCCCGCCCAGTTAGTGATCAAGTCGATCTCTCCGAAGCAACGCCCGCGACGCCCCGCGTGATTTCCGTGAACGTTTTCCAGCTAAACTCGTGTCTAACGCCATGACTATGCTCCGCAGCGCAATCCTGGGTGCTTGCGCCTCCACTTTCTTGCTTGCCCAGAGCCCCGCCACCCCGGCACGGCCGGAATTCGAGGTGGCATCCATCAAGCCCGCCGCCCCAATCGATGCCGCCAACATCGCGCAGGTGCACATCGGTGTGCAGATCGATGGCGCTCAGGCGCACATCTCGTATTTCTCGTTGAAAGAACTCACCCGCGTTGCGTACCGCGTGAAGGACCACCAGATCATAGGCCCCGATTGGATGGGCGCTGAGCGCTATGACATTCACGCCACCATCCCGGCGGGAGTGACGCGCGAGCAAGTCCCCGAGATGTTACAGACGTTACTCGAGCAGCGCTTCCAACTTAAAACGCACCGTGGGGCCAAAGAAGTGCCGGTCTATGCCCTGGTGGTAGCCAGGAACGGACTGAAAATGAAGGAATCGCCGCTCGACGAAGACACGTCCGACGCGGGCGGTGGACGCGGCGCTACCAACGTGCAGGCCACCGGTGGCCGCAACGGCACCACCGTGAAGTTCGGACGCGGCGCCTATTTCAGTTTCGCCGACAACAAAATTGAGGCGCGCAAAATCAGCATGGCGCAAATGACCGACATGCTTTCCCGTTTTGTCGAACGGCCTGTCGTCGATCAGACCGGACTGACCGGCACCTACGACATCACCGTGGAACTTACGCCGGAAGATTACCGGGCGCTCTTAATCCGCTCCGCAATTTACGCCGGCGTGCAGCTTCCGCCCGAGGCGCTGCGGCTTCTGGAAGGCGCTTCTGACGAGCAACTCTTCCGCCAGTTACAGAGTGCCGGACTGAAAATGGAACCGCGCAAGGCCCCGATCGATGTGATCATTGTCGATTCCGTCAACAAGACGCCAACAGACAATTAGCTACGCCGAGTCATCAGGGCAATTTACCAGAGCAGCCTGTTGACGCGAAGCCTCGCCGATCCTCAATTATTTCCGGGCACGGAAGCGGCTTTTCAAGTCGTGTCGACGAGCCGGTGATAAAATGGAGGTTTGAACTGGGCACTTCGATTTGCAGGCGCCGCCCTTGTTGCCGGTATCCTGCTGGGGGGGATCGATTCGACGCTGCTACCGTTGGACGATCCGGCAATTCGTTACGCAACCGCTCCCACGCTTGACCGCGCTACACAGCTCGATGCACGGCTGCGTTCGGGCGAACTCAAGCTCTCCTACCACCGCGATTTCGGCTACCTCATCTCCCTCCTCAAGGCCCTGGATGTTCCGGTATCTTCGCAGGTTCTTGTCTTCTCGAAGACCAGCTTCCAGGCCCATCGCATCGCTCCTCGAACCCCCCGCGCGCTCTACCATTCCGCCGATATCTCCATCGGCTTCGTCCGCGGTGGCGACGTCCTGGAAATCGCTGCCACCGATCCCAAACAGGGCATCGTCTTCTACTCGCTCGATCAGGAACAGTCGCCGAATCAGCGCCTCGTTCGCAGGGAAGAATGCATACAGTGCCACCATGGCGCCTCCACGCTCGGCGTGCCCGGCCTCGTCCTGCGTTCCGTGCATGCCGACCGCACCGGGCAGGCTCTAGGAAATGCCAAATCTTTTCTGACTGACTATCGCAGCCCCCTCGATCAGCGCTGGGGCGGATGGTACGTTACCGGACTCTCGGGCAAGCAGCACCATATGGGAAATCAGACGGTCACCGACCGGGACGCGCCCGAGTACGATCACGCCGCTGGCTCCAATGTCGAATCGCTCGACCGCTTCTTCGATACGCCCACGTATCTCACCGGCACCAGCGACATCGTCTCGCTCATGACGTTCGAGCATGAGATCCGCTTCACCAACCTGGTCACTCGCCTGGGGTGGGAGAGCCGCCTGGGGCGCGATATCGATCCTACAGTGGAGGAATTGGTGAAGGCCATCTTCTTCGAGGACGAAGCTCCGTTGACGGACGCAGTGCAGGGCAGCAGAGAATTCGCGACTGCCTTCGCGGCGGCCGCGATACGCGACAAGGCGGGACGCTCCCTGCGCGATTTTGACCTGCGGACGCGCATGTTCCAGTACCGCTGCAGCTATCTGGTCTATAGCGAACAGTTCGACGCGCTGCCCGCGCCGGCGCGCGAGAAGGTGTGGCGCCGCGTGTACGACAGCCTCGCGGGAGCGGCCCCATCCAAGCTTCCCGAAGCCGAGCGCCGCGCCGTCCTCGAGATCTTGCGCGATACCAAAAAGCTCCTGCCGGACTATTTTCGCGCCCGCTGACTGCCCCGTTTCCCGTAGTCGAAAGATCATGATTCCAGCCCATTTTTGCGTGGGATAATGATCTTCGCCATGTCAGCAAAATTAACCCTTCGACTCATCTTGACGGCCGCCCTGTCGTCCGCCGTAGTGTGCGCGCAGCCGCCGCAGGGCGGGCGCGGAGGGCCTCAACCCGAATTCATGCGCCAGGCGCAAGAGGCCATGCGCGAGGGAAAATTCGAGGCTGCCCTCGCGGTCTATCAGAAGGAACTGTCCGCCAATCCCAATTCGCTGCCAGCCAACAATGCGGCCGGCACGGTGCTCGACCTGATGGGCAAAGGGGCCGAGGCACGGAAGCATTTCCAAAAGGCGATCGATGGGGCGCCCGATGCCGCCGCCAAAGCGTCAGCCCAACGGGCCATGGCGATGTCGTACGCGTTTGACGGCGACTGCGCGAATACCGTGAAGTACGAGGAGATGGCGATCGCCTATCACGTCACCCGCGAAAAAAGCGATCCGCAGGACGCCTTCTTTCAGCAGGGCGAATTGGCCAATGAAGCGGCTCGCGTTTGCATCGATGCGGGAGATCTCAACGCAGCCGAGAAGTGGTATCGCAAAGGCGCGGAACTGGGAGCCAGGGAGCCGGGCAATCAGACCCATCCCAAGAGCATCTGGGTCTTCCGCCTGGAGCATGCGCTGGCGCGCATCGAGGCCCGCAAGGGCAATAAGGCAGAGGCCCAGAAGCATGTGGCCGCCGCCAAGGCCGCGCTGGATGGCGATCCTAAAATGGCGGAACAGCAGGCCCGCTTCTTCCCTTACCTCACCGGCTACGTGGCGCTCTACACGGGCGACCTGAAAACGGCGCAGGCAGATCTGGAGAAGGCCGTGGCCATCGGGCAGAACGCCGCCGATCCCTTCCTGCAGTGCCTCCTGGGCATGACCTACGAAAAACTGGGGCAGAAGGAAAAGGCGCTGGAAGCGTACAAGAAAGCATCCACCACCACGGCGCACAATCCCCCGGCAGCTTTTGCGAAGCCCTTCACTCGCAAGAAGCTCGGGTAAATCAGGAAGCGGGCAATCAAGAACCGGGTAACCCGCTTACGCCATCTTGAGAGCCGCCAGCTTTTGGATGGCCGGTAGGTGTTTCCGCGAATTGACGTCCAGGCGGACACCGGTGCCCTCCGGATAGCGTGGCGATTCGTCGATCAATTTCAGTAAGGCTTTCGCCAGGCGCTGCTCGTGCGCCGCGGCGACGGCTTTCGGTCCCAAAATAAAGGCGACGCGGAAACTGCCTTCGCACGGCGAAAGATAAATAATGGTGCGCTTTCCCTGTTTGAGTTTGAGAGACCATCCAGCCTTCAGCGAGTAGGAATTCCACTCGGCGGCGGGGAGGGCCAGCGAGGTAATCACTTCATCCCACCAGGCGCGGGCGGCGCCGAGCTTGGCGGTGAGTTCGTCATCGGTGGGCGGCTGCGTGCTCCCGATGAAGGCGTTGGGCGACATAGTATTCGCTCGCGAGTATAACGCCATGAATGCAACAGCGGGGTCCGCAACAACCCAGTCTGCAACAACCCAGTCCGCAACCACCAATCAGAGACGCGACCGTGAGGGAGCGTTCCCGCCGAATCACATTCGTGAGACTCCAACGCGCTCCTTTAATCTCCTACAACGCGAGCTTCTTGAACCGCGCCTGCGCACCCGCTAGAGTATTCAAAGTACCTGCACACCAAACGGAGGCATTGAATTGAAGCTCGAAGGCGTGTATTCCGTCCTGCCGACCCCCTTTACCGCGACCGGCGACGTAGATCTGGAGAGTCTGAAGCGCATCGTAGACCTGTTCATCGGGGCAGGAGTCAGCGGACTTACCGCCCTCGGCGTCACCAGCGAAGTGGCCCGCATGAATGACGGCGAGCGCAAGCAGATTTTGGAGACGGTGGTCCGGCACGCCAACCGACGCGTGCGCGTGGTGGCGGGCGCGACGGCGGATGGCGTGCGCACCTGCATCGATTACACCCGCTTCGCCAGGGACACCGGCGCGGATGCCGTGATGATCAGTCCGCCGCGCGCTCCCAAACTGAATTCGGATGCGGTCGTGCGGCATTTTGCGGCCGTCGCGGCAGCGGTCGAAATTCCCATCGTCATTCAGGATTTCCCGCCGGTCTCCGGCTTCACCATGGAACCTGCCCTTCTTGTGCGGATCGCGCGCGAAGTGCCTGCCGCCAACACAATCAAGCTGGAGGATCCGCCGACGCCCTTCAAGACGTCCCGCATCCGCGAAGTGGCGCAGGGCTTGGAAGTGGGAGTTTTCGGCGGACTCGGCGGCGTATTTCTCCTGGAGGAACTCATGGCCGGCGCCACCGGAGCGATGACCGGTTTCGCCTATCCGGAAATTCTCGTGAAGATCGTCAAGCTGTTCCACAGCGGCGATCTGGACGCTGCCGCCGAGGCGTTCTATCCGTTCGTACCGTTGATGCGCTTCGAATTTCAGGAAGGTTTGGGAATGGCGATCCGCAAAGAAGTCCTGCGCCGCCGCGGCGTCATCGAGTGCGCCGATATCCGGCTGCCCGGCGCCAAACTCGATGCCGCCACCTCCGCCGCCCTCGACCGTGTCCTGGCGTGGACCCTCAAGAAGTGACATTATCGCGTGCCTCGCAACTTACGACCCAAGCCGAGACGCGAGGGTAACGGAGCGTTCCAACCCATCCCGAATGAAAGTTCGTGAGACTCGCCGTCACGCCAGGTGTTTTTCGATTGGCCCGACATTTCGTGAGCCTCCTACGTAATGTCGCCCACCCCTCGTCCGTCCGCGTACCATTCCAGGAGCGCCGGTAGTCTACAGTGAGAATATGGAAACCGCAACACTTGGAGGGGGCTGCTTCTGGTGTCTGGAAGCAGTGTACGACGAGATGCAGGGCGTGACGTCCGTGGAGTCCGGCTACATGGGCGGGCATGTGCCAAATCCGGACTACCACGCCGTGTGCACCGGAATGACGGGCCACGTCGAGGTGGTGCAGGTGACCTTCGATCCCGCCGTAACCAGCTATCGCGACATCCTCGAAGTCTTCTTTTCCATTCACGACCCGGCGTCCATGGACCGGCAGGGCAACGACGTGGGCTCGCAATACCGCTCGGCGATCTTCACCCACAGTGACGAACAGCGTAAAACGGCGCTGGCGACCATCGCGGAGTTGAATCAGGCGGACCCCGATGGGCGGCCCATCGTTACGCAGGTCAAGCCGGCCGAAACCTTCTATATCGCGGAAGACTACCACCAGCGGTACTTCGCGAACAATCCCAATCAGGGGTACTGCTCGTTCGTGGTCGCGCCGAAAGTGCGCAAGTTCCGCGAGCACTTCGCCCGCAAACGCAAAAGCGCGTAACGCGCCCTACGCCGTGGTGGCCTCGGCCAGGGTATTGAACATCGGCATCATCGATTCGACGCCCGTCATTGCCAAAATGCGGCGGATGCGCGGGTTGGCGCCCACCAGTTTCAGGTCGCCCCCAGCCTTCTTCACGTTCGTCAGGCACGAGACCAGCATGCCGATGCCGGAACTATCCACGTAATCGAGCGTGGTGATGTCGAGAACGAACTTCTTCTTGTCGCGTTGCAGCAGACCCTTCACCGCGGCATCCAGCCGTTCGGTATCGCCGCCCATGGCGAGGCGTCCCGAAATCGTGATCACCGTAATTCCAGTTTCCAGTTCTCTGGCTTCGACTGACATTGTTAGATCATACAACGCAAGTGGGCGACACGTGGGCCGCGGCTCCTCATCGTGTCACTTCGACGCCGCCGCTACTTCTGGCAGACCGGACACCAGAACGTGACCCGGGCGTCCGCCGTATGTTTGGCGGTGCGAATGGGCGTGCCGCAGCGGCGGCAAGGCTCTCCCGCCCGCCGGTATACCCACAGGAACTTCTCCAATGCCGTACTCCCGGTCGTGCGAATGTGACCCGAAGTCTCCAG
Source organism: Candidatus Solibacter sp. (assembly GCA_039934035.1). Taxonomy (GTDB): domain Bacteria; phylum Acidobacteriota; class Terriglobia; order Bryobacterales; family Bryobacteraceae; genus Solibacter. The sequence continues at coordinate 53,513 of JBDTMZ010000072.1, read as the reverse complement.
CACGTTCGCCCGCATGAATTTGCGCGCCGTCGCAACCAGCTCGGCCAGATCCATCGGCGTCAACGTCGCCACCTCGCGAAACGGATTGATGCCGCACGCAAATGCAATCTCACTCTTGAACACGTTGCCGATTCCCGCCAGTGCGGCTTGATTGAGCAGCGCCGGACCCACTTCCATCTCTCCGCGCGCGGCCAGGTTTGCGATCGCCGCCGCTTCGTCGAAATCCGGCGACAGAACGTCGGGTCCGAGCGCGTTGAATCCTTCTCGCCTGGCCAGCGAGGCAGCGCTATGAAATTCGGCCCTCTGCACATTGAATGCCACTGCCAGCATCGCCGGCGTTTCGATCACGATCCGCATGTGGTACCGGCTGCGCTGCCATGTTTCTCCGGGGCGATAAATGTGCCAACTGCCGCTCATGAGCATGTGCGTCAGCAGCACCAGGTCGCCCGAAAAGTGAATCAGCAGCCACTTGCCTTGGGCTTGCACCTTCTCGACCGTGCGGCCGGTCAGCGGTCTGTCTTCATCGACACGCGACAACCTGGGAAGTACACTTTCGAAGCGCGTGACGGTCTGTCCGCCGATGGCGCGCTCCAGCGTGCGCGCCGTGCGGAAGATGGTGTCGCCCTCAGGCATCCCGCTCCTCGTCCTCCGGCAGCGCGGGAACTGGTGCGACTGCCGGTTCGGCGATCCGCCGCATCTGCATACCAAGCGGCGCGTTGACGAAGCCGGCGTCCTCGAGATAACGCGCGAGGTAATGCTCGCGCGCCGGCACGTCATTGATTTCGCCGATCAGCAGTCCACCGCGCCGGGTCTGACGGCGGACTGCCACTTCCGCTAGTTTCCTGGCAAGTTCTCGTGCGAAGCGCGTCCGATCGGGCTCCTCCTCGGGCAAAATCACGCGGATCGCCGGATTGCGCCGGCGCAGAAACGCCGCAATTTGACCGTTGATCAGCACGACGCTGGCCCCCGCCGCGCGCGACATGCCGTGGTTCTCGCCCGTCCATGGCAGCACCGCGCCGTAGGGATTAGCCGGGTCCGAGGCCGCAAGGTGAACCGCTTCGGGGCGGTCGGGCTGCGTGCGCAGCGAGCGCAGCATATCGACCGCGGCCGTCATGGCAAACTGCGCCGCGCCCAGTCCCGCGACGAACATGCCGCGGCGGATCCAGCCGTTCTCCTCCATCGTGCGCAGCGCCGGGTAGATCGTCGGATACCCTCCCGGCACACTCTCCGCGAGCGCGGTTTCGCGCATCACGATGCCATGGCGCGACAGCAGTTGCTGCGCGGCGTTGGCGCTCCATTCGGTGGCGCTCGGCGGAGTCGCGAGCCGCTGATCCACCAGCGACCAGCGTCCTTCGGCCGCGTGGCTGCCTCCCGTTCGGGCGCGGAAGCGGCGCAGAAATTCGGGCGAGCCCGGAGGACCGTCGCGCAGTTCCCGCCGCGAACGCTCCGCCTCTCTTGCGTAAAGTAGATTGCGCAGCGGATGGTACGTGTCGTTGGTGACGATGCCGGCCCACGCCAGTTCCCACAGAGCCGCCTGCGTGTCTCCGGGGAATCCGCCCCCGGCCGCCTGATGAATCGCCGTGAAGAACGACGCCCCCATGGCGCGCAGGACTCCCGCGATCCGCTGGGCGTGCTCGGAAAGTGCTTCCGCACCTTGACCGGTTTGCGGCGGGAGCAGGCGCGGCAGCGCTTCTGCCAGATAGAGCGAGACGCGCCCGTCGCGGTCTCCGAGCGGCTCGCGGCCCACCCATACGACGTGCCCCGACGCCATCAGTGCATCGAGATCTTCGGGACGATAATCCTGCACCCGCGCGGGAAAAATCTCGCGCTCCAGTTCGGAGGCAGTCAGCACCGCGCCTTGCAGAATGTCGATGGTGTCGAGCAGTGCGTCGAGGCCTCGCCGCGGGGCGACGGTCCCCTGCCAGCGCGTCAGCAGGCGCGCCAGCGTGTACTGCTCCGCCGGCACCACTTCCCGGCGCAGGCGGGCCAGCGTCTTACGGCGCACCTGCTGCAGCACGTCCGGGTCGCACCATTCCCGGTGTGTCCCGCCGGGCCGGAACTCGCCCTCCAGCAACTTGCCGTCCAGGTGTATGCGGCGCAAGGCGGCTTCCACTGCGCTGGCGGCAAGGCCGAAACGCGTCGCCGCGTCCGCTGTGGTGAAAGGTCCATGGGTGCGCGCGTAACGCCGCAGCAGTTCCAACAGCGGCCGCTCGCTGGGTTCGAGGAAGGCCTGCGCGATCCCAGGCGGCAGCGGCACTCCCACCGCGTCCCGATAGCGGGCCGCATACTCTACGGGGATGAAACGCGGCTCACCGGCGATTCGCACCCGCAGGGCGCGCCGCGCCGCCGCCAGATCTTCAATGGACCCTCCACTCGAGCGCGCCTCAATCTCCGCACCGGAAAGATCGCCCAGACGCAACAGCAGGTCGTGTATGGCATCCGAATGTCGCGCCTGGTAATCCGGGTCGAGCGCTTGCAGTTGCTGCTCCACTTCGGCAAGCGCCGCCGGGTCGAGCAGTTCCCGAAAATCGGTGCTGCCCAGAATCTCTTCGAGCTGCGATTGATCGATGGAGAGCGCCTGCGCCCGGCGCTCCGCCAATGGGGCGTCGCCATCGTAAAGGTAGTTGGCGATGTACGAGAACAGGAGCGCGGAAGCGTAGGGCGAAGGCTTCGCTGAATCGACGGCCGTGATGCGGATAGTCCCGCGTTGAATCTGCTGCAGGATCGATGCGGCGGCTTCCAGATCGAACACTTCGCGTAGGCATTCCCGGTAAGTTTCAAGCAGCATCGGGAAACTGGCATAGCGTGCGGCCACCGCCAAGAGGTCGGCTGCCCGCTTGCGCTGCTGCCACAGGGCAGTTCGCTGCCCGGGACGTCGCCGCGGCAGCAGGAGTGCTCGCGCCGCTGCTTCCCGGAATTTGCTGGCGAACAGCGCGGTGCCGCCGAGTTCCTTCAGCACCAGATCTTTGAACTCGGCAGCCGAGGGCAGCAGCCACTCGGTTTCCAAGGGCTGATCGCTCTCAGGCAGTCGGATCACGAAGCCATCGTCCCCCCACATGCTCTCCACTTCCGCTCCGGTATCGGCGCGCAGGCGCGAGGTCACGGCCATGCACCACGGGGCATGCACGCGAGCGCCGAAAGGAGACAGCACGCAGACGCGGAAATCGCCCAGTTCATCGCGGCAGCGCTCGATCAGGATGTCGCGGTCGCTCGGCACCCGCCCGGTGGCCGCTGCCTGATCCTCCAGGTAACGCAACAGATTCTCAGCGGCATTCTGGTCGAGGCTGTGCTGGTCGGTGAGGCGCGCAAAGGCGGCCGGACGGGGCATGGCCAGCAACTCGCGCGTCATCTGTCCGATCTCGCGGCCGAATTCCGCGGGCCGTCCGGCGGTATCGCCTTTCCAGAACGGCATCTTGCCGGGCTCGCCGGGCGCGGGCACCACGTTCACGCGGTCGTGCGTAATCTGATCGATGCGCCACGTGGTAGCGCCCAAAATGATGGTGTCTCCCGCGCGGCTTTCGAAGACCATCTCCTCGTCCAGTTCACCCACGCGTGCACCGCGTGTGGCGCCCGCGAGGAACACCGGAAAGAGGCCGCGGTCCGGGATGGTTCCGCCATTGGTGATGGCCACGCTCTTCGCGCCTTGCCGCCCCGTAAGCTGGTGCGTCACCCGGTCCCAGGTCAGGCGCGGGCGCAACTCGGCGAACTCGTCCGAGGGGTAGCGCCCCGAAAGCATGTCCAACACCGATTCGTACACACCCCGCGTGAGGGCGGCGTACGGCGCTGCCTGGCGAATCAGATCGAACAGTGCGCTGGCGTCCCACGTTTCCAGCGAGACCATGGCGACGATTTGCTGCGCCAGCACATCCAGCGGATTGCGCGGATAGTGGACCGATTCCACCTTGCCCGCGTACATGGCCTGCGTGATCGCCGCGCACGCCACCAGATCGCCCCGGAACTTCGGGAACATGACCGCGGCGCTGGTGCCGCCCACATGGTGATTGGCTCGGCCCACCCGCTGCATCCCGCTGGCCACCGAGGGCGGCGCTTCGATCAGCACCACGAGATCGATGGCGCCCATGTCGATCCCGAGTTCCAGCGAAGAGGTCGCCACCAGTCCGCGCAGCGTGCCCATCTTCAGGCGGTCTTCAATGTCCTTGCGCTGCTCGGCGGCGACGCTGCCGTGGTGCGCTCGCACCAGCGTCTCGTCGGCGAGTTCGTTGATGGCGCCCGAAATGCGCTCCGCGAGGCGACGGCTGTTGACGAATATCAGCGTCGACGTGTGGGCGCGAACCAGTTCCAGCAGCTTGGGATGGATGGCGCTCCAGATGGACGGCCGCACCGGCGCCTGCGATGCCGGACCGCTGGGTAGCGGAACCGGATCGTCGAGCCGCGACATATCGTCGAGTGGGACCTCGACGCGGAGATCGATACGCTTCGGTTCGCCGGCATCGACCACCGTCACCTCGCGGTATACGGGTGCCGCGGCCGCGGATTCGAATTCGGTGAGGATCCCATCAACGGGGTCGCCCTTGGGAGCCTTCTTGCGTGAGGCGCGCGCGGGAGCGGCCCCGCCGAGAAAGCGCGCCACTTCGTCGAGCGGCCGCTGCGTGGCGGAGAGCCCGATCCGCTGGAGCTTGCGTCCGGCGAGCGCTTCCAGCCGTTCCAGCGAAAGCGCCAGGTGGGTGCCGCGCTTGGACGGCACCAGCGCGTGGATTTCGTCGAGCACCACGGTCTCGACGGAGCGCAGCGCTTCCCGCGCGTTGGACGTGAGTAGCAGGTAGATGGATTCCGGTGTGGTGATGAGGATATCCGCCGGATGGCGCGTGAAGCGGGCGCGCTCGGCCGCGGGAGTGTCGCCGGTGCGAATAGCGATCGTGGGCTCGTGGAAAGCGATGTTCCGGGAATGCGCGGCTTGCGCGATGCCGACCAGGGGCGATTGCAGATTACGCTCCACATCGACGGCCAGAGCTTTAATCGGCGAGATATAGACCACGCGGCAGCGCTGGTCGCGCGCTGGAACGGGTGCGAACATCAGCCGATCGATGCACCACAGAAATGCGGTGAGAGTCTTGCCGGTCCCTGTGGGGGCGAGAATGAGCGTGGATTCCCCGCGCGCGATAGCGGGCCAACCAAGTTCCTGCGGGCGCGTAGGCCCGGGAAACACGGCATCGAACCACGCTTGCACGGCGGGATGGAAGAGGTTCAAAGACATATTAAAAGTACGACAGGCCTCCCGGCCTGTCGGTTCGGGGCGCTGCGCCCACAAGACTTCGCTGTAAGACGCCCCAATCAGAGCCGCGACCGTGCCGCCCATCGACCCTTTCGATTTGCCCTCTGGACACAAGAGCGTTTCCAGTCATGCGCTCTCCGGAAAAAGCGCCAGCGCGGCGCGAGCGTCCGTGACGTCTTGAGGCCGCCCGTCCTTCGCCAGCGTTTTCAAAAAAGCAATCGCCTGGTCCTGGCGCGAGATGCTAAGCGCGCGCAACAATGCCTGTCGATACTCCGCGCCGCGCGCGTCCGGCCACGCTTCCACCAGAAGATCCGCCGCTTCACTCTGTCGGCTGCCGCCCAGCGCCAGTGCCGCCTCTTCGGAGATCGCATCGCACGCCGCCAGGAACTGCCGTACAAAAGGCAGCGCGACGCGGCGCTCAATGGCCAGCAGGGATTCGAACACCTGCCCAGTCACTGCGGGCTCCGCATCGCCGGTACGCGCTTTAAGTCTCAACAGTAGCGCGCAATCTTCGCCCTGCATCTCGGCGAGAGCGCGAGCGGCATCGGCGCGAACCGCCGGGTTCGCTTCGGTAAGCGCATTTACCAGATGGCGCAGCACCTCCACCCGATCGAGGTCGGGACACCCCGGCAGGGCCAGCAAACACGCGCCGCGCAGAGGTCCCGCGGTGTCCTCCTGCCCGCCCCAGGTAGGTTCCATTTGAACGTGGACCGCGCCGCGCAGAAAGGCGGCCGAATCGCGATGGCCGAGATCCAAGAGCGCGCGGGCGATCGCGTTCTTCCCCCAGCACTGGGGATCGTTCTTAACCGCATCCTGAAACAGGCGGTCGAACGCGCGCAGCAGGTCGGGAAGGACACCGGGTGCGGGGAGTTCGCCGGCGATTTGAGCAGCCTTGGCCACCACGATGTTGACGCGGTCGGCCAGCCCCTTACGCAGCGCGGGCGCGGCGGCATCGGCGCCGGTTCCGCGGAGGCGGACCAGGGCGTTCAGTTGTTCTTCAATTCGGCGGCTGGCCACGATGGAATTCTCTTGTTTCCCAGGATACCTGTGGCGCATCCAACCTAGGGTGCCGGGCCGCCCTACCGACCCGGAAATCCATTTTGAACAGGCGGATGTGATGAAACGTACAGCGAATGCACAGTGGACCGGAGATCTGAAGGCTGGCAAAGGCAACATCTCGACAGCCAGTGGAGTGTTGACCAGCACGCCCTATAGTTTCGGGACGCGCTTTGAAGAAGGCAAGGGTACCAACCCAGAGGAATTGCTGGCAGCGGCGCACGCCGGTTGTTTCACAATGGCGCTCTCCGCCCAATTGGGACTGGCCGGACTGACCGCGGAGAAACTGGAAACCAACTGCACCATCACCTTCGAGAAGCTGCCAGATGGCTTTGCCATCACGGAAAGCCACCTGGAATTGACCGCCAAGGTGCCCGGCGCCAGCGAACAGGCCTTCGAAACCGCCGTGCAGAATGCCAAGACCGGTTGCCCGGTTTCCAAGCTGTACAAGGCCAACATCACCCTGAATTACAAACTGGAAAATTAGCGCCGGAGACGGCGAATTGCCTTGCAGGGCCGGGGAATTGTGTCATAATCCTTGGCATGCCAACGGCCCTGGGTAAAATGGAGCCGATGTCCGAGGGGATTGCTACCCCTCGTAAGAAGAGGCCCAAGGAACTCGCTGTCATCACCGAATGCTGCACCGGGTGCGCAGGGTCTCCTGCGTGCGTCCCGTACTGCCCGGTAGCGGAATGCATGTACTGGGTCCCGGACGAAGATCATGCACCGTTCGGGCGCATTGAAGTCGATCCCCTGCTTTGCATCGGCTGCAAGAAGTGTGTCAGTAAAGGCCCGGACGGCGCTTTTCTGGACGGTTGCCCCTGGGATGCGATCGAGATGGTACCGATCGAGAATGTCGAGGCCATGATCGGTGTCAAGATGCCGGCCTGAGTGGCATCATAGAATGAGATGTCACTCGAAATTCTACAGCGTGACCGCGAGGGGGTAGCTGTCCTCGAAATGAAAGGACGCATCACGGTTGGCCCGGAGGCCACCGCGTTGCGCGAAAAGGTTGCGGAGCTCTCCGCAGCCGATGTCAAGAACATCGTTTTCAACCTGGAGGGAGTCGATTACATCGACAGCACGGGTTTGGGCGCGCTCGTGATCTGCGCGATGACCCTCCGCAAAGCCGGCGGCAACGTAAAGCTGGTGCACCTGAACAAGCGGAACATTGAGCTGCTGGTGATGACTAAGCTGGCCACCAGCTTTGAGATCTTCACGGATGAAACCGACGCGGTGGGCAGCTATTATCCGGACCGCAAGATCAAGACGTTCGACATTCTGGACTTTGTCAACAAGATGAAGAACGAGGATTAGCGGCCGATGGCGCTGGTAATCGTCGGTGGTGTGGCCGCGGGAATGAGTGCGGCGACGCGCGCCCGGAAGATCGATCCGCGGCTGGAAATCATCGTCCTCGAGCAGGGCCCGGTGGTGTCGTACGGTGCTTGCGGCCTGCCCTATTTTGTCGAGGGCCGGGTACGCGAAGCGTCCGAGCTGATCACGTACACGCCCGAGTACTTCCGCAAAGAACGCAACATCGACGTGCGCACGGGCGAACGCGTGGTCGCGATCTCGCACCCGCGCCGCGAAGTCACGCTGGAATCCGGCGCCAAGGTGTCCTACGAAAAGCTGGTGCTCGCCACCGGTGCGCGCGGTCAAATGCGCGACCTGCCTGGCGCGCGCCAGGAACACGTTTTCACGCTGCAGACACTGGACGACGCGGAGCGCATGCGGCGCTTCGTTCGGGAGCGCCGCCCGAGGCAAGCCGTGGTCGTGGGCAGCGGGTATGTCGGGGTCGAAGCGGCGGACGCCTTGCGGCGGAACGGACTGCGCGTCACCATTCTGGAACGTTCCGCGCATGCGCTGGGGCGTGACGACGAACATTTCGCCTCAGCCGTGCGCGCGCAGTTGGAGCGGCACGGAGTGGAATTGCGAACCGGAGTGAACGTCGCGGCAATCGAGGCGGACCGGGTCGCGGACGTCCCGTGCGACATGGTCGTGCTGGCGGCGGGCTTCCGCCCCAACGTCGACCTCGCCGTCTCGGCCGGCGTCGAACTCGGACGCACCGGCGCCATCCGCACCGACGATCGCATGGAAACCAATCTGCGTGGTGTCTTCGCGGCCGGCGATTGCGCGGAAGTGAATCACCTGGTGACCGGGCGGCCCACCTGGATACCGCTTGGTACCACTGCCAACAAGGCGGGGCGCGTGGCCGGAGCGTGCGCGGCAGGCGCTCGCGAGCGCTTCGGCGGGATTGTAGGCACGTCGATTGTCAGCATCTTCGGCATGGGGTTTGCGACCACCGGCTTTTCAGCGCCACAGGCGAAGGCGGAAGGCTTCTCTCCCGTGGTGTCCCGGATTGAGGCCAATTCGCGGCCCCGCTATTTCCAGGGCACCCGGACGCAGGTGGAATTGGTGGCAGACCGCGCGACCCGCCGTCTGGTGGGCGGCTGCGTCATCGGCGAAGAGGGTGCCGCGGGACGCATCAATGTGATCGCCGGCGCGCTTCAGATGCGCATGCACCTGGAAGATTTCGAGCAGCTGGATCTGGCCTATTCCCCGCCGTTTTCGCCCGTGTCGGATCCGCTATTGATCGCCGCGCGCCAGTTGCGCAAGACCCTGGACGCCTAGTTCGTCGACCGCGCATTTACTACCGGCTCGACATCCGGGCAATCGGCCTGGTCATCTCAACCGACTACTTCGAGAAACGCCTTCGCCGCGTGGCTCAAGCCGCGCCGCGTGGGATAAATCAGGCGGATTTTGCGCTCCACATGCATCTCTTTCACGCGCACTTCGCAGAGGCGATGCTGCTCGATTTCCTGCTCCACGCACATGCGGGGCAGAAAGGCCACGCCCATGTTGCGCTCCACCAGTTTGCGGATGGTCTCGATGGTCGGCATCTCCACATCCATACGCAACGGTACTTTGTGGGCCAGGAATTCGCGCAGCACCACTTCGCGATAGGGCGAAAGTACGTTGTGCGCAATGAAATTCTCTTCGGCGAGTTCGGTCAACGCCACCGATTTGCGGTTTGCCAAACGGTGCTGCGGCGACACCACGAAGGCCAGCGAATCGGTATAGATCACCTTCGATTTCAGGCGCTCGTCGCCCGGATCGTAACTGATGACGCCCAACTCCAGGTTGCCGTCCAGCAATTCGTTCGGCAGCTTGCTCGAATAACTGCGCCGCACCTGGACCTTCACCTTGGGATACATCTCGCGGTATTTCTCGATGTGTTTTAGAAGATACAGAGTGGTGGATTCGTTGGCGCCGATGATCAGGCGGCCGGCCGAATTATCGCGCAACTCGGCGATGCAATTGTCCATCTCCAGTTGCAGGCTCTGGAAGCGGCGGGCGAATTCGAGCACCGTGCGTCCGGCGTCGGTGAGCAGCAGATCTTTGCCGGAGCGGTCGATCAGCTTTTCGCCGAGTTCCTGTTCTAACTTCTGCAGCGACAAAGAGATCGCGGGCTGCGTGCGGAGCAGCTTCCCGGCGGCGCGTGAAAAACTCTTCTCGGTCGCAATAGTGAGAAATACCTGGAGGGAGTGCAGTTCCATGCCTGCCCTCACTATAACATCCGCTAATGCAGACCGCTAAAATTATAAATTTGCTAAATCAAACAAGCGGCCGTAATAATGGATTCGTGAGCGACAGAGTATACATTTTCGACACGACGCTGCGCGACGGCGAGCAATCGCCCGGTTGCAGCATGACCGTACCCGAAAAGCTAACCATGGCGCGCAAGCTCGTTGAGCTGGGCGTTGATATTCTCGAAGCTGGTTTTCCGATTGCCTCCGAAGGTGATTTCGAGGCGGTTGACGCCGTCAGCCGCGAGTTCCCGTGGGCACAGGTGGCTGCGCTGGCGCGCAGCTGCACCTTAGACGTGGAACGCGCCGCCAAATCGCTGCAGCATGCCAAGCGGCCGCGCATACACACCTTCATCGCCACCAGCCCGATTCACCTGAAATTCAAACTCAAGAAAACGCAGCAGCAGGTGTTGGACGAAGCGGTGGCCGCCGTCGAGCTGGCCCGCCGCCACGTGGACGACGTCGAATTCTCGGCGGAAGACGGCGCGCGCACCGAGCCTGATTTTCTGGAGAAGATCTCCAAAGCCGTGGTCGCCGCGGGCGCCCGCACCGTCAATATTCCCGATACCGTGGGCTACTCCACGCCCAAGGAGTACGGGGCATTGATCGGGCGGATCACCAAGGCGTTGGGCGATTGCGCCATCGTCAGCGTGCACTGCCATGACGACCTCGGTCTGGCCGTGGCCAATTCGCTGGCCGCGATTGAAGCCGGCGCCCGGCAGATTGAATGCACCGTGAACGGAATCGGCGAGCGCGCGGGCAATTGCTCGCTCGAAGAGATCGTCATGATCCTGAAGACGCGCGCCGATAGCTACCCGTATCACACCGGCATCCACACCGAGCATCTTTACTCGGCGAGCGAACTGCTGAGCTCCATCATCACTTTCGGGCCGCAACCGAATAAGGCGATTGTGGGACGCAACGCATTCGCGCACGAGGCGGGCATCCACCAGGATGGCTACCTCAAGGAAAAATCCACTTACGAAATTATCGACCCGCGCACCGTCGGCGTGCCCGAGGGCAAACTCGTGCTGGGCAAGCATAGCGGCCGCCACGCGTTGAATGAACGCGCGCAGCGCGCCGGCTTCGACCTCACCAAGGATGAACTCGACGCCTTGTATCACCGTTTCACCGCGGTCGCGGACCACCGCAAGAAGGGCCTGATGGACGAGGAGATCGTTAAACTGATCCTCGATGGCCGCAAAGCCAAAGAGGCGGTGGCAGCAGACTAATGAACCTCAACGTCCTCGTTCTCCCCGGTGACGGAATCGGCACCGAAGTCACCCGCGAAGCAGTCCGTGTTTTGAACCACGTCGCGGCCAAATGGAATCACACTCTGAAGCTTTCGGAAGGGCTGCTGGGCGGTATTGCCATTCATCAGACCGGCACTCCGTTTCCGGAAGAGACGGCGAAACTGGCCGTGTCGGCGGATGCCACCCTGCTGGGCGCAGTCGGGCTCCCCGAATTCGATAATGCACCTCCCGAGAAGCGGCCCGAAAAGGGACTTCTCGGCATTCGCCAGGCTTTGGGCGTATATGCGAATTTACGTCCGGTTCGCGCTTACGCGTCGCAACTCGATTCTTCACCCCTCAAGAACCAGCGGGTGGCAGGCACCGACATGATTATCGTCCGCGAACTGACGGGCGGTATGTATTACGGAACTCCGCGCGGCATTACCGGTGCCGGAGCGGAAGAGCGGGCGGTCAACACCATGACCTATACCCGCACGGAAATCGAACGCGTTGCCCGCATGGCCTTCCACCTGGCGAGCGCGCGCCGCAAGAAAGTCACTTCGGTGGACAAATCCAACGTGCTGGAGAACTCGCAGCTCTGGCGCCGCGTAGTGGTCGAAGTGGCTAAAGATTTCCCCGATGTCGAACTCGATCACCTGCTGGTAGATAATTGCGCCATGCAACTGGTGCTCAATCCCACGCGGTTCGACGTCGTGGTCACCGAGAATATGTTCGGCGATATTTTGAGCGACATCGGCGCCGTATTGGCCGGCTCCATTGGGATGCTCCCCTCGGCTTCGATCGGCGCCCAGCGCCCCAGCGGCGCTTGGGTGGGCTTGTACGAGCCGGTACACGGTTCGGCGCCCGATATCGCGGGACAGAACAAAGCCAATCCGCTCGGCGCCATCGGTTCGGTGTCGGCGATGCTGGCCTACAGTTTCGGTTTGAAGGAAGAAGCCGCCGCGGTGGAAACTGCCATCGAAGCGGTCCTCAACAGCGGTCACGTAACCGCGGATTTGAGGCCTTCCGGCGCGCCCGCCTCCACCGAACAGGTGGGGCAGGCAGTATGCGCCGCCATCGGATGAGCGCTGAGCCTACCCGCTCCGCGCTCATCCGGGTTAGTCTTTCATGAGCGGCAGGCGATTCCCGCCTGCCGCCGTTCCAATGAGATCTTATGCCACGTACGATCATTGAAAAACTCTGGGATTCCCACGTAGTGCATGAGCGCCCCGGCGCGCCGACGCTGCTCTACATCGACCTACACCTGGTCCACGAAGTCACCTCTCCGCAAGCTTTCCAGGGACTGCGCGAGCGCGGCCTGAAAGTGCGCCGCCCCGAGCTGACGATTGCCACTGCCGACCACAGCATCCCGACTTCGGACCGCAGCCTGCCCATCGTCGACCAGATTGCCCGGAAGCAGCTCGAACAGCTTGAGGCCAACTGCAAGGAATTCGGCATTCGCTGCCTCGGCGTGCATTCCGACCGTCAGGGCATCGTTCACGTGATCGGGCCGGAACTCGGGCTTACCCAGCCCGGCATGACCGTGGTCTGCGGCGATAGCCACACGGCCACTCATGGAGCCTTCGGCGCTCTGGCCTTCGGCATCGGCACCAGCGAAGTGGAACAGGTGCTCGCCATGCAGTGCCTGCTGCAGCGCAAGTCGAAGACCTTCCAGGTGCAGGTGGATGGCACACTGCACGCCGGCGTGTCGGCCAAGGACATCATTCTGGCGTTGATTGCGCAGATCGGCGTGGGCGGCGGCACCGGCAGTATCTTCGAATACACCGGCAGCGCCATCCGCGCTCTGACCATGGACGAGCGCATGACGGTCTGCAACATGTCGATCGAAGGCGGGTCGCGCGCCGGATTGATCGCTCCCGACGACACGACTTTCGAATACCTCTCGGGCCGCGATCACGCACCGAAGGCCGCGGAGTGGGACGAGGCCGTGGTCCGCTGGAAGCAGTTTGGCACCGACCAAGGCGCGACTTACGATCGTACGCTGCACATCGATGCCAATGCGCTGGAACCGATGATTACTTACGGCACCAATCCCGGCATGGGCGTTTCGATCAATGCGCCGCTGCCGGAGCCCTCGCAGGTGGCCGACCCGCTGGAACGCGATTCCATCACCAAGGCTCTCGCCTACATGGGTCTGGAAGGCGGCAAGCCGCTGGTTGGGCACCCCATCGATGTCGTGTTCATCGGGAGCTGCACGAATTCCCGCATCAGCGATTTGCGCACCGCGGCGGGTATCTTGAAGGGCCGCAAGGTCAGCGATAAGGTGCGCGTGATGGTGGTGCCCGGTTCGCAGGAAATCAAACGGCAGGCGATTGCCGAAGGCCTGCCGGAGATTTTCCGTGCGGCCGGCGCGGAGTGGCGGGAACCCGGCTGCTCCATGTGCATCGCCATGAACGGCGATCAGCTCTCGCCCGGACAGTACAGCGTTTCCACCAGCAATCGCAATTTCGAAGGCCGCCAGGGCAAGGGCGGACGGACGTTCCTCGCCAGCCCCCTGACTGCCGCCGCCAGCGCCATCACCGGCGTAGTCACCGATGTGAGGACCCTGCTATGACGCCATTCACCAATTTCGAAAGCAAGATGATCCCGCTGCCGCTGAACAACGTCGACACCGACCAGATCATTCCGGCGCGCTTCCTGAAGACGACGTCGAAGCTGGGCCTGGATAAGCAGCTCTTCAATGACTGGCGTTACGATGCCGACGGCAATCCGAAGCCGGAGTTCGTCATCAACAAGCCCGAGATGCAGGGACGGCAGGTGCTGCTGGCTGGGGACAATTTCGCCTGCGGCAGTTCGCGCGAGCATGCTCCGTGGGCGCTGACGCAGTGGGGACTGCGCGCCGTGATCAGCACCAGCTTTGCGGATATTTTCAAGCAGAATGCGCTCAAGAATTCGCTGCTGCCCATCGTGGTCCCAGCGGATGTGCATGCGGAACTTCTGGCGGCGGGTGACGATGCGGTGGTGAAAATCGATTTGCCGAATCAGCTGCTCACCACCCCCTCGGGGCGTCAGGTGGAATTTCCGGTGGACGCCTTCTCCAAGCATTGCCTGTTGAAGGGCGTCGACGAGTTAGGCTACATCCTCGAGCAGTCCGCGGAGATCGCCACGTTCGAAGCTTCGCACCCGGCGCACATTAATGCGCTGGCGGCAGCAGTTTAATCCGTCGCGCCGGGCCGTCCGCGGGTAGCATCGAACGCCAACCCTGGCGATGCGGATTCTGTTGCGGCGGGGCGGCCTTCCCCAACTCAAGCGCACTCACCAGTAAGACCGAAGGCCAACTGCGGGTCCCGGCGCGCGGCTTCACAATCGCGCAGCCGGGTCAGGGGCGTGTCGCGGCCGGACCCCACCACTCCGCCTCGCAGGTGTAGTAGCCAGCGCCGGGACCGTCAAAGCGCAAGCGCTCGACCGGCGGCATCGACTCTCCGCGGAATACGGCGGCGAACTCCGTCAGGGTGACCGGAAGATTCGCCGGCACCGGAGCGGACAGTACGGCGGGAATCACGCGCACCGTGCGCGGCGGCGCGTCCGCGCGGTAGACCGTCATGCGCACTTCGGGAACCCGAAACAGCGCCTGCGCGATGCGTCCGGCGGGCGTGAGGCCGCAGGTGGCACTCCAAAACGGCGAGTTTCCTAAGGGCGGAACAGGCAGTTCACCGGGCCACGAAAGGGCGGCGCGTCCGCTACCCTCTAACGCGCCAAAACGTGGCGCGTCGCGCCGTTCCAAAAGCAGGTTGCGCGGCCCCAGGACCCGCGTATCGTACCAGCGATACACTTCGAGCCACATGGCGGGGGTCTCCGCCCACGCGTCGCGCCGGTCGATCGCAGCCCCGTCAAAGACCAGGAAGCGCGGACCGCGATCGCGAATCCATGCGGCGTTGCGCCCGTCCAATTCGGGCGTATACGCCGAGTAGCGTTGCACCACGGGATACAACTGAACGTTCAGGCCGGCAATCGCCAGATTGGTATAGACAATGGAGAGCGAGGCCACGGGAGCGTTGCCGATCAACGCTACCATTTCAGGCTCCAGACGCTGTGCCGCCGGATAGTCGTTGGGTGCGGAGGCGAGGCGCGCACGCAGTTCGTGGAATGGGATCGCGTTGGCGAGCATGTGAGCGGTACCCAGCCCCGCCATCTCCGCCACCGGAGGGATCAGGCCCAAGGCGGGCACCCGACTGAAGTACAGGGTTAGTGGAATCAGCAGGAAGAGTGCCAGGCAGGGTAATTTGCGACGCTCTAGCGAGGCGCCCAAGGCGAGCAGCGCCGCTGCCAGTGCGGCGAAGCAGAAATAGTTGATGACGTGCATGTCCTGGCGGACAAACCCGTGTTTAAAACTGACGAAGAGCGGAATGGCCAGCAGGAGCGCATAGAAACGCGCCATCGCGAGACTGGCCTGCCAATAAAGGAGCAGTCCCAGGAGCGCTGCCGCGGCGAGTGCCGCCCACAGTTCCAGGGGAGGCCCGGGTACCGACATTGCCGCGCTATAGCCGCTGGTGAGTTCACCGCTCCCTGACAGATAGCTGAGAAAGGTGGCCGCCGATCGCAGGCTCGCCAGACAGAGCGCGACCGCCACGGCCGCCGGAAGAATCGCGGTCGCGGCGACCAGCGGAAGCGCCTTCCGCCCCTGTTCCAGCATGCGGGCCGCAGCGAAACCCGCCAGGGCCGCGAAACCGACCATGCCGGCAGTGAGCTTCAGCAGGGGAAGCAGCCCGATCATGACCAGCGCCGCCGCATAGCGCAGCCCGGAACCGCGTTGCCGGTATAGGACAATCAGCAGGAACGCACCGGCCAGCACCAGATTCTCGCCGCCGCCGAAATTGAACCAAAACAGAGGCACGGCCAGCGCGAAGCAAATCACAAAGAGCGCCAGGTTGCGAACCCGCAGGCCGGCGCGGAAAAACAGGTCGAACAGGATGGCGGCCATCACCGCCCAGAGGATGGTTTGGAAGGTCAGCCCGGCAATCAGATTGCCGCCCATATCTTCGGGAAAGACCAGATACCCGAGGGGTCCATAAGTGAAGACGATGTCACGTCCGGCGAGCAGGCCGTGCGCGGCCGCGAAGTTCAGTGCGAACCGCCACGTGCTGTCCACATCGCGGCCCATAGGCCAATAGCGGATGGGACAGGCCAGCACCACGCTGAACAGGTACAGGGCCAAGCGCACAGCTGACGGGTAGCCCTTCAAAGGTGTCATTGATCCTGTATTTTGTTCATGATAGCACCGCTCTGGGGCGACCAATAAAGTATCTGCCGGAATCACCGATAAGTAATCTGGGAGAACCTGATTGACGCCCTCAATGGGAGAGACGGACACCGCCAGGGAGATCGCAACCGCGCTCGTCGTGCCGGATTCCGTTCGTACGATGCGTGTGCTGGCAGCGGAAGACAACCCTGTCTTCCAGGCGATGCTCAAGACCATGCTGACGAAATGGGGCTATCAGGCGGTAATTGCGCGCAACGGCAACGAGGCATGCCGCGTACTCGAAGGCGAAGATCCTCCGCGCCTGGCGATTTTGGATTGGATGATGCCCGGCATGGATGGCGTTGAGATTTGCCGGAAGCTGCGCAGTTCCAACCGGGAACCCTACATCTACATTCTGTTGTTGACCGCCCGGACCGAGGCCCAGGACCTGATTGAGGGGATGAATGCGGGCGCTGACGATTATCTCACTAAGCCATTCAATGCACATGAGTTACGGGTACGTCTCAATGCCGGAAGGCGGATTCTTGACCTCCAGGAAGAGCTGGTTCGCACCCGCGAGGCACTACGCCAGCAGGCCACCCACGATGGACTTACCGGCCTGTTGAACCGAACCGCAATTCTGGACCGGCTGGACAATGAACTGGCGCGCTCCCACCGCTCTGGCGACCCCGTGTCGGCGGTCATGGTCGATCTCGACCGCTTCAAGCTGATCAACGACACGCGGGGCCATTTGGCTGGCGACGCGGTCCTGCGCGAGACCGCTCGCCGCCTGAAAGGCATCGGCAGACGGTACGATTCCGTGGGGCGCTACGGCGGCGAGGAGTTTCTGATTGTGCTGCCGGGCTGCGACGCGCGCACGGCGGAGGCGCAGGCCGAACGCATTCGCGAAGCCGTTGGCGGCGAGGCCTTCCCCGGGCCAGGACAGCCTTTCTTCATGACCGCCTCGCTCGGCGTAGCGTCCAACCAGGATCACCCGCCCGAAGTGCTCATCCGCGAGGCCGACGACGCGCTATACGCGGCTAAGGCAGGAGGCCGCAATCGTGTAGTCGTACACTCGCCGGGATGGAAGCCCGGCGTCCCTTCCGCACTGGAGAGCCGCTTTGCGACGCCCTCCGGGAAATAGACCTCCCGCGCGCCCACTTTACGTCCAGGCTCCTGGCCAAGGGTCCGCGCTCCAGGTCTATGGTTTCAGCAGTCCCATAACAGCACCTGGTACTTTCTGTCACTGCAATCCGCACATTCTGGAGAATCTCGTTTCCACGGCCGCCCACCGGAGCTATACTCGGCATTTCCACTCTAGCGAGCGCCGAATGCCATCCTACTCACCTTCGACAGCGGAGACTCTCCTTGCCGACCTCATCCACGATCTGCGCCAGGATCTGGGGAACATCGAGACCAGCGTCTATTGCGTGAACCTCGCCGGTGACAGTACCGTCCGCAAACAGGTTCGCGTCCAGGAATATCTGCGTTTGATCGAACAGCAGGTGGAGCGCGCCGCGGACCGCCTCACCCGCGCCAGCGTGGAGTTGATGCACCTTCGGGTTCAACGCCCGGAAACGGCAGAAGTCCGGGATTTGACGAAGTCCGCTACTTCCGCGGTGACGTAGCGCGGGGGCTTGACCAGAAACTGCGGCTTGCCATCCCAGAGGCCGCGCGCCACTTCCGCCCACAGGGGCGCGTTGATGCCGCGATCCAGGACGATAAAGCCGTCGGCACGATCCAGAAAGCGCAGGCTGGACGGTTTGAAATCCTCGCAGCCGAAATCCAACAGCATCAGGAAGACATCGGGTTTGACCAGTTCCATCACGCTGTTCGATTCCACGATGACGTGGTCGCCCTGCGCCAGAATCTTGTGCACCAGGTCAGCCGCGCGCGGCAGTTCCCCCGCGGGAACGCGCAGCCAGAAACTGCGTTCCGCGCCGGCCGCCAGGTAGCGTCCCGAATCGGTGGCATTGGCTTCGTATTCCTCGCTGAGTTCGAACTCCTGGCCGTTTTCGGGCTCGCAGCCGCAGGCTGCCGTATCGATGTGACTGGCGCAGACTCCGTTGCCGTACTGGGTGATTTTCAGCGCAGTCCAGCGATAGCCGCGCAGCCGGCGGATGAGTCCGGCGACCACACTGGTCTTGCCGATATTTCGCGAGTGTCCCCCCACGACAACCAGCATCAGCTTCGACGCTCCAGTTCGGCCAGGCGCCTTTTTAATTCGGCCAGTTCCTGACGCATTCCCGGCACCCGCGCCAGGTTGGCGAGTTGCTCCAGATGCTGTTTGAGCGGCCGCGCGGGTGTACCCCAAACGGTTTGCCCGCTGCGCACAATCTTCGACGTCAGCACTCCGCAGCCGGACCCCAGCACGGCCCGCGATTCGATTCTTGCCTTGTCGCCAATTCCCACCTGGCCGCCGATTACGGCATAATCTTCCACCACCACACCGCCGGAAAAACCGGTCTGCGCCGCCACCACCACGTGCCGTCCGATGCGGCAGTTGTGGCCCACGTGCACCATGTTGTCCAGTTTGGTGCCTTCGCCAATGGAAGTCACGCCCAGTGCCGCGCGGTCGACACACGAATTGGCGCCGATCTCCACGAAGTCCCCGATCTCGACGCGGCCTATCTGCGGGAATTTGTGCCAGCGATCGTGCTCCATCACGTACCCGAAACCGTCAGCCCCGATGACTGCCCCGGAGTGAATCACGGAGCCGCGCCCGATATCCACGTTGTCGTAAATCGTCACGTTGGGATGCAGCACGCAGCCTTCACCCAGGGAAACGCGCTTGCCCACCACCGAGCCGGCATGCACGGCGGCCGCCACGCCGAGCCGGGAATGGTCTCCCACCACGGCGTGCGGTCCCACGTAGACCATCCCGCCAAGCTCGACTTCCTTGCCGATGACGGCGGTGGGATGTATGCCGGGTTTCAGTTCCACCGTGGGGTAGAAGCGGGTCACGGCACGCGCGAACGCCGTGCGCGGTTCGGCAGCGCGGATTACCGTGCGATAGGAGGGTGAGGGCCATTCCATGGGCACGATGAGACAGCCGGCGGCGGAAGATTCCGCCGCGGCGGCCGCCTTGCGAGTGCCCACGAAAGCGACGTCGCCGGCGCCAGCCGTTTCCAGCGGCGCCACCGCCGAGAGTTCCCTCTCGCCATCGCCTTCAAAAGTGGCGCCAAGCCACTCCGCCAGTTCGCGCACCCGCATGTGATAAATGATAGCTCCCCGCACGGCAGGAAACGCGCGGCGGCGGGCGGAAGACACGCTAACATTGAAGAAAGATGATCTATACCTGTTACGAAATGGTCCGGGATATTCGGGCCGGACGTCCAGAGGGATGGGCGCATTTCTTCACGAATTACATTCCGTTTATCCGCAAAGCGCTGCAACACTACGCGCCGGAGCGAGCCGGAGATGCGGCGCTGGTGGAACGGATTCTGCATGCCTTGCGCAAGCCGGAGTCGTTTCTGTTCCAGGCCACGGAGCAGCCTGAGGAACGCTGGTTTGTGGGGCAGTTGCGCCAGACGATTGTCAGCGAACTGGCAGCACCCGCCGCCGAATTGCCGATCGATCTCGAGATTCTCTCGGCGGCCCTCGCACCCCTGACCATGACGGAAAAGCAGGCGGCGTGGTTCGAGACCATGCGCTATACACCGGCGCAGGCGGGCCCGATGCTGCGCGTTTCGCCGGAAACGGTGGAGAAGGTGCGTGAGCGTACGGCGGAACTTTTGCGCGGCAAAGTCGATGCCTGGCGGCGCACTTTGATGGCGGACAACGGACCTGCGCTGGGTCGCGAAGCAGCCGCCATCACCACGGAGGACTGCCTGACGGCCAAGGCATTCCTGGACGTGGTGGACGGGCGCACTACGTGGCGCGATCGCGACGCCATGAATCGCCATCTCCAGTCCTGCTGGCACTGCGTCGATCACTTCTGCCGGATGGTGGAAGCGGTGGAGTTGCTGCGCGGCCCGGTAGTGCTTACCGAGCAGGAATCCGAACCTTACCGCAAGCTTTTCGGGATCGAAACACCCAAGAAGACGGGCTGGAAGCGCCTCATCGGCAAGGCGTAGCGGCGAACCTGGCGCAATCTACGGCCGCGGGCCGGAGTCCTGAATATCGGCCTTGGCACGCAGGGTATCGAGGTGCTGTTCGATGCGCCGCCTCTTCTTCTGGTCGAAGAGGTGATGGGCGATGGCATCTTTGACTTCATCGAAGGTGCGGCGGCCGGCGGGCCGGTGCGCGATCACCGTGAGGATGTGATAGCCGAACTGGGTCCGGATGATGCCGCTGCTCTGGCCGGGTCGCAGCGCGAAGGCCACGCTTTCAAACTCCGGCACCATTTGACCGCGCCCGAAGAAGCCGAGGTCGCTCATGGAATCGTCAGACACGCGGGCGGCTACCTCCGCGAAATCGGCGCCCTGCTCCAATTCGGCTTGAATCGCCTGCATCTGCTGGAGCACCGCTTCGGGATCGGCTTGCTCATCCAGCTTTTTCAGGATGTGCGCGGCGCGCACCATCGGCGGAGAGAGGAATTCGGCGGGATGCCGCCGGTAATATTCCGAAATTTCTTTTGGCCGTGGCGGGGCGAGTTTGGCGGTGAGGCGCGAGGTCAGGCGCTCAATTCGCAGTTGCGCCTCGAGTTGCTCGGGTGAAAGCGACTGGTTTCTTTGGGACGCGGCTTCCAGGGCGCCGTCGGCGAGGGGTTCCGGGTCTGCCATCGCCTCCTGGCGCAGCAGGACGCGCTCGATCGCGTTATCGCGAGCCCACAGTACGATGCGGGCCTCCACCGCTTCCTGCGATTCGCGCGGATAGGCGCGCCGCAGTTGGGGCCGAAGGTGGGCTTCCTCGCTGCGAAGCTCGGCGTCAGTGATCTCTTCTCCGTTGACCGTCAGGGGCATCTTCCCATATTAAAGTGCTTCGCTGCGCCGCATTCGGTGCGCCGCGCTGCGTACTTCACTTTTTTGAGAATTATATTTCCCGTGAATCGAGACACTTACAAATTCCCCCGCCCGCAGCCCGGATACCGGGGTGCTATTTCTGTAAGTGAAAAGAGTTGCTCGCTCGCCAAGAAGCAACCCGATCGGTACTCTATGCGGGAGCCCACACACCTCGAGGGGGCCTTCGATAATCCCGAGCCCATAGTTTAAGCGTCGAATAGGCGGCCAACAGCGGCAGCTGTATCCTTCCTTAAAGAGAAGGAAAAAGGGATCGATTCCTTTTGCTGTCCCGGCTCACCCCGGGCAGCATTTTGCAAGGCAAAGTTCTTTGAAAATTCCCACCAACCTCCTGTGCGGAAGCAGTCCGTGTCTCGCGGAAGGTCCATCACAGCCCGCGCCAGGACGAATCCAGCGCGATCCAGCGATCGCCTTCCCCCATCTCGCTTTCGGCCATGGACAGCGCGCCATGGCCGTCGTCGCACAAAAACTCCGTGGTGACCGGCTCGAACATACTGGCCCAACTGCCCGAAGTCACCGGCTGGGCCATGCGCCGCAGGCAGACCGGGCAGCGCTGCCGCTGATCCGCGAACACCCAGAGCGCTGCGACCCCGAACCCCAACAGGAAGGCCGCGCTTGCGCCCAAGCCTGCCACCCAGACGCGCAGCAATTCCGGAGAGATGAAATGCCACAGCCCGCGCGACGTCTCGATCCACAGCAGGGGCACCAGCAGAATCATCGACAGGATTTTGATCGCGAGATAGAGCCAGTAGCGCCAGCCGTAGCGCCCCAGGGACAAGCGGCCGATGGCCACCAGCGCCGCGCCCATGGCCAGCGCCATGGCGAAAGGCACCACAAAGCCCACCGCAATGTCGTCCATCGGGCTGTAGGGCCGCTTGTGAATCAACCAGGGCGGCAGGGGATCGAGATTCCAGTAGATCATGGCGCGCATCACCGCCCGCGCTCCCTGGAAGCCGCGGGAGAGCAGCGCCAGCAGCGCCAGGGCAGAGAGGGACAGAGCGATCACAAATTGCGGTCCCAACACCCAGCGGCGGAGTCCGGCGCGGCTGAAGCGCAGCCAGAACGCGGTGGAAAGAGCGGCGCCGCAGAGCAGCAGCATTTCCGCCTTTTCGCGGCCCGCCACTTCCCCCCGATCCACCAGGATGCAGAGGTTGACGAGGCGCGTGTTCCAGCGCGACGCAAACTCCGCGCGGAACGCAGGCGGAGCCAGCCGGCCCGCCAGACCTAACACCCAGCGGTAAATCCCCGGTGGCGCGACTTCGTCAGCGTTCGGCATACGGCCTGGCTCTCAACACATTCGACGCCGAATCCGCGTAGGATGTTCCAAGCGTCGGAGCCTGTTCGGTGACTCAGGCCACGCAGGAAATAGGCATCCGCCTGGCGCTGGGGGCGCAGCGCGGTGACGTACTCGCGCTGGTGTTCCGCAATGCCGCCAGCAAGCGGCCCGCGGCAATGGCCCCGCCAACCCCGATCGCCAGGCCTACTCCACTCAACAGGCCCACCCCAATCAACAGGCCCGCGCAACTCTTCGAAATCCAACCGGGGGATCCGCAGACCTCCGCGGCGGTGGCGTCGATCCTGCTGCTCACCAGCCTGGTTGCGTGCGGATTCCAGCGCTGCGCGCCATGCAAGTGGACCCCTTGGTGGCGCTACGGAATGAGTAGCAGATTGCGCATCGCTTCGGCTGCCAGCTCGAAGGAGCGCAGGCGCTGCTGGTGCTGGTAGACGTCACAGGTGAACATCAGTTCGTCGGCCTGCGTGGCGTCGAGGAATTCCGCGAGTTTGCGGCGCACGGTTTGGGGCCCGCCCACGGCCGCCACACGCATGCGCGATTCGATAGCGTAGCGCTCGGGTTCGCTCCACAATCCGTCCATCGATTCCACGGGTGGCGGGATGAAGAGCGGCTCGCCGCGAATCAAGCTCAGGTGGCGCTGTAGGGCCGAGGTTGTCAGGTGCTGCGCCTCCCGATCGCTGTCGGCGGCGATCACCGGCAGGCCGGCCATGAGGTACGGAGCCTCGAGGTAGCTCGACGGCTGGAATTCGGCGCGGTAGATGGCGATGGCGTCGAACAACAGGTTGGGAGCGAAGTGGCTGGCGAAGGCGAAGGGCAGCCCCATGGCGGCGGCGAGTTGCGCGCTGAAAGTGCTCGACCCGAGCAGCCATACTGGCACGTTGGTGCCCGCGCCGGGGAACGCCAATAAACGCTGGCCGGGTTTCGCGGGCGCGAGATAGGCCAGCAGTTCGGCGACCTGCTGAGGGAAATCGTCTTCGGTGAGATTCAGGCCGCGGCGCAGCGCGCGCGCCGCAATGCCGTCGGAGCCCGGAGCCCGGCCCAGCCCGAGGTCGATTCGCCCGGGATAGAGGGTTTCCAGCGTGCCGAACTGTTCAGCGATCACCAGCGCGGCGTGGTTGGGCAGCATGATGCCGCCCGAGCCGACACGGAGCGTGCTGGTGCCTGCGGCGATGTGGCCGATCAGGACGGATGTCGCCGCCGAGGCGATCCCCTGCATGTTGTGATGCTCGGCCAGCCAGAATCGCGTATAGCCCCAACGCTCGGCATGGCGCGCCAGATCCACGCTGTTCTGAAAGGCTTCGGCGATGCTTCCGCCCTCGCGGACGGGTGCCAGGTCCAGCACGGAATACTTCACTGTACGCTCGGAGGTCATCCCTTGTGGGATGATCCGCGCGGGGTGAAGGATTCCAGGGAGCGCGCCCGAGCGCCCCACAAGGGCACAAGGCTGGAGCCCCTAGAGCTTGGCAGCGCCTTTCACTTCGTCGAGGCCCAGCAGGTACGCGCGCCGCTGGTCTACGAAGCCTTTCACGCTTAACTGGGGACCATCCCCACCGGGGCCGCCGAAGCCGCCGGGACCGCCGGGACCGCCGAAGCCGCCTGGGGGCGGACCGAAGCCCGGGAAGTCCGGACCTCCCGGCCCCGCGCCCGGGGGCATGCCACCACCCGGTCCGCCTCCGCGCCCGGCGGTCTCCGCGCGATCCTGCGTCAGGCCGGAGGTGAAGTTTTCGGTGGTATCCAGCTTCTTGGTATCGGTCTTGATGTCCTCGGCGATCACTGCCTGCAGTTGCCGCGCCAGCGGACCGAGCTTATTCCAATCGAGCCACTTCTCCGCGATGTCGCGCACGTAGCTTAAATAGCGCGCGCGCAGCGCCGGGACCTTCACCAGATTGTAAAGCGCCTTCTCGGGATCGTCCGCGCCGGTAAACGGCGGCAGTTTCACTCCCGACGCGCGCTCGCCTCCGCCCTGGGCGCCGCGCCCGCGTCCGCCGCCCATGTTTTCCACCTCGCGCAGGGTCTCGTTGGCATCCTGCGGAATCACATGGAAGCGGCCCTTGGGATCCTGGTACAGACTGTAATCGCTGCTGCGCACCCAGTAGCCATCGTTGTTGATCAGCACCTTGTCCACCGCCAGGAAGCGCAGCGCGCCATCGATATCGAGCAGCGGTTCCAGCGCCTTCTCCAACTGCTCGGGCGGCGTCTGGCTCAATACCTTGCACAGCTTGATGAGATCGGCCCAGGCTTTGGGATCGTCCTTCGTCTTGATCTCGTACGACCGCTTATAGGTCGCGACATCGTCACCCTTGTAATTCAGGCCGCCCTGTCCACCGGGGCTGCCCAGCACCTTCCAGCGAGTGCCCTTGGCCGAGCCGAAATTCTCCTGCGTGAAATCGCTATTGAACTGTTCGACATTGATGTACGGCCCCCAGCTCTCACCATTGATCACCACGCGGACATAGTTCGCCTTCGGCGCGGGGAAATATTGGCGCGCCACATATTGATAGAGCACGGTGCGCAGATAGGTGGGGTCGCTATTGGCATTCAGCAGATTCAGGGTGCGATACCCGTTCAGGCGCTGATCCTGTTTGCCCAAATTCATCGACAGGTTGATGGAGTGCTTCTTGCCTTTCGTTACGAACATAAAGGAAGTCATGCCGCGGAAGTGCACGCCCACGTTGGGATACACCTTGCCGTCCACCGTGAGTTTGGCCGGAACTTCGACATCGCTCTTATAGAAATCCGTCAGCTCCTGCTCCCAATCGGCATCTTCAAATTCCAGGAACAGGGTGCGCAGCACATTGGCGTCGTAGAGGGGCTCGTCTTTGTAGATTTTGACTTTGTCGGGCGACAGTTTGGGGCCCGGCTTCACGTCTTCCGCCGTCATGCCACCGCGCCCGAAACCGCCACGGCGTCCGCCGAAGCCGCCGCCGCCGGGATTGGCCGCGATAAATTCACGAGCGGCCTTACGCTCCGCCGTGTTCAACACGCCGTCGCCATTCTTGTCGAACTGCGAGAGCAGTTTACGGGTTTCGTTCATGGGACCGCCGAAACCGCCGGGGCCGCGTCCACCGCGCCCGCCCGGTCCGCCCGGTCCGCCGAAGCCGCCAAAATCGGGGGGCTGCGCCATACTCACCGCAGCGCCCGCCAAAACGCAAGCCAACATTCGATAGAGCTTCATCGTCATTCCCTCAATCCAACTCGAATCCGTAACGCTGGAACCGTACGTCCTGCACGCCATCGATCCGGTTCAGCGCCCTCACCAGTTCTTCGGCCGACGCGCCGCTGCGCAAGCGGGCCTCGTAGACCACGCTGAGTGCGGCGCCCAGTTTCGCCGTACTCACCGACATCAATCGCTTACCCAGCAAATGCTCGTTCAAGGGGCCGCCCAGCACGGCTTCGAAATCATTGCCCAGGCCGACGCGGACGCGCAGCAGAAACGGCGGTTCGCTGCGGGTCTTGGTCAGCATCGCAATCAACATGA
This sequence comes from Candidatus Solibacter sp., assembly GCA_039934035.1. GTDB lineage: Bacteria > Acidobacteriota > Terriglobia > Bryobacterales > Bryobacteraceae > Solibacter. The sequence goes on along the minus strand of JBDTMZ010000072.1, from coordinate 27,472 downwards.
CGGCGATGCCCACTACCGCGAGCCCAATCGACGCAAGCCACAAATTTCGCGCACCGACCGCCATCCCGACGACCACGGAGAAGATCACGAACGCCGTGTCCTTGGTATCGCGCACCATGGTGCGGAAGCGGACGATGGAGAGCGCGCCCACCAGGCTGAAGGCGCGCGCGACGTTGTCGCCGATCACCTGAGTGACCATGGCCACCAGCACGCAGAGCAGCACCAGGGTGGTGGGAAAGCTCATGCCGCGATCGCCGCCGGTGTCGGTGCGGTGATAGATCCACGCGATGGTGCCGCCCATGGCGAGCGCCACCACGAGGCGCACCAGCACGAACCACGGCGTGACGTTGAGCGAGTTGGTGAAGGCCGATGTCATGAACTCAGGCATAAGCTGCCTCGGCCTGAAGGATACGGGTTTCGAGCGGCGCCGTGGCCGGCGCACAGCCCAGGCCAGTGACGGCCAGCCGGTATTTCGAAATCGGCTGCGCGCCGATCTGGAAGCGCTCCAGCGCCTCTTTGAACAATGCCGGCATCGACAGCCGGAACTTCAATTCGAGAATCATGTGATCGCGCGCCAGCAGCCTGCCGCCGGCGATGTCGTGAAATTGCGGTTCGCGGACGCGCCAGGCGCGCAGATCATCGTCCAGGGTGAGCCGCACGAGGCCAGGGCCGTTGTCAGCGACCAGCGCGGTGCGGCTGTAGGAAATCTGGCAGGCCGGATTCATGCCGCGCGCGAGCATGCGGCGCTGGAACCACCAGCCGGCCCACGATGACTCGCCGCCGGATTCGCGCAAGCGTTCCAAGTCGCCAACCGGCACCAAGGTTCGTCGCTTGGTCACCAGGCGCTTACTGCGCAGTTTGCGTTCCAGGAAGACTAATTCCGAGGCGTCGTAACGGCGCACGCGATACTTACAGCGTCCAAAGGAGCCGCGCTTATGGAACACGTCGAAGTTATGGGTGTCGTAATAGAGGCTGGTGATGCGGTATTCGTCCCCGATTCCGGAGGCCGTATTAGGATCCGGCCGCATGCGCTCGCGTGCCCACGCCCTGAGTTCACGCCCTTGGTCCGCCTGCACCAGAAACTTGATCTCGTAAGCGAATGCCCTGTTCTCGCGGCTTTGGAAGGTCGCCATCCCCTACATGATGGCTGAAAGCGCGGGTAACCCAAAGGAGTTTGTTACAGTCTTATGAATTCTTTACCTGGCTTAACAATTGGCGCCCTTTTCGGCGGCATCCGCAGCGTGGTAAGAACTGCGGACGAGCGGGCCCGATTCGACGTGCGCGAAACCCATTTCGCGGCCCGCGACACCATACTCGTCGAATTCCTTGGGGGTCACATAGCGGACGATCGGCAGGTGTTTCGGGGACGGCCTGAGGTACTGTCCCAGGGTAAGAATGCCGACGTCGTGGGCGCGCAAATCGCGCATCACCTGCAGGACTTCCGGCTGTGTCTCACCCAAGCCGAGCATGACTCCCGATTTCGTCGGGGTGCCGGGGCACACCTTATGGGCGTGCTGCAAGACCGCGAGCGAGCGCTCGTAGCGCGCGCCCAGCCGCACCTGGCGGTAGAGTCGCGGCACGGTTTCGGTATTGTGATTGAGCACGTCAGGACGCTCCGCCATGACGGTCTCCACGGCTTCCAGATTGCCCTGGAAATCCGGGATGAGCACCTCGACGCCGCAGCCGGGAACCCTTTGGCGAATTTCGCGGATGACCATGGCGAACAGCTCCGCGCCGCCATCCGGGCGGTCGTCGCGATTGACGCTGGTGATGACGGCAAACTTCAGTCCCATGGCGGCGACGGCTTCGGCGATGCGGGCGGGCTCATCGTAATCCACGGGCAGGGGCGCGCCCTTCTGCACGGCACAGAAACCACAGCGCCGCGTGCAAACGTTGCCCAGCATCATGAAGGTGGCGGTGCGGTGATTCCAACACTCCCCGACGTTGGGACAGGCCGCACTTTCGCACACGGTGTGCAGTCGGAGGCGCTCGATGAGACTCTTGAGGTCGCGATAGTTCTCACCGGCGGGCGCGGGCGCACGCAGCCATTTGGGACGTTCCAGTTTGGGAGAGATGGAGACCAGCACTGCTTCTATTGTAACGGCAACGCGGGAACGCCGACTCGCTCCGCTGCTTTCAGCAGCCCGTCCCAATTGCCTTCAGCGATGGGAATTCCGCTGCGCCGCCGTTCTGCCTCCATGCGCCATTCGGGATCGCCGGCCACCAGCACCTCTTCGTAGCCGGGGGCCGCGGGAGTGGCTTTCATCAGGTGCACGAGCTTCTCCACGCGGGCGGTAAACTCGTCGAGCGGCATGAAGCGCGTGACGTCGATCGCCATGAAGACCTGGCTATTGCGCACTGGCTTGCCGCGGAAGCGGATGGCGCCGAGTTCGGTGGACATGGCGCCGCCTGAGAGCACGGAGCAGAGGATTTCCACCATCATGGCGAGGCCGCTGCCTTTGTAGCCGCCGAGCGGGTGCAGCATGCCCTGGTAGGCCGCTTGGGTATCGGTGGTGGGCCGCCCCTCGGAATCGAAGGCCCAGCCCGCGGGAATTTCGGGCTGCCCGTTGATGAAGGCTTTGAACACCTTGCCCGCGGCGACCGTGGTGGTGGCCATGTCGAGCAGCCACGGTCCGGGCACGGACATGCAGATGGGATTGGTGCCCAGGCGACCTTCCTTACCCTGCCATGGAGGAACGATGGGCGAGGCATTGCACATGACGATGCCGATCATGCCGGCGGCGCGCATTTTCTGCGCCCACCAGGCGGCGGCGCCGAAGTGGTTGGACTCGCGGGACACAACCAGGGCCAGTCCGGTCTGGCGAGCGAGGCGCACGGCATGTTCGCAGCACTTCTCGGCGACCCATTGTCCGAGTCCGTTTTCACCGTCGAAATGGAGGCAACTGCCGGATTCGGAAATCACGTGCCCGTCGGCCAGGGGATCCATTTCCCTGGTCACTAATTGATCGATGTAGTAGGGGAGCAGTTGAATGCCGTGGGAGTCCACTCCGCGGAGGTTGGCCGAGATCAGGCAGGCGGCTGTGACCACTGCCTTGTGACGCGGCACGCCTGCGCCCTCCAGAATGGCTTCGACGAATTGAGTGAGTTGGTCTACGGGTACGGTTGGCATGAACTAACTAGGTTAGCTCAGGTCCGATGGCGAAAACTCACGTTGGAGGATATCGAGCACCTGGCAGCGTAACGGAGCGATTTCCTCCTCCGCCGTGTCCCAGAGGATCTGCCAGTCCAGGTCAAAGTACGCATGGACGACTCTGTGTCTCACCGCGACGATCTGGTGCCAAGGCACCTCGGGATGGCGAGACCGCAACTCCGGAGACAACCGGCTGATGGCTTCGCCGATCACGGCCAGGTGATGCAACACGGCCGCTGGCAGGATCTCATCGGCAAGGAACGACGCCTCATTGGTAGTGGCTACGATGGCTTCGATTTTGCGACAAGCCGAGACTATGTCCTTGAGGAATGCGGATTCATGCCTCATAGATGACCCGGGCGTCCCTCAGTACTTCTGAACGCACCCAGGGCTTCAACCCGCGCTTGGTCACCAGATCCACTTTTCGTCCGGCGAGGCCTTGCAGTTCCTCGACCAGCGACTCGAATCGAATCACGCCCACGCGCTCGCCTGTCACAAATTCAACAAGAAGATCGAGATCGCTCTCCGTGCGCATCTCATTGCGCGCTGCCGATCCGAACAGAGCGAGCTCTTTCACTCCATAGCGGCGGCAGACTTCCGTCAGTTTCGCGGCGTCCATTTCGATCGCACCGAGATGGAGAGTTGGGTTCACGATTCCCTTCATTATGACCCGCCGGGCCAGCAGCCTCCAAACCCCTAAGACAAAAAAACGCGGAGCACCCCGTGACGGGACACTCCGCGTCTTGCGTTCCAGGTGGGCCGATACGCTTGGCCCACTCATCTAATCGCGCGAGCTGGCTTTGGTCGCGGTCGGGAAATCGGCGGGCACTTTCTGCGTCACTTTGCCGGTGGCGGCCCATTCCGCTCCGCGCTGCAGAGTCACGATAAAGCCGACGCACTTCATAGCTTCAAGGTCATGGCCGAGCGTGGTGTGGAAGATGCGGCCTTTGCCATAGGTGAGCGCCATCAGCATCGGCTCGTCGTGGCCGGTGCCCCTGTTGGCCGGATCGCTCCACGCGGTGGCCAGCACATTCATGTTCTCGCCAGGGCCGCGCATCTTGGAGTACAACTCGTCGATCGCGTGCATCCACTGCGCCGGGAGGCCTTTGGTAATCGGGTGTTTGGTATCGCGGGTGACCACCAGAAACGGGGTTCGCGCGCCGTGATTGCCGGCCGTCCCCGGGGTGGGATCGCTCACCAGTTTGCCATCCTGGAAATACCAGTAGGGGCCCGATTTTTCACTACGCGCCAGCCAGCCGCCGATGCCGATCATCAGGTTGTAGGCCTTCCATTCCGGAAACGCATTGTCCGCCGCGTGGTACGACACGAACGCTCCGCCGTTGATCATGTACTGTTCGAACGCGGACTGTACCGCCCCCGGCCACTTATCGCCGCGCGGATACTCGTTGTAATTGCCCACCACAAGTTTGTAGTTGCCGAACACCGGTTTGAACTCGCTGAAATCACCGCCCAGCGGCGGCGCGGTGACCACGTCCACCTCGAACAACTTGGTATCTTCGAGAAGTTTTTTCAAGACGGGAGTGGTTTTCTTCCAGTCGTGGTTGTTCTGGCCGTCGATGATCAGAGCCTTCATCGGCGATGCCGCGAATGCCGTTTGCCCGAGCCACAGAGCAGCCCCAATCAGGAGTACGTTGCGTGCCTTCATCATAAAATTCGCCTCTCGCATTCTATACCACTAGAGTCACGAACGGCGTGTCCGACGGCCGCCTGTCAGAAGCCGATGACTTTGACCAGGAGTCCGGCCACCGCCGCACCCACCACGGGACCGATCACCGGCACGGGCGCGTAGTTCCAGTTGGTAGCGCACTTCCCCGGGATGGGCAGAATGGCGTGCATAAGGCGCGGCCCCAGATCGCGCGCCGGATTGATGGCGTACCCGGTGGTGCCGCCGAGGGACAGCCCGATGCCCCACACCAGCATGCCCACCAGGTACGGGCCGAGGCCGGGAATCAGGGGTCCCGAAGCTTTGGAACCCATGGCCGTCGCCACCAGGATGAGCACGAAGGCGCCCAGCGCTTCGCTAAACAAATTAGCGGCGCGATGGTCGATGGCCGGCGAGGTGGCAAAGCAGGCGAACTTGGTTTCGCCATCGGGAGTCGCCGCCCAGTGCGGCAGAAAGTGCAGCCACACGAGCGTGGCGCCGGCCATGGCGCCCAGCAATTGCGCCACTATGTAGGGCGCGACGTTGGAGAAATCGCCGCTGCGCATCGCCAACCCCACGGTGACCGCCGGATTGAGATGGGCGTCGGAACTGCCGCATGCAATCGCCGTGAACACGCCGGTCATGACGGCGAAGGCCCACCCCGCCGTGATGGCGAGCCAGCCCGCGCCTTCCGCCTTACTCTCCTTCAACAGGATGTTGGCAACGGAGCCATTGCCCATCAGCACGAGGACCATGGTCCCCATAAATTCGCCGAGAAATTTCGATGCCATAAGTTCTTCGCCTAGAGCCAGTCGAACGACCGCGTCACTGCCTTCTTCCAGAACGCGTAGAGCTCCTGGCGGCGCGCCGATTCCATTTGCGGCTTCCAGGTGTGATCGACGCTCCAGCGGGAGCGCAGATCGTCAAGGCCGGTGAAGAAACCGACGGCCAGTCCAGCGGCGTAGGCCGCGCCGAGCGCCGTGGTTTCCTGCACGGCAGGACGCACTACCGGGCGATCCAGAATGTCGGCCTGGAACTGCATCAACAGGTCGTTGACCACCATGCCGCCGTCGGTACGCAGTACATCGAGCGCGATGCCCGAATCCTTCTCCATGGCCTCCACCACTTCGCGGGTCTGCAGCGCCGTAGCCTCCAGCACCGCGCGCGCCAGGTGGCCCTTATTCGTGTAGCGCGTGAGGCCGGCGATGACGCCGCGCGCATTGTCCTTCCAATAGGGCGCGTACAGGCCGCTGAAGGCCGGCACGAAATAGACGCCGCCGTTATCCTTCACGGTGCGCGCCAGCGCTTCGATATCGCTGCTCTTCTCGATCAGGCCGAAGTTGTCGCGCACCCACTGCACGAGCGCGCCGGTGATGGCGACACTGCCTTCCAGCGCATACACGGCGGGCTGCTCGCCGAGCTGGTACGCCACAGTGGTGAGCATGCCGTATTGCGAGGGCACCGGACTGGTCCCGGTGTTCATCAGCAGAAAGCAGCCGGTGCCGTAGGTATTTTTGGCCTCGCCGGGGTGGAAGCAGGTTTGGCCTACGAGTGCGGCCTGCTGATCGCCCAGAATGCCGGCGACGGGAACCCCTTTCACGCACTCCAGCGTCGCCTCGCCATACACCTGGCTGCTCGAAACGATGCGCGGCAGAATGGCGCGCGGAATGCGGAAGGCTTCGAGCAACTCGTTGTCCCAATCGAGTGTCGCCAGGTTCATCAACTGCGTGCGGCTGGCGTTGGTGACATCAGTGAGATGCAAGCCGCCGGTGAGATTCCACAGCAGGAAGGTGTCGATGTTGCCGAAGATGAGGTCGCCCGATTCGGCGCGGGCGCGCGCCCCCGGCACGTTGTCCAGAATCCAGCGGATTTTGAGCGCACTGAAGTAGGTGGCCAGCGGCAGGCCGGTCTTGGCGCGAAAGCGATCGCTGCCGCCATGGCGTGTGAGTTCCGCCACCGCGTCGGCAGTGCGCGTGTCCTGCCAGACCACCGCGTTGTAGACGGGAATGCCCGTATGGCGGTCCCACACCACCGCGGTCTCGCGCTGATTGGTGATGCCGATCGCGGCCAGGTCGCGGCCCGTGAGCCCGCGCGTCTCCAGCGCCGAAGTCATCACCTCGCAGGTACGCCGCCAGATCTCGTTGGCGTCGTGCTCCACCCATCCCGGCTGGGAGAAAATCTGCTCGTGTTCCTTTTGCGCTACGGAGACAATACGGCCCGTCTGATCGAAGACGATGAAGCGCGTACTGGTAGTGCCCTGGTCGATTGCACCGACGTAGTTACCCATCTGGATTCGCCCTTGTACGTGAAATGACACTCCAACATATCACTCCACGCGAGGAGCAGGCAGTGTTTTGATGGGGGGAAAGCGCGGTGATGCGCGTTGCTATTTCATGACGGAGAGGAACGCGGTCCACCGCCACACCTCGTGGAAGGAGTGCGAGCCGGTACGGCCGCGCACTCGTCCACGTAGGGCGACTGATGGGGCTTGCGGGACGGGCTAGTCTTCCGGCAGTGCCCAGGCGAACATGACGCCTCCACCGCTGGTAATCAAATACTGGCGGCCGTCGAGTTCGTAGGTGATGGGCGAACTCTGCATGCTCTGGCCCTGCATGGCGTGCCACAGCGTCTTGCCATCGCTGGTGCGCAGCGCCATCACGTTGCCCTGTCCATCGCCCGTGAAGGCCAGGCCGGATTCCGTGGTCAGGATGCCCGCTCCGGAGCCGTTGCCCCCGAGATCGTGCACCCACTTCGCGTTGCCTGTCTTGTAATCGATGGCCTGGATTTCGCCTTTGCTCCAGACGCCGTAATCGGCACCGGCCCACCCAAACGCGCCATCCGCGGGCTTATTGAAATAGATGCCATAGCTGGGCCGCGCGCTCACCAGGAACAGACCGGTCTTCGGGTCGAAACTGGGGGAGCGGTAGTTGGTCAGTCCGCCTTCGTCCGGAGCGATCAGGCGGCCATCCGAGGCCGGATCTTTGGCCGGATTGGGAATCGGCTGGCCCTTCTTGTCGACGCCGAGCGACCAGTTCACCGGACCGAACGGCTTGCTCACCAGACCCTCGCCGGTCTCGCGATCGAGCACGAAGAAGTAGCCGTTGCGCGAAGCCTGCATCAGCAACTTGCGCTGCCTGCCGCCGAATTCCATGTTGGCGAGCACCGGGATCTCCACCGCATCCCAATCGTGGGTGTCGTGGGGCGACGCCTGGAAGGCCCATTTTTTCGTGCCGGTATTGGGGTCGAGCGCCACGATGCTGCAGGTGTCGGGATTGTTGCCGGGGCGGGACGCGCCATTGAGCACGGGGGTGGGATTGCCAGTCCCCCAGAAGACGGTGTCGGTCTCCGGATCGTAAGTGCCAGTCATCCAAGTCATGCCGCCGGTGGTGGTATTCGGGGTGCCGGCGGGAGGCGTGCTGTCCCACTTCCACTGCGTTTTGCCGTTCTCGGGATCGACCGAGCGAACGAAGCCGGTCAGGTTATCGAAATCGCCCGAGACGCCGACCAGCACGTGATTGCGGATGATGAGCGGCGACATGGTGGTCCAGTAGCCCTTCGCCGCGTCGGCCACCTGCACCTTCCAGCGCACGGTGCCATCTTTTGCATTGAGGCAGATGAGATACGAATCGGGCGTCATGAAGTATAGCCAGTCGCCATACATCGAGACGCCGCGCGAACCAATGTGGAAGCCTTTGTTCGCCGGATAGGTATAGTGCCAGATCTGGCGGCCGTTGCGTGCGTCCACCGCATACACGTTGTCGGGCGTGGAGAAGTAGATCACGCCATCGACCAGCAGCGGCGACGCCTTGATCTGGGCATTCGCACCGCTCTGATAGGCCCAGGCGAGCGTCAGATTCTTGACGTTCTGCGGGGTGATCTGGGTGAGCGCACTGTGGCGCTGTCCGGTGTAATCTCCGTGATAAGACGGCCAGGAATCCTTCGGCGGCTTGGCCAGAATGGCCTGGGTCGTGCCTTGCGCGAAGGCCGCTTGTGCGACGAGGGTGAGGGCCCCAAGGGCCAGGAAATATTTGGTGTTCATCAGCTTGGCTCTTATTTGAGGCTCATCAGATATTTGATGACGTTGTGGATGTCGTCATCGGTATACTTCGAGAGCAGGTCGACGTGCGCCTGGGCAGGATCTTCCACGGTGAACTTTACTTTGGAGGTGGGCCAGGAGTGATATCTGCCTTCGCTATCGCGCAGCGCGACGGTGAATTCATCCTGGTAGGCCTTGATGCCGGTCAGGGTCTGATTGCCGGCCGTGACCGTCATTTTCACCTTGGTGCTACGCGGATTCATGAGGCGCTGGAACAGGCGCAGGCCCTGATTGCGGTTCGCGACGCCGGCGAGATCGCCGGTGGGAGAATGGCAGGAGGCGCATTTGCCCGCGCCGTTGAAGTAGGTCTTGCCCTTTTCGAGATCGCCGGTTTGGAGGTCGGCGACATCGACGCCGCGACGCCCGCCCTTCTGCGATTCGGCAATGGCTTTGCGCGTGTGGATGAACGCCGTCAGCCCCATGAGCTCCTGGTCGGAGACGGTGAACTTCGGCATGGCATCCTTGCCGTTGCGAACGATGGGTCCGAGCTGATTGCCATCGATGTCGTCGGCTACCAGTTTGGAGCGGGTCAAATCGGGGCCCGCCTCGCCGCCCGCGGTGTCGCGTCCGTGACAAAACGCGCAGTGCTGGACGAAGGTGGTTTCACCCGCGGTGACGAGTTCGGGTGGATAGGTTTTGGCCGGTGTCGCAGACGTTGCGGCTGGCTTGGGCGCCTGTGCAAAGGCCAGCGCCCCAGTGATCAGCACACCGGTGCATAAACGGGAAATAGATGGAAGTAAATTCATGCCTGAGCGGCTCCTCTGAGTTGGTGCCTACAGCATACTAGAATCCGCCCCCTCTTCGCCAACGTGCTCGGGGTATCGATTTGCACGTAAATTGCGCTTATCGGAGCAGGGACGGCACTGGAAATCAAGCTTCCAATTTCTGAAATCAGGCTTATGGGCCAAGGCGGGAGGAATCGCTAGAGGGTTATATATGCCGCGGTCATTGCCAAGCCAGGCAAGCGGAGTTCGCTTGGCGCGCGGCTGCTACCAGCAGTTCCATCCGGCACAGGGTGGGCCGCGGTTCTCCGGCGCGAGTGATCGCATACTGGCGGCCGTCGAGCTCGTAGCCGATCGGCGAACTCTGCATGCTCTGGCCCTGCATGGCGTGCCACAGCGTCTTGCCATCGCTGGTGCGGTTGCTGATGCAGGCTTCGCGCAACGGCTACTTCTTCGTGCTCGATCGCGAGACCGGCGAGGGTCTGGTGAGCAAGCCGTTCGGTCCGGTGAACTGGTCGCTCGGCGTCGACAAGAAGGGCCAGCCGATTCCCAATCCGGCCAAAGATCCGGCCTCGGATGGCCGCCTGGTCGCTCCGGACGAGGGTGGACTGACCAACTACCGCTCCCCCAGTTTCGACCCGAAGACCGGTCTGTTTCTGGTGAGCGCGCGGCCCAGCACGAGATCGCTGAATTCCGCCGCTTTGAACAACTCGTCTCAAGCTCCTGGCGGACTTGGAGCGCTACCGAGAATGCGGAAGATTTCGGACTCCGGATCTATACGGAGCCATACAACAGGGGCTGGGACCGGGCGACTGCCTCCTCAACATCTATTCCGGCGGCGGCCCCCAGGCATGGCCGCCCAAGAGTGGCAGTCGCGCAGCGATCATATCGCTTGCGCATGCAGGCTACTACGCGATAGGGGGGAGCCGCGCTCGGTCAGCAACACCTGCGGGACCGCATAATCTCCCAGCGAGCAGGAAAACCGGAACTTTTCGAGCAGAACGGATTATGTTCTCGAGCCGCTCCAGTTATGGTTGATTCGCCAAGCAGTTGCTAGATGCAACGGGTCACGGCGGTCGCTTCTATAAACAGCGGGCAAACTTGGGGATTTAGTGCATGCAACTGCTCGTTAGACTCATTGGCAAGCGGCGGAACGACGACTGGCCGTATGCCGGCTTCGGGTGAACGCCAGTCGATTGTACCTGGTCTGAATTGACCTCCCGTCAAAGCACCATATTCTACGTCAATGGATAATTCAGCGAAGCCTGGATTCCGCGGGCCTACTGCAAAATTCGCCGCGGTGTACTCATCTCTGAATAGTGGATTTGAGCCAGTGGAATCCAAAGTCGTTGTCACTCTTACCGCGAAGTCGATCATTCGCAGAAGCACATAACTTGTGGAAAGGTTGGCCGGGCTCATTTCGTCTCTTGCTGCGATCCACGTTCGAAAATGCGTAGTACATTCGGCAAACCGGATTTGACTGCCTCTGGCTGTGGGGTAGCTTCCACCTCCGTAGAAATTGTAGACAGCAAATCTCGGCCAATCATCCATTGAGATGTCGAATAGGCAAGGCTTTCCCGGTCCTTGGAACCAGAAAGAGTTTACGCTTGGCTTATTCCCGTACCACGGAATACTTCCAGAAAAACAGTCGAGGTGGGGTGTCGTCGCTGCTATCGTGATTTGAGGCATGTTGTCGTATCTCACATTCAGTGTTCGTGAAATGACGTTTTGGATAAAACCTACGTGCCACGGACTGCGACGACTGCCGAGGTTGGCGGGCATCGGGCTGCTATCGTCGACTACGATAGGTGCAGCAAAAGCAAAGAATGCGTCTCGGGGACTACTGAACGCCCACCCCAACGCCGATCGATCTACATCAAGACAGACTATCCTACCTTGAGGCAGGGTAACCAGTTCATTTCCTCTGATGCTAATCGCCATGATGTCGAGCATATCACCAACAAGAAAGGCTCTACGTCCGGTTGCCGGTTGGGTGCGCGGCGCTATCGAGAAATGCGGAAGATTTCGGACTCCGGATCTATACGGAGCCATACAACAGGGGCTGGGATCGGGCGACTATCCGGATTGTCATGGGCGATGGCTCGCACTGGATCTGGAATCTCGCCGACCGGCATTTTCCAGGCGCGATTCAAATCGTGGATCTCTACCATGCGCGCCAACATCTCTGGGACTTGGCGCGTAAGCTATACCCCGCGGATGAAGCGGGACAGGAGCGTTGGGTGAAGTACAAACTCGCCTGGCAGGAGAATGGCAACATTGAGAAACTCACGGCCGCTCTTCGCAAGACAGCGGACTCGATCACAAATCCCGAGCTTGTGAAGACCATCCGCATCGAGGCTGAATACTTCGACAGCAATCGGGAACGCATACGTTACCCCGAATTCCGGTCAAAGAATTTTTTCGTTGGCTCTGGCGTGATTGAGGCTGGCTGCAAGACCGTGATCGGATCCCGCCTCAAGCGATCTGGCATGTTTTGGACGGTAGATGGGGCCAATGCGATCATCGCTCTTCGCTGCTGTTGCCTCAGCGGCAAATTCGAAGCTTACTGGGAGGACCGGGCCGCCTGATCTCCAACTTTAATGTCGCGCACCCAGCCGAGCGCATGGTCGCAGGCAAATGACGTCTTTCAGAGCGCGGGCGCACCAGCGGCGCCATCCGGCGCAGGGCGGGCCGCCGCTCTTCCGGCGCGAGGTGTGCGGGGTACATCGCGATTTACCCCGCACACTCAAGTGAGATGGTGACTACAGATCGACGGGAGCGCGCAGGGTGAAGCGCAGTGGCGTTTCCGCCACGATGCCGACCTCTTTTTTGCCGGTGACTCCGGCGCCTACCGTGCCCGCGCCCGCACCGGCTCCGGCGCCGATCAGCGCGCCCTTGCCACCGCCGGCGATCGCGCCGATCGCAGCGCCCAGCGCCGAGCCGCCGCCGATCAGTACGGCATTGCGTTTCTTGTGCGACGCGCTCACACGGTCCACACTCGAGGTGCGCACGGGATAGCGCCGGCCATGCAGGCTGAACGAATCCAGGCGGAGTCCGAGGACAGCGCGCCCTTTGTAACGGCCCGACGCCGCAGCGGTGGTGACGTGTCCATCGAAGGTGGTGCCGGTGGGCACCACGACGCGTCCGCCTACTTCAATGGGCTGCGAGAGCGTGGCAGTGAAGCCGTCGCCGGCGCGGTTGACGCGGGTATCGATGGAAGAATCCAGACGCACGTGAACCGGCGTACCGCTGGGGATCGAGAAGCCGGCGCCGGGCGTAGCAGCGATTTCTGACGCGGAATCTGGCAGTGCGACGGGCTCGGCGCTTCCTCCCGGCAACGGCGCGGGAGAATTCGGATAATTGGCCGCGGATGGCGACGTGGGGGTTACCAGATTGGCCGCGCCGCTGGCCTGTCCGGGCTGGGGTTCCGGATACGGCTGGTGCGAGCGGGAGCAACCGGCAACGAGAATGAGCGGTGCGAGAAATAGCCATCGAGTGGTCATGATCTTGGGCCTCCGAAGGGTTGATTAGGCACGTGGATGGCCAACGTGCAAACCATTGCAAACTCTTACTTAGATTACGAGTAGATATAAAAACAACACGGTAATGGATGTAAGATAGAGTCATGGGGCACACCCCAGCACAGTCTCGACCCGGTCTCTTCGGCTCCGACTAACTCCCCGCCGCTGCCTGCGGCGCGTGCTTCACGGCACGCAGAATTCAAACCTACAACTGAATACTGATAAGGAGTTCCTTCCATGGGCACGATTCTGGAACCGGTCCGCATGGATCTTCCGATTCTCAGAGGGCCACTGCCGGGTCCGCGCGCGCAGGCAATCATCGAGCGCGACACAAAGGCGGTTTCCCCTTCCTATACGCGCTGCTATCCATTGGTAGCGCGCAAGGGAGAAGGTTCGATTGTGGAAGACGTGGACGGCAACCGCTTCCTGGATTTGACTGCCGGAATTGCGGTGGTGGCGACCGGGCATTGCCACCCGCGAATTGTGGCCGCAATCCAGGAGCAGGCTGCCCGGCTGATTCACATGTCGGGCACGGATTTTTATTACGAAGAGCTGGCGGCACTGGCGGAAAAGCTGGGCGAGATTGCTCCCGGCGAGGTAGCGCGGCGCGTCTCTTTCGGCAACTCCGGGGCCGAGGCGGTGGAAGGCGCGATCAAGCTGGCGCGGTACGCCACCGGCCGCGATAAGATCATCGCCTTCTTCGGCAGTTTCCACGGCCGGACCATGGGCGCGCTCTCGCTGACTTCGCGGAAGGCGGTGCAGCGCGCGGGCTTCGGTCCGATGCTGCCGGGCGTGATTCACGCGCCGTACCCATACTGCTATCGCTGCCCGTACGGGCAGACGCCGGATAGTTGCGCGGTGGAATGCGTCCAGCACATCGAGAATACGCTGTTGAAGACGATCGCGCCCGCCGAAGAGACGGCTGCGATTGTGATCGAGCCGGTGCAGGGCGAAGGCGGGTACGTGGTGCCGCCGCAGAAATTCTTCGACGAATTGACGCGGGTGGCGCGCGCCAACGGCATCCTGCTGGTCTTCGACGAAGTGCAGAGCGGCATGGGGCGCACCGGCAAGATGTGGGCGGCGGAGCATTTCGGAGTGGTGCCCGATATTTTCACGGTCGCCAAGGGAATCGCGAGCGGCCTGCCTTTGGGCGCCACGGTAGCGCGCGCCGATTTGATGACGTGGCCGCCGGGAGCGCACGCTTCCACCTTCGGCGGAAATCCCGTGGCGTGTGCCGCCGCGATGGTGACGATCGAACTGCTGCAGCAGGGGCTGATCGACCACGCGGCGGAGTTGGGAGCGCACATGATGGCGCGCATGCGGCAGTGGCCGGCGCGCTTCCCCATGGTGGGGGACGTCCGCGGACTGGGATTGATGCTGGGCATCGAGATCGTGCGCGACCGGGCCGGCAAGCAGAAGGCGCCCGACTGGCGCGACCGGATTGTGTCGATGGCCTTCGAGCGCGGCGTGCTGGTGCTGGGCGCCGGGGACAATACGCTGCGCCTGTGCCCTCCGCTGGTGATCACCAGGGAACAGTGCGATTTCGCGCTTGATACTCTGGAAGCGTGCCTCCAACAGATCGCGGCTTAAGGACGCTCGACGTCGGCTGCGGAATTCACAAGCAGCCGGGAGCGATCGGGATCGACCGGAATCCGGCCAGCCGCGCCGATGTTCTGGTGGATCTGGATCGCTGCCCTTACCCGTTCGCCGACAGCTCGTTCGACCGCCTGACGGCCATACACGTGATCGAACACGTGAATGACGTGATCCGCACGATGGAGGAGTTTCACCGCCTGGTGCGGGCGGGCGGCACGGTACGGCTGGAGACGCCGCACTATACGGATTTCAGCTCGTTCTGCGACCCCACGCATAAGAGTCATTTGAACAGCTACAGCTTCCGCTATTTTGGCGAGGACCATGCGGGCTTCGGGTACTATACGCCGGTGCGATTTCGTGAGATTTCCGTGAAGGTGAAGCTACTTGCATTCTGGCGGTATCTTGGTTTTCAATTTCTGGTCAATACGTTTCCACGCTACCGCCGGTTCTGGGAACATTACCTCTGTTACGTGGTGCGCGGGAAAGTCATGGAATTCGAATTCGAAGTGCTGAAATGATGGGCCTGTTCTACCGCGCGGCGGACCGGCTGAGGCAGCGGCGGTATACGGACAACCACGGGCGCATTGGGGAAGACATGGCGCACCGCTACCTGCGCGGGCAGGGTTGCACGGTGGTGGCGCGCAACTATCGAACGCGCTCGGGCAGCGGAGAGATCGACCTGGTGGTATGGCACGGGGCGCGGCTGGCGTTCGTGGAAGTGAAAACGCGCGGCAGCGCCGAATTCGGGCCTCCCGATGGGGCGGTGGACGCCGAAAAGCGCGAGCGTCTACAGCTTGCGGCGCGGGATTATGCGCGCCGGGCCAACGTGGAGTGGCGCGTGACGCGCTTCGACATCGTGAGCATCGTGCTGGAGGATCCGCCGCGCGTGGAGTGGCTGCGCGACGCTTTCTGACGGCGGCCTGGCCGTGGGTTTAGAATGAGAAAAGTATCCATCAGAGGAAAAACATATGACCTATTACGGACCGAAAGAAATGGCCGCGTCCTTCCGGACAGTGCGCGGAAACACGATCAAAATCGCCGAGGAGATCCCCGAGGAAAGCTACGATTTCCGGGCGGCGGAAGGCTGCCGGACCGTGGCTGAGACTCTGGTCCACATTGCGGTGACGCCCTCGCTTCAGGCGCAGATTCAGTTCGTGGAGAAGCGCAGTTCGCTGGTGGGCTTCGATTTCTTCGGCTTCTTCGGCGGATTGATTGCCAAGGAGCAGACCAAGCACAGTAAGGCGGAGATTCTGCAACTGCTGACAGAGAGCGGCGAGAAATTTGCCGGGCAGGTGGAGGGGTGTTCGGATGAATTTCTGTCGGAAATCGTGACCTTTCCCGAGGGCATGATGCCGCCGACGAAATCGCGTTTTGAAATGCTGATTGCGGCAAAGGAGCACGAGATGCATCACCGCGCGCAGCTCATGGTGATACAGCGCATGTTGGGAATGGTGCCGCCGATGACGCGCCATATGAACGCGCGGATCGAAGAGATGAAGGCAGCGGCGGCAGCGGCTGCGGCAGGCCAGAAGTAAGGCTGTTGGATGGGGGCGGCCATGCATGCGTGGCTGCCCCACAGAATGCCAGCGGGCGACCTTCGGTCGCCTTAAACAGACCACGCTGGCGCGATGATCTGTTCCACTGGACTGCGGTGAGAAGGCCATCGTTTTTTTGTGGCCTGTCCTGGCCTAAGACCCAAATCCTCGGCCGAAGGGCTCAAAAATGGCCAAGCTTCGGGGCGAGCGCCGCTCGCCTGCACAAGGCTGGAGCCTTATGCCACTTACTTCTTCTTTTCGAGATTCCAGAGTTCGCGGGAGAGCACGCGCCCGCAGAACGGACAATAATTCAGTCCCACGAAACGATGCCTGTCGTCGCCGAACACGAAGAAATATTCGGTATCGATCTCGGTGATGATGGTGCCGTTGGAGAGCTGATAGGGCTGCGCATGGCGCACCAGTTCGAGATCCATCAGCTTGTCGAATTGCGCGCAGCAGGTCATGGCTATTGAATTGTACTGGCGCCTTCAATGCCCTGTTCCGGCGACATCACGTTGCGATTGACGTGGCGATCGAGGTTGATTACGTAAGTCTCCGGCGCGTCGATCAGTACCGGCGAATGGGTGGCGCAGATGATGCGGAATTTCTTGTGCTCCACCAGTTCCATGAGCATCTTGAGAATACGCCTCTGATTGGAAACGGAGAGCGCCATTTCCGGTTCGTCCAGCAGCAGGATGGTGCCGTCGGCAAGCTTCGGGAAGGTCTCGCGGAACATGGAGAGCATCACCTGCCCGTGGCTGGCGGTGCGCAGAAATTCCACCATCTCGGGCTGCTCTTTGAAGAGTTCGAGCTGCACGCGCGGATTGTGCTGCTCGGCATCGAAGAGATACGATTTGCCGACCGGTATCTTGCCCGGGTCGAGGCGGTAGATGTAGCCTTCCGCCTTCTCACCGCGCAGGGCGTAAAAGATGGAATGCAGCAGGGTGGACTTCCCTGCCCCGTTTTCGCCCTGCAACATGACGAGGGGATGGGAGAGATCCACAATCATCGGCATGTGGAAATTCAAATTGGTAAAAACAGGGTGGCCCAGAATCTTGAGGTGCATAGTGTGTTCGGAGGGTACAGCTTCAGGATACCAAGCCCTGAAGAATTAGGGGTCGTGGGGATACTTCGAGCCGGGAAAGAACGATTGCACGGTTCTTCGCGAAGGTAAAAGAAGTGACCGGCGAACAGGGTTAAACCCGCTCGCCGGTCTGACCAGGTTCCGCTTAAAGGCGCTCCGGGCCGGGGCGCGCTACCTGCCGGACTGTTCTTTGGGAGTCGCCAGGTAGCCGACGATCAGGTCTTTCTGCACCTGGTTGACGACGATTTCGTAGGGCTGGCGCGCCTTGGTGGTGTAGAACTGGATGGGCTCGTTGACGTTCTTGTCCTTCTTTTCGGTCAACTTGTCATCGGCCATTACTTCCACCGTGTACTTATTCTTCTTGGTGTCGGTCTTCTTGAGGAGCAGCGTGATGTCGCCGACGCGCTGCCGTTCTTTGGTCTTGGCGAGCTTGAATTCGAAGTAATTGCGTTCGCCGAGACGCCTCAGCGCCTGAAGTTCCTGGCCGTTGGTGGCGATCAAACCGCTCTGCACACCAAGGTCGCCGCGGGTGCTCTTCAGGTCGGCGATGGTCTTCTGAAGGTCCGCCTGGGTGGCGGTCAATTGGGTTTTGACGCCCCCGACGTCGGTGCTGACGTCGGCGATTTTGGCATTGGCGGTGTTGGCAGCGTTCTTGACTTCGGAAATCTCGCTGCTCACCTGCTGCTGCACCTTGGCTTCTTCGGCTTGAATCTGACGGGCCAGTTGTTCGGCGTGCGCCTGGGCTTCGGCCTTGGCCTGGCTGGAAAGCGAACGGGCGTCGTCCCGAGCTTTCCTCTGCGCGGCTTCGAGGTCGGTTTTCATGGTCTCCAGATGGCGCGCCTGGGAAGCGGAGGTCACGCTAGAAGCGTCGCGCACATTGCTAAGTTCCGTAGACAGGGACTCGCGAACCTTGGCCAGATCTGCGCGCAGGTGGTCGATCTGCATGTAGAGGTAGATATTGGCGCCGATGAGCGCGATGATGGCTCCGGCGACAAGCGCGGCGAGCAGTCCCGAACTCTTGGGCGGCTCCTGGTACATGGGCGGTGTTGGACTCACGAAACAATGCTCCTTTTAGCTTTCCTTACAGTATAGATGGATACGACAGGGATTTCGGTTTCACCCGATTGTCAGGTCACGCGATTGTCAGGTCACCCCATTGTCAGGTCAAAGGACTGCCCGGGTGAGGGACAGACCGCTTCCAGCCCGTAACGGGAGTGCAGCAGACCGGCCAGGGTCTGCGACTGGGACGGTTCGCCGTGCACCAGGAACACCTTACGGAGGGTGGGTGCGATGGGCTTGATCCACTCCAGGAGTTCGTTCTGGTCGGCGTGGCCGCTGAGTTCGTCGAGGCTGGCGATATCGGCTTTGACCCGCACGGGCTCGCCGAAAATGCGGACCTCGGGCCACTTCTCCACGAGTTTGCGTCCCAGCGTGTCAGCGGCCTGGAACCCGGTGATCAGAACGGTATTCCGCGGATCTTCGATGTTGTTGCGCAGGTGGTGCAGGATGCGCCCCTGCTCGCACATGCCGGAAGCGGAGATGACCACGAAGGGACCATGCAGGTCGTTCAGCTTCTTGGAATCGGAGGCCTCGCGGATGTATTGCAGGCGTTTGAAGCCGAAGGGATCTTCGCCGTTGCTGAGGTAGGCGCGCGTCTCGTCGTCGAAGCACTCGGGGTGATCGCGGTGGACCTGGGTGACGTTGATGGCAAGCGGGCTATCGACAAACAGCGGGATTTTCGGAATGCGCTGCTGGTCGAAGAGTTGATGGAGCAGCAGGACCAGTTGCTGGGTACGCCCCACGGCGAAGGCGGGCACGATGATGCGGCCTCCCCGGCGGGCGGTACGGTTGACGACGTCGGCGAGTTTGTTGACGACGTGCTCAGTGTTCTTGTGCAGGCGGCCGCCGTAGGTACTCTCCATGATCAGGTAGTCGGCCGGCGGCATACGCTCGGGATCGCGAATGATCGGCAGATTGGGGCGCCCGACGTCGCCCGAATAGATCAGGCGGACCGGCGCGCCATTCGAAGTGTCCTGCAGGGCGAGGCTGGACGACCCCAAAATGTGTCCGGCGTCATAGGCTTCATAGCTGAGGGTGTCGGAGAGGTGGAACGGCTCGTGGTAGTTGACCGGGCGGAACAAGGGCAGGGTGCGTTCGGCGTCCGCCATGGTGTAGAGCGGCACCACCGGGCCTTCGCGATCTTCCTTGCGCGGGCGGCCCTCCGCTTTGCGCTTGTCGGCGCGGCGGTTGACGAACTCGGCGTCCTTCTCGTGGATGTGCGCGGTGTCGCGCAGCATCCAGTTGCAGAGATCGGCACTGGCCGGGGTGGTGAAGATGGGTCCGGCAAAGCCGCTCTTGACGAGACTGGGGAGGTTGCCGCTGTGATCGATGTGGGCATGCGAGAGCACCACCGCGTCGATGGAACTGCCGGGAAAGGGCAGGTTCCGGTTTTTGGCATCGGCATCTTTGCGCCGCCCCTGATTTAGACCGCAGTCGAGGAGGTACCGGTTGCCGCCGGTTTCGAGCAGGTGCATGGAGCCGGTGACGGTGCCAGCCGCGCCCCAGAATGTGAGCTTCATCAGCGCCATAGTATCATCGTGACCTGCACGAGTACTGCGAAAAGGGTTCGTCGAGGCATTAGAAGCATCGCCACGGGATAGATATTTTGGCCGCTGATGACTTAGTCGGCGCGCCACTTCGCAGCGGTCGCACGACGTCTTATTGAACAGCGCGATTGGCACTCGCCGCCTACCAGGATTGCTGGCACGCTTCGGTCCGAGTTGCGTGCGCGATCAGGGTCTGGGGCGGACGCTGGGTTGCGGGGTTGAACCGGAAGTCGCCCGCCTGCTGCTGTTCGCGCTTGACATCCGGACTATTACGCCATACGATATTACGCGGTACGTATTAATCATGAGCGACCCTACTCTGTTGGTGCTGGCGAGCCTGGCTGAAGGCGAAAAGCATGGCTACGCCATGATGGAAGACATTCAGCGATTTGCCGGAATCCGGCTAGGCCCCGGCACGCTTTACGGAGCGATCAGCCGGTTGGAGGAGCGCGGTTGGATCCGGGCGGCCGGTTCCGACGATCGACGCCGTCCGTACGCCCTCACCGGCGCGGGCAGGCAGCATTTGGAAGAGCAGGTAGCGGCGCTCGGCGGTGTGGTGGAGACGGCGAAGCGGAGGCTGAGACCCGCATGAGACTCCTGGTGCGGTTGGCGGTGAAGCTATATCCGGCTGCGTGGCGCGCGCGGTACGGCAGGGAGTTGGAAGCGCTGATGGAAGATGCAGGGGTGAGCGGCGGGGACGTGTGGGACCTCGCGCGGGAGGCGATGGTCATGCAGTTGACAAGCGTGAGTTTTGCAAAGATCGTAGCGGGCTTTACGCTGGCGGGCGTGATGGCGGCGGGCGTGTGGGCCCTCAGCCAGACGCGGCATTACGAGTCCACTGCGGTGATGCGATTGAGTCCCGCGGAGGCAGTGAGCGGCGATCCGGACGTACGGGCGAGAATGTCGCAACGGCTGATGAAACTGCAAGAGGTGGCGTTGAGCCGTAGTTCGCTCGCGAAGATCATGATGGCTCAGAACCTCTTCCAGAAAGAGAGGATGGAACAGCCGGTGGAGGACGTTATCGAGAAAATGCGGAATCGCAGTATCCGAATCCTGATGGTGGATGCGTCCCGGTCTCCGCGCGGCACGCTGTTCATGGTGAAGTTTTCGGCCGCCAAGCCGGCGGAGGCGCAGGCGGCGACGCGAGCGATTGTGGCGGCTCTGGTAGAGCAGAATCTGGCGCAGGAGCCGGCGGCAGGTGCGGGTCCGGCGAATATCGAGGTGCTGGGCCCGGCCAGCCTGCCTACCGAGCCTGCGGCCATCGATCGGGCGCCGATCGTGCGGCTGGCGGGGTTAGGGCTGGCGCTCGGGTTGGCGTTCGGGTCGCTATGGTGGATGACGCGGCGGGCCAGCATGAGCTTATGGCGAATAGGCGCGTTCGCGGTGGCAGGGATGGCGGTGGGCGTGGCGGTGGCCTTCCTGATGCCGAACGAGTTTGTCTCGACGGCTGTACTGCGAGCGGCCGACGGCCCGGCGACGCAGGCCGCGGTGAGGCGGGTACTGAGCGACGAGTCGGTGGCGGCGATGATCCGGCGGCAGGGGCTGTTCCAGAAGGAAGTCGGCAGTGAGGGGATGGAGGCGGTGACTGACAAGGTGCGCAACGAGGGGATCCGGGTGCGAACGGTGCAGACGGCGCAGGGCATGACGGCTTACACAGTGAGCTTTCGGTATCCCGACCGTTTCACGGCGCAGCGGGTGACGCAGGATCTGGTGGGCCAGTTCACGGGACAGGTGGCGAACACGGAGGTGCTGGACCGGCCGAGCCAGCCGGTGTCACCAAGTTGGCCGAATCGGCTGCAAATTGGGGTATTAGGATCGGTTTTAGGAGTTCTGCTGGGGACCGCCGCGAGCTACTTCGGGCGCACCAGAGTGGTGGTGGCCTGAGGACGAGGCCGCCACCGGTGAAAGGTTTCCGGTTCCGGCACCCGTCGATGGACGGTCGACCGTTTCGGCGCGTTCAGCAGGTAATAGAGCGCTGCCCCTGCAACGCCACTGATCCAACCCCAGGTGAGCGCGCTGACCAGATCATCCCGGAAGAGATACAGGAAGACCAGCTCGTTGAGTGCAATGGATGTGACGGTCAGAATGACCATCTCCCTTACGGACAAGCTGCTTTGGCGCCTCGGCATTTGGCCAAAGTTTACCATAGATATCAGGGAAATTCCTCCCGGAAAAAGCACGTAAGATTTGATCGTTGTGAGGGCAGGAACAAATTTCGGAACTGTACGCCCTACATGGCAGAACGAGGCAAGATAGTACTCACGTTTTCGGGACTAGCGACTTCGGGTGGGCGCGGGGAAACGGAGTGGCTGATGGAGTTGGTGGACGACGGGGGGATCGAACCCCCGACCTCTGCATTGCGAACGCAGCGCTCTCCCAGCTGAGCTAGTCGCCCACATCCAGCAGTCAACTACAATATAACAGATGACGGGCCTCCAAATCACTAGACAACTTCTGAGAATGCGCCGCGATTGGAACCGGCGGGCAAGGGAGAATGCCCGGCATTATGTGGTCACGGGCCAGCACCAGTGGTCGGACGAGGAATTCTTTCAATCCGGGCAAATCACGATGGAGGAAGAGATCCTCAACGACCTGGAAAATGTGTGTCAGGGGCGCGATCCGAAAGAAATGCGGGTGCTGGAAATCGGCTGCGGCGCGGGGCGTGTGACGCGGGCCTTCGCGGGCTATTTCGGCGAAGTGTATGCCGTGGACATCAGCCGGGAAATGGTCAAGCAGGCCAGGGAGGCGGTGGCGGGCTTTCCGAATGCGCACGTGATCCAGAACAACGGGAAGGATCTTTCGGCGGTATCGTCGAAGTGGCAGACGCGCCTGGGAGTGGGGACCAAACTGGAATTCGATTTTGCCTTTTCGGTGATCGTGTTCCAGCACATTCCGAGCCGGGAGATCATCGAGAACTACGTACGGGAGGTTCACCGGCTGCTGCGCCCGGGAGCACTCTTCAAGTTCCAGGTGCAGGGTGCGCCGGTGGAGCCGGACCCGGAACATAGCTGGGTAGGTGAGTGGTTCACCGAGCAACAGGCGCAGGAGATGGCAGAGCGTTACGGGTTTGAAATGCGCCATCAATATGGCGCGGGCGACCAATATTATTGGCTCTGGTATTTTAAACGCTGAGGCAGTGGGATGACTGTGGAGCAAACCGGAATTAGGCAAGCCGAAGTTATTCGACGGCGCCTGAGGGCTCTTCGAACCTCCCTTGCCGGCGGCCGGCCCAATATTTTCTCATGCGCTCGGATACTTCCTGGCGCTCGGTCGAATTCATCGATTTGCGTCCCCGGCGTTTGGCGGGATTAGGTAGCGCGGGCAACGCCCCGGCGGTCCGCTGCAATTCCTCCAAGGAGGCAATCACGCGCTCGAGCTTTTCCTTTTCGGCGTATAAGTCTTGAATAGCTTTGTATAGGTCCATCGCATCACGAGGGCTCGCCCGGGAGGGCAGAGCCGGTGGTCACCTGAATGTTACATCGGATGCGGATGGTAATTCTACAAAAATGCTACCTTTAGCGGGTAAGAAATGGCCATCGTGGTACCAGATGCATACCATATTTAGTAATGGACATATATACCACTAAAGCTAGCAGGAGCAGTACGGCAAGGACGATGGTAATGGTCATGCGCCACGGGAACTTCCTATTTTCCCGGTTCAAGATGAGCAAGTACGACGCAAAAATACCGAAATAAAACAGAATGCACATCGGTACTGCGAAGAGCATCAAATTGAAAACGTCCGGCGTCGGCGTGATGATGGCGGCAAGGATGAAGATGCCCAGAATCGCATAGCGGCTGTGACGGATGAGGAAGCCTGGTGTGACGATTCGCAGCAGCGTACACATGAAGATAATCACGGGCAACTCGAAGACAAGCCCGACGCCCATGGTGACATTTACGAACAAGTTGAAGTACTCGGTCACGGAGACCATGGCGATGACACCATGGCCTTGGCCGATACTTAGGAGAAAGGTAAGCCCGAAACGAAAAACCACGAAATAGGCAAAAACTCCACCCAAGATAAAAAGGCCGCCGGCGCCGAGCACAAACGGCGCGGCCCATTTTCGCTCTTTCTTATAAAGACCGGGAGAGATAAACGCCCACACTTGGTAAAGAATCCAAGGGGCGGCGAGGAAAATGGCGCACAAAACGGGCAGTTTAAACCAGATGACATTAAACGTCTCCATGGGTTCAATCTGCACCAGGTCTTGCTGCGCATAGCCCAGGCTCTTGAGCGCGGCAGACGCGGGCTGGCGCACAAAGTCCCAGAGCTGGTAGGTATAAGTCAGGCTTAGGGCAAAGGCGACGGCGATGCCCATGAGGGCTTTAATGATGCGGGAGCGGAGTTCCTCGAGATGCTCCATGAAAGACATGCGGAGCATGCTGTCATCGTCCGCTTCGTCCTCATCGGAAGGAGGAGGGGGCGGAGGGGGAGTTTTGCCGCCGCCACCCGATTTGGGAATCGTGGCGACGGCCGTGGAAGGAGGCTTCGGTAAAGGAGCAGGCACTACCGAAGGCTCGTGAGGATAGCCATCGTCATAAGCGTCGAGGGGATCGGCCGGTGCGACGCCCGGCCCAGTCTGGGGGGATCCGTCAGGGACCTTACCAGTACTGGACGGATCCCCGGCGGGGGGTACGTTGGTCCCCTGCTGCTCATCAGATGGATTCATTCGTTAGCTATTGGATTCGGCCGGAGTCGAAGGACGTTCCTGCAATTTCTCAAGGTACGGATCCGTCGATGCATGTTCCGGTACTTCGGAAGCATGATCGGGGACAACAGCAATTTCCGAGCCTTGAGCGACAGTGCCTTCGGGCAAGCCGGCGGGTGATTCAGCGTCCTGAGTTGCGGAAGCGCTTAGAGTGGATGGGCTGGTAGCAGTGGAATCGCCTTCGTAACCATATGAACCCTCGTAGGTGGATTCATAGGACGAGTAATCGTAGCTGTACGTATCGGACTGGTACTGATTGGTAATTTCCTTAAATTCCTTAATCTCCGATTCCTGTTCCAGGCTTTTCATTTCGCGATCGAACGTCGATTTCAAGTCGCTCGAAGCGCGGCGGAATTCGGTCAATGCTTTTCCCACGGTACGACCCAACTCCGGGAGTTTCTTCGGTCCGAAGAGGAGCAACGCGAGGAAAAAGATGAAAACCGTTTCCGGCCAACCCAGCGGACCCATGGTTTCATTTCCTCCAAGATTAGCTTGTCAGCCACATGATAACACGCGGCATGGAGCACTTCGCTCGCCCGCTCCGTAAGGTGCGGGAGGCGACAGGGCGGCCTACCGGCGGCACTGCCGCCAGCGGCTTAAGACAATGTTTCGGCGAGTACCTTGGCGCTCTGATCGGCGCGGAACTGGCGCAGGAGATCGCGCAGTTTGGGCCGGCTGTTGGCGAGGATCGCGATGGCCAGCAGTGCGGCATTTCGCGCACCCGGGGCGCCGATGGCGAGCGTGCCCACCGGGATGCCCGCGGGCATCTGGACGGTGGAAAGCAGCGAATCCATGCCCTTCAAGGCGGCGCTTTCCATGGGCACGCCGAGCACGGGAAGCAGGGTATGCGCGGCGCAGACCCCTGCCAGATGGGCGGCGCCGCCGGCCGCGGCGATCACCACTTCGACCCCGCGGCCCTCGGCGGCGCTGACATACTCGGCGGTCTCTTTGGGCGTACGGTGGGCGGAGAGCACGCGGCATTCGTGCTCCACGCCGAACTTGCTGAGCACGTCGGCAGCCTGGCGCATGACATCCCAGTCCGACTTGCTACCCATGAGCACTACAACCAGTGGATGGGCGTTCATGGCTACTGTCCCTGAGCCAGCGTGAAGCCGGCCTGGCCATCGAAATTGCGTAGGGTTTGGGTGGCGGAGATATCGATGCCGGCGGCGGCGATGCGGTTGGCGACGCCCATCAATTTCTGCATGTCGACGACGCCGTTGGCCATAAAGCGGCAGCGGAAACTATCGGTGCAGAAAGTTTCGGCGCGTCCGTCGGGCCAGACTTTGACGCCGCGGTTATCGATCATCTGCAGGCTGATGCCGTCGCCGGCGAGGCTGCCGACGGCCTCGGCGAGTTTATTAGGATCGCGGGAGGGCCAGTAGACGAAGACGTCGATGCCCTTGGTTTCGGCAGTCACGGCAGCGCGCTCGGCCTGTTTGGCGGCGGCGACGGCAGCCGGGCGGTGCGCATAAGTGACCGGCTTCAGGATGTTGGGCGACTGGCCCAGACGTGCGACTACGGCAGCGGCGAACTCCTTCGTGCCCACCTTCTGGCTGCTGACGCCTTCGGTGAAAACGTCGTAGGTGTGGACGCCATCCTCAATGGTGCGCAGCCACGCATTGTGCACGCGGGCGGCAGCATCGGGCTGATCGATGTGCACCAGCATGAGCACGGCGCCGAGCAGCAGGCCGGAGGGATTGGCCAGGTTCTGGCCGGCGCGGCGCGGGGCGGAGCCGTGAATGGCTTCGAACATGGCACAGCTATCGCCGATGTTGGCCGAACCGGCGAGACCGACGGAACCGGCGATCTGCGCCGCCACGTCGCTCAAAATATCGCCATAGAGGTTGGGCATCACAATGACGTCGAAGGCTTCCGGCGTGTCGGCCATTTTGGCGGCGCCGATATCGACAATCCAGGCTTCCTTTTCGATGTCGGGATATTGCAGGCCGATCTCGTCGAAGACCTTATGGAACAGACCGTCGGTCATCTTCATGATGTTGTCCTTCATGAAGCAGGTGACCTTTTTGCGTTTGTGAAGGCGGGCGTATTCGAAGGCGTAGCGGACAATTTTTTCGCTGCCGGGGCGGGAGATGAGCTTAATGCAACTCATGACCTCGGGCGAGAGCTGGTATTCGATGCCGGCGTACAGATCCTCTTCGTTCTCGCGAACAATCACCACGTCCATATTCGGATGTTTGGTGTCGATGAATGGGTGGTACGACACGCAGGGGCGCACGTTGGCATACTGGCCCAACGTTTTGCGGGTGGTGACGTTGAGGCTCTTGAAGCCACCGCCCTGGGGCGTGGTGATGGGGGCTTTGAGGAACACCTTGGTCCTCAGGAGCGAATCCCAAGCGCTGGGATCAATGCCGGCCGAGTTGCCGCGCAAATAGACCTTTTCGCCGATTTCGATGGTCTCGATTTCGAGCGCAGCGCCCGCCGCCTCCAGGATCTGGAGAGTGGCGTTCATGATTTCCGGTCCGATGCCGTCGCCGTGGGCGACTGTGATGGGAGTTTTGGTGGACATATAAGCGAACCTACAGGATATTGGAATGCACCACAGGGCGCAACCGGACTTTGCCGTCTTTTTCTACAAGATTGAAGAGGAATTTGAGAGGCGGCTGCGGGATTTTGCGCAGTGCGGCCCTTGGGGGGAGTTACTGGCGGGACGAGGAGACTACCGGGCGGCGGCCGGCGCGTGGTTGACGACACGCCGGAAACCAAAACGATTTGGCCGCCGATGAACGCCGATGCACGCCGATAAGAAAATGCAGATAAAAACG